>CAZDXV010000035.1:0-1557 GCA_964509645.1 uncultured Candidatus Saccharibacteria bacterium | reverse complement strand
ACGCCTCTTCAGATCATCCAATCTTCTGCAAAACTGCCCGTACTGTTCGTCTGTGACACTTTGGCGCGTCATGACAAACCTCCTTTTTTAGGTTCATTTCCGTTCTGCCAACACAGCAAAACAGAATAAACCTGTTCCAGTGTACTGGATATAGTTTAAAATAATATTATAGTTCTGTCAACACCCTACAACCTCTTTCTGTAACAAGAATAGTATCTTCAAAATGACAAGAAAGAGAATTGTCTTTTGTTTTAAAAGCTCCGTTATCCATTCTTTTTATTTTCCAGTCCCCTACAGTCACCATGGGCTCTACACATAAAACCATGCCTTTCTCAATCTTCTCTCCCGTATGTCTTTTACCGTAGTTTAATATCTGAGGATCCTCATGAATCTCTTTTCCTATCCCGTGCCCTGTTAGTTCTCTTACAACGTTAAAACCCTGATCTTCAACATATCTCTGAACACTATTCCCTATATCCCCTATAGTATTTCCGGGCTTTATCTTCCTTAAAGCTCTTTTTAATGACTTCTTGGTAACTCTTATTAACCTCTGGGTTTCAGGAGAAACTTCTCCTACAGGAAAAGTACGGGCAGCATCTGTATGATATCCTTTGTATAAAACGCCAAAATCTGCAGAAACAATATCTCCCTCTTTAAGTTTTCTTTTAGAGGGAGGACAATGAACTATCTCTTCGTTAATACAAACACATAAAGAAGCGGGAAACCCTTCATATCCCTTAAAAGAAGGCTTTCCTCCTAATTCAAAAACAAGGTCTTCTGCGACCCTGTTTAAGTGTTCTGTGGTAATTCCAGGCTTTATCTCCTCTCCTAATCTTTTTAAAACTTTGGCTAGTATCTTCCCTCCTTCCTCCATTAAAGCTATCTCTTTTTCTGTTTTTATTGTAATCATTCTAAAGCTTTTAAAATATCCGAGAAAACACCTGCTACTGATTGCTCTCCATTTATCTTTTTAACCTCAATGCTTTTTTCCTTAAAAAAATCAATTACTGGGAGGGTTCTCTCTTTGTATTCTTTCAATCTCACTTTAATAGTTTCGGGGTCATCCAGGCCCTCTCTTTTAACAAGCTTGGAACCGTCTAAGGGACAAATAGAAAGATCTTTTGTCTCTTCCGTGTATAGTATGGGGTGTCTCATCAACTCGCATAATCTTCTATGAGAATTTCTGAAAAGAGTTTCTTCGGGAGAAATTTCAATCAAAAAAAGATTTATATTATCCAATCCATAAGTCTCTTTCAGCAAAGGAACCATTTTTTTAGCTTCATAAGAAGTTCGAGGAGAACCGGAAAAAACTATTCCTTCTCCTTCTTCGAATAGTGATCTAATTTTCTTTTTTACAAAATGAATAACAAAAGGAGGATCCCAAACCTTGCCTTCTTTCCATAGTTCTTTTTCCTTGTCAAAATAGTATTTTTCGCCTTCTTCTTCAACATATTCGTTCTTTGAAGCTTTTTCTATCTCTTTTTCTATAATCCCGCTTGTCTCAAAATGGTATAAATCAAACTTCTCTGAAAGCAATTCTGCCTGGGTCCCTTTGCC
>CAZDXV010000034.1:0-1646 GCA_964509645.1 uncultured Candidatus Saccharibacteria bacterium | reverse complement strand
TTAGGACAAGGGGTTTTCTTTTTTTTATCTTGTATCTGTGCTATTATGTAAAATATGGAAAAGAAGATATTATTAGGGAATGAAGCTATAGTTCAAGGGGCTTTGGAGGCCGGAGTTCAATTTGTTTCAGCATATCCCGGTACTCCTAGTTCTGAGGTGGGAATGATTTTCGGTAAAGTTGCCAAAGAATACGGAGTTTACTTTGAGTTTTCTACCAACGAGAAAGTAGCTTTGGAGGCTGCTGTGGGAGCCAGTTATTCTGGGTTGAAAAGCTTGGTTTCAATGAAGCATTTCGGTTTGAATGTAGCTGCTGACGCTTTAATGCCTTTTGTCTATACGGGAGTAAAAGGACCTACCGTTATAATGGTTTCAGACGATCCTTCTTGCTGGAGTTCTGGACAGTCAGAACAGAACACCAGGGCCTTTGCCTATTTGGCTCATATTCCAATATTGGAGCCTGCGGATCCTCAAGAAGCCAAAGATTTTATTAAAGAGGCCTTTAAAGTATCCGAGAAGTTTAAAGTTCCTGTTATATTAAGAACTACTACCAGAGTAGCTCATCAGAAAATGCCAGTTGAAATAGGAAAGGTTTTAAAAAGAGAGGCTAAAGGAAAATTTGTAAAAGATCCTCATCGGTTTGTGACAATGCCTCCCAGGGTATTAGAGATGAAAGATGAACTGCTGGAGAAAATAGAGAAGATAAGAGATTTTTCAGAAAAGTCTCATTTGAATAAAAAAGAAGGGAAAAAGAATTCTTTTGGAATTATTGCCTCGGGCGTTTCTTATCTTTATGTAAAAGAAGCTTTAAAAGAGCTTGAATTGGATATACCTGTCTTAAAGATAGGTATTTTTTATCCTTTGGCTTCAAAAAAGGTATCAAACTTTATTAAAGATTTAGATAAGGTTTTAATTGTAGAGGAGCTTGAGGGCTATTTAGAAAAAGAAGTTAAATCTTTAGCCAAAAATATTAACTGTAATTTAAAAGTTTTAGGAAAGGATATTCTGCCCGTTTCTCGGGAATTAAATTTAGAGAAGGTTCTTTCTGCTTTATCTAAAGCTTCAGGAAAGAAAATTAAAAAAAAGAAGGTTCTTTCCGTAGATATCCCTAGAAGATCTCCCCAGTTATGCCGCGGATGTTCTTATTGGTTTGTTTTCTCTGCTTTAAAGAAAGCAGTTCCCGAAAACACTATTTTCGGAGGGGATATTGGCTGCTATATGCTTTCTGGCTTATACCCCCATAACATTCAGGATTATTTGTCTTCTATGGGATCTTCTCTGGGCATAGGGCACGGCATAGGAAAGGCTACAGATCAGAAAATAGTGTCTTTTATAGGGGATTCTACTTTTTTTCATGCCGGAATTCCAGCTTTAATTAATTCCGTTTTTAACAAAAGCTCTGCTTTAGTAATTGTCATGGACAACAGGATTACTGCTATGACGGGGCATCAGCCAAATCCTGGAATGGGAAAAACAGGAATGGGAGAAGATACAGAAGAGCTTAAGATAGAAAACATAGTTAGAGCTTGCGGGGTAAAAAATGTTAAAGTGATAGACCCTATAAAAACAAAAGAGTTTCAGAAGACAGTAAAAGAGTTTTTGAATAAAAAAGAGGTCTCTGTTATTGTCGCCAGAAGGCCCTGCGCTTA
>CAZDXV010000033.1:0-1762 GCA_964509645.1 uncultured Candidatus Saccharibacteria bacterium | reverse complement strand
ATAGGCAGGGGAGGAAAAAGAGGAACTTATTCTGGAAGAGGAATAAAAGGACAGAAATCTAGGGCCGGGACTAGGAAATACCAGCCTATTATCAGAGAAGCTATTAAAAAGTATCCCAAACTGAAGGGATATCGGTATAAAACAGTGATAAAAAACATTGTTGAGGTTAATTTTGATGTTTTAAATAAAAGCTTTAAAGAGGGAGAAGTTGTTTCTCCTGAAAATTTGCTTAAAAAGAAAATAATTCGTAGAATTAAAGGCAGAGTTCCAAAAGTAAAGGTTTTAGCAAGAGGAAAGCTGGAAAAAGAGTTAAAGTTTAAAAACTGTCTCTTTTCTTCTTCAGCTGAAAAAATTATTAAAGAAGGAGAAATATCTTAATGTGGTATCAAAAAGTAGTTCAAATATTCAAAATAAAGGATCTTAGAAAAAAGATTTTTTTTGTGCTTGGTACTTTCGCTGTCTTTAGATTAATGGCTAATATTCCGATGCCAGGAGTTGATGCTGCCAATTTGAGAAGCTTTTTTGACCAGTTTCAGGTTTTCGGTCTTTTGAATGTTTTTACAGGAGGAGCTTTGGACAAGCTGTCTATTGTAATGCTGGGGCTGGGACCCTACATTACATCAGTTATTATCCTGCAGCTTTTGACGATGATATTTCCCCAGTTGGAAAAATTATATAAAGAAGAAGGGGAAGCAGGAAAGCAGAAGTTTAACCAGTACGGTAGGCTTCTAGCCGTTCCTTTAGCTCTTTTGCAAGGATACGGAATGCTTACCCTTTTTCAAAGTCAAAATGTGATACCAAATCTTGGTTTTATCGGTCTTATAGGATCTATGGTGACCATTACGGCAGGAACTATATTTTTAATGTGGCTGGGAGAGCTTATCTCAGAAAAGGGGATAGGAAACGGCGTGTCCCTTTTGATTTTTGCCGGTATAATATCTGATTTCCCCAATAATATTCGCCAGCTTGTTGTAACCTGGGATCCTTCTAAAATACCTTCTTACCTTCTCTTTTTCGGAGCTTCTGTTTTGATAATAGCGGGAGTAGTTTTTATTACTCAAGGAAGAAGAAATATACCAGTTTCTTATGCTAAAAGAGTAAAAGGGAGAAGAGTTTACGGAGGGGTTTCAACCTATATCCCTCTAAATGTAAATCCGGCAGGAGTTATCCCTATTATCTTTGCTTTAGCTTTAATGACATTTCCCGTAATGATAGGGGGCTTTATAGGGCAGACAGGGGGAGCTGTAGGGGACATAGCCCAAACTATAGCTGGTTTCTTTGATCCTCAGAAAAATCCTTGGGGTCAGGGAATATTTTACTTTGTATTGGTCGTATTGTTCACCTATTTTTATACGGCTGTCACTTTTGATCCCAATTCTATTGCAGAGAATCTGCAGAAGATGGGAGGTTTTGTGCCGGGCATTCGTCCGGGAAAGCCTACAGCCGACTTTATACATTACATATTAAATCGTGTTCTCTTGATCGGAGCTTTGTTTTTGGGCACCATAGCTGTTATGCCGGCTGTCATAGGAGGCGTTACCGATATACCGGGCTTTCAATTCCTGGTCGGCGGTACTGCTCTCTTGATTGTGGTTTCAGTTGTTTTAGAGACAATGAAGCAAATAAACGCCCAGCTTCAAATGAGAGAATATGAAACATTCTAACATGGCAAAAGAAGTCGTTGTTTTATTCGGTCCTCCCGGGGCCGGCAAAGGGACCCAGGCAGAATTGCTTTCAGAGAAGTTTGATTTATACCATTTTG
>CAZDXV010000032.1:0-1869 GCA_964509645.1 uncultured Candidatus Saccharibacteria bacterium | reverse complement strand
ACCCTTGGGCCCTTGGGCAAAACCCCTTGTCGTTAGGACAAGGGGTTTTCTTTTTCCACTATTTACATTCTCTATTTTAATGTATAATAGTAAAAGTTATGTATTTATCTGTTGTAATACCAGCATATAACGAGGAGAATAGAATCCCTAACACCTTAAAAGCTATAGATAAGTATTTAAGGGGTGTTTCTTATAATTATGAAATTATAGTCGTTTCTGACGGTTCTAAAGACAAGACGGGAGATGTTGTAAGGGAGATGCAGGGCGAGATAGCTAATTTAAGATTAATAGACAATAAAGATAATCATGGAAAAGGATATGTTGTAAGACAGGGCTTGTCTGAAGCCAAAGGAAAAGTAAGGCTTTTTACAGACGCTGACAACTCTACCTCTATAGACCAGGTGGAGAAGATGATTCCTTTGTTTGAGAAAGGAGCTAATATTGTGATAGGATCTCGCGATATGGAGGGAGCTGTATTGGATCCTCCGCAGTCTGGGCTTAGGGTTTTTGTCGGAAACGTATTTAATATTATGGTTCAGATCCTTGTTGGCTTGTGGGGCATTAAAGATACTCAATGCGGGTTTAAGGCTTTATCTGATAAAGCTGTAGAAGATATTGTTTCCCTGTGCAAGATTGACAGATGGGCTTTTGATCCTGAAATTCTGAAAGTCGGAAAAAGAATGGGATATGAGATAAAAAGAGTTCCCGTTCACTGGGTTAACGATCCTGATAGCAAAGTTAATTTTAAAGGAATGGCTAGAATGGGGGTTGATCTGCTGAAAATTAGATGGAATTTAATTACTGGTAAATATGGAAAAAGATAAATTTCCTTCAGAATTAAGGCAGGACTTGGTAAGCAAAGATTGGGTAGTAATAGCTACAGGAAGAGCAAGAAGGCCTTCCAGCTTTAAAAAAGAGAAAAAAGCTACTCATAAAGGGACAAAGAAAGATTGTCCTTTTTGTAAAATAAAGACCCAGAAAGAACCTACTCTGGTATTTTCTAAAGGAAAAAAGATTCCCTTTAAAGGATGGGATTCTTTTCCTGAGGATTGGTCTTTGGTTTCAATACCTAATCTTTATCCTGCTTTTTTTCCTTACCCTGAGTTGGATAGAAAAGTGGAAGGAGGCATATACGAGAAAATGAATGCTGCAGGATTTCATGAGGTTGTTATAACTAAGGATCATAATAAACAACTGGCAGTTCTTCCTTTAAAAAAAGTAGAAGAGGTTTTTAGGGCTTACAAGATAAGGTTTCAGGAATTAAAGGATAAAAAGTTTGTTAACCATATTTCCATATTTCACAATCACGGAAGAGAGGCCGGAGCTTCCATAGCCCATCCTCATTCTCAGATAATAACTACTCCTTTGGTAGATTCTGATCTTAATACAGCTTTAGATAATGCTAAAAAGTATCATGATAAGAATAATGAGTGTTTGTATTGTAAAATGAATGAATGGGAGAAGAAATCAAAAGAGAGAATAGTTTTTGAAAACAAGGATTTCTTAGTTGTCTGCCCCTTTGCTTCCAAGACAGCTTTTCAAGTCATAATTTCTCCCAAAGAGCATTTTGCTCATTACGAAGATATTTCAGAAGAAAAACTTTCTACTTTAGCTGAAGCTTTTAAAGAGACCTTGAGAAAGCTTAAGAAGGGTTTAAACGAGCCTGCTTACAACTTTTATTTACATACAGCTCCTTGCGATGGTAAAAAACATGAATATTATCATTGGCATTGGACAATTTTGCCTAAGACTGCCACTTGGGCAGGATTTGAGATAGGGACTCAGATGGAAATTTCTACAATAGAACCGGAGGAGGCAGCTAAATATTTGAGAAAACAATAATATGAAAAAAGAAAAATCTTTTACAGT
>CAZDXV010000031.1:0-1963 GCA_964509645.1 uncultured Candidatus Saccharibacteria bacterium | reverse complement strand
TGTTTATAAGGGCCTTTTACGAAGGCCTTATGGAAGGGGATGCCAAAGGCAGACCTTTTAGTGTAGATAGTGATAGTTTATGCCCGATTAAGAACTCTGAAAAGATAAAGCTTGTAAAAATTGGAGAGTATATTGATAATTTAATGAGAAAGAGTAAGCCGATGTATGTTAGGGAAAACAATTGCCAAGTATTAGATGTGAAGGATTTGAATATAAAGTCTTTGGGTTTGAAAGATGGGAAAATAAGCTGGCAAAAAGTTAACTTTTTAGTCCGTCACCCTCTAGATAGTCTTTTAAAAATTGAATCTCAAGGCGGATTTAGCGTCAAGGTTACTCCTTCTCATTCGGTTTTGGTTTTGCGGGACGGCAAAATCAAGAATTTTGAGGCGGGAAGTTTAAAATCCGGTGACCACTTAGTAATGCCTAAAACTTTTCCTCAGGGAGAAAACAAAGTTTTAAAGATTTCATTGGCTGAAGAATTTTTAAAAAGAAAAAAAGGAAAAGGAATTTATATAAGAACCTGCCCGAAAAATGTTTTGGAAAATAATAAAGCATATACGGAGAAAAAAACTAGACCTTGCGATAGTTCTTCTTATAAGGTTTTAGTTTTTCCTTTGTTAGATATTAAAGAAAAGCTAGATGAATTGGATCTTTCGCGAAGCAAATTAAGTCTCAGGGGATCAGCATTTAAAATCCCTAATTGTCTTCCTGTTACAGGGGGCTTAATGGAGTTTTTAGGTTGGTACTGTGCGGAAGGTTCAGCAGAAAAGAACAAAAGGTGTGGAGGAGTAAGCCTTAGTTTTAACTTGAAAAAAGAAAAAAAGCAGGCACAACGTGTAGCTAAATTAGCTGAGAAAATATTTAGAACACCAAGCAAAATTCGGGAGATAAAAAATCGAAATCTAATCGAGGTGCGAATTCATTCAAAATTGGTAAGAAGAATAATCACAGAAATATTTGAAATAAAGAAGGGAAAAGAGCGGAAAGTCCCTCAAGTTATTTTTGAACTTTCTCCCAAAATGAAGAAAATATTCCTTCAGAGTTATTTTAAAGGTGATGCTTGGATAACAAAAGATATTATAGCCACTTCTATTTCCAGAGAATTAATTTATGGAGTTTCAACTCTTTTGAAGCAGTTGAATGTTTTTCATACCTTAGAGGAGTATACCTGGAAAGGAAGGAAAAGATGGAGGGTAAGTATTTGGCAGAACCAAAAGTTAGAAGCAAAAGACTCCCATTCTATTTCTAAAATTCCTATTAAAGAAAGCGGATTGGAGGGTATAATTGAGGAAGTTTTAAAAAAAGAGCATTATTTTTATGATTCTCTTGGACGGAAATATAAAAATTCAAAGAATAGAATTTTTCAGAAATTTGGAGTTTCCCGTCAATCCTCTGCTTCTCCAGAAAAAGCAGAGAAAATAATAAAATATGCCAAAAAACTGAAGATTAAAATCCCCCCTGTTTTTGAGGAAATTAGAGAACTCTCTTTCTTAAAAGTTAAAAAAATTAAGCAAGTTTCTTCTTCTAACGGAATGGTCTATGATTTTTCTACCGAAAGCGAGAATTTTGTTGCCGATCAGATTCTAGTTCATAACACCTTCCCTATTCCTACGGTATCTATCACAAAGGATTTTGACTGGGACAACCCGGCTCTTGAATCTATGTGGGAGGCTACGGCCAAGTATGGGGTAAATTATTTTTCCAACTTTGTTAACTCTGATATGAATCCGGAGGATGCGCGCAGTATGTGCTGCCGGTTGAGGTTGAACAATAAAGAATTGATAATGAGAGGGGGAGGCCTTTTCGGGTCTAATCCTCTTACTGGATCTGTGGGCGTGGTTACCATCAATCTGCCTAGGATAGGGTACCTTTCCAAAACCCAAAAAGAGTTTTTTCAGAGATTAAAAAATTTGATGATTTTAGCCAAAGAAAGTTTGGAGATAAAAAGAAAAACCCTAGACGA
>CAZDXV010000030.1:0-2171 GCA_964509645.1 uncultured Candidatus Saccharibacteria bacterium | reverse complement strand
AATTGATTTCAGAAAGGGGAAATTGAGTTTTTTTCTTGATAATTTTTATTTATAGTTCAAGCTCCGATGCTCTGTCCGGCCAGTATTCCTTAAATTCTTGTCTAACTTTCTCTGCCTGCTTGTCCTTTTTCTGCATTTCAAGATTGCTAATTAGTTCAAGCATATCGTCCGGATGATGAGTATTTTCTATAAGTTTTCTCAGCATTTTTTCTTCGTATTCCATCCAGGTCGGCTCTCTGAAGAGCCGGAGGATTTTTTCAGTTATTCTTTTCACTTGTCTTCTCCACGTTCTTCTTTTGGGCATAATGCAAAAATAAAGTCTTTGTCCATATCGTCCCTTGTTCTTATATTCCACTCAATTATCGCCCCTGGGTCAAAGTTTGCCGACTTTAAAAGACCTCTTGCTTTTTGAAGGGTTGAACCTTTTTCCGTCAAGTCAAAAGCAAAGCTTGCCTTGTCATAGCCGGAAAAGTCGGTTTCTTCCATCTTCTTTTTTACTTCTTCATAATTTCCTGAAAAAGAGAATGTTTCAATGGTTTTTCCTTTCATTTCTTTAGGTATAAAACCAGGTTCGAAACCAAAAACTGCATCTTCAGACAGTGCAACTGAAAGCCACCCGTTAATCGCTTCCTTATTTTCTTGATAGTCGGGATGACCCTTCAGGAAATCCTTCAGTTGTTTCTTTTGTTTGGGTGTGTTTGTTTTCATATTCTATCCTCCTTTTTATTTTCATTATAATTTTAAAGAGCAGAGTAAAGTCCTGCCCAGTCGTCTCCGAACATTTTTCTTTTTACGAGAAGCATGCCGATTCCCAGTTCTTTTGTTTTTGTTATCTCTGGGTTTTCTACTTTGAAATCAGTCGGGAGGCGGCCTATCCAAATTAAAGTATATTCTCTTCCTTTGAAATTCAATTTCCCCTTATAAGGGATGTCTTTTCCATAGAACCAACCGCCTATTTTTTCAATATCTTTCTTGTTGAATATTTTTTGAAGAGTTTTGCTCATTGTTTTGGCCTCTTTTGATTATAATTTTAAATGGTGAGCCGGGGCGGAGTTGAATACCTCGGCTCGAGTTGGAAAGGTTGTGAATTTATATGTTTTGATTTAGGCAGGGTTCAAACATTAACATAGAGTTACCCTATATGTCTCATGGCCTCCTTGGATTTTTTCTTCTTGTCCTTAAGGATCTTTTCAAAATCTTTGTACATCTTGTCGTACAGCTCCTTGAATGTTTCTTTGGTTTGTTTTATGTCGTCGCAGACCACTTCAAGTGAAAACGGTCCGTCGCAGGAAATGGATACCTGCCCCGGCTTTTTCGGGCTTTTAAGTTTTTTTACATTAATTTCAGTCATATTAAACCTCCTTGTAAAAGATATATTGAATGCCCTCATTTATATATTTTACTATTCTCATTAAAACTTAATTAAAGCTTACTAAAACTTAATTATTTTAATTAAGTAGAGTGTAAAAGTAGTTTTCCTATTTTAGTAATGCTGTACTTTTTAGAGTTTTCCTCATACGAGACATAACCAAGCTCTTTCATTTGATTAAGATGCTTGTATATCCCCGGGGCTACTCTTCCTTCATCCTGCTTCGTTTTGACGTCCGGCATTTTATTGACCAGCTGCATTAGTTTCAGGTCTCCATTTTTATCCAATTTTTCCAGTATTTCTAGTTTCTTTTCTGCTAAAGGCCTGTAAAGTGGTGCAGAGGGGAGCATTTCGTAGTCAAAATCAATCTCTTCGCCTTTTTTTATTCTGGTAGTAGTTACAATGGTTATGTTTCTTTTTACAAAGAAGCTGGCGTAAAGCATTGCTAATGGAATATGTCTTTCTCCGCCTCCTATATGGAGGTAAATTTCGTCGTCTTCGTTGAATGTTTTGAAAAGTTTAGTAAATTGGTTGATTAGGGGCATTATTTCCCTTTTTTCTGCGAATTCTGTTTCTGTTTCAAGTCCGGTGTACTTTTCTATTTCCTCTATTGCATTCTTTACTTTTTCCTGTTTTTCCTTGTCTTCTGTTTTGTGCCTTACAATAATTATTTTGTCAATTCCTCCGGTTTTAAGACCAATTCTTGTAAAAACTTCAGGCGTGAATCCAAGTGAAACTACATGTATTTTCATATAAAAGGGTACCATTTTGTTTCTATTTAAATATTTCGGTTAAGATTTAA
>CAZDXV010000029.1:0-2357 GCA_964509645.1 uncultured Candidatus Saccharibacteria bacterium | reverse complement strand
ATAAAGTTAAATTGGGAGATTTGCCAACATATCTTTTAGCTATAGAAACAACAAGCCTCAAATTAGCTCTGGCCAGCTTCTTCTTGGCCTCTTCATCTCCTTTTTCTATTCTCCTTGACAGTTCTTTCTCTTCTTCTGCTGTTAAAAAGGAAACCTTTCCTATTTCTTTTAAATAAAGTTGGACAGGATCTATCTTCAGCCGCTTCATTTCTTTTGCTCTCTTTTTCTTTTCTTCTCTGTCTTTTTTTCCTAAAAACTTCCCGCTTTCTTTTATCTCAATGCCCATATTTTCCATCTTTTCATAAAGCTCCTCCAGTTCTTCAATATTCTTTTCAACCCTGGGGAAAATACGTAGAATTTCAGAAGTAGTGACAAAGCCTCTCTGCTTTCCTTTAGCTACAAGATCCATAAGGTCCTTTTCTTTCAAAGAGGGTTTTTTTCTCTTAGAACTCTTTCTTTTAGAAGATTTCTTAGAGGTTTTCTTTTTAGCTGTTTTCTTAGGAGTCTTCTTTCTAACTGTTTTCTTCGGAGTCTTCTTTTTTGTTTTCTTTTTTGCCATATATATTAAGCTGTTTCCAGATCATTCCAAGACCTAGAATATTTATTAAATTCTTTTAAAAGTTTTTCAACTTCTTTTGAGTTTTGTTCTTTTTCAGCTTCTTTAATTTGGCTTGAAATAAAAGACAGTTTATCTCTCAGATACAAAGACTTAAACTCTTTAAAACAATTAAGACACTCTTTCTTGACTTCTTTTTCTGAAGATTCTTTAAACTCCGCTTCAGCTTTTAAACAAAGAAAATCTACAAGCTCTTTTGCATCTTGAGAATACTCTTTGTCCAAGTTAACCCCTTCTTTTTTAAAATCAGACAAAAGAAAGGAAATATTATCAGAAAAAAGACTAATATCTTCATCGGGTATGATTTCCAAAGCTTTCGGGCATTTTACCACTAAAGAGACTAGATGCTCTTCTAAAAGCTGCTTTCTCGGCTTTTTAACAGATTCTTTTAAAACCTCGGTTTCTTCCTCTCTCCTTTCCCCTTCTGTCTTATCAAGCTCCTCTAAAATATCCTCTTCTTTAACTTCCAGTTTTTCAGATAAATCTTTCACCCAAACGCTTCTCTCTATCTTGTTCGGTATTCTTTTTATTATCGGGAAAAGAACTTTAGAGATATTCTTTTTCCCCTCTATTGTGTTTTTATCAAACCGGGAAAAAGTTGTTTCAAAGTAGAAATCGTGGATAGATTTAGCTCCCTTAACCAGCTCTTTCCATTTTTCGCCGGATTCTAAAACAATATCAGCGGGATCTTTACCTTCGGACATTGTAATAATCTTAATATTAAATCCTTCAGTCTGGGCCAGATCAATACCTCTTTTTGTTGCAGAATTGCCGGCTATATCCATATCAAAAGCAGTAAAAAGGTTGTCAGAATACCTTTTAAGAACTTTCAGCTGAAAAGGGGTAAGAGCTGTTCCTGAAGTGGCAACTACATTGTTAAAACCTGCCTGATGAGCCATAATTACGTCTGTGTAGCCCTCAACCAGAATGCAGGCTCCTTTCTTCCTTATCCCTATTCCTGCCTTGTTTAACCCGTATAATATCCTGCTTTTATCATAGAGAGGAGTAGCCGGAGAGTTTATATACTTTGCCTCTTTCTGTCCTCCGGGCCTTTCTTTTTCTTTAAAAACCCTTCCTCCAAAACCTATAACCTGGGAGCTTAAACTGAAAACAGGGAATATTATCCGTCCTCTGAACCTGTCGTAAAAAGTATTTTTATTTTGAGATTTTAAAGCTAGTCCCGCTTTAGTAACATCCTCTCTTTTAAAACCTTTTCCAACTAAAAAATCCGAAAGACCCTGCCAGCTGTCGGGAGCGTAGCCTAACCTCCATTCTTTCATGCTTTCTTCTGTAATTCCTCTGTCCGACAAATACTTTTTAGCCTCCTTTCCAGCAGAACCCTTGTGAAGCTGTTTTTCAAAAAAAGAGCAGGCAAGCTCGGAAATATCATAAAGCTTTGCTTTTTCGCTTCTCACTTTCGGATCTTCTCTTCTTAGCTCCACTCCCGCTTTTTGAGCTAAGATCCTCAAGGATTCCTTAAAGTCTACTCCTTCAATCTTCATTACAAACTTAAACATGTCTCCTCCCTCAGAACAGGATCCGAAACAATGCCAAGACTGGCGGGCCGGACTTACAAAGAAAGAGGGGTTCTTTTCTGAATGAAAAGGGCAGACGGCTCTGTAGTTTACCCCTGCTTTCTCAAGCTTGATGTAGCTTCTGACAACATCAACAACATCGAGTCTGTTTTTAATTTCTTCGACTGGATCTGTCATAATTTACAGTATTATCTTAACACAGAAAA
>CAZDXV010000028.1:0-2725 GCA_964509645.1 uncultured Candidatus Saccharibacteria bacterium | reverse complement strand
TAAAGGCAAGAAGCAAAAAGCCCTTGAATACTTTGACATCGTCAATGGTGATGGCGGGCTAACAGACAGAGGTCAAAGTGAGTTTGTGGACTATCTCTGGGAAACAGACAAAACCGCAAAAGAAGGATTTATCAAGAAGATAGTTGAGGCATACGAAAAAACCACCTTGGTATTTAAAAAAGAGAAATAAAACTGGCTCAAGAGGAGTTAGACGAGGAAGAATAAAAAAGCCCGGGGCCTTCATCGGACATACCCGGGCGAGGAAATTCCTTCTTTATACTTAAGACGATATAAAATGTTAAACATTACACCACATGAAACCAAACTCGGCAAGAAATAAAGGAAAAAGATTTGAGAATATGATATCCCAAGAGATTGAAGCAGAGGGACTGGGAAAGGCCAGTAGAGAGATAGGATCAGGATCGGGGAAAAGAAAAGGAGATATTAATTGTAGCTTACCATTTTTGTTGGAGGCGAAAAATCAAAAGAAACTAAATTGGTGGAAGTCAATTACTCAAGCCAAAGAACAGGCAGAAATAGGAAACTGGCATTCAGACAAATGGGCTTTAATAGTTAAAGATCCGAGAACCCCTGAAACAAAGCCAAGTGTATATGCTGTAATAGATTTCTGGCAATTTCTTAAACTTTTGAAGAAAGACAGTGCACCCAGAATAAAAGAACCGGATCGAGAATTAAAATATCATTTACAGCGATTAAAGAATACAATTAATGGAGTATTAAGAAGATTATGATAGAGTGTAATAATTTAAATAACCAACTAAAAACAATTCTTTGTAAAAGGCACTTTGAACAATTCTATCCTAAAACAGAGAGTGTTTTATCTGATGATTGGCCATGTGGAAAAGATAAAATTACTTGGGAAATGAGGCATTCATTGGATTATGATCGGATATTATATCTTCTTAAAAAGAATGGTTTCCCCACTAAACAAATAAAAAAGCTAAAAAATGAAAAACAAACTACTTAATTTAATCCGCAAAAGAAGAAGATTTGAATACAGAACATTGGATGGGTATAAGCCGACAGACCCATTGATCCACCGTTTATTAAGCGAAGAAATTGAATTAGAAATGAAAAAGATCGGTGCCAAAAATAAAACCATATTGAGGAGAGAGGCAAAAGATAATCCATTTTTACGGGAAATATTAAAGAGAGGAGAGTGTCAAAAGAGAATCCATTTTTACGGGAAAAATTAAAGAAATGAAAAAGAAACAAAAACAATATAACGCAGTAGTGTGCTGGAATAGGGCAGGAAGCTCTGCTCTTATGCTGGCTCTAAAGCAATCAGGAATTCCTATAGTAGGGTTTAAGTATCCTTGGAGGTTTACGTTTGATTATGTAAATCTTAATACAAAAAAAGTTGAAGAGTCGGGAGTAGAAAAAGACGGAGGGTTATTAGAACCTCTCCGAGATGTAATTAAAAATAACCCGAAAGGATTTTGGGAGTTGTCTACTGTCTGCTCTGATACAGGAATGATAGAAAAGTTTAAGGATGTAGGAGAAGACGGAGATGCGCTAAAGATATCTTCAAGAGTATTCTCCTCATCAGATCCTAATCTTATCAATAAGGTAATAATCGTGACAAGAGATCCAAAAAAGGTATTGGTAAGCCAAATGAAGTGCAATGACAACCTAAAGAATGTAGACCCAGAGCAATACATCAGAGTGGCCAGTTTAAGTATGCTATATAACATGGCTCAGGTTTGGAAATGGATTAAAAGAAACAAGAAAAAAAGCTTAATAGTAAAATATGAGGAATTATTAAAAGACCCTAAGTGGATCTTAAATTACATTCATTGGTTTTTAGAAAGGAGAGGAGACCCCGAATGGGGAGCTAAAGTAATAGACAAAAAACTTGATAGAGTAGAACCTGTAAAAAGTAAATCCAAAGAGCTGAAAATGCTAATGGAATACTGGGAAAGCAACTTTACAAAGGAATACAATCTTGAGAAAATAAAGAAAGAGATACAAGAGCTTGATAAAGAATCTAAAATAACTAATTTATGAAAAGAAAATATAGTTTATTTATAGGCCGGTGGCAATGTCTATCTCCTCACATCGGACATATCGCCTTAATAGAAACAGAATTGAACAAGGGGAACTCTGTCTTAATAGCCATAAGAGATACCGAGAGAGATGAAAAAAATCCATATTCTATAAGACAAAGAAAAAAAGCTTTAAAAAAAGCATTCAAAAAATGGGGGAAAAGAGTAAAGGTAATCAAGATCCCGGACATAGCAAAGGTGTGCTTTGGAAGAAAGGTAGGGTATGATATCGAGGAAATAAAACTATCGCCAGAGTTAGAGTCGATCTCTGCGACAGAAATAAGAAAAAGAACTAAAGAGAATAAATTATGGCAATAGAGTGGATCAGTGGCCAATCAAAATCAGGAAAAAGCACCTTAGCTCGCAAAATGAGGACAAAGGAAATAATACTGGATGGAGATGTAATAAGGGCCACTATAAACAAGGATCTTGGATTTAGTAGAGAGGATAGGTGGGAGAACAATTTAAGAATAGCCAGATTAGCCAAAGAATTAGACAAGCAGGGATTTGATGTAATAGTAGCCACAATAGCACCATATAAAGAGTTGAGAGAAGAGATAAAGCAAATAACTGGCTGTAAATTTATTTATTTAGAAGGAGGAATAAAAAGAGGACCCTATGAAAAAGAATAAAATAAAGTGGAAAAACGAAAAAAGGAA
>CAZDXV010000027.1:0-2874 GCA_964509645.1 uncultured Candidatus Saccharibacteria bacterium | reverse complement strand
GATGTTATAGAATAGATAATATATGGAAGAAAACACTTGCCAGATAAAAGGAGCTAATCCTTTTTTCTTTAATAATAACAGCAGAGTAGGAATCTTGCTTCTCCACGGATTTACCAGTACGCCCTTTCAGTTTAAAGAGTTAGCAGAATATTTAACAAGCAAAGGAATGACAGTTTATGCTCCCTTGATCGCAGGGCATGGAACTTCTCCCGAAGACTTAATAGATACTACTCCGGAGGACTGGAAAGAGTCTGTGAGAAAGGCCTACTTAAAGATAAAAGAAAAAGCGGATAAGGTAATTATTGTTGGAAATTCCTTCGGAGGGAATCTGGCTTTCTATTTAGCCAGAGAGATGGAAGAGAAGCCGTTGGGGGTAATCTCTCTCGGAACTCCTATCAAGCTGAGGTTTGAATGGTTTATAAAGTTAAGGCTTTATCTTTATGGCTGGGCTAAAAAATACTACAAAAAAGCTAAAAGAGTTTACAGGATAGACTACACTGACATGCAAGACGAGGTAACTTATCCTGTAATACCCATAAAAAGTTTAAGGGATTTCCTTTCTTTTTTAAGAGAGGAAACTGTTCCCCACTTAGGAAAAATAAAGGTCCCAACTTTAATCATACATGCTAATACAGACTTTGTAGTAAACCCTAAAAGCGCTATCTATATACATCAGCATCTAGGGTCGGAGCACAAAGAAATATACTGGTTCGGGAGCGGACACCATGTGGTAATGAACGATAAAAAGAGAGACCAGTTATTCGATAGGATTTACAAGTTTATAAAAGAAATTAGCTAAGAGGGATATTATTATCCCTCTTTTTTTATGAAAAAAACACTTCCTCAAATATTCTATAACACAGCAGAAAGATTTCCTTCGAAAACGGCCTTTCAGTATAAAGAAGAGGGTATTTACTATTCTTTAAGCTATCAAGAGGCAAAAGATATAATAGAGGGTTTTGCTAAAGGTCTTCAGTCTTTAGGGGTAAAAAAGGGAGATAAAATAGCTCTTCTTTCTGAAAACAGGCCGGAGTGGGCTTTTACAGATTTAGGATCTATGAGGGCAGGAGCTGTTTTGGTTCCTTTCCATACCACTCTTAATCCAAAAGCTATAAGGAATCTTCTTAACCATTCAGAAGCTAAGATTTTAGTAGTTTCTAATTCTGAGCTTTTGAATAAGGTTTTAATATTCCAAAAGGAGATTGAAACCCTTGAGAAAATTATCTTTTTAGAAGAGCTAGATTCAGAAAGTAAAAACATATCTAAAAAAGATATTATTGAATGGGAAGATCTTTTAAAAGAGTCAGAGAAAAGAGAACTGCAAAAAGTAGAATCGGATCCGGAGGAGATATGCACCATCATTTATACTTCAGGAACTATGGGAGAACCCAAAGGGGTTATGCTATCTCATAACAACTTTATCTCTGACGCTGAAGCTGTTACAGAAGTCATATCTATTTCAGAAAAAGACACTTTTTTATCTTTTCTTCCTCTTTCTCATGTTTTAGAAAGATTGGCAGGATATTATACAGCTATAATGTACGGCTCTACTATAGCCTATGCTGAAAGCATAAAGACTTTAGCTGAAAATTTAAAAGAGATAAAACCCACCATTCTTATCTCTGTTCCCAGGGTTTTTGAGAAGTTTTATGATAAAGTCTGGGATAAAATAGAGGATTCTTCAAAAATGAAAAGAGAGATGTTTTTATGGGCTTTAAAACAGAATGGTAAAAGCATTAAGAATAAAATAGCAGATCAGCTTGTTTTTTCTAAAATAAGGAAGCAGCTTGGAGGAAGATTAAGATTTGCTGTTTCCGGGGGCGCTTCTTTGAATAAAAGAATAGCTAAATTCTTCCAGAAAGAAGTAGGAATAGATATTTTAGAAGGATATGGACTAACAGAAACTTCTCCCGTAGTTTCTGTTAATAGAATGGAGAATATTAAGCTGGGCACCGTGGGGCAGACTCTTTCCGGAGTAGAAGCAAAGATTTCTCCGGAAAAGGAGATATTGGTCAGGGGTCCTAATGTAATGAAGGGGTACTACAAGAACAAAGAGCTTACAGATAAGGCTATAGATAAGGAGGGATGGTTTCATACGGATGATCTTGGTTTTATAGACCAAGAAGGGTTTTTAACCGTGATAGGAAGGAAAAAGGAGCTGATTGTCACTTCGGGAGGAAAGAATGTCTGGCCAGAAGAGGTAGAAAAAGAACTTAACCACGACTCCTTTATTTCTCAATCTATGGTTTTAGGCCACAAAAGAAATTTTATCTCAGCTTTAATAATTCCCGACTGGCAGGAGGTTAAAGAATACCTTCTAGAGCATAACTTTCCCGTTAAAGATCCCGATGTGATGGTAGAAGATGAAAATGTTGTTTCTCTTTTTGAGGAAAGAATAAAAAAGGTAAATGAACACCTTTCTCATCCGGAAAAGGTTAAGAAGTTTAAATTGCTAGATGAGGAGTTTAGCCAGAAGAAAGAGGAGCTTACTCCTACTTTTAAATTAAGAAGGCATATTATAGAGAGGCACTACACTAGAGAGATAAATGAGATGTATTCTTGATTTTTTCTTAAAGTTGTTTTTGTGGTATAATTATAAATATGAAGCTGCCTGATTTTTTCAAATCTTTATTATGGTCTTATAATTTTTCTGATATTGATACAAAAAAGAATAAAAAGACTATTATTATAAATACCGTGAATTACGGGGACTTGAAGCACTGGAAATGGATAATCAATAATTACGGAAAAGAAACAATCGCAGAAGTTCTTTCTAGAATTTCCGCTTTTGAATTAAGGCCCGGAGCAAGAAAGTTGGCGTCAATTGTTTTTGATATTAAAGAGTTTAATTATGAAAGAAGAGGCGTTAGGTGA
>CAZDXV010000026.1:0-2925 GCA_964509645.1 uncultured Candidatus Saccharibacteria bacterium | reverse complement strand
AGCCCTGTTAACATCAGTAGTCATTCCCACAATAGATTTAGGAACTCCGAACGCAGCCAAAATCTGCTGTATCGTTGAATCGGTCATATTAGTGAACTCCATATCCCTCGCATTCGGAGTAATAACTTTAATTTCTGCTTCGTTTCCGCTTAATATCCCAAAATTATGCGCTCTATTCACTCCTCCAAACTGGTTATACCACATCTTCTTAAACTCCTCTTTTTCTGATTTAGACATATTCGCTTGTGTCGTAATCAGAAAGTCCGGCCTAGCAGAATTATAAAAGAAGTTCATGTTCCACCTTGTGGCATAGATAAGGTTTCTTACTATCTCTAAAGCAGGTTTAATTGTGGGCAAACCATAATACTCACTCTTTGGATTCGGCTGACTAAGATGTATAATCTCATCATCTCCATAAATTATTGGGTTTGCTCCCGGAATAGAATATTTAAATTGTAAAGAACCATCATTGTTCGGAGTTATATCAACCCAGTCCGGCCTCAAAAGATATAACTCAACCGGCTCTCCCGTTCTATTTCCTTTTATTTTTAAAACATAAGAATTGCCTAAAAGTTCAAGATCCATTGATATTTGGTCAAGAAACTCAAACCTTGTCATCTGCGGATTTGGCCTTGCTAACAAATCAAGCAACTCGTGATCAGCCAATTCTTCAATCTTCTTTCCCCTGACCTGATACAAAAGCAAATCTGTATTTGCAACCTTCTCTGCGATTTTTCTCACGCAAGAATAAACCAGAAAGCTGGTTTCGTAAGCGTCAAGATAATCCTTGTTAGTAGGTTTGTATGCTTGTCCTCCAGTCAAAAACCTGCTAACCGAAGTATAGTAACCCTTCCTTTTTATTTTATTTAATATTGATTTAAAATATTTTTTCATTAAAAAACGGGCGAGGAGAAAACCCAAAACTGGATCTTCTCTTCGCCCGCCTTGATTAGAAGATAAATCTTCGTCGTGGTTAGGGCATTATTTTATTATAGCAACCCCCAAAAACCTGTCAAGACCTATAAACAACATTGTCTATTTCTATTCTTCTGATAGTTCCATCGCTATCTCTAGATATAATAGAACTTCCATTCTTGAAATCAAAAACCCCATTCTCTAATAAAATCCTGAAATCATCTTTATGCCTTTTAAAATACTCAAACAGCTCTGTGTCCTCTTTTGATAGTTTGATTATTTTTACATCCATTCTAAACTTAGTTTTCCTCTTTTGTAAAATGTTAAGGCCAAAGAGTCATAATGGTTCGGGGATTTTTTATTAACCTTAACCTGGTCTTCTTTTTTTTGTAGGATTATTTTCTTTTCCCCTGTCTGTCTTTTAAACTTTATCCAGCTCAATTGCACCCAGTTAGGATTTTCTTCTAAAACCCCTCCTGACTCAACCCATGTTTTCACCGACCACCCCATTTCGGCCCGGAGATTATAAAACACGCTATCTTCTTTTGCCTTTCCTCCTGAAGAAACCCCATTAACATTATATCCCAGCTCATGACACCTGCTTACAACCCCAGCTCCCACCCCTATATCATCAATGTTAAAGTTCTCATAAGGGACTTTCCATTCGTTGTGTATTCTTTCAATTTCCCGGACATTAACCATAACATCTTTGCTTTTTGTTATGCCTACCACCCTTGCCTTTTTTTCGTGCCTCAAAGTGTAAACATTTTCATCTCTCCCTGCCCCAATATCTCCTCCCACAACAAAATCCTCATAACCTTCTTTCGGGATATTGATTTTAGCAACCTGCCTAACATCATTCCATCTAATCAGCTTTTCAAAACCCTCGCTATCAACAGCGCCTTCATCAGGAAACTCACAAGCCCATAAAATATCAAACAGGGGCTTTTCCATAGCCACAGCAACACTCTCCTGCGACAACCTTCCTTCCTCAAGGCCTCTTTTGTAATCAATAAACACATGCTTGTATTTCGGATTTTCCCAATCTTTTTTAAAATGAGTGATAGGTGGATCAGAATAAAAAGGGTTTCCCACCTTACAATAAAGAACATCTCCTTTTTTTCCTGTAATCATTCTGAATATAGTCGCCTCAGTATCATCTCTTATCAGCCCGGCCTCATCAACTAAAACTATTCTAGCGCCAGACCCCATAGCCGCCTCAATGCTTTTTCTTAGGTTTTTCTGATCAACAGATAAAGAATAAATCCCTCCTCCATTTCTTAATATAATTCTTTCTTTGCTTTCTTCTTGTTTTAATCTTTCAAGTTTAGTATTTTTATCAAGCTGTTCGTAAAAAAGATAATGATCTGCCAAATGCTGAATATAATATCTCATGGTCAGCTTTGCCTTCTCCTTACTCGGTGCAACAATAGCAACTACCTCTCCGTAAATACAGCTTAATATCAGCGTAGCGATAGCCATCATTAAAGTTTTTCCGTATTGCGTATAGCAGATTATTTCAAGAAACTTATTATCCCGAAATATTATCGGTTCTAATATAGCTATCTGCCCCTCTGTTATTAATTCATCAAAACTTTGCCCCTCAAGCGTTATCAGACTGCTTAGATCCAGTATCGCTTTTTTCCTCTGCGGAGTTATCTGCGGTAGAGGGTATTTCAGCATTTTGTTTTCCTTTTGCATCATCTAAAAATCTCTTTAACTTTTTTCTTTCTTCCTCTATTCTTTCCCTTTCAACAACATCTTCTATTTCAACCCTTCTGCCGAACTCTTCTCTTTTTTTTCTCTCTAAATACTTTAAAGCCATATCAGGATTATCTAAACTATGAACAACAGACTCTCTCGCTTTTAATATCGGTTTATTCTTTAATCTTTCAAAATACTTGGATAATGTTGGATATTTTTTAACCCACCTGTAATATGTTTCAGGATTTATGTTGGCATAAAAACAGGCCTCCTCAATTGTAGACCCAATAGAAAACGCCACCGCCA
>CAZDXV010000025.1:1984-3079 GCA_964509645.1 uncultured Candidatus Saccharibacteria bacterium | reverse complement strand
TCCCAGAAATCCTTTCCGTCCCCGAAGTAATTTATAAGTTTTATCAAACTGATTTCTCCTTTTTCAGATGAGTAGATATAATAGGTTTTTCCAAATGACTGTCTAATAGGTAATCCTGATTTTTTGGCTCTCTCAAACTCTTTATATCCCGGATGTATTCTTTTTTCTATTTTTATTGGCATTATTTGTAAACTCTTACCTCTTTATTTTGCCGACCATAGTTTTTAGCTTCTCCTTCGCTAAACGATAAGATATCAAACACCCCGTTATGCTTTACTGCTGTCCTATCCTCACAGATATAGTATTCGCCTTCTATTTCTACAATAGATCCCAAAGGTATTTCTCTTGGACAAGCAATGGCCCCAATGTATACTCTCTTTCCTGAAGCCATAATATCTGGATCGCCATCTGTTTGCTCCGGGACTGGATTATACATTGTAGTTTCGGCCCTGACTTCTTGGAATATTCCTAAAGGATTTGAGGGAGCTTTTACAAAACAGTCTTTATGATTATAGCTCACTACTACTATTTCTTTTTTGGGAGAGATAACCATCCCGATTAAAAGTCCTGCAAGAAATATCATGATAGCTATTAAGATTTTTTCTGTTTTATCTAATTTCATTGGTCTATGTTCTCTTTAAACTTTTCAATTAAAAGGTTCATTCTCTTTTTGTAGTAAGTATCAAAATCCACATCTTTCTTTCCTTGTTCCCAAAGAATATACAGGACAGCTCTCAACCTTTGGCTCGGGGTTTTATCTTTTTTAAACTCGGTTGTTTCTTCCGGGAGATTGACAATATCCTCGTCTTCAACTCTGGTTGGCTTAAACACCATCCACCCTGCCTTGCCTTTGAGGCCAAATAACAAGGCAGAATCCTTCGGGTTCATTTCGTTCGTCTGTATGGTTATTTTAAGCCCTCCGTCAACCATAGTTTGAACCTTATCAATTACAGATTGTATTTGTAGTAGTTCTTTTTTAGTCATAATTTTTTGCTGTTAGTCCCAAAATGCCAACCCCACTCTGTATAAGTTTTGTGGCAAAACTCACACAAAGTTAATCCATTATTTATTTTATATCTTAATTTAGAATGTTTA
>CAZDXV010000025.1:0-1884 GCA_964509645.1 uncultured Candidatus Saccharibacteria bacterium | reverse complement strand
TTTAGAATGTTTATACCCTTTTTTAAATCCTCTTGGATTGTCCTTATTGCTACAGGTCATCGAACAATAATTCCCCCCTCCCCTTTTCTGTAATTCCAATAAAGCTAAAAATTCTTTACCACAATATTTACAGTTCTTTTTAATTCTTGGATGTCCCATATAGTTTAACCCCACTAAAATGATGCGAAAATTCCCACCCGCACCTGCAACATCTGACTTTATGTGTTTTACAATACTGCATCTTTAAATAATGTCTCGGCCCTTCCTGATTGGGATTAGCTTCTACTGTTATGTCTTCTAAATCACAACCTTTGTCTATATGGTGATAATGCTTTGACTCTTTTTCTTTGGAGGTCATTTAGAATGTTAATGAGTTTTCGATTTCCTCTATTCTTTTAAGAGCGTCTTTTTCAATCTCTAAATACTCTTCCAGCTTGTCTTTGACTTCATTTCTTTTGACCTCTATCCAAAACAAATCTTTCGGCATATTCGGATCATAAAATACAAAGTATAGCTTTTTCAGATCCTCATTAACAATAAAATACTGAAGGACTTGGCATTCGAACTCATTTGGGATCTCTTTTGTCAGCCACGCCTCGATATGTCTGGCCGAAGATAAACATTTAACTTCTATGGCTTCCGTCTTGCCAATAAAGCCGTCCGGACTTATTGCTATGTTCTCATCGTCTTCCCTGTGCCATATAACTAAATCTGTATTTACCTTTTTCTTTGTTTCTTTGGCAAATCTTTCTATGGCTTCCTCTTCTAATCTTATTCCCCTATCAAGATAGGACTCTCCACTAACAGGAACGGCTACTCTCTCAGCAATTAGTTCATAAAACCCTTTTTTCATTTTGTTCCCTCTCTTAATTATCAGATCCTTTAGCTTAGTTCCGGTTATCTTGCCCTTCCGAGCGTTAAGCCAAGTTTCTTTATTTTGATATTTGACAACTTTCATAGTCCTTGATTTTCGTTCACTATTATTTGCAACCTTTCTATTATTTCCTCGTAGTTCTTTGCTGTTAGTTTCAGTTTTGCTGTTTCGTTTATAGCTTTTTCTATATCTTCTTTTGTCTTGGTTTCGTGGCCCAAAGACCTTAATAAGAATACTATCTTGGCCTTTTGAGATTTTGCTGTTCCGTCTTTGTCAGAATCAGTAGCATCTGTATCCTCATCCGCTGTCCCGATCCCTAATACATTTAGAAGAGTATATCTTTTAGCATAGCTCTGTGCTGTGGCATAACTCTGGGGAGAAGACATAAACTCTGATTTAACTATCGGGATGTCAAATGTGCTTTTTTCTGAATGTCCGGCAATATGTGTTAACTTACATACTACCTTAATGTGTTCTTCTTCTCTTACAGAATCCCAAGTATAAGAAAACCCGTTTTTTGACAACGGATCCTTAATCTGTTTTATTACAGAATCTATCGGGGCATAAGTATACCTTACTGTCCTGCCATCTTTGTTGAATACTTTTTTTGTTTTCTTGATTATCGGCACTTCTTTTTGGAAGGTAGAAAGAGCCAAAACAAACTCTTCTCTGGCTTGTTCCGCTTTGACCTCTTTATGAAGAGAAAACAAGCGCTCCATAGTTTCAACAGGCAAGCTTTTATCGATTGCTTGTTGAATGAAGCTTGAAATCTCATTTTCTTTAACTATTAATTTGTTTTCCTTTTTTTCCTTTTTTTCTTTTTTGTTTGTCATGTTTTTTTGGTTCTGGTCGGCGGGACAGCGTTGCCGCAAACCCGCCGGCCAGAGCAACCCTGTTTATCTTTTTCTTAATTCTTCTTGCTTCGACCTTATGTGATTATCTTCGGCCTCCATTTTGTCCCGCCGTCTTATATATGCTGGAATATCACTCTCCTTATAGTTCGGCCCGTA
>CAZDXV010000024.1:0-3121 GCA_964509645.1 uncultured Candidatus Saccharibacteria bacterium | reverse complement strand
AAGTAAAGCACGTAATGAATATTACAGATGTAGGACACCTTACTTCAGACTCTGATACTGGAGAGGATAAAATGGAAAAAGGAGCCAAAAGAGAAAAAAGGACAGCCAAAGAAATAGCAGACTTCTACACTAAGACCTTTAAAGAAGATATTAAGAAATTAAATATAGAGAAGGCGGATATTCTTCCCAAAGCCACAGAAACTATAAAAGGCCAGATAAGTCTTATCAAAGAACTGGAAAAGAAAGGATATACCTATAAAATAGAAGACGGCGTATATTTTGATACTTCGAAGGTAAAAGATTACGGAAAACTTACAGGAAGTAAAAAAAGAAAACTGAAAGAAGGAGCAAGAGTAGCCAAAGTAAAAGGAAAAAGGAATCCTACAGATTTTGCTCTCTGGAAACTAACCCCTAAAGGCATAAAAAGACAGATGGAATGGGATTCTCCCTGGGGAAAAGGATTCCCGGGCTGGCATACAGAATGCGTTGCAATGTCTGTAAAACATCTGGGAATACCCTTTGACATCCATTGCGGAGGGATAGATCATATCTCTATCCACCACACTAACGAGATAGCTCAAGCAGAAGCTCTGTATAATAAGAAACTTGCTAATTACTGGCTTCACGGAGAGTTTTTAACCCTAAAAGAGGGAAAGATGGGAAAATCAGAAGGAAACATTATAACATTAAACGATTTAATCAAAAAAGGGTTTAATCCCCTATCTTACCGCTATTTGTGCCTGGGAACACATTATAAAAAGAAACTTACTTTCAGCTGGAAAACACTAGAAGGAGCTCAAAACGCTCTTAAAAACCTTTACCAAAGGTTTTCTAGGATTGAAGGACCTTCTAAGAAGATAAATAAGAAATACCAAAATAAATTCAACCAATTAATTTCTGACGATTTAAACACACCCAAAGCACTGGCTTTAATGTGGAACTTGATAAAAAACAAAAAAGCTGAAAACAAAAAGGGAACTCTTTTAGAGTTTGATAAAATATTCGGTCTTAATTTAAGAGAAATAAAGCCAGTTAAAATACCAAAAGAAGTAGAAAAACTAGTTAAAGAAAGAGAGAGGCAAAGAAAAGAAATGAACTGGAAAGAAGCAGATAAAACAAGAGAAAAGATAAGCAAGCTAGGATATGCCGTAAAAGACACAAAAGAAGGAAGCATCATAAAGAAAAACATTGCAGATAAGCAATAATCTTGATATAAAGAAACCGATGACAGACAAAAGAACACAACTTCCTCCTCAGAATATAGAAACAGAACAATCAATTTTGGGGTGCCTTCTTATAGATAAAAACGCTATAACTAAAATAGCAGATTTTTTAACTCCAAAAGACTTTTATAGAAAAAGCCACCAGGAAATATACAAGGTAATAACAGGGCTTTTCGAAAAAGGAGAAGCTGTAGACCTTCTCTCTGTTACAAATAGGTTAAAAGAAAAAAAGCTCTTCAAAGAAATAGGTGGAAATAGTTATCTTACAGAATTAATAAACAAGGTTCCCACAGCAGCCCATATTATAAACTACGCCAAAACAGTTCAAAGAAAGAGAGTGTTAAGAGACCTTATAGAATCAAGCCAAGAGATAAACTCTTTAGGTTATAGCGAAGAAGAAGACATAGAGGTTCTTTTGGACAAAGCAGAACAAAAAATATTTAGCATAGCTCAACAAGGCCTGACTCAGAAATTCACTTCTGTGAAGTCTACTCTTGAAGAAGCCTTCGAAAGAATGGACAGATTATCTAAGCATAAAGGAGAGGTAAGGGGTTTGGCTACGGGATTTAAAGGCCTGGATAATATGTTGGCCGGACTTCAAAAGTCAGACTTGGTAATTTTAGCATCCAGACCTTCTATGGGTAAAACAAGCCTGGCTTTGAATATAGCGACTAATGTCGCAATAGACACAAAAACTCCCGTAGGCATCTTCAGCCTAGAAATGTCAAAAGACCAGTTAGCTGACAGGTTAATAGCCAGTTTATCCAATGTTGATCTCTGGAAATTAAGAACCGGAAAACTAAAAAGTGAAGGAGAAAATAATGATTTTACCAGAATACAGCATGCTATGGGAACTCTTTCTGAAACGCCTATTTATGTTGATGACGCTGCCACAGCCAACGTACTTCAAATGAGAGCTATGGCCAGAAGGCTTCAAGCCCAACACGGATTAGGATTGATAATAATAGACTATCTTCAGCTGGTCTCCCCTAGAGAGTCCTCCACCAGTATTGTCCAACAGGTAACAGAAATATCAAGATCCTTAAAAGGACTAGCCAGAGAGTTAAATGTTCCCGTTTTGGCTCTTTCTCAGCTTTCAAGACTGGTAGAACACAGAACGCCCCAAATTCCAAAATTAGCCGATCTTCGCGATTCAGGATCTTTAGAGCAGGACGCAGACGTAGTAATGTTTATCTACAGAGAAGATAGATACAGAGAAGACACTTCAAGAAAAAATATAGCGGATATAATTATAGCAAAACACAGAAACGGCCCCATCGGGAAAGCGGAATTATACTTTGACGAACAGAGAGCCACCTTTAGAAATCTAGAAAAAGAAGAATATCTTACAGACCAAGGATAATGCATCCCTCATCCATAAAAAAACTTATAGATCTTTTTTCAAAGTTCCCTACCGTAGGATCCAGAACCGCCTCTCGCTTTATATTCTATCTTATCCATCTTCCCCAAAAAGACTTTGAAGAGCTGATTAAATCTTTAAATGATCTGAAAAAGAACATTAAAGTATGTTCTTTTTGTTTTAATTCATTTGAACCTTCAGACCAAGAAGACTTGTGCTCTGTCTGTCAAAATAAATCAAGAAACAAAAATCTTCTCTGTATAGTAGAAAAAGAAACAGATCTTTTATCAATAGAAAATACAAAAAAATATAAAGGATATTATTTCATTCTGGGAGGAACTGTTTCTAATCTCAAGAAAGAGGATATTAAGAAAATAAGAATTGAGGAGCTGAAAGAAAGAATCGAAAACCCGGAAAAATTCGGCGTTAAAGCTGACTTTAAAGAAATTATTATAGCCACCAACCCCACAACAGAAGGAGAAACCACAGCTCTTCTTTTAGAAAGAAAACTTAAAGATAAAAATATTAAAATAACGCG
>CAZDXV010000023.1:0-3171 GCA_964509645.1 uncultured Candidatus Saccharibacteria bacterium | reverse complement strand
TCAAGGTTAAGCCTTGAGCTTTAACCAGAGACTTATCCAACCGCCTACGGACGCTTTACGCCCAATGAATCCGGATAACGCTTGAGGATCACGTATTACCGCGGCTGCTGGCACGTGATTAGCATCCTCTTATTCTTAAAGTACCGTCATCTCACATAGTGAGATTCTTCCTCTATAAAAGCCCTTTACACTCCGAAGAGCTTCTTCAGGCATACGGCGTCGCTCGATCAGGCTTTCGCCCATTGTCGAAGATTCTCGACTGCTGCCTCCCGTAGGAGTATGGCCCGTATCTCAATGCCATTGTTGGGGATCACGCTCTCACGTCCCCTACCCGTCATTGCCTTGGTAAGCCATTACCTTACCAACAAGCTGATAGGCCGCGAACCAATCCCAGAGCGGTTGTAAAACTTCCTTTACCTCGAAAGGACTATCGGGGATTAGCCCAGGTTTCCCTGGGTTATACCCGTCTCTGGGGTTTGTATCCACGTGTTACTAACCCGTCCGCCGGTAACCTGTAAACAGGCCCCACGACTTGCATGCCTTATCCACGCCGTTAGCGTTCATCCTGAGCCAGGATCAAACTCTCAAAAAAATAGTCGGAACAACTTTTAGAAGTTGAACCAATTTGATTGTCAAAGTTCTTTCAAAACAAATCCCGAAGACATTCCATTAAACACCTTCGGGGTTTGTCTTAAAGCTATAAATGTCTTTAGCTTTTTATTTCATAAAACTATTAATTTTCTACTATTCCATTTTAAACAAAGAAAAAATAATGTCAAGGGTTTAAAAAAAAGACCAGCAATTGCTGGCCGTTGTTTTTTTATCTTCTTTCTATTACGACAAAGGTACCAAGAGAAGGAGACGGTTCCCGTTCTTCATCAAAAGCAAACGTTGTCTCATAAGAGGCAACCGCTGTTTTGTAATCAACAAGAGCTCTGCCTTCTTCGTTCTTATTCATCAATTCACCTGCTGACTCTTTGCTTTTGCTGCTTCTTCCCGCGAATACTACCGTAAACACTGACGGATCTTTGCTCTCAGTTTTCTCATAACAGAGAACGATTACAGCTCCCGCCATTTGAGGCGGAAATTCTTCGTTTTCCCTGCCTTGACGGCCCAAAGGCTCAAAAGAACCTGCCTTAAGATCCCAGCTTAATGTGGTTTTGTCTTTGACAAATTCATTCAATGCTTCCTCCACGGCTTCACAGCCGTGCTCATCTCCTTTACCAAGGAAAAAAAGCTTAAAGTTTGCGGACCCCCTTGGGTTTTTCATCATCTTCTCCTTGTATTTTGCTCCATTTCAAAGGACTTTATAGCTTTTCTACTTTAACAGAATCTAAAGTGTTTGTCAATAAAAAACTCTGGAGAACCAGAGTTGGAGCCAGGAGAGGGATTCGAACCCACGACCTACTGTTTACAAAACAGTTGCTCTACCACTGAGCTATCCTGGCTTCTACTTTTTCTTTCTTAAATCTTCCCAGTAACCTTCTTCAAACTTCTCCCCATTTTCTTTTATAGATCTTTGCCTTAGCTTTCCCAGCCAATCCCCTGTCTTGTTTTCGGTTTTTAAAGTAAGCACTCTTACTTTAGAAAGAAGCTTCTGCAAAATCTTTTCTCCTTTAGCTGTTCTGAAAATTTCTCCTTTTTTAATTCTTCTTTTTAAAGAGATTTCTCTTTCAGAAAGCTGAAATTCCTTTAGCTGAGGAATCTTCCTGAAAATAATAGCGGCCATCCCCAGAAGACCTATTAAAAGGAATATTAGAGATATTGTTTCAAACATAATTATATCTCAAACCTTTTAAAACTTTTTATTGAAATATTTTCCCCTATTTTGGCAACGTTTTCTTTAAGAAGCTCTCTTACAGTCTTATCTTGGCTTTTAATCCACGGCTGAGAAAGCAAAGATATTTCTTCTTTGTATTTTTTTAGTTTCCCTTCTACTATCTGGTTTTTAATATCCTCTGGTTTTCCCGAATCTTTAACCTGTTCTTCGTAAATCTTTCTTTCGCCGCCTAAGAAATCTTCTGGAATATCCTCTTCCTGCAAAAAGAGGGGTTTTGCAGCTGCTATCTGAAGGCATATTTCGTGAGCTAAATCCTGAAATTCTTTTGACTTAGCTACAAAGTCTGTTTCGCAATTCAGCTCCAGCAATACTCCTAGTTTCTTATTGGGATGAATATATGAATCTATAATCCCTTCTGAAGTTTCTCTTTCTGACTTTTTGTTAGCAACTTCTTTCCCCCACTGCCTTAAAAGTTCTTTTGCTTTTTTAAGATCTCCTGAGCTTTCCTCAAGAGCTTTTTTACATTCTGAAACAGAAACTCCTGTCTGTTGTCTCAATTCTTTAATTTCTTCTATTGAAGCCATATTATTTCTTTTTTAAAACTTTTCCTAATTGGGATAAAATATATTGAATAGATGATAAAGCATCATCTGATGCTGGAATAACATAATCTGCCTGGCTGGGATCTACGTTGGTATCAGCTACAGCTATAACCTTTACTTCTTTCTTTTTAGCTTCCCTTATAGCAAGGTTATCCTTTTTCATGTCTAAAACGAATATAGCTTCGGGAAGATCTTCCAATCCTTTAATTCCTCCAAACTTAGTCTCTAGTCTTTCTATTTCTTTGTCCAGCCCTATCTGTTCTTTTTTGGTGTATTTTTCAAGTTCTCCTTTTTTCTTTTTTTCCTCAAGATCTTTCAGGTGATCCACTCTCTTTTTAATAAACTTGAAATTTGTAAAAAGGCCTCCGGGCCATCTCTCTACAACATATGGAAGATCATATTTTTCCGCTAGCTCTCTTATGGGTCTTCTGGCCTGAACTTTTGTTCCAACTATTAAAAGAGTTTTTCCTTCTGAAACAATCTTAGAAACAAAATCTAAGGCCTCCTCCATTTTCTTAGCTGTCTTCTCCAAATCAATAATGTGAATAGTACTTCTCACTCCATAAATGTAAGGCTTCATTTTAGGATGAATTTTTGAGGTTTTATGTCCCAAATGCAAACCGGCCTCTGCCATTTCTTCAGGTTTAAAATCTATTTTCTTCTTTTTGGTTTTTTCTTTTGTAGTCGGCATATATTATAATGTATAGCATCTTTAAAAGATTTTATCAAGAGATCTCTTGATTTTTAAAGATAATCTGTTAATATAATAGTATCATGAAAAAAGATATT
>CAZDXV010000022.1:0-3293 GCA_964509645.1 uncultured Candidatus Saccharibacteria bacterium | reverse complement strand
AATAATCTCGGGCTTTCCTTTATACTCTTTTATCTCGCCCATAACTCTAACTGTCTTGTTTAAATAATAATTCTCCGGGTTCTCAACAAACTTATACAAGTCAGAGCTGAATATTACAGCCACAAAACAATGATTAGGATAAGCTTTTTCAAAGTTTAAAAATACAGTATTGCTTTTTAGATCATGATAGCTGTCTGCAACCTTGCCCTCAACAATCGATTCTCTTCCAGAATATTTCCCGGCCAAACAAGCTCCGACCACATCATACCCAAGCTTTTTAGCAGTTAAACTCTCCCATTGAAAATCTTTATCTTCCAAAACTTCAACTAAAGAAGACCATTTGCAGCCTATTTCATTCTCAATAGCTTCCTTTTCAGCTTTAGTTATTTCTTCTTTGTATTTTACATCCGGAGGATAAAACCTGGCTATAGCCAAACCTTCTTTTACTAATTGAAGATTAATATTTCTATTATCTAAAAAAATATATCTTAAACATCTGTCATACTGGTCAACATCTGTCTTGTCTTTCTCCAGCCCTACCTTTTTATTTAAAACAAGCTCTTCCAATCTTTCTTTGGCTTCGCTATAACAAGTAAAGCCAGACTCGTCAGCGTCAATGCCCAACAGCCTGACATGAAAGCCCCCCTCTACAACAACAGTATCTCCGTCTATAACTTTGGTTACTGCCGCCTCTGAGGGAGCCGGGCACTTGCCAGATTCATCAGCAGGGATTCTTTGGAAAGGAGCAAGATAAACAGCAGCTCCGAGAATTAAAGCCCCGGCAATAATAGCTATTACTATTTTGTTTCTTTTGAAAAAGCTTATCATAGAACCTTAAAGAAAAGATCTAAAAGATAAGGAAGGAACAGCAAAATCCCTATTAGGGCAGCTCCGATAGAAACAACCAAAACAGCTCCGGCTGAAATATCTTTTATTCTTTTTACCCTCGGATCGTGATCAGGCTCTAAAAAATCTAAAACTCTCTCAATCTGAGTATTTAAAAGCTCAAAAGCCAAAACAGAGGCCACTAGAAAAACAACAACTGTTTTCTCTATAGAACTCAAGCCCAAAACAAACATCAAGATTAAAACTAAAAGACCGCAGAAGCACAAAATCTGAAAGGTTTGTTCTGTGTGAGCTGTTTTAAGACCTTCAAAGGCAGCTTTAAAGCCAAGTTTGAGTTTTTTGAGTTTTATCATGTTATAAGGATTTTTTTTCAATAAAAGATTAAAAATAGCCGCTTTAAATATTTCTTCTGCAGAAGGTTCAAAACCTTCCTTCTTATTATTCTGGCTGTCTTTCGGCTAGCTGGCGGTTAAGCTCGTTTATAAGATTCTGTTTGAAATCTTTTACAATCGCCTGCTGATCTTGAGGCAGAAGAACCCCCAATTCTGCTTTAAAGTCTATCTTTCCAGCTTCTAAAATAATTTCATCTTTAAAGCTGCTTAATTTTTCCTTTTGCTCATTTTCTAACAGGCCTTTGCGCATAATAAAATATAAGTCGTAAAAATCACGCGCCTTTTTACGCTTCAACAGAGCGTCAAAGACTTTTTCATCCACAAGCTCTTTCTGGGGTAAATGCAAAACATTATATGTCGGAATGAAATCGTTGGCTATACTATCTACTTCTCCCTTAACAATTCTGCCGTTTCGCGAAGAAACATTGACTGACACAACAACAGGAGGATAATCATAAATCTTAAATATCGCCTCGCCGTAATACCCTTCTTTTGTCCGGCCTGGTTTTGGTCCAAGCTCTACTTTAATGCCAACTTTTTCAATCTCAGCTAGAACCTTAATAAATATATCTTCCACAAACTCATTCTGTAAAGACGGCTTTATATTAAAAATAGAAAAATCCAAATCCTCTGAAAAACGAGGGCTATTGTAGATAACTCTTAAAGCGGTTCCTCCCTTAAAAAGAATGTTTTCTGTCCCCTCTATTTTATAGAGGCAGGAGAGAAAAAGATGTTGAAAATACTCACGAACAACATTTGGAAAATCGCTGGTTTGGCGCTGAGTAGCTAGTTTTTGAATGGCATCTTGGGAAATCATATAAGGGTGGTTTTTATAACGCTGATTAATTTTTTGTTATTAAATAATTTAGCATAGCGGAGGGCTTTTGCCTTATTGATTTTTTCTCTTTTAAAACGGTTAACCGGCTTTTTGCCGCTAACCAATCTTAAGTAATTTAAATCAACAAATGCTTTCTCGGGCTCGGCAATTAAAAAACTAGATCCTTTTTGTTTCTGGACAGAATAACCGGTAAAGGCCTCTTTTTTTATATGACGATAAGAAAATGACTTGCCTAAGGCCTGAAAAAAACGGGTGGTTTTTGTTGTAATCGAAGTTATTTCATAAACTGTTTCTGGAATAACCTGGTAATAAGAGAGGGCGAATTCTAAAGAGATATAAGAAGGTTCATACAATTTGTTTGCTAGATAGAGATCGGAGACATCTTCATCTGATAACATATATAAGCCTTGTTTAAGGCGCAGAATATGTCCTTCTTTTTTGAGACGATGAACTAAAAAACGGGTAGCTGTTTTTGACCTCCCTAAAAACCTCTGTATATCAAGAGGGGTAAAAAGCCGTATCTCTTTCCTTTTTATTTCTCGTTCAAAATCTCTCCATTTCATAAAATTAGCACTTTATGCTAATTTACCAAAACGCTATATGTTTGTCAATACCCGGAACTAAAATAAAAAGCGGCTCTTAAAAGAGCCGCTTACAGTTGACCTAATCATTAAAAAAATCTTTCAGTTTTTCTCTTAATCTTTCTCTGTGTCTCTCTCGCCTTTCTTCCTGCTGCTCTTCCCATTCCTCTCGCCGCTCTTCCATTTCTTCTCTGTAATCGTCGTCATAGCAACGATAACGGCGAGGATAATGGCGATAGCGATGATAACGAGGAGAGTAGTAACGATGCCGGTGATAACATTCTCCCCTATCCCGGAAAATAGAGATCAGCCCCCCTATAATCTCGCCTAAATCGCTATGGTGGCGGTAATACCACCTGTGGCGATAAGGACTGACCCTCGGGTAGTAATGCCCATACTCCGGCCTTATTACCCTCACCTCGACACGGAAGCGGCGAGACCTGCTTCTAACTCTCCATCTTTGGGCGTAGCAGGAATCGGCTTTCATTACAGCCAAGCCTATTCCCAAAACCAAAACTGCCATAAGAACGCCTACCGTTGCCCTTTTCATCTTCTTCTCCTTTCTGAAGAACCGGTTTATTTACTTGAAAGCTACTAAGTTAAAAATACATCTCTAATTAATCTTTGTCAAATAAA
>CAZDXV010000021.1:0-3973 GCA_964509645.1 uncultured Candidatus Saccharibacteria bacterium | reverse complement strand
AGAGGTTCTTCTCCAACTAAAACAACAGCTAAAGACAGCTTCAGCTGCTTTTTATTAATTTCTTCTTTAAGGTTTTTTAATATCCTCTCCTTTAGTTTTTTCCCGTTTAGAAAAACCATAAGCTATTGACATAACTACTTATATTATGATACTATCTAAATAGAATCACGATGAGAAAGCACTTCTTTGGGTTTTGTCCCTCAGAGGTGTTTTTTCATTTGTATTCAAGTTTATCTTTGAGATCATCCACAAAACAAATTTTTTCTTTAGCTGCTTTTCTCAATAAAACAGAGGATTTTTCTCTGTTAGGACTTAGAACTTTTTCGAGTTTCTGATTAATGTAAAGATATTTTACTAATCCATAAAAATCTCCATCTCCTGTTACAATCACAGCTTTGTCATATTTGTCAAAATCAATCATCACCTGTAAAACCATATCTGCATCTACGTTTCCTTTTACTTCTCCGTTTTTGCCTTTTAATACTGGCTTAAAAATCAGAAAATAGCCGTATTCTTGTAAAGAACTATACAGATCCTGATTTTCAGGAATATACCCTATAAAAAGATAAGCTTTATCCACCTTATCTTTCTCTTTAAGATAGACCCTAAATCTTTTAAAATCTAATTTCCAACCTAGTTCTTTAACTCCAAGATTAAGATTTTGACTGTCTATAAAGGCATAATTCATTATTTTATTTTATCAAAAAAACGCCTGAAAGGCGATTTTTCATGATCCTCATGGCAAAGGAAAATCTTTACAGAGATTCCTTACTTCCTCCCTTACTTTGGAAATAGAGTTTTCATCTGAGATAACTTGGTCTATCCAAGAAGCTATCTTCTTCATTTCCCCTTCTTTCATGCCTCTGGTTGTAATGGCCGGAGTTCCTATCCTTAAGCCAGAGGGCTTGAAAGGAGGATTAGGATCAAAAGGAATAGCATTCTTATTAGTAGTTATTCCCGCTTTTTCTAGTCCTAACTGAGCTTCTTTTCCTAGAATATTCTTGTTTCTCAAATCAATTAAAATTAAATGGTTATCAGTTCCTCCTGTTATCAAATCAAATCCCTTTTTAACAAGCTCTGAAGCTAAAGTTTGAGCATTTCTTACTATCTGGTCTGCATAATCTTTAAAGGAAGGATCCGAGGCCTCTTTAAGGCAGACGGCTATAGCGGCTATTGAGTTCTCATGAGGCCCTCCCTGCAAACCGGGGAAAACAGCCTTGTCTATTTTAGAAGAAAGATCAGGATCTTTTTTTAGCCCTTTTTCTGTTACCATTATCATTCCTCCTCTCGGACCTCTTAGGGTTTTATGGGTTGTAGTAGTTATAATGTGAACATAAGGTACCGGACTGGGATGAGATTCCCCTACAATTAATCCTGCAATGTGGGATATATCAGCTGCCAAGTAGGCACCGGCGGCGTCCGCTATTTCAGCTAATCTTTTCCAGTTAAAAATGCGAGGGTAAGCTGTAGCTCCAACCCATATCAGCTTTGGCTTATTTTCCTCAACCAATCTTTCCATTTCCTTATAGTCTAAAAGATGAGAGTTTTTATCTACTGTATATTGTACGGAATTATAATATTTAGCTGAAAAATTCACCTTCCAGCCGTGAGTTAGATGCCCTCCGTGAGCTAAATGCATTCCCATTATAGTGTCTCCGACATCTAAGACCGCAAAATAGACAGCCAGATTGGCCGGAGATCCAGAATAAGGTTGGACATTTACAAAGGGAACATTGAAGAGACTCTTTGCTCTCTCTCTACACAAATCTTCTATTTTGTCATAATACTCCAGCCCTGCATAATACCTTTTGCCGGGATACCCCTCAGCATACTTATCCGTTAAAAGAGACCCTAAAGCCTCTCTTACTTCAGGAGAAGTGTGATTCTCTGATGGTATCATTTCAAGCGTTGTTTCCTGTCTTTCTTTTTCTTTTTGATAATAATTATAAATTTGGGGATCTTTTTTTTCTAAACTCATTTTCTTAATATTTTAGGCTTCTTTTTACTCAAATCAACTATAATGGAAGGACAGGATTTGGCCAAATCTCCTCCGTCTATAATAAGATCGGGCCTTATTTCTTCTTTTTCAAAATCATTCAAAACATCTTTTATTTTAATAAAATACCCTTTCCCTGAAATGTTAGCTGAGGTTCCGGTCAAGGGTTTATTAACCTCCGACAAGATCTCTTTTACTAGTTTGTGGTTGGGAATTCTTAAAGCTATTGTTTTTTTATTGGCAGTTACTATTTTAGATACTCCATTCCTTCCTTTTTTCTTTAAAACTACTGTTGTTCTTCCGGGCCAAACTTCCTTTAAAAACTCTTCTTGATCTTTGTCAATATGGGCCAGTTTTTTAGCCATAGCCATATCCTTCACAAAAACAGGAAGGGGCTTGTTTTTTTCTCTTCCCTTTATTCTATATACCTTTTCCACGACCTTATCTAGAGTAGCATCAGCTAAGAGACCATAAACTGTATCTGTGGGAGAAGCTATAACCTGACCCCTTTTAATAAACTCTGAAGATGTATTTACCACATTCTTTGATTTCTCCGAAATAACTTCAAATCTTTTGTTGCGCCAGAAAATCTTTTTAAACTTTCTTAGCGATTTTACAAAATATGATAGCTTGATAATATCTGCTGGGTTCCCAAAATCCAGCCAGATATCCTTAATTCTAATAACTTTTACTTTCTTTTCTTTGGCTAAAAGATTTATAGCATCTGTAATCTCGTACTCCCCTCTTGGGGATTTTGTTACTTTATCTAATTTTTTAAAAACATCTGAGGTAAATTTATACAAACCCGCATTTATAATGTTTCCCATAAATTTTTTAGGCTTTTCTACGATCTCTTTTAAAAATCCTTTTTCTTCAGCCAAAACACCATATTTCTGAGGATTTTTATGATAAATACCGGCAACATAGCAGTGTTTTCCTTCTTTTCTCATGGCTTTCAAATCTCTTACAGAGTAGAGATTATCTCCGCATAAATAAATAAACTGGCTTTTGCCTACTTTCTTTTCTGCACACATTAAAGGACAGGCCGTCCCATACATCTTTTTCTTTGGTCCCAAAATTTCATATTGATTTACTGTCTTAATACTGTATTCAGACTTTCTTAAGCTTTTTTGAGGAGGCTTGTATTTATTCAAAAAGTCCTCTATTAAGCTTGCTTTGTAACCCACAACCAACAGTATATCTCTGAAACCGGCTTTAAAAAGATTATCCAAAAGATAAGCCAAAAAAGGCCTTTTTTTGACCTCGATTAAATGCTTACTTTTATTGTTAGTCAGGTGCAGCATTCGAGTTCCTTCACCCGCAGCTGCAACGACAGCTTTTTTAATCATTAGCTAAATTAAAAGCTTTCTTGTTCAACTCTAAATATTTCTTAGGAACCGTCCTGGAAATACCATTTATTAGAGACATAGCCTTTAGGGGCAAAATATCTCTAAAAACAGCATAACCTAAAAGATAAACCCCTGCAAGCACTTCTTTATCCAGCTTCTCTTCACATATCTCTGTAGCTGGAACCAAGTAAAGATTTTTATTTTTTTTCAATTCAGAAACTACTTTCTCTTGAGACCAGGAATTATGGTAGGGGGAATAAGCTTCATTAATTATAAAAGCTGTTTCAGAATTGGAGTAATTTATTCTTCTTAGTCCCTCTGATATTTCCAAACTTAAAATTAAGTTAGCTTTGCCTTCCGGCACCAAAGGAGAAAAAATGTTTTTTCCTATCCTAATGTGAGTCAAAACGCTTCCTCCTTTTTGGGACAAGCCGTGAAGCTCCGAGGTTTTAACCTCAAGACCTTCTTCGAAAGCTGCTTGAGCTATAATAGAGGTCAGAGTTATAATTCCCTGCCCCCCTATTCCAGATATTATAATATTGAAATTATTTTTTTTCATGCTTTCTCGCAAGATAAGCGCAGGGCCTTCTGGCGACAATAACAGAGACCTCTTTTTTATTCAAAAACT
>CAZDXV010000020.1:0-4489 GCA_964509645.1 uncultured Candidatus Saccharibacteria bacterium | reverse complement strand
TAAGAGAAAGGAAAAACGTTCTTCTTTTAGGCGATAATTTAGACGATATTGATATAATAGAGGGGTTTGATTGCGATAGTCTGATTTCAGTTGGATTTTTAAATAAAGATGTGGATAAAAATCTTAAATATTATAAGGATAAATACGATATTGTTGTCTTAAGAGACGGTTCGATGGAGTGCTTGAACGATCTTCTGAAAGATATATTCAAACCTTGATTATTCCTTTGGGTTATGGTAAGGTAGACAAAGAATATTATTCTAATACTTTTACCATCAAAAAGGCAAAAAAGTTCAAAAAAATAAACAGAAGACACTTTGATACTCCGCACTATATAAAAAAAGAGACTCTTAAAGAAGAGGATAGAGCCAAAGATGTTATTTTTGTGGTAAAAAATAGAGATTGGGAAATAAACTGTGAAGACGTCAGTTTTAAAGACTGCATAGAAAAGGTTTTAGAGCAGGAAAAAAAGAAAGTTTATAATACTCAGGTTGTTTACGAATGGATTTCTAATGATTTTTACAAGCAGACAAAAAGAAAAGCTAAAAGGTCGTTGATATAAAAGCGTTTTAAGACGCTTTTTTGTTTTATGAAAAAACCGGAAGGAAAAGAAGAAGTAGAGATAAGCATAATATTGTCTGGGATTTATCTTTTAAACTTTCTCTGGATAGTTTTTACCTTTTTAGGTTGATTTTTTATCCCAAGAAAAGTAAAATAGAAAATACCTATTATTTTTTTATTATTTAAATTTTATGGCTAGAAAGAAAGTTTCAAAAAAAACAGGCAAAACTCCAAAAAGAGAACAGACTAGAAAAACCAAAGTTCGGATTATGGGTATTGGAGGGGGAGGAGGATCTATTATTACAGAAATAGCTCCCCGGATAAAAAGGGTTGATTTTGTAGCAGCCAATACAGACACCAGAGCTTTAAAGCAGACAGGAAAAAAAATTAAAAGCTTCCATTTTGGAGAAGAATCTACGCATGGTTTGGGAACCGGTATGAACGTGGAACTGGGAGAACAAGCAGCCCAGCAGGCCAAGGACAAGATAAAGGGGCTTTTTGAAGACCAGGACTTTTGTATTATTATTTCTTCTTTGGGGGGAGGAACAGGCTCCGGAGCTACTCCAATATTCTCCAAAATATCAAAAAGTATGAATTGTCTTACCTTTGGCATATTTACTCTTCCTTTCAGCTTTGAGGGGCAGAAAAAAATGGAGATAGCCAAAGATGCCCTAAAAAAGATAAAACCTCATTTAAATTCTTTTTGTGTTATTCCCAATGAAAGGATTTTCAGGATAATAGATAAAAACACTCCCTTGAAAGATGCTTTGTCTGCCATCAACAGCCAACTAGTGGAGAATATAGAAGGACTGATTGAAATGATTTATCTTCCTGGAATGATAAATATTGACTTTGCTGACCTAAGAACCGTTTTAAGGGGCAGGGGAAAGCTTAGTTATTTAAACACAATAGAAGTGGAGAAAAATAAAGGAGAAGAATCTTTAAAGAGGCTCATATCAAGTCCGCTTTATCCTTATACTATAAAGGGATCCAGGGGCATTTTATATAACATAGTAGGAGGAAAAGGGATAGAGTTGGCCGAAGTTTCCAAGATATCCAATACAATCTCTGATTTAATAAACAAAAGGGCCAGAATTATATTCGGCATAAACCAAAAACAAAAGCTGGGAGATAAAATAGATATCACCCTCTTTGCTACAGGATGTTCTGTAAAAGAAGTGCTGGGGGAGAAAAAGAAGGCTAAGAAGAAAAAAAAGAAGCCTGAGAAGAAAGAAGAAAAACCCAAGCCTAAAAAGAAAAAACCAAAGAGAAAGAAAGTAAGAAGAAACGCTCTAGAAGTTAAAAAGAAAGCAGAAAAAGAAGAGAAAGAGATTTTAGATCAAGAAGAATTTTGGGAGACGCCCGCGATTTTAAGGCGTGATAACAACTAACTATGAAAGAAGTAAAAAAAGCTATAATCCCAGTAGGAGGATTGGGAACCAGATTCCTGCCTCTTTCTAAGGTGGTTCCAAAAGAGCTCTGGCCCTTAGCTGATGTTCCGGTTATCCAAAAAATAGTAGAAGAAGCTGTTTACTCTGGCATAGATAAGATAGCTTTTGTTGTTTCTCCGGATAATAAAAAGGTACTGGACTATCTTAAACCTTCAGCTAAGGTAGAAAAGGTTTTAAAAGAAAGAGGTAAAAAGAAAATTTTAGAAGAGCTGAAAAGTTTTAAAGAGACATTTAAAGATGTTTCCTTTACCTCCGTGGTTCAGAAAAAGCCTCTTGGAGACGGCCATGCTCTACTTCAGGCCAAAAAATTTGTCGGACAAGATCCTGTGGCGACTTTGTTTGCAGACGATGTGGTGGATTCAAAAACGCCTTGCTTAGCTCAATTGAAAAATGTTTTTAAAACCTGTCAAAAGCCGGTCCTTTCTCTTTATAGGCTTCCTAAAGAAAAAATATCAGCTTACGGAGTTGTAAAAGAGGAAAAAATAGCAAATAGGCTTTACAAGATAAAAGGGATAGTGGAAAAGCCCTCGCTCGATAACATCGTTTCCAATCTTGCCATGGTAGGAAAGCATATTCTGACTCCTGAAGTTTTTAATTATTTGGAAAAAGCTGAGCCCTCAGACAAGGGCGAGATAATATTAGCTGAAGTTTTAAGCAAAATGGTAAAAGAAGGAAAGCTTGTTTATGGCTATGAGTTTGAAGGAAGATGGCTTGAGTGCGGAGACAAGCTGAAATGGCTTAAATCAAACCTTTATTTTTCTTTGAACCATCCTCGCTATGGAGATGAGTTGAGAACATTTTTAAAAGAAATACTATGAAAGAAGTTTCTAAGTCAGTTTTAAACAAAGCTTATCCTAAAAGACCGCTTGACTCTCACAAGTATAATTTCGGTCTTCTTTTAGTTATCGGAGGATCTCAATTTTATACCGGATCTCCTGCTTTTTCGTCTTTGGCGGCTTTTAAATCAGGAGTTGACATGGTTTATACCATATCCCCAAAAAGATCAGCCGATATTATAGCTTCCTTTTCTCCCAATTTGGCAGCCTTTCCTTTAGAGGGAAAGAGAATAGGAAAAGACCATGTTTCTACTCTCTTGTCTATGACAAAATCAGCTGAAGCTGTCTCCAGAGACAAAACAGCCGTTGTAATAGGAGGGGGAACGGGAAGAACGGAAGAAACTAAAGAAGCTCTCTTAAGTTATCTTTCAAAAGTAAATATTCCGACAGTAGTTGACGCCGACGGTATTTATGCGGTTGCCGAGAATACGGAAACATTGAAAGACCAGCCCTGTATTTTTACTCCCCACCCAAAAGAATTCGAGGTTCTGACAGGAGAAGAGGTTTTTGGTGTTTCTTTAGAAAAAAAAGCAAAGAAAGTTAAAGAACAGGCCCTAAGGTTTAAGAGCATAATTCTTTTAAAAGGAGAAAATGATATAATATCTGATGGCAAAGAAACAGTCTTCTGTAAAAAAGGAAATCCTTTTATGACAGTAGGCGGTACGGGAGATGTTCTGGCCGGAGTGGCAGGCGCTTTAATGGCTAAAGGTCTGAATCCTTTTTTGGCGGCTCAGGCAGCTTCCTTTATTACGGGCTCTGCAGGAGAGAGGGCTGCTAAAAAGAAGGGAGTATCTCTTTTGGCGACAGACGTAATAGAAGAGATACCTTATTTATTAAAATAATAATTTTAAAATATGCCAAAATTAAAAGATAAAGTAGCTATAATTACGGGGGCAAGAAGGGGAATGGGAAAGGCCGATGCTTTAGTTTTAGCTGAAGAAGGAGCAAAAGTCGTAGTTTCTGATATTTCAAAAGAAGAATGCCAGAAAGTGGTAGATGAAATAAAAGAAAAAGGAGGAGAAGCTATAGCTGTAAAATGCGATGTAAGCAAGAAAGAAGAAGTTGATGAAATGATTAAAAAAACAGTTGATGAGTGGGGGAAAATAGATATTCTAGTAAACAATGCAGGGATAGCAGACTTTAAGCCCTTTTTGGAGCTGACAGAAGAAGAGTGGGACAAGACAATTGATATTAATCTAAAAGGATATTTTTTGGTAGCTCAAGCTGCAGCTAAAGAAATGGCTAAGCAAAAGTCAGGAGTTATAATAAATATAGCTTCTGTCGCTATGGGCCAAGTCGGAGTAGGATTTCCTAATTTAGCTCATTATTGCGCTACTAAAGGAGGAATTGTAGCGATGACAGAGGAAATGGCAATTGAATTGGCAGAATACAACATTAGAGTTAATGCTATTTCTCCGGGGGTTATAGAAACCCCGATGATAGATCCTATTAAGCAAGATCCCAATCAGGAGAAGGCAGTACTAGCCCGAGTGCCCATGCATAGAGTAGGCAAGCCTGAAGAGATAGCTAAAACAGTATCGTTTTTGGCCTCTGATGATTCTTCTTACATTACAGGATCAGTTATAGTAGTAGACGGAGGCTGGCTAGCGGTGTAATTTTAAAAGCCCCCTTTCTAGGGGG
>CAZDXV010000019.1:0-4667 GCA_964509645.1 uncultured Candidatus Saccharibacteria bacterium | reverse complement strand
CAGGTATAATCGTCCCCAAATCGGCTTTTAAAAAGGTACTCTAAACAAGCATCATCATTGGGAAAATTCTTATAAAACTCTTTTATAGTATAATCTTTCATATTATATCATTATACCAAAAGAGTACTACTTGTTGTCAAGGGATAAAAAATAGGACTCCTTGTAATGAAGTCCTATAGCTTAATGAACCTTAATACTTTGAATAAAGCCTAAACCCGCAAAAAAGCTTATCAGCCCCGACCCCCCATAGCTTACTAAGGGAAGAGAGAGTCCTATGACAGGAAGAATACCCAAATTCATGCCAATATGTATAAAAGACTGAAAAACCAAAACTACTACAAAGCCAGAGGCAAACAGACGGGGAAAGTTTCTCCCAGACTTCACAGCAATTTTAATTATCCTCCAAATTAAAACAAGGTAAAGAACAAAAAGGAAAGCTACTCCTGTTAAACCGAATTCTTCTGCTATAGCGGCAAAAACAAAATCTGTCTGGGGCTCTGGTAAAAATCCGTATTTTGCCTGAGAAGCATTTCCAAACCCCTTGCCAAAAAGACCTCCCGATCCTATCGCTATCTTAGACTGCCTTTGATTCCACCCTATCCCCTGGGGATCTATATCGGGGGAGAGGAAGCTCATAACCCTGTCTTTCTGGTAGTCCTCCATTAAAAAGAACCAGCTCAAGGTTGCAAGTAAAATTCCGCACAAGATAAGAATCAAAAATACCCTTAACCTTATTCCCGAGATAATCAGAATGCTTACCCAGAGCCCTATTAGTATGAGGGCAGAACCTAAGTCGGGCTGAAAAATTATTAAAGCAACTGGAAGAATTATATAAACAGCTGACAAAATAATATGTTTTAATCTATACATCTCAACATGCCTTTTAGAAAAATATTTTGCTAAAAGAATTATTAAAATAAGCTTAACTAAAGGAATAGGATCTAAAGAAATAAACCCTATCTTGTACCACCCCCTCACTCCCCTAGTTATAGGAGCTAAAAAAAAGAGACCGACTAGAGAAACAATAGAAAAAAAATAAATAGCAAGAATCAAATAGGAGTTGCTCTGCAAAGCTCTCCAGTCAATAAGAGTTAGAAGAAACATTACAACAATACCCACGCCCAAAAAAACAATCTGTTTTTTAAATTCAAACAGTCCATTTTCCTCCAGAGAAATGCTGTAGATAGATACAAGCCCTCCAACTGCCAGCAAAACAGCTGAAGCAAACAAAACCCAATCTATTTTTTTAACAAGGTAAAACATTAAGATTTATTTATTCAGAAAATACTGAAGACGCTCTTGAAAAACTGACCTATAATCCAAGAAAGAGTCTATTAGTATATTATACAAGTATTTACAATTTTCCAAGTCCCCCATTTCCCGACAGTAAAGAACAGCTACGCTTTCTATAAAATTTATATCCTTTTCTTCGGGGTCTTCTATCGCCTCTACTGCTTTTTTAAGATAGGGGGCAGCTCTTTTTTTATCGCCCATTTTAACAAAAGCTGACCCTATGCCATGATAATACTTAAAATCTTCGTCAGGAAAAAGCTTGGCTCTCTTTTTGAAAAACTCTTTGGCTTTATCCTCTTCTCCCTGCAAAAGACGAAGCTCGCCCATTAATCCGTAAAACTCGGGCCTGTCAGGATTAAATTCTATTGCTTGATTTAAAATTCTTTCCATTTCATTAAGGTCCTCCAAACTGCCAGAAGCCATATAATGCCACTTATAGATTCTAGCCAAAGCTTCCATAAAGTCAGCGGGCCTTATATCGGGCTTTATCAACAAATCTTTTAAGACATTTTTCTTTTTGAAAATAATTTCCGCTATTTCTTTATTCAATCCTCCTTTCTCCAGCAAAAGAAGACCCCTTTCTACCGCTACCAAACTCAAGTCTTTGTAATATATGGTGTTTCTGCTGGCCTTGCTGTATTCTGAAACAGCTCGAACAGGATCTGTCTCTTCGTACTTTATATTCTGGGGAAAAGCTTTTGAAGCTACAGCGGGTTTAATGTTTACAAAATAAAAGGATAGGAGAGAAGCTATTATCAAAGGCACAGACAAAATAATCAAATACAACTTCTTTATTGCTATCTGTCTTCCCGAGAAGACATTTATAAAAGCTAAAACCAGAAAAAATAAAATATAGACTGAAATAGTGTCAAAGACAGTAAGGCACTGGAAAAAGTAAGCCGAAAGAAAAACAAAAATAACCAAGGCAAGCTTTCTTTCCAATATCTTCTTTTTTAAGACAAGGAAAAAAGAAGAACCAAGAAGAAAAAGCCAAGAGGCTAATCCCAGTATGCCCGTTGTTGCCAGCATATTCATAATTTTGTTATGTGCATAATCAAAATACATGCTTTCTGGAATTTCGGAAAGATAATCCGCTTTAAAGTATTTGTAGAATATATAAGAAAAGGATTCCGGCCCCCAGCCAAAAACAGGCCTGTCTTTCCAGGCCTCAATAGCAATTTTCCAAACATCTCCCCTGGAACCGAAAGAAAAATTAAAAACGCTCAAAGCCCTTTTCAGAAGACTGTTTTGTATTGCATCTTTGTTTAAAACCAAAAAAAGCAAGACCAAGCTCAAAAACAAAACAAAAATTATTACTCTTTTCCGCCAGACAGCTGAAACAGAATACTTAAAAAACCACAGAAAAAAGAAAACCAAAAGAGAAAGACCCAATGCTGCCCAAGCTCCCCTGGTTCTGGATAATATTAAAGTTAAAAAATGGAGAAAAAGAACAACAATCCAGACAACTCTTAAATCTTTCTCCTTTTCTACAAGCAAGACAAAAAGAACCAAAAACATAGAGAGAACAATATAGGGCCCGAAAAAATCCGGATTAGACAAAGTTCCAGAAACCCTGCCGGGAAGGCTTACTCCGTAAAAATGCCACACTTTCAGCTTTTGCAAAACAGCAACAAAACTTACCAATCCGGAAACTCCGGCTGAAAACTTAAAAATTCTAAACCACTGCTTTTTATCAAAAAACATTCCGGAAAACATAAAGAAAAAAGCTAGCAAGTGAAAAAACATTATCAGGCCTTCTGACCTTTCTAAGGCACCGAAAAGACTGCGGTAAAAGTTAATCCCGGTAAAAGAAGTTAAAACAAGAACGCTAACAAATATTAAAAAAGACCAGGCAGCTAAAGAAATTCTAGGCAGATATTTTTTGTTTAAAATAATCAGAACAAGATAAAGAACAAAGGTAATCTCTATTAAGGAACGGAAAAAAACAGCTTTAGGGTAAGCTGAAAGAGTAAGACCTGTAGGAGCTATTACAAGAGGAGTAAGAAGAGTTAAATAAAGTCCTATTTTTACTCCCTTTGAAATTATTCTTTCATAATTCATATCATTTTTAAAAATTCTTTTTCGTTTATTATCTTAACTTTTAACTTTTTCGCTTTTTGGTACTTAGATCCCGGATCTTCTCCTGCTATAAGATAATTGGTTTCAGAAGAAACAGAGCTGGAAACCTCTCCCCCCATTCTCCTAATTCTTTTTTTAGCTCCATCCCGCGTTAAAGAATCAAGAGATCCTGTTAAAACAAACTTCTTTCCTTTCAGCTTAGTTCCTCTTTTAACTTTTTTAGTTCTGACGCCCGAATCTTTGAGCTTTTTTAACAGCTCCTTGCTTTTCTCTTCTAAAAACCAATCTTTAATAGATTTTGCCACCACAGGCCCTATATCCTCTATCTTTTCAAGATCTTCAAGAGAAGCTTTTTTAAGCTTTTCAATAGAGCCGAAATGATCAACTAAATCCTGAGCTGTTTCCTCTCCCACATTCTTTATTCCTAAGGCGTATATAAATCGTGGAAGAGAAATTTCTTTGCTTTTTTTAACAGACTCTATAAGGTTGTCTGCCGATTTTTCAGCAAATCTCTCTAGAGGAATCAAATCTCCTTTTTCCAGTTTAAAAAGGTCAGCAGGATCTGAAACTAAGCTCTCTTCTATGAGCTGGTCTATTATTTGAGGTCCTAAACCTTCAATATTAAAAGCTCCTTTGGAAACAAAATGATAAAACTGCTTTTTTTCCCTTGCAAAACAATTAGGATTGGTACAGTAATGAACAGCTTCTACCTTTTTAACTTTCCCCCCGCAAAGAGGACATTTTTCCGGCATTTTAAACTTCTTTTCTTTTCCTGTTCTTAACTCTTTCACTGCTTTAATCACTTCGGGGATAACATCTCCCGCTCTCCCTATAATTACAGTATCTCCTATCCTTACCCCGAGCCTTTTAATCTCATCCTCATTATGCAAAGTAGCCCTTGAAATAGTGACTCCCCCTACCTGAACGGACTCTAAAACAGCTACCGGAGTAAGAGCTCCGGTCCTTCCTATCTGAACCTTTATATCCCTCACCTTCGTAGTAGCTTCCTTTCCCGGAAACTTAAGGGCTATAGCTCCTCTGGGAGCCTTGCCTACCGTACCAAGCTTTTCATATATCTTATTAGAATTGATAATAACAACGATACCGTCTATCTCGTAAGAAAGAGCAGTCCTTTTCTCCTGCCATTTTTTATGAAAATCGAAAACAACAGAAAGATTTTCGCAGTATTGATTGTTCGGATTTACCTTAAAACCTAAAGCTCCGAGAATTAAGTGTTTTTCTTCGTGGGTTTTTTGTCCCAAATCTGTAACAATATCATAAGCGAAAGAATCAAG
>CAZDXV010000018.1:0-5250 GCA_964509645.1 uncultured Candidatus Saccharibacteria bacterium | reverse complement strand
CTTCGTGGGTTTTTTGTCCCAAATCTGTAACAATATCATAAGCGAAAGAATCAAGATTTCTTCTAGCAGCTATACTGGGATCTAGCTGTCTTACAGATCCTGCAGCAAGATTTCTGGGGTTGGCATAAGGAGAAAGACCTTCTTTTTCTCTTTCTTTGTTTATTCTCTCAAACTCGTTTTTAGAGATAAAAACCTCTCCTCTAACAATTAAAGAACCCTTAAAGCTTTTAACTCTGTCTATTATCTCTTTCCTTGCTTTTTCTTTTTTAAGGGTCTTTAAAACCTCTTCTTTTTCTCTCAATCTTAAAGGTATAGCTTCTACTGTTTTGAGGTTTTGAGTAATATCTTCTCCCGTTTTACCATCTCCCCTAGTAGCTCCTGTTTTAAGAAAACCATTTTTAAAAATCAGTTCTATAGCCAATCCGTCTATTTTTAGCTCGGAGTAAAAATCAATCCGAGATTTTTCTTTTTCTGTTAAAAGATCCTTGGCTCTCTTAAGCCAGTCTTCCATATCCTTCTCAGAAAAAGCGTCATTGAAAGAAAGCATCTGATAAGAATGCTTTACCTTGTTGAATTTTTCCAAGGGCTCTCCCCCTATTCTCTGGGTCGGGGAGTCGGAAGTAATCAGATCGGGAAATTGCTGCTCTAAATCAAAAAGCTCTTTTTTCAGAGAATCAAGAGCTTCATCGGATATCTCCTGCTGGTCTTTTACATGATAGAGATAGCGATGGCGGTTTATAACTTTTTTCAGCTTCTCTACCCTTTGTCGAGCTTTTTCCTTTTCCATATTTTAGTCAACTACAGGTTCATATTCTACCTCTATTGCTCTTTTAACGTTTCCGTATTTCCCAATAGAGCGAATACAGTATTTTGTAGCATTGCATTCTTCATCTTCAGTTAAGCCAGAAGGGCAAGTACCGGCGCCCTCTCCCAAACAGCAACAAACACCCGAAGAACAAGAATAGCTTTCTATTACTTCACCCGAACATCTTTCTGGACTATAGCACCTTCCCCTATCATAACCCTCTTGTTTACATGCTTCATGACAGGTATTAGGTATCCCCCCGGCTACAAATTTACAGCCTCCAGGTCCCGGCTTACAGCAAGAAACCTCCACTCTATAACTTGAGTTATTGTCCAAAGACTCAGTTTCATCTTCCGAAGGACCAGGATAATATTGATTTAGGTCTTCTTCGTCTGCAATAACAACTTTCAGAATTTTTTCAATCCCAGTATCTGCAGCATAAAGAGCTTTTACAGAATCTCCCATCCCTCTTATCATTTTAAGCTGACCTACTAAAAGAGTTCCTAAACCCATAGCTACCGCTAGAACAACAGCTAGAATAACTATAACAAGGAAAAGAGTAATGCCTTTTTGAGATTTTTTTAAAATCATATTTCTATCTTAAATTATATCACTTTTTAAACTTCAATGTCCAATATTCAAAAATCCTTTTAAAGCCCAGACCAGAAGCGTTTTTTAATATCTGAAAAAGATTTAAAATCCTGCCCTGAACTTTAACTTCTCCTTTTTTTATCTTTTCTAAAAGCTCTTCTGCTGAATTAAAGTCCTCCATAGTTTCAATGTATCCCCTTCCTATATACTCTGCTCTATGAGCATCAGATCCAGCTGTAAAAAGGAGATTATTTTTTTTAGCAAATCTTAAAGCTTTACTATTAGACCAAAAAGAAACAACTGAAGAATTAAAAACCTCTACAGCCCTTACTTTTAAAATTTCTTTCTCGCTCCCCAAGAAGTTCTCTGTGGGCCAGTCGAAAGGATGGGGAACCACGGGAAATCCTCCCTGCTTCTTAATTTCTCTTATAGTTTCTTTTAAAGAAAGGTTGTCTGGTATTTTTCTTTTAACGTTAATCCCCAATATATCCCCCGACCTACTTAAAATTTCAATCCCGGGAATAACAAGTATGTTTTTCCCTTTAGAATACTTTATAGCCTCAAAAGCTCCTTTAACCTCTTTATGATCTGTAACGCAAATACAATCCATTCCTTTTTTAACCGCAGAATCTACTACCTCTTCAGGAGAAGAGATGCCGTCATAAGAATAACTTGTATGAACATGCAAGTCAGCTTTCATTGGAACATAAAGACCGGTTATAATTATTTCTTTAAAAGGCTAATTCCTATCCCTGAGATTCTCCCGCCTCCAAAAATCAAAAGACCAGCAAGAAATGCCCAAGTCAAAAGATTTAAAAGCTGATAAACAGCTTCTGAAGGAACAATATTCCTTATCTCCTCTCTAACCATTTCCTCCATTTTCTCCTCTTCTGTTCCGTCTGCCAGGTTTTTTTCTGAAGCGCTCTCTTCTAATTTGAAAACTTCGGGTACTGGCTTCTTGGCTGTAAAAATACCGTAAGAAGAGTAAAGAGCCCAAAAGACAACTATCAGGCCTAAAATTATTAAAGTCCAGGCTATAATTTTTTTTGGTTTCATGTTTTTAAAATTTAGGTTGTAATAAGATATAATATCATTTTCCCAAGCAGAGTTCAAAACAGGGTTGACATAGTTTGCTAACTGTCTATAATGGTAATGTAAACAGAAAATGGAAAAAGGTCGAAATGAAAAGAAAATTAAGGGCGGCATTAGAAATAATCCGCTTTATTTAAAACAATGATTAAAGACGAACTTTACCCATTATTTACATCTCAAGAAGAAGATACTGAAGAAGAAGAAAACGGAACAGAAGAGGAGAGCGGAACAGAAGAAGACGGGGAAGAGGAAAACGGAATGGAGGAAGAAGAAAATGAAGAAGAAGACGGAGAAGAGGAAGAGGACGAAGAATAGTAAGCTTCATTTAAAAACAAAAGCCCCGCTAGGGGTTTTTGTTTTTGATCTTCCTTCTAAAGAGATTTTTTAATAAGAATCTTATATATATTCTCAAGAAAGTCTCCTCCGGCATATCCTACAATAAAAGCTATGGCTGGAGTAAGATACTCCAAGCCCATAACATCAATTCCGCTCTCTTGGGCCGCTACTGCCACCAAAAGGCCCACAATACCGGACAAAAAGGTCATAGTTAGAAAGTAAGGAAGATCAAACCCTACTTTTTTATAGGAAAACTGATGCTTTATAAAGCCAACTATGCCCCTTAAAGCTCCTCCGCCGAATCCCGCAATAAAGATAAAAATATACATATTAGCGTATTATTTTAAAATTATTAAATTCATTTTTATTCTCTTCCCATTCTATACTCACATCTGAAACCTTAGCAAAAAAAGTTCCTTTTCTTACCCATCCCGCAAACTCCTTGAGATTTTTCCAAGGCCCTTCTGCTCTTATCTCAACTTTGCCGTCGGAAAGATTTCTAACCCAGCCTTTTAAGCCCAGCTTTTCAGCTTTCCTTTTAACTCCGGCCCTAAATCCTACTCCCTGAACTCTGCCTGCTGCTAGAATATGAACTCTGACGAGAGTCATAGTTTCAATCTCCCCTGCCTAAAATCTTTTGCTGTTTTTTCCGCCCTCTTTTTCCCAGACAAGGTTAAACTGAAAGAGGTCTGCGGATCTCCTTTTATTAATTTATCCTTTCTCAAAGCTCTTAAGGACCTGTCTAGCTTTCTTGAATCGGGCCATTTAGGATGAGAAGGAAAAGAAAAAGAAGCAGGAAACAAATTAAAACACTCTTCAACCAGTTTTTCAAAATCAGCTTTTTTCCCGAGAGAATGTATTGAAAAAAGAATCAAATCTCCTATTGAAATCTTTTTATAAAGGTTTTCTCCCAAAGCTTTTTTCATTTTAAATAAAATTCGGCATTAATTTTTCAATCAAATACCAAACCAAGAATATAATAAAGGCTATTATTGTAATAATATCTAGAAATTTGATCATCTTATACCATTTTGAAGCTTAATCCTCTCTTCGTCAATAGAAAAAAGATAAAATTTCAGATATTATTCCCAAAGAAAAAACCACAACTAAAGAATAATAAAAAGGACTCATCTTGTAATGAAGCTTCTTTTTTAAAAAAGCCCTGTATAAAAACACTATCATTATTCCTTCAGCTCCGACAGCGACAGCCCCGGTAAACCCTATTATCTCAATGAATCTTCTCAGCCCCAAAAAAAAGAGCAAAAGAGGAACAAAGCAAGTCAAAGCCCAAGACAAAGTTTTAGACATATTGATATCGTAACAAAGAATCTTTTTCATGGTCAGACCCAGAGTAAGAAAAGAAGTAAAACAGCTTATAACCCCGAAAACAAAGCCAAGTTTTATCCAATTTCCTCCAATAGACTCTTCTAGGCCAGAAATAGCGTCTTTGCTGGTAAAAGAACCTGACGCCCCGAGAACTATAATAATAAATAAAATATATATTAAAAGAACAAAAACCATGCCCGAGACTATAAGTTTTTTGAGCTTTCTCTCGGTCATGCGATTATCTTTTTTCTTTAAAGAAAAAACTATCATCTCTTTTATCTCCGGTACAATAGCAGAGCTTGTAAAAGCAAAAAGAACCACGCCGTAAGGAAGAAAAGAAAGCTTAAAACTTTCCAAATTTCTTATTTCTATAAAAGGAAATGCTTTAACAAAAAAGAAAGATATAACAAGCAAAAGCGCGAAAAACAAAGCTAGTTCTATACCGGAAACGCTCTTTATTCCCCGGAAAATAAGGTAGGCAGCCGGCACAAAGAAAACCAAGGTATAAAGAACAGTATTATGGCCAAAATAACCTCCGAAAAGAGAATCTAAAAATTCTCCTCCTATAATAAGATAAGCCAAAAGAGTTCCTATAAGACCCAAGGATATAACAGCAAAACTTACTTTTTCCCACTTCTCCCCTAAATACTCCCCTATATATCCCGGAAGACGGTGAAAACTTTCTGTATTCACAGCTACTTTTCCGTAAATGCAGAGAAGAAGCGAAACCAAAAAGCTTATTACTAAAAGATAAGCCAAAACTACAAAAAAACCTGCCTCTAAAGCTACAAAAGGCAAGCCAAAAATACCTACTCCTATTATTGTTCCTAAAAAAACAGATAGGGTCTTGAAAAAACTTCCCATGTTGTTTTAAAACAAAACTAAAGCTTGTAAACCTTGTACCCTTCTCTCACTTTCTTTTTTACCTTTAATCCGACTTCGTCTCCTTTTTTCCCTTTTTTAACTTTTTCATGATCTGACTCCATAGAGTCTACCTTTTGATTGAAATCCGTATCTTCTCCTCCAGCAATTCTTATCTCGTCTCCGACAGAAAGAGGAGCTTTAAGCTTTAAAACAGCTACTTTTATCTTGGAAAAGAA
>CAZDXV010000017.1:0-5616 GCA_964509645.1 uncultured Candidatus Saccharibacteria bacterium | reverse complement strand
GGGGATAAACAGGAGGTTCTCCCGGAGCCTGGGGAACAGCCCAGGCAACAGCACCGGAAGAATAGTTTCCGTCTTCATCATAGCTAAAAGCTGTATAGTAATATCTCATTCTGTTTTCAAGATCTTCGTCTATATAGGAAGTGTTCCTTCCTTCAAAGACAAGTTCGCCATCCCAAGGACTGGAGGGAAAGAAATCTGTGCTTCTCATTATTCTTACTCCTTCAAAGTCAGAATCTGAAGGATTTTTCCAGCTTAAAGTTATTCTCTTGTCTCCTCCCACTGCTGTAAAATCGCTGATGTTACCGGGTGGAATACTGTCTAAGGTCTGAAATTGGTAATCTTTTGATTCATCTTTATTTTTTTTAAAGTCTTCACAGGCTATTTTAAAGTGATAATAGGTGCTAGAAGAAAGATTTTCCAGCTTGATAGAGTTCTTTTTAGAATAGGAATCTTTGGCTATAGACTCTTCTTTATATTCATAGGTTTTACCCCAATAAAACTTACAGAGGGCGGGTTCATCTGTTTGCCAAGAAATATCCGCTGAAGTAAGGGTAATATTGCTTATCTTTACATTAAAAATTACAGGAGGAGCAATATCTTTCCTTCCTCCAGGACGAGGGGCAGCCGAACAGTCAGAAGGACAGTTCTCGTATGTTTCCCCTCTGCCCGGTTCACAAACTCCGTTGTTATTACAAATAGCTCCGGCACAGTCTGTAGGACAAGTAATTTCATTTTCTCCATTGCTTGCCTCGCAGATTCCGTTGCCGCAAGGAGAATCAACGTCTACAAAGACATTGACAGAATCTTCAACTGCCGAAACAATTCCCGAAGAAAGAATCAAGCTGATAATTAATATTATTTTGATAAAATATCTCATTTCAATTGGCTAAGGCAGTTATTGTTATAGTTGCTTGATAAGTATCTTCTATCAGTATGCCAGCATCATTATTAGGAACACCGTCTGCGTTATAAAGCTCGGCCTTAAACTTTAGAGTAGTTGCGGTTCCCGAAACATGATTAGCAGAATAAGAGCTACCGATAGTTTCGTTGGAATCTGAAAAATGATACCAGCATTTGTCTGCTGTATTGCTTGATCCGGTATTACAGGCATCAGATCCGTTGTCTTTAAATTTTGAAACTATATGACTTCCCTCAGGGGTAAAACCGAACTCTGCAGTACTGTCATCTACAGACCAGTCATAATCAGGAGTTCCTGAGTTGGCTTCTGTGTAGTCTGTAAAACTATCTCCCTGAGCCTGCCCCTGAAGAGCAGCTGAGGTAGATGATTTTACAGAAAGAGAATACCCCGCAGGATTATCCGTAATTACAGTCCAAGAAGTTTCTCCTGTAGCAGAACCCCCTGTTATTCCCGGAATGCTTCCCATATCCACATTAGAAGGAGAGCTTATACTTAAAGAAAACTGAGCCGTCATCTGCCGATAACCCGCCTTCATTTTGTAGTTGCTGCTGTCAGATTCTCCCGGAGCAAACCCCCCTATGGTCTCTGACATTTTATAGCTAGTGGAGGTCTGATTATCGCTTCCTCCAGCATTGACATCTTCAACCCAAATCTTATAGTTGGAGCTGGTAGCTACAGCTCCTGTATCCTCGGACAAGAAAATAGAGATAGCTGCTGCAAAAAAACAAAGAGTTACAGTTGTAACAACTATTTTTCTCATGACTTCCTTTTTTTAATTTCAAAATCTTTTCTAATTCTCATAATAATCCACAAAAACAAAGAGGAAACAACAAAAATTACTATTAAAATCTTAAAAATATTAGTAGTCTTTTCCTTCGGAAGAGAAATACCCGCAAAAGATAAATATTTTCCATTTTCCATAAAATCTTGAGCTATCGGCTTGATATCGGATGAATCTATTTCCAGTTTGTAATTTTTACTCTCCATATTAAAGGCAAAAACAGGAGCGCCTCCTGCTAATAAAACCACTACCGTCAAAATTACGGATATTTTAATGGGTATTTTTAATTTTCCTTTTTTCCACATAAAACTTGACATTATTTTTAAAAGCTTCAAAATATAGGTAGAAGGTCCTAGAAGACTTTTTTGGGATTACACAGCTTTTTGCTCTTATAGGAGGGCCATCTCAAAGAGTCTGATACGGGGCCTTCTTTTTTTAAATTTTGAAATTACACAGCTTAATTTTGCTCTGAAGGTTTTTTCTCAAAAGAGTCATTTGGAGCTTTCCTTCTGATCTCAAAATGACCGAATATCCATCTTAAGAATAGAATAATCAAGATCAATGCCGCTATTCCAGCTAGAATCAGCTTCCAGGGAATAACCCAGAAGGCAACTGATTTCTTGTCAACATCTTCACCATATCCCCGGCTTACCTCGACTGTAGCGATATAGCGTCCGAAGAGAAGTTCTCTTTGCCATTCTACTTTTCTTGATCTTAGAGAGCCTGGCATTGCAAACCAAGCATCCAGCTGTATTTCGTCTATCTTCTTGTCCAAAAAGTTCTTTATTTCAATCTTGCCGTAAGGAGTTAAATGAACGCTTCCTTGGTTCTCAAAAAGAAGCTCGAAAGGAACGGGTCCTTTTTCATAGAACTCTTTGCTGGTTTTAAAGTCTTTCAAGAAACCTTTTTCTTCAACTTCTCCTTTGACTCTGACAAAAAACAGAGTTCCCAATCTTGAGATTATTTTTACCCCGGGAACAGCTTTATCCTTTTCTTCTTTTAAGTCCGGCCCTGGGGGAACGCTTTTAACTAAAAGCGATCCGTATCTTCCTCCCGGTTCTGCGTCTTCCGGAACTGAAATCTCAACTTCCATTTTTATTCTTTCTCCATGCTCTAAAACAAATTCTTCTAATTCCGGCTTAATGTAGTCTTTTAGAGAGTAAGGGCCTCTTTGGTCTCCCAAAAGAACTACTGTCGTTTCGGGATTCATAGAGCCTGCAAAGTCCTCTATCTCAACTTTAAACTTCATCCTTTCTCCAAGCCTGTTGGAGATATAGAGTTCTCTGGCGGTTTTTTCACCGGGCTCCATTAACAATTCGGTTTTTCCCGGTCCCAAAACAAAATCTCCGGGAGGGTCACCGATAAGACCCAGATCTTCTATCGTATAAGCTTTGGCTTTTAAGGGTAAGGAGCCTAAAGCTAAGAGGAGGGCTATTCCTATACTGATTAAACAAATTTTCTTTTTCATTTTAATTGTAGCTTTCCCCAGTCCGTTAGGACTGTTTTAGCCCTCCTAATTAGCTGTCACGGTGGCTGTAATAGTTGCCTGATAAGTGTCTTCTGTTACTATTCCGTTGGCATCATTAGGAACACCGTCTGCGTTATAAACTCCTGCCTTAAATTTCACCACTTCGTCCTCTCCCGAATAATCCGTCTCAGAACTTCGGTTGATTACAGTAATAGCGCTTGTTCCGTCAAAACCGAACCAGCACTTGTCTTCTGTCTGGTTGCTTCCTGTATTACAAGCATCAGATCCGTTATCCAAAAAGATAGCGCTAGCATCAGCATCAGTTTCGGGCTCTACTGTAAAACCAAACTCTGAAGTACTGTCTGCTAAGGTCCACTCGTAATCAGGATCTCCTGCGGATTCTTCTGTGTAATCTGCAAAACTGTCTCCTTCGCTCTGTCCTGATAAAGCGGGGGCCGCATCGCTTTCTTTCAAGGTCATAGTGAATCCTGCGTTCTCTGTTGTCACTACAGTCCAAGTACATTCTCCTGTAGCTGTATCGCTAGTTATTCCTGTCATACTTCCCATATCAACGTTGCTTGGAGAAGAAATTGTTATCTCCGAGGTAACGGTTAAAGAAACATCAACGGAATCTTCTGCAGATTGTACTGACTGGGGCTCTAAAAACATAAAACCTGTCATCAGCACTAAGGCGGTAAGAAGGCTTAAACTTAATGTTTTTCTCATAATTCTTGAATTCTGTAATTTATAATTTTTTCGACCTTTTTAATTTCCTCTTTTAAAAGCCGACTAACTTCTAAAAAGAGGGTTTACTTTTTCTCTTCCTTTGTTGGAACCATTACGTACATATATTCTTCGCCAGGACCCTTTTTGAAAACGGGGATAATAATGCCTGACGTTTTGTCTTCCGGTTTAATTTTGACCTCGTCTGAAAAGGAAGTCATTATTTTATCTTTCGCTTCTTCATCTCCTTCTACAGAAGGAATAACAACCATTCCTTCTTCGGGGCCCGGCATGGGCTTTTTTGCTATCTCTTGTCCGGGCGAAAATAAACCGGCTATCCTGGAAGGAATATTTCTTATCCCGCTTACTAAAAATGAAACTCTGTTATAGGCCCAGCTAAAATACCCTGAAAAAAGTTCTTCTTTTTGACTGGCCGGAATATCAGAAAATCTTTGGACCGTACCCAGAGAATAGTCCCAAAAATCATTTCCTTTCTCTCCTATATCTTCCACTGTCGCAGATATCTTGTTCATAGCTTTATTGTTATAGCCCTGAGCTCCAAGACTCATAACAGAAAAAGTTAGAAAAGCAACTGAAACTACAGCTAAAGCGTAAGCTGCTCCGATCCTTTTTCTTTTCTTCTGAAAATCAAGCTTGATGGTGCGAGCAGGAGATAAAACATCAAACAATCCGAACGGAATCTTGCCAAGAGACGTTTTCTTTTTAGCTGCTTTTTTCTTTTTATATTTCTTAACCTTGGCAACATAATCTTCAACCCATTCTTTTTTTGTCATCCAATTTCTGCCAAACTTTACAGCTTTCAGTTTTCCCTGTCTAACTCTCAAATTCAAATAGGCCTGAGAGTAGTCGCAGTACTTAGTAGCTTCTGAAAGGGGTATGTAATCTCCGTTGCCATTTTCACTGTCCATCCTAGCAACATAATCTTCAACCCATTCTTTTTTTGTCATCCAATTTCTGCCAAACTTTACAGCTTTCAGTTTTCCCTGTCTAACTCTCAAATTCAAATAGGCCTGAGAGTAGTCGCAGTACTTAGTAGCTTCTGAAAGGGGTATGTAATTTTCTTTTTTCTCTTTGCTCATTTTTCTATTGACAGAAGCCCTTATTTTTACTACTCTACAAAAAGAAGACCTGATTCCCCTTGAATGTTTTTCAAGGATTCACTCAAACGACCGCCAAGAAGTTTTTGTGAGGATGAGGGTCTTCTTTTTTTAAGGTAACTTTCTGTCAAGCTATTACTTCATTATCTCTTTATCAAGCACCTCTGTCAATGATAAACCTGTGGAAAAATATCGGCTATCAAATAGTAAAAAATAGGGTTTTTAAACTTAAAAAATCCAATAACCTATTGATATTGGATCGTATTGTTTAAAGACATATTTTGAAAAAACTATTAACCCAGCTTTTTGATCTTTTCTCTTATTCTCCAAGCTGTCTTGTAAGTACACCCCAAATGTCTTTGAAGCTCTTTGGCTGATATATTATTGTTTGATTTTGACATTAAATAAAAAGCAAAAAACCAGTCTGTTAAGCTGGTAGATGATTTGTAGAATACCGTCTTGGAGGTAGGATAGACCTGATAGCCGCAAGAACCGCACGCATAGGCCTTTCTTCCCTTAACCCGATAAAAACCCTTTTTGTTGCACTTGGGACAGGTATAATCGTCCCCAAATCGGCTTTTAAAAAGGTACTCTAAACAAGCATCAT
>CAZDXV010000016.1:7878-9395 GCA_964509645.1 uncultured Candidatus Saccharibacteria bacterium | reverse complement strand
ATCTGGCACGAAAGACAAATAAGAGAAGAAATAAAAAGAGCAGCGAATGATAAAAAAAAGAAATTGAGATTCCCTACAGGAGAAACAGCGATGATGATTGAGGGGTTGGGAGAGGAGGCAAGATGGGTAGTAAGGGAAATGAGAGATGGAAGACCTTTTAATGATTTAGACTTAACAGAGGAAAGATTAGAAATAGGACAAACTATTTTTAGAGAAGGAGAGCAGGGAGAATGGATAATCACCGATGTCCTCGGAGAAGGGAAGTTTAAGGCGATACCAGCTGATATTAAATTCAATGGTCGGAAAATGTCAGAACGAACAGTCCAAGAGATTAAAAACTTACCACGAGAAGTGGAAAATAACAAAGAAACCTTTGACATCTCTGGCGAAGCCACTATCTATGGAGAAATCCCTACTCGTCAAAACATTAAATCACTGATAGCAGAGATTGAAAAGGAAATGAAAAAATATAAAGAAGGAAGTTCCGAGTGGGATTCATTAGATGCTGAAAGAAACAAGGCAACAATATTCAAATTCTACGAAAGAGATGTATACGACTACCTAAAGAAAACAAGACCAGACCTTGAAGAAATAACAGACGAGCAAGGAGTAGAATGGTTTGAAACTAAGATAACGCAACTGGATAGAAAAACTCCTGTCTATGCCTTTATGGAAGGAGTAGACGATAGGATATTCTTTGATATAAGAGGGACAGAAGAGGGAGATGCCTCAGAGATGACGCCAAAGATAATGCCAGAGAATATAGATAAGTTTAACAAGCAAGCTCTTCTGATAAGGGCCCAAACAGAATTAAGAAAAAGAGGAGTAGATGTAGATAAAAGGAGAATAGCCATAGATGGATTAATAGACAAGGCTGCGGCTGTCACGGAAGCAGGAGATAGGGCAGAAAAAACAGAAGCTATGTATACAATTCTTAGAGAAGGAATAGCAAATCTCTTAAGAGAGAGAGAAAAAGCCCCAGCTACAGAAAACTTCTTATTGGAAAAAGAGGCAAATCAAATAATAGGATCACTACTGCCCGGAGCAGATGCAAGGTTTATAACAAAAGAAAGAATAACAACTCCTAAGGGAACGTCTGCTTGGGGTTCTTATGCTGACTCTTTAATCCAAGCTGTAGAGAGAGGAGGATATGTAAGAGAAAAAACTGTATATCACGAAGCATTCCACGCCTATTTAGATATGTTTCATACAAGCCAAGAAAAGCTGGATATCCTTAATGAGTTTAGAAGCTGGATCGGAACTCCTATGGGTAAGGAAGTTTCAAGAGTTATAAAAAGAGAATTCACAGAAAAGATGGACGCCTATCAAACCGAGGAAGCTTTGGATGGTTTCTTTTTAGAATGGCGAGCCGGAAACATTTCAATATCAGCCAAATTAAGATTATTTTTTCAAAGCATCGTAAACAGAGTTTCAAAATGGGTTGGAAAAGAATATGCTGTTATAAAAGCATTTGAAGATATGTCAAATAGAAGAAGGAAAGTTGTTAAAATGGAGGG
>CAZDXV010000016.1:0-7778 GCA_964509645.1 uncultured Candidatus Saccharibacteria bacterium | reverse complement strand
TCCCAGAAATAACCCCAATAGAAGAAGCTGAAGGTGAGGTTTGGATGGAATTAGATACAGCAGAAGCAGGAAAAAGAATAATGATAGAAACTGGGACACAGTTAGAAGAGGCTCGGTTTGAGGGGATACAGTCATCCTTTCCTGAATGGATACCTTCTGATTTAAGAAGTAAAAAATTAGTTAGAGAAGTTATGGATTATATGGATAGAGGAAAAGAGCCGACCAAAGGAAAGGTAAAAGAGTTGTATGATATTGTAAAGCAAGAAATAGCAGATAGAGCAGGAGTTTCTGTAGATGACATAACTAAGCCCACAGAAATAACACCAGCTATTAAAAAACAATTAGAGAAAAGAGCCAAAGCATTAATAAGAGGAGCAAGGGTGGGTGGAAAAGAACCTCCTAAAACAACCATAAGAAAAGCGACGGGTCAAGCTATCCTGGAAGGAAAAGTAGCTATAAAACCATCGGTTCTCCTAAGAGAAAAACTTAAGAGTTTAGAAGAAGGAGGGAGAGAAGGAAGGATATCAACTAAGAAAGAAATAAAATCTTCCCAAGAAGAAGTAATAGACATAATAGACAGATCAGATCTTGATTTAAAAGACAAGGCTAAGTTTAGAAAAACCATTAAGAACATCCAGACAAGAGAACAACTACAAAAAGCAATTCCTGAAATACAGGAGAGGATATCCGAGTTAGAGGAAAAAGCTACCAAAAGAGATTTACAACAAGCAATAGAAAAAGAATTAAAATATACCAAACCCGTAAAGAAAGGACAAAGGAAAGTTGGAAAGTATGATTACGAAAGCAATAAGTTGTTTGAAACTATCCGCTCAAACAATAAATTAAGCCAAGAGAAGGCCTTGGCCGAACTTAATAGTATCCCAAAGGAGGATCTATCAGAAAAACAAAAGATTATTGCAAGATTCCTTTCTTATAAAGTCAATGGAATGAAAGGATCTGTAGCACTTCATGCACAAGTATTATCAGATATTCAAGAAATGAAAAGGATCGGAGAAGAAGCCAAGAATGAAGCCGAGTTTAATAAGAAGTTAGAAAAGCAAGAAAAAATCGAGGAAATATTGGAGGCCGTAGAAAAGCAAAAAGCAGGTAAGGGACTCTTAGGGAAAATCTTTAAAGGACCACAGACACTTTATGTAAGCTCTGTTGCCAACCTCTATTCTTCCCTTAATACAGTAGCAGGAAAGAAAGTAGCAGATAAATATGACTATGCATATCATCAAACCAATTCCAGACACGACGCTGATAATAAAACAGATTTAGCAGTAGAAAAAGCAAAGGAGATATACAAAGTAAAATCAAACAGGCAACTGAATAAGATCTTCATTAAAGATCTTGCTCCTCAAAACTTTGTGATAACAGATATCGAGGGAAGGAAAATACCAATCACCAAGTTTGATTTAATGAATATCTATAATGGGATTAAGAATGATTTAATTAAGGAAAGAATGTATAAGCATTTTGGAGAAGAGCAAACAACATCTCTGTTAAAAAATCTAACTCCGGAAGATACTAAACTGGCAGATTACTTAATGGAAGAGGTTCAAGAATACAAAGAGGTTCTAAATCAGAGAAGTATAGAGATATCTGGTAGAGATAATGGAGATGTAGGAATCTACTGGCCTGCAAAATCAGAATATCAAGCAGAGTTCTTTGATGATATAAGAGTTCAGGGCGAAGTGCCTTCGGCCATGAAAGAAAGAAGTAAAAGCTCCGCAGTTGTCCCGGAAATGGCCAATGCTTGGCTTATCTTCCAAAGACACATAAAGCAAGCAGAACACATTAAGAGTGTAAGCAGAAGATATGAAGAATTAAAGAATATCTTTTCTGACAGGAGAGTGAAGCAGGAAATCAAAAACAAGTTTGGAGATGAGGTTTATGGCGCCCTAATAGGCCACATAGAAACATTATCGCTTAATCAAGAATCAACAAAAATGGATCTCTTCTCGGGAATATATAATAGGGCTTTGAATAATTGGGTGAAAGCAAAACTGGCCTCTCCTACGATATTCGCAAGGCAATTAATATCATCTGCTTATTCAGTTGGAGAGGTTGGTGTAGAGAATTATACAAAATATACAAAAGAGGTAATCGCAAACCCAGAGAAAGCAGTTAAGTTTATGTGGGATAATGTGCCATTTGTCAAAGCTCGTTTTAAGAGAGGATATTCTGAAGCTGTGCAGGATGTAATTAAGGGAACAAATAATTTGAAAGTAGGAATAGATAGTATAACTAAATACACAAGCATGGTTGCAAGAGGTGGAGATATTACAGGAGTTGTTCTTAACGGATACCCGATTATGAAAACAGAACTTGCCAAGCACGGAGATATGGAAAGGGCCGTAGCAGAAACTCAAAAATTCTCAGAAAAGACTCAGGGATCGGGATCTTTGGCAAACTTGGGTGCTCCTCAAAGAAGCAGGAATGCTTTCGCAAGAACATTTTATAGGTTCAAAAACACGCTTAATCAATTATTAAGACTACAAACTGACGCCAGTATTCAGTTTATAAACAAGCAGATATCTGCAAAAGAGTTTGCTACAAAAACAGCATTATATTCTGTATACACCCCGATCATGTATGTCCTTATAGGATATGCTGTAAGAGAGGGGTGGAAAGGATTATTCGGAAAAGGAGGAGATGATGATGAAGAAGAAAGTTTATTTGGAGATATTGTGCAGAATATGCTCTTACAACCATTTAAAGCTATTCCTTTATTGGACATGGCGATGGAAAATGCTTATGCGGAAGCCCGGAAGAGAATTACAGGAAAGGATTATTATTACGGAGAAGGATTATTCAGCTATCCCTTGCTTGACGACATAGCGACAGCTTGGAGTAAACTAAAGAAGAAAGAACCTTCAGCAGAAGATCTATTAAGAGTATTGTCTTTGATCCAAGAGCCGGTAACAGGATTCCCAACAGAGTCAATTCTTAGATATTTCAGATATGCCACAGAGAAAGAGAAAAAAGAATCAGGATTAAAACCTGCCAAGCCAAGACCAGAAATTAAACTTGAAAAAGACATTAAACTTGAAAAAGAAATAAAGCTTCCAGAGATAAGATTATAAACTAATAAAAAGTAAAATTATGTGGATAACAGATTTTTTCAAAAACTTAATAGGGAAAGGAGGAGTTGAAAGCAAGGGAACGGGGTTGGTAAGTGATCCAGTTGACCTCCGGGATGTGCCTTTGTCTTCGGTATTAGGAGAGAAAAAAGTAGAGTTGCCGGAAGAATACAGGTTGCCCTATATCCTAACCATTACAGATCAAGGGAGAAATCCTTCCTGTGTGGGACATTCTCTCTGTGCGATCAAGGAGTTCTTAGAAAAGAAAGAGGGGAATAATATAACCTTTGATCCTGAATGGCTCTATGCGGAATGTAAAAAAATAGATGGAATACCAGACACTAAAGGAACCTTTTTCAGATCCGGACTCGATGTCCTACTTAAAACAGGCGCTAAGCCGACAAAACAGGGGCAGGGAGAGGTTTCTAACTACAGGATAGGTGGTTATGCCAAATTGGACGATATCTCGCCAGAGGGGCTAAAAAGGGCGATATACGAGATAGGGCCGGTGTTGGTAGGATTTCATGGAAGCAATGAGGGCTGGAAGACACCTTATATTAGGCCTCCGAAGGCAGGAGAAAAGGTGTGGGGGCATGCGATCGCAGTTACGACAGGGTGGAATAAAGATTATTTTATAGCACAGAATAGCTGGGGGGAAAACTGGGGCGACAATGGATATTTCTATTTTGACAAAAACTATATGCCTTTTACCGGCCGGGCTGTGCTTGTAGATTTGCCCAATAATTGGAAAGAGCTGTTAGACAAAGGAGATAAACCTTCTCATTATTTCAGGACAGACCTTTGGCTTACAAACAGAGGCCCGGAAGTAGTTAAACTTCAAGACGCGCTAAGATGGCTCGGGACATTTCCAAAAGAACAAGAAAGCACAGGGTGGTTCGGGACTATAACAAAAAAAGCTGTAATTGACTTTCAAAAAAGAGAAGGCATCTATCCTCAATGGGGATATTTCGGGCCAAAGACAAGAGAGAAGATCAACCAGTTAATCAATTAAAAGGTCATATTATAAACCAAACAATTTAATATGAACTCAACAAAAAAGTGGTATGAGTCAAAGACTATCTGGGTAGGTATTCTTGAGGTGATAGCAGGAGTAGCTTCAGCTTTGGCAGGACAAATCCAGCTGGGAGCTCCTCTTACTATAGTAGGAATACTAAAGATTGTATTGAGAATAGTATCCGATAAGGCAGTAACGCAATAGAAAGGATATTTGTGCCCACTAAACCGGTCAAAATAATTGAGCTGATTATATCAGTTTTAACGTGGACAATTTTCTTCCCTTTAGTTTTGTTTGTTGTGGTTGTTGTGGTTTTGAAGGACTGGATTAATGAACTTTGACTTGACAGGGTCATTGGGTAGAGTAAAATAGAAGATAGTGTAAAATTTATTATGGCAAAAATCGTAAGATACAATTTAATATTTAATTACCAACAAATCCTACAGGATTACGGGTTTTCTTACGATTATCCCAGCCGTCCTGTAGGATTTTTTGGTCGGTAAAAACATGATTGATTATAAAAAAGAAAAACAAGAGTAATATGATCCAACAAAAATTATTTAAAGTAAGAGATTTAAGAAAAAAAGATCAATACAAAATAGATGATGTCTATCTTAATGGATACGCAAAGTTCTGTAAACCTGTCGCTACCGCAGTATATAATTCTTTATGTAGGCATGCTGAGTTTAATAGTCAAAAAGCATTTCCTTCGCAAGATCTTATAGCATATCAGCATTCAATTTCAGTTAAGTCAGTAAGAAGAGCCATTAAAAAACTTGCCTCTTATAATATTATAAGAATAGAAAAAGAAAGGAAAAAGGGGAAGTTTGCTAATTATGTCTATACCTTATTAGATAAAACAGAGTGGAAATCAATCACCAGTGGACAAAAACGACCTATGGTTAATTCACCAGTGGACAAAAACACCATAGGACAAAAAACCACTATGGTGAAAAGTCCTACTAAGGATAACAAAGTATATAAGGATAACAAAGTTATATATAAGGATAACAAAGTTATAGCAACGCAAAGCGTTGCGGGAAAGGAAATTCAAAGAATTTCTTTTAAAAAAGAGATTGATAAACTTATAGATCTATTCAAGGAAGTAAATCCAGCACACTATAGATTATTTGGAAACAAAACCCAAAGAAAGGCATTAGAAGATTTAGTTAAAAAATGGGGCCGGGAAAAAGTAGAACAGACAATCAAGTTATTGCCTCAGACAAATCAAATGAAATATGCCCCTACAATAACCACGCCGATCCAATTGGCAGACAAGCTTGGCAGTTTAATAGTATTTTATAAAAAGTCGAAAATCAAAAATAAGCCAAGCATAGCCAAGATAAAATGACAAAGGAAATATCCAATAAAAGATTTGTTTGTGTGCTACGAGACGGATCAAGGTTCTTTTTAGAAGAGAGAGAAGCAGACCAGCTTAAAGAGGCCATAAGAGAGGGAGCAGAGTTTTTAGAGATAGGAGAAAGCATGATCAGTATTAAAGAGTTTTCTAAATTGATAGAGGGACAGAATTACGAGGAAGCAGAAAAAAGAAGATCCGGGATGTGGCAGTGTAAAAAATGTGGAAGGTGGCATAACAGGTTTGAGGAATGCGGGTGTCAGGGAGGGAAATATTAAAATAAAAAAGGTCGTAAACTAACTAAATAAAACTATTTTCCAAAAATAGATAAAAATGGAGATTTAACAAAATTATGAAAAAAGAAAAGAAAATAGAAAAAGAATATAAAGGGCAGTTTCCATCTAAAAATTGTGAGTGTCATATTCAAGAACCCTATGGTTTTGTCCCAGAAGCAGATTGTCCAGAACACGATACTAAGCAATTTTTTGATTTTTTAAACCAAATCCGCCACCAAGAAAGGGAGAGAATAACCAATATGAACACACAAGGGCAAGAATAAAAGATTTGGACGAATGTTGCGTGATGCTAACCACTCCTAATAAAAGAGAGGCATTAGAATATGTTGAACAATATAACGGAGTGGTAGAAGAAAATGATTTTGAGAAAGGGATTGCAGACAATGGAATAATAATTAACTAATTATGACCAAAGAAAAGAAAATGAATAAAGGTCGCAAATAAATACCATAAAATACAAACCAATTAACACTGTAAAGAGATGAAAATAACAAACTCAAAAAAGGGACTTGTCAATATCGGTAAATGGCACTTTAAGTTCGGGATTATACCTATTTTTTGGAGAACGAGAGGGTATATGTTTCATTTTGGTATTTTCAAATTGTTATCTTTTCCACTTGAAGGTTCTACGATTAGCAGAGAAAACTACAAGGGTTTTTGGATAAGAAAAGAGTTTGAATGGCAAGGATTTGAAATAAACTTTTAACCCCCATTACCAATTAACTATAAAGAGAATATGAAAAACACACAAAACAAAGAATTGGAGAAGATAGACACAGAAATACACAAGGCAGTATTTCGTGCGGCTGAAAGATACCCTGCGGGAGAACAGCAACTCCACGAGATTAGTGCCGAAGTAAGAGGTATTATAAAGTCAACCCTCCAATCCTACGCACTCCCCCAGTCGCAGGGAGGTAAGTAGAGGATAGAGAAAATATATGGAAAATAAAATATACATAAATTGGGGGAAAAAAGATAAAACAGGTGAAAGAGATATGTGCGATACCAGATTAGACGAGGCAGAAAAAATGGTAAATTACATTAAAAGTGTAGTTCCAAAAGAAAGCAAAATATGGTGTCCGTTTGATACCGATAAGAGCAATATAGTTGTTGCTCTAAAGAATGGTGGCTATACGAATGTTGTGAATACACATTTAGATAATGGAGAAGATTTCTTTGAAACAGAAGTTGAATGTGATTATATCATAAGTAACCCTCCGTTCCAAAACAGGACTCCAATCTTTAACCGACTCTATTCATTTAACAAGCCGTTCATAATGCTCCAACCAATTCAGGCATTCAACAATAATTCGTATATTAGATGGTTGATTAAGAATAATAATCAAACTGGATTTCTATGTCCAGATAATAGAATGGGTTTCGTGGTGAACGGAATAGAAAAAGACAAAACTACTGCATTTTACTCGTTCTGGCATTGCTACAAAATAAAAGGAGTTTATGGATTTAATTTACTAACCCCCAAAGAGAATAAAGGTCGGAAATAACTAAATAAAACTATGCCAAAATATCGCATCATAAAACAAACAAAAGACGAAATAGAATTAGAGTTAATAGAAAATATCCAAGAAATCCCTGCTAAAAAGTTAGAATGGCACAATGAAACAAAAGAAATGAATTGGGACGAAGCTCAAAAATACGCTAAAAAGCTGGGAAATGGCTGGAGATTACCAACAGTAGTTGAACTATTACAAGCATACTACGATGAAGTTGAAGGATTTGAAGAGGATGATTATTGGTCTTCCACCACCCTCCCCTCCCATACCAGCTTCGCTTTGAGTGTGAATGTCAACTACGGCGATACGGACACCAGCAGTAAGACTAATAGCTGTTCCGTGCGCTGCGTCAGGGAGATATAAAAAGTCGTATTTCCAAAAATAGATAAAAATGGAGATTTAACAAAATTAGTATAAAGCGCTAACTTGGTGAAATATGAACTACTACCTCAAAATAACAAAAATAGAAAACGATAAAAAGCAATCAGCAGAAATAGAATTAGAAGACAT
>CAZDXV010000015.1:0-10189 GCA_964509645.1 uncultured Candidatus Saccharibacteria bacterium | reverse complement strand
TCTGTCCTTTTATTCCTCTTCCAGAATAAGTTCCTCTTTTTCCTCCCCTGCCTATCCTTTTTCTTTCCTTTTTTATTTTCTTCAATTGATGTACCTGCATTATTTATTAAGCTTTTTTAAAGCTTTTATAGTAGCTTTAGAGTTGTTAATTTTATTGGTTGATCTGCTTAAAACCTTGGAAGAAATATTCCTTATGCCAGCCAAGTTGCAAATAGCTCTTACAGTTCCCCCTGCCACCAGGCCTCTTCCTTTCATTTGGGGCTTTAAAAGAATTCTAACAGCTCCGTATTTTGCTTTAACCGTGTGGGGAATAGTTTCGTCAATAATAGGAACCTCAATAAGTTGTTTTTTAGCTTTAGCTGAAGCTTTTTCTATGGCTTGAGCCACATCTTTTCCCTTGGCAATACCCATACCCACCTTTCCTTTTTTATCTCCCACAATCATTAAGGCCCTGAACCTGAAACGCCTTCCTCCAGCTGTCATCCGATCAACTCTTCCCAAATCTAAAAGCTTGGAATCAAAATCATCTTTTTTCTTGAATCTTTTTTTAAATCTTTTTTTAATCTCCATAATTACACCTTAAGGCCGCCCTCCAGGGCACCCTCTCTTAAAGCTTTTATTCTTCCGTGATATTTATATCCTCCTCTGTCAAAAATAGCTTCTGTTATTCCTGCTTCTTTTGCTTTTTCTGCTAAAAGTTTTCCTGTTAAAAAAGCTTGAGCGGTTTTTCCTTCAAGGTCCTTAGCTTTTTTCCTGGAAGAAATTTCTTTATCTTCAGCTGAAATTAAAACCTTTCCTTCTTCGTCGTTTATAAGCTGAGAAACAATGTGCCTGGACGATCTAAAAACTGAAAGGCGGGGTCTTTTTTTTGTCCCCTTTGTTTCAGATCTTATTCTCTTATGCCTTCTTTTTCTTTTTGCTTCTTTTTCCAACATAATAATTAGGCTTCTCCTTCAGCTCCAGCAGCCTTTTTGCCTACTTTTCTTCTAACCTGCTCTCCTTGATATCTTATGCCCTTTCCTTTATAGGGCTCGGGTTTTCTGACGGCTCTTATTTTGGCTGCAATCTGGCCGACTTTTTCTTTATCTATACCAGATACTGTAATAATGTTTTTTTCAACGCTAAAATCTATTCCCTCGGGTTTCTCTATCTTCACAGGATGGGAATAACCCATATTTAGAACAAGATCCTGCCCCTCTAAGTTGGCTTTGTATCCCACTCCTTCTATCTCTAGTTTCTTCTCAAAGCCTTTTGTCACTCCTTCTATCATATTAGCTATGAGGGCTCTAGTCAAACCCCAAAAAGCTCTGATTTTCTTGCTTTCTCCTAAAGGGGAGAATAAAACTTTCCCTTCTTTTATCTCCGCTTTAATCTCGGGCCTGATTTCTCTTTCTAGCTCTCCCTTGGGCCCCTTGACCTTAATCAGACTGTCTTTTACTTCAATCTCTAATTTTTCCGGTATTTCAATTGGTTTTTTTCCTATTCTACTCATATTACTTCGCAAATTAATTCTCCTCCCAAGTTTTTCTTTTTAGCCTCCTTGCCGGACATTAAGCCCCGAGAAGTAGAGACTATTTCCGTGCCCAGACCCCCTCTTACAGCTTTAATGCTCTTCGACTTAGTAAAAATCCTCTGCCCGGGTTTTGATATTAATCTTATCTCAAAACTTTTAGGGAGATCTTCTCCCGATACCTTATTGAAAGACACTTCTATTGTTTTTTTAATGCCCTTGCCCTTTTTTTCTATCTTTTTAACATATCCTTCGTTTTCCAAAACCCTTACTAGTTCGTATCTAAACTTAGAAAAAGGGACCTCTACTTTCATGTGTGAGGCAGCCAAAGCGTTTTTTATTCTAGTGACAGTATCAGCTATAGGACTCATATTACCAAGATGACTTTTTAATGCCGGGGATTTTGCCTTTATTTGCCATTTCCCTAAAGCATATTCTACATAAACCAAAATCTCTTATATACCCTCTTTTTCTTCCGCACTTAAAGCACCTTCTTACAATTCTTGTGCTGTATTTTGGCTTTTTATTCGACTTTGCTATTTGTGATTTTTTTGCCATAATTATTTAGATTTAAGAGGAAAACCCATCAATTTTAGAAATTCCAGCCCTTCTTCTTTATTCTTAGAACTGGTAACAATTGTAATTTCCAAACCGAATATCTTTTTTGTTTTTTCGGGAGATATTTCAGGAAAAAGTATATGCTCTTTTAATCCTAACGTAAGGCTTCCGTTTCCATCAACTGATTTCAAGCTTACTCCCCAGAAATCTCTCGTTCTGGGCAAAACTATATTGATAAGCTTTTCTAGAAAGTCGTACATCTTAGCCCCTCTCAAGGTAACTTTAGCTCCCACAACCATTCCCTCTCTCAAGCTGAAAGCTGAAATAGATTTCTTGGATTTTGTTAGAATCGGAGCCTGTCCTGTTATAGCCGCCAGGTCAGAAGTTACAGAACTTATAATCTTTTTCTTTTCATCGGAGCCTTTGTCCGCTAGTTCCCTGCCAAGACCCGTATTCACAACAATCTTCTCAATTCTAGGAACCGACATTGAACTTTTAAGATTAAACTTTTTCTTTAAGTCAGGTATTAACTTTTGGTATTTTTCTAAAAGCTTCATAATTCCTTGCCACACTTTTTACAGATTCTAATTTTTTTGCTATTTTCTTTTTTAACTCCTACTCGAGTTGCTTTGCCGCACTCTTTGCATATAATCTTTACATCCGAAACATCAAGAGGAGAAGGCATTTCTATAATCTGACCTTTCTCTCCTGATTTTTTGGGCCTGATATGTTTTTTTCTCAGATTAACGCCCTCAATTATAACCTTGCTCTTTTGGGGAAGAGCTTCTATGACCTTTCCTTTCTTTCCTCTGTCCTTACCGGATATTATTACCACTGTATCATCTTTTTTAATTTTCATACTATATCAGCTGCCATTGTTGCTATTTTTGTAAACCCTTTTTCTCTTACCTCCTTGGCAATAGGGCCGAATATTCTTCCCCCTCTTGGCTCTTTTTCAGCTCCCAGAACAACTGCTGCGTTATCATCAAAGCGGATATAAGATCCGTCTTTTCTTCTTAAAGCTTTTTTCTGTCTTACCATTACAGCTTTTACCACATCATGCTTTTTAACAAGCTTTCTGGGCACAGCTTCCTTAACTGTTCCTACTATTATATCCCCTATTCCAGCATATCTTCTTTTGCTTCCTCCTAAAACCCGGATACAACGAACCATCCTTGCTCCCGAATTGTCTGTAATTTTTATATTTGTCCCTGTCTGGATCATGATTTTTGAGAAGGCTTAACTCTTCCTATAACTTTCCATCTTTTGTCTTTGGAAAGAGGTTTTGTTTCTTCTATAACAACTTCGTCTCCTATGCCGTACTCTCCGCTTTCATCGTGAGCTTTGAATTTCTTGTGAACCTTAAACCTCTTTTTGTACTTAGGGTGTTCTTTTACTCTTTCAACCCTAACCACAAGAGTATTTTTCATCTTGTCAGAAACCACTTCTCCTTTTAATATCTTCTTTGCCATAATTACTTTTCTTTTAAAATAGTCAGGATTCTGGCTATTGTCTTTTTGGTGTCTTTTATCTCTTTGATGTTCTTTATTTTACCAGCGCTCAAATCGAATTTAAACTGCCTTAATTTGTCTTTCTTTTCTGAAAGCTCTCTCTGAAGCTCTTTTCTGTTCTTTTGTCGCAATTCCGAAGCTTCCATAATTATCTTTTAATAAATTTAGTTTTAACAGGAAGTTTGTCTGTAGCTGTCTTAAAAGCCTTTCTGGCCTCCTCTTCCGGTATTCCTTCTAGTTCAAATATGATTCTCCCAGGCTTTATGGGATAGACATAATGATCAACAGCCCCCTTGCCTCCTCCCATTGGAACCTCTGTTCCTTTTTTGGTAACGGGCTTGTCCGGAAATATTCTTATCCATAGCTTTCCTCCTTTTCTTAAGTATCTTATAATAACTCTTCTAGCAGCCTCAATCTGGCGGGAGGTAATCCATTTTGAACTCATTGCTTTTAGGCCAAAACTGCCAAAAGCAAGATCTGTTGCATTTTTGGAGTTTCCTCTTGACTTTCCTTTGTGCCATTTCCTGTGCTTTACTTTTTTGGGCATTAAAATAGCCATAATTATTCAAACTTTTCTCCTTTATATATCCACACCTTGACTCCTATTGTTCCATAAGTGCAGACAGCTTCTTTTAAAGAATAGTCTATAACAGCCCTTAGGCTCTGGCGAGGAAGTTTTCCTGAAGCAACCCATTCTCTTCTAGCTATTTCAGCTCCGTTTAAGCGCCCGGAAACTTCTATTCTCGCTCCTTTTACTTCTTTAGTAACTTCAAGCTTGGATAAGGCCTGCTTTATCGCCCTTCTGTAAGGGATTCTTCTTTCCAGTTGCTGAGCTATCCATTGGGCCGACAGAGAAGCTGATGTCCAGGGGTTTTTTATTTCTCTTATCTCTATTTTCAGCTCTTCTTTTTTCTTTTTAGAGGGCTTCTTAGCGGGGCCTGAATCTTTTTTAATATAGAATGGAGTTTCATCTTTTTTCAAAACCTTGTTTTCCAATTCTATCTTAAGCTTTTCTACTCCTTCTCCTCCCCTCCCTATAATCAACCCGGGACGAGGACTGGAAATAATAACTTTTACTTTAGCAGGAGATCTTTCTATTTCTACCTTCTCAATTTCTACATCTTTCAATCTCTTTTTAATAAATTCTCTAATCCTAAAATCCTCCTCAAGGTGAAGAGCCGGCTTGTCATAATACCCTCTGGTATCCCAATCTTCAGTCCTTCTTATTCTTAATGATTTTGGATGGGCTTTGTGGGACATAATTTAAAATGATTTTCTTCTAAACATATTTTTAATTCCCTTCGCTCTTCCCTTGGATTTTATCTCTTTTTTGGGTTTTTGAGAATCAGGCTTTTCTTTTTCTGAGAACTTTTCTGCCGGTTTTTCTGTTACTCTTTTAACTTCAGGCTTTTCTTTTTTAACAGCTTTCTTTTTCTTAGCTTTAATTTCACTTAAAACCAATGTGATATGGGATGTTTTCTTTTGTATTAAATTAGCTTGGCCTCTAGCTCTGGGTCTCCATCTCTTGTATTTAGGCCCTTCATCTACTTTTATCTCGGAAACGTAAAGATTATCCTCTTCCATGCCTAAATTGTTAACAGCGTTAGCTACAGCTGAATTCAAAAGTTTTAAAACAGGATCTGAAGACTTTTTAACCGTGAAAGACAAAGCTTCCCTAGCCTCCTCAATTTTTTTCCCTCTTATCAAGTCAACCGTAAGCCTTACCTTTCTTGGCGCTATTCTTAAAAAATTCAATTTAGCTTTAGCTTCCATAATTACTCTTCTGTTTTAGGCGGAGCTACTCCTTTTTCAAGTTCTCTTTGGATTCTTCCTCCGTGTCTGGAGAACTTGGTGGTGGGAGCAAATTCTCCCAGCTTGTGTCCGACCATTTCTTCTGAAACTCTTACCGAAACATGTTCTTTGCCGTTATAAACCCCGAAAGTAAATCCTACCATCTCCGGGACTATAGTGCAAGACCTTGACCATGTCTTAATAACCGAGTCTTTAGACTTTGCCTCTTTCATTTTTTTCAGAAGATTCTCGTCCACAAAAGGACCTTTTTTAAGCGACCTTGGCATAATTATTTCTTCTTTTTACGGTTTTTTATAATTAATTTATCTGTCCATTTTTTCTTTCTTGTTTGAACACCTCTAGCATGTTTTCCCCAGGGAGTTTTGGGGTATTTCAATCCAATAGGAGTTCTGCCCTCTCCTCCTCCGTGAGGGTGGTCAACAGGATTCATAGCAGATCCTCTTACAGTAGGTCTCTTTCTTCTGTGACGGCTCTTTCCTGCTTTGCCTATCTGGACATATCTCCACTCAGGATTGGAAACAGTTCCTACGGTAGCGAAGCTTTCAGCTAAAATCTTCCTTATTTCCCCAGAAGGCATAGCCAGATTGGTATATTTTCCTTCTATGGCTAAAACCTTGGCAGAAGATCCTGCCGACCTCACTATTTTTCCTCCTCTGTCGGGCTCCAATTCAATATTGAAAACCATAGTTCCCACGGGAATATTCTTAAGCTTCATTCTATTCCCTCTTTTAACGGGAGCCTTATCGGAACAAAGAACCTTGTCTCCAGCTTTAAGCTTGTCAGGAGCTAGTCTGTACCTCTTTTCCCCGTCTTCGTACTTTAAAAGAGCTATGAAAGCCGTTCTGTTGGGATCGTACTCTAAAGCCAAAACTTCTCCCGGAATATCTTTTTTATCCTGCTTAAAGTCGATAATCCTGTATTTTCTTTTAGCTCCTCCTCCTTTGTGACGGACCGTAATCCTTCCTGAGCTTCCTCTTCCTGCTTTATTCTTTAAAGAAACCAAAAGCTTTTTTTCTGGAGCTTTTTTAGACAATTCGGATTTTCTACTTTTGACCTTTTTCATGGTTATCTGGGCAGAACTTCAATAGCCTGTCCCTTTTTAACTTTAACAATGGCTTTTTTATATCCTTTTCTCCATCCCTCCTGTCTTCCTAGCCTTCTTTTCCTTCTGGGCACATTTATAATATTAACGCTTTCAACCTCAACTCCGTAAGAATCTTCTACATCTTTTTTAATCTCTTTTTTGTTAGAATTTTTTAAAACCTTGAAAATGTATTTATTTTCTTCTGCCAAATCCGTAGCTTTTTCTGTAACATGGGGAGAAACAAGGAAAAGAGACGGTTTTTTAACTGCCTTTTTGGGCTTTTCTTTCTTTGTTTCCTCTTTTTCAGGTTTTTTCTTTTTAAAAGCGTCTAATATTGCCATATTATTTCAAAAAAGTTTCTTTTACAGTTTTAATACTTTCTTTTGTCATTAATAGGTATTTAAAAGACAAAACATCTACAACGTTAAGCTCTCTAGCCTCTTTTACAGAAACCCCGGCAATATTTCTTGCAGCTCTTAAAACGGTTTCATCTTTACCGGAAGTTACAATTAAAACAGACCTTTTGTCTGGCATAATATCATCTAAAACCTTTTTCATAATCTTTGTTTTTGTTTTTTCCAAAGAAAGGTTCTCTACAACAATAATTTCGCTGTCTTTAGCTTTAAGAGATAAGGCTCCCAACAGGGCCTTTCTTCTTAGCTTCTTGGGAAGAATTCGTTTAAAGTTTCTTTCTTTATCGGGACCAAAAGTAACACCGCCACCTCTCCAAATAGGAGAACGAATGGATCCATGCCTTGCTCTTCCGGTGCCTTTTTGACGCCAAGGCTTTTTTCCTCCCCCTCTAACTTCGTCTCTTTCTTTTACCGCAGCTATCTTTTTTCTTCTGTTTCCTAGCTGAACGGAAAAAACCTGGGTTATGAGCTCTGGTTTAACTTCTACCTCAAAGATCTCTTTTGGAAGATCTTTAGCTGTTTTTTTTGTTTTAGTTTCCATTTTATCCCTTAATTTCAACCAGAGAGCCTCTCCTTCCCGGAAGCGCTCCCCTTAAAGCTATTAAATTATTTTTCTCATCAACTTTTGCCACTAAAAGATTGGAAACCGTTACTCTGTCAAAACCTGCCCTGCCCGGCATTTTTCTTCCCTTAGTTACCCGCTGAGGATAAGCAGATCCGATAGATCCTATTTCTCTCTCTGCGTGTTTTGTTCCATGACTGGCCGGCTTTCCAGAAAAGCCCCATTTTTTTATTCCTCCAGAAAAACCTTTTCCCTTGGAGAAAGAGGAAACTTTAACCTTATCACCCTCCTTGAAAACAGAAACCTTAATCTCTCCTCCTTCTTTTCCTTCAAAAGAATCCGCTTTGAATTCTCTTAAAACTTTAAATCCCTTTTTCCCTTTTTCAAATCCTATCTGAACAGCTTTGTATCCATCTTTTTCTTCTGTTTTAAGCCGAGTCACCTGGCAAGGACCGGCTTCAACCAAAGTTACGGGAATTACCTTCCCTTCTTTATCAAACATCTGGCTCATTTCTATTTTTCTTCCTAGTATAAAATTCATAGTAAGTGAAAACCGGGCATAGCCCGGCTTCGTTGCGGCTATATCCGAATAAAAGCTTTAACTTTTCAAGTTTTTTCTCTTATCATGTGCATTTTGATTATAGGGGAAAAATCCCTCTCTGTAAAGCCCTATATCTTAATTTCAATGTCTACACCGGCAGGAAGATTCAAATTCATCAAAGCATCTATTACATCTGTATTGGGGCTCATAATGTCAATCAGTCTCTTGTGAACCCTCATCTCAAACTGCTCTCTGCTATCTTTGTGTACAAAAGAAGAACGGTTTACCGTGTATTTTTTAGTGGCTGTAGGAAGAGGAACAGGGCCTATAACCGCTGCTCCATATCTAAGAGCTGTATCAACGATCTGTCTGGCGCTGTTATCTATCACTTTGTAGTCGTAAGCTCTCAGTTTTATTCTGAGCTTGGACTTTACTTCCTTTTTCTTTTTTACTGGCATTTAGTAAATTCTTCCTTTATTCTAATGATATAAATTCGCCCATCCTCAAAGAGAATGAGCGGATTTTTTACTTCAAAATCTTGGTGACTACTCCGGCTCCTACAGTCTTTCCTCCCTCTCTAATAGCAAATCTCTGCTGCTCTTCTAAGGCAATGGGCATTAGAAGCTTAATTGTAGGACTAACAGTATCTCCCGGCATAACCATTTCTGTTCCTTCGGGCAAAGTCATCTCACCTGTAACATCAGTAGTTCTGATATAGAATTGAGGTTTGTATCCTGCAAAGAAAGGCGTATGACGTCCTCCTTCTTCTTTGGTAAGGATATAGATTTCTGCCTCAAACTCCGTATGAGGAGTAACTGATCCCGGTTTAACTAAAACCTGTCCTCTTTCAACCTCTTCTTTCTTTAATCCTCTTAAAAGAATACCGACATTGTCTCCCGCTCTTCCTTCGTCAAGCATTTTATTAAACATCTCAACAGATACTGCCACTGTTTTCTGGGTATCTCTCAACCCAACCAACTCAACTTCTTCACCTGGCTTAATAATTCCTCTTTCGATTCTTCCCGTAGCAACGGTTCCTCTTCCTTCAATTGAGAAAACGTCTTCAACCGCCATTAAAACGGGCTTATCAACTTCTCTGGTAGGCTCTGGAATATAGTCGTCAAGAGCTTTCGTAAGTTCAATTATGGGCTTGGCAGCCTCGTCATCCTGTGATTTTGCTTCAAGAGCCTTTAGAGCTGATCCTTTGATAATAGGTGTTTCATCTCCGGGAAACTTGTATTTTTTCAGAAGCTCTCTTACTTCAGATTCAACTAATTCAATAATTTCGGGGTCGTCAACCATATCTGTTTTGTTCAGGAAGACAACTAAAGAAGGCAATCCTACCTGGTAAGCAAGAAGGATATGCTCTCTTGTCTGAGGCATGGGGCCGTCAGGAGCGGAAACTACTAAAATAGCTCCGTCCATCTGAGCTGCTCCTGTAATCATATTTTTAACGTAATCGGCGTGACCCGGACAGTCGATATGAGCATAATGCCTCTTTTCTGTTTCATACTCTAAGTGGGAAACAGAAATAGTAAGCCCTCTGGCTTTTTCTTCTGGAGCAGCGTCTATCTGGTCAACACTTTTTTCAACGGCTCCAAAGCCACTCAAGCTTAAAACATGAAGAATAGCCGCAGTTAAAGTGGTCTTACCATGATCCACATGACCGATAGTTCCTACGTTAACGTGGGGCTTTCCTCTTTCAAATTTTTCTTTTTCTGCCATGTTTATTATTTTAGAAAAGTTTAGGCTTTTCTTTAATTAATTATGTTAATATTTTATTTTAATTTGGAACGAATGTCAACCTTTTGTTCACGTATCTCCTTTATAGTAGAAGATTTAATAATAGTCAAGTAAGTTTATTGCCTTTTTCCTTCGATTATCTCCTGGGCTATATTCCCCGGAACCTCTTCATAGCGATCAAACTCCATAGTAAAGTTTCCTCTTCCTTCCGTAATAGACCTTAGGGTGGTAGCATATCCAAACATTTCAGCCAAGGGTATTTTAGCGTCAATTACCTTAAGATTCAGCCTGTCTTTGGTTTCTTCTATCTTTCCCCTTCTAGAAGAAAGATCTCCTACTACATCTCCGAAGAAGTCACCCGGAGCTATAACCTCTATTTTCATTATGGGCTCAAGAATTATAGCGTTGGCTCTTTTAGCGGCCTCTCTGAAAGCTGTAGCGGCTGCTATCTTGAA
>CAZDXV010000014.1:0-11072 GCA_964509645.1 uncultured Candidatus Saccharibacteria bacterium | reverse complement strand
GCCTCGAACAGAGTGAAAAAGGGAGTTTCTTTTTCTTCTGTAATGAAAGATTATGAAAACATTTATCCTTCTTTGGTTATCCAAATGATTTCTGTCGGCGAGGAAACGGGGGAAATAGGATCAATGCTTGATAAGTTAGCTGAGTTCTATGAGTCTGAAGTAACAAGGATAACTCAAAACTTATCTTCCATTATAGAGCCTGTTTTAATGATTATTATAGGAGCTGCGGTAGGCTTTTTTGCTATCTCAATGCTCCAACCCATTTACAGCATGATGGGAGCTTTTTAATTATGAAAAAAGGATTTAGCTTAATAGAAGTTTTAGTAGGTATTTTTCTGGCTTTAATAGTCTTTTTGGCTGTTTTTGCCGGATACCAGCTTATTCTAAAAGTGGTTGGACAAAACAGAAGCCGAGTTGCAGCTACCTCATTGGCCTCTGCTGAGCTGGAGAAGATAAGGAATCTTTCCTATGAGAGCATAGGGGTAGTTGGCGATTATCCTGACGGGGTTTTAGAAGCGGAAACCGTTAAAAACTTAAACGGGGAAGATTTTACTATATTAAGACGCGTTGATTTTATAGTAGACGAAGCAGATGGCCTGGAATCGCCCGAAGATGATTGTCCTAATGATTACAAGAAAGCATATATTAAAGTAAGTTGGACAGGTTCTTTTGATGGGGAAGTGGAAATGTCAACAGATATAGCTCCAGAAAACATTATTCAAGAATGCGCCCAGGTGGGGGGTATTTTTTCTGTTTCAGTTTTTGACGCTCAGGGTCTTATGGTGTCCAACCCCTTAATCGAGATAAAAAATATTCAGACCGGAGATATAATTAAAACGGCTACCCCGACAGAAGGAACTCATCTCTTTTCTCTTCCGGCTGAAACTTATAGGGTTGAGGTTTCTAAAACCGGCTACAACAGCAGTAGGACATACAGCGTTGAAGAAGTAACTACGCCCGAGAGGCCAGATCTTATTGTTATTGAAGGAAGGGTAACGGAAAGAAGCTTTCCTATAGATAAAATAAGCTCCTTGTCTGTAGACACTATGTCTTTTTGGAGCGCTGATAACTTTTCAGATTCCTTTACAACAGACAGCCATATTTCAGCCTCTTCTACTATCTCTGTCCAAGGCGGAGAAGTAAGAATATCTTCGGGCTTGTCTGGTTATTTAATATCAGAGCAAATAGTTCCTGCACAGCTTACAAGCTGGGAGGATTTTTCTTGGAATGATGAAGAAATAGGGGGAACGCAGATTTCTTATCAAGTTCTCTATTTTGACGGGTCTGTCTGGACCTTGATTCCAGAAGCAGATCTTCCTGGAAACTCTTCAGGGTTCTCTATTTCTCCAGTTGACTTGTCCGCCTTAAACGTTTCTATTTATCCTTCTTTGAAAATAAAGGGAAACTTGGAAACCACGGATACATTTGTGAGCCCTGTTCTTTATGACTGGCAGCTTTCCTGGAGAACCTCAGAGCCCAGTCCTATTTCTAATGTCAGTTTTAATTTAAGAGGAGATAAAATTATCGGAAAAGACTCAAATGACGATCCTGTCTATAAATATTCTCAGGACCACAACTCAGGCCTCTCGGCCCATGTTGATATTCTTAATTTAGAGTGGGATTTGTACACCTTTACGGTAGATCCCGCAACAGGACTGGATCTTATTGAAACAGACCCCTCTCCTGTAAGCCTTGTCCCGGATACCGCTCTCTCGGTTGATCTTTATCTGGAAGCTCAAAACTCCCTTATGATTACAGTTCAGGATCAAGATACGGGGGAGCCCGTTTTCTCTTCTTCTGTAAGGCTTTACAAGACAGGGTATGACAGAACTCAGAATACAAACAGCAAAGGCCAGGCATATTTTATACCCTTAGAGGAGGGGACCTATAATATAGAGATTTCCAGTTCCGGCTTTTCAGATTATTCGGGAACAGTTTTTGTTTCGGGAGACGAATTTAAAATTATTAATATTACAAGGTTAGAATGAATAATAAAGGATTTACTTTAATTGAAGCTTTAGTGACCATAGGTGTTTTCTCTTTGGTTATAGGCGCCGTTTTCGGATCTATCTTCTACCTATATAAAACACATGCTTTTGCCTGGCAGCAGTCGATAGCTGTTCAGGAAGCCAGAAGGGGCGTTTCTACGATGACAAAAGAGATAAGAGAAGCTGTTTCAGGAGAAGACGGTTCTTATCCCATAGAAAAAGCAGACGATAAAGAATTTATCTTTTTTGGAGATATAGACAAAGATGGAGACGTAGAAAGAGTAAGGTATTTTATAGGAGGTGTAAGCTCTGGAAATCAAATTAAAGAATGCTATAGCTTTTCTACTGGAGGAAGCTGCAGTGTTGATTTTTCCGATTTTCTTACGGGGGACCTTAATTCTGCAGAGCTTAAAGTGTCCATAGAAGGAGACTTCGGCTGGGTTCGAGAGTATGCGGAAATTTATGCTGACGGAGATTATTTAGGAAGAATATGCAGACATGGCTGTTCAGACTGTGCGGGAACTTGGCAGGGAGATTCCACTTTTGACATTGCAGACAAACTTCTGGATGGAACAGTTAATATTTCAGCTGATACCAGCGGGCGGGTAGATCCTTTTTGCAATTGGGGAGAGCCCAATCATTCTGCAAGAGTAAGATTTGAATTAAGTTGGCAGGAAGATATTTCCGGTTTGGAGCACGAATTCAAAAAGGGAGTTGTTAATCCTATAGGATCTCCTCTTTATTACGACCCTGACCAAGAGGAGGTTTCTGTTTTAAGCTCTTATGTGCGCAATTCACCTCCTGTTTTTGAGTATTACGACAGCGAGGGGAATAAAATAATAGAAATGCCGGCTCGTTTAGCTGATACGAAGCTGATGAAAGTTTTTTTAATAGTAAATGTGGATCCCAACAGGGCTCCTCAAGGTTTTGAACTTGAATCTTATGTTAAACTTAGAAATCTTAAAGGAGAATAAAAAAGGCAATATTATAACCTTAGTTTTGGTCTTTGGAGTGGTTTTTCTTATTCTTTTTACTTCCATTACAGGTTTTATTCTTTTTCAATTAAGAGCTTCTTTAAAAAGAGTTTCTTGGGAAGAGTCTCTTTATGTAGCCGAAGCCGGTATTGATTATTATAAATGGTGTCTTAACAACGATGCAGAAGGGAACTGTTTAAATAACAAAAATTATTACGATGTTTACGGAAACTTGATCGGCGATTTTTCTTTAGATATAAACAATGAAACTTCTTGCGGAGATATTACTCATAGAGAGATTATTTCTTCTGGCAAGACAGACAGATTCCCTGATTTTATAAGAAAAATAAAAGTGTCCTATGGCAGAACCTCTGTAGCTAAGTTTGCTTATCTTATAAACGACAATGTGTGGGCAGGAGAAGATAGAGAAATAAAGGGCTTTTACCACTCCAACGGAGGAATAAGGATGGACGGTGAAAATAAGTCTCTTGTTACCTCTAACAAAGAAGAATGGATATGTACAAATTCTTTTGGGTGCGATCCCTGTCCTTCGGACTGTGAAATTAGAGACAGCGACTGTTTCTGTCCCGGAGTATTTACTACTAGCGGTAATTCTTACCCTGATTTATTTGATTTTCCTGTGCCTCCTTTTGATTTTGACGGAATCACAGTGGACTTGGCTAATATAAAGGATAAGGCTCAGAACTTCGGAGTTTATCTCCCTCCCTCCGAAGATATTGACCCTGCAGCTGAAGGATATCACATAATTATAAAAAACAACGGAACTTTTGAAGCTAGAATAATTACAAGTCTTTCTTTTGTTTGGGGATACAACGAAGAGGAGGATTGGCACAGGGATTATTTTATAATATCAGATGAGTATCTTTATGATACTTTTTCTATTCCTTCCTCTTGCTCCGTTGTTTTTATAGAAGATAACATTTGGATAGAAGGAGAGCTTGAAGGGAAAACCACCATAGTTTCAGCAGATCTTGAAAACCCTAATGTAGATACCAGCATAGTGGTAACGGATGATCTGGAGTATTATTTTGAAGGATCAGAAGACGGACTGGCTTTAATAGCTGAAGAAAACATTTTAATATCTCCTCTTTCTCCCGATAACTTGGAAATGAAAGGCATATTTATAGCTCAGAAAGGAAGATTTGGAAGAAACCATTATACAGATAATATAAAAGACAAGCTTGAGATAATAGGGTCTGTTGTCAGTAACAGCAGAGTAGGAACCCAATGGGTATCAGGAAGCGTTACTGTTTCGGGATATAAAGAAAGGGAAAACTATACAGACAGCAGCCTTATTTATGTCCCTCCTCCTTTTGTTCCTAATGTTGATCTTGAGTTTGGGATTATCAAGTGGGAAGAGTTAGAATAAATCGTCTTTCTTGCTATAATAGACACTAGAGATGTTTAATTTCTTAAAAGTTAAAAAAGAAGCTTTTGGTCTCGACATATCAGACCTGTCTTTGAAAGTAGCCAAGCTTAAAAAGAAAGGCAAGTATTTTAGTTTAGCTTCTTGGGGAGAATTTCCCCTAAAAGATGGAATTATGAAAGAAGGGGAGATAAAAGATAAGAAAGCTTTAATTGAGAACATAAAGAAAGCCTTAGCTAAGGTAGAAGGAGAGAAGATTAGGACAGATAATGTAGTAGTCTCTCTTCCAGAGAAAAAGGCTTTTCTTCAGATAATACCTATGCCTAAAATGAAAGAAGAGGAATTAAAAAAAGCTGTTCCTTTTGAGGCCGAGAACTATATTCCTCTTCCCATTGAGAAAGCATATATTGATTTTCAGTTAGCTGGAAATAATATTGATTCCAAAAGAATGGAAGTGTTAATAGCTGCAATCTCAAAAGATACAGTAGAATCTTACTTTGAATGCCTTAAGGAGGCAGGATTAAATCCTAGGGCTTTTGAAATAGAATCTCAGTCAATAGCAAGAGCTGTAGTAGGAAAAAAGAAAAGCGAAGCCCCTCTTCTTATAATAGATTTTGGGAAAAGTAATACTAGTTTCATAATTTTTTCCGGCTCTTCCATAAAGTTTACTTCGTCTAGCAGTGTTTCTTCTAGGGCTTTGACAGAAGCTGTTGCCAAGGAATTAAAAATAGAGGAAAAAGAAGCGGAAAAAATGAAGATAAAGTACGGTCTAGGGGGAGGGTCTAAGAAGGTTTCCAAAGCTTTAACCCCCGCCCTAAAGGAGTTGGCTGGAGAAGCAGATAAGTATAGAAATTACTACAAAACCCACAGCAACGAGAATTCTCCGGAGATAAGTAAAATATTAATATGCGGAAGGGGCGGAAATCTTAAAGGCCTCGCAGATGTTATCTCTTCTAAGTTAAATATTCCTGTTGAAAAAGCAAATCCCTGGATAAACATTCTCCCCCACCCCTTAAAAGAAATTCCCGAGCTTTCTTATGAGGATTCTCTGGGATATACTACGGCTTTAGGACTTGCCTTAAGAGGAGTAAAGGGAAACATATTATGATTAATCTTCTTCCCCCACAAGAGAAAAAAACTTTAATGGCAGAAAGAAAAAGGAAGCTCTCTGTTATCTTTTCTTTTATGGTTTTTTTCTTTATTTTTGTTTTAGTCTTTACGCTTTTTTCTTTAAATATTTATCTTTCGAAAAGAGCCGAGTACTATGCCAATATAGCAAGCAGAGATTCTGGTTTTGAGCAAGAAGAGGAAAGAGAGATAAAAGAAAAAGTTAAAGAAGCAAATAAAATCTTATTAGAGCTGAAAGAACACTATAACCAAGAAACAGATTATGCCACCCTTCTTTTGAGAATAGGGGATATTCTGCCCCAAAACGTTTATCTGCATAATTTTTCTGCGGTGTTGTCTGAAGCGAAAGAAGATTCTCACCTAAAGATTTCTCTTTCTGGACTTGCTTCAAGCAGAGAGGATTTGTTCGATCTTAAAAAAAGATTAGAGCAGGAAAATAATTTTAAAGAAGTGAGCTTTCCTCCTGCCAACTGGGTTCAGGCCTCAGATATTGATTTTTCAGTAAGCTTTAAAATAAGTAAATGAGTATCCAAAAGCAAACAATATTAATAGCTTTAACCTCTGGACTGGTCGGGGTTATTTTAACGGTTTTTTTGATTTTCTTTCTAGGCGGAAAGATTAAGGACAATTCAGACAAAATAATAGAAATCAGAAAAGAGATTATAATATCTCAAGGAGAAAGTGGGGACGTTTCTCAAATAAAAAGGGAATTCGGAAAAATAAAGCCTAATTTAGATAAAATAGACAATCTTTTTGTAGATTCTGAAGCTCCCGTTAAATTTATAGAGTTTTTAGAGAAAACAGCGGCAAGAACAAATGCGGTTATAGAGATCAATCCTTCGGCTGTAAAAGAAGAGTCTGTCTGGGAAGGAATAGGTTTTCAGTTAAGGATAACCGGTTCTCCGGATTCTTGCTTAAGGTTTTTAGACAAGCTGGAATCTTCTTTTTATTTGACCAAGATCGGAAGCGTTTCTATAAGCAAGATAGAAGAGGAATCTTTAAGATCTGACAGATATAAAGATTTTTTGCCGGGGGATTTAATTTTAAACATTAAGTTAGAAGCATTTACCAAAAATGAAAATAATTGAACAGTTAAATAAAATTATCAAAAGTGGCAAGAGTTTTTTTCTCCTAGTTGTTAGCCATTTGTTTTTGTCGTTTTTTGTTGTCTTTATTATAGCTTTAGCTGTTTCTGGATTCTTCTATTATAAGTATGGCTTTGTAGCAGAAAACAAGAAAATTGAAAACCCACCTTCTCCTTTTGAGCTTAACGAAAAAACTTATCAAGAAGTGCTTAAAGTTTGGCAAGAAAAAGAAAAGGTGTTTAATATGGCAGACGATAAAGACTATCCTAATGTTTTTGAAGAGCTCTCTCAAGAAGATTGACCATATCTTTATTTTGGTGTATAATGTTATTTGTGCCCTTGTAGCTTAATTGGATAAAGCAGGTCCCTTCTAAGGACAAGAGTGCAGGTTCGACTCCTGCCGAGGGCGCATCAAGATAAGCATTAAATAGATACTTGGTGCCCGTAGCTCAATTAGTAGAGCGCCATGCTGTGGCCGTGGAGGTTACCGGTGCAAGCCCGGCCGGGCACCCATAATGTCCTTGGTTTATTATATAATTTCAGGCAAGGTAAAATACAATAATGATTCTTAAAATAGCGCACAGAGGAGCTTCAGGATTAAAACCAGAAAACACTTTGTCGGCTTTTAAAAAAGCTCTTGATTTTAATATTGACATGATAGAATGCGATGTTCGCTTTCTTAAAACAGGAGAGGCTGTGGTTTTTCACGACAAAAAGCTTAAAAGGCTGACGGGGAAAAAGGGAAAGATTAGAAATATGGATTTAAAAGAGATGAGTAAGCTTAGAGTCAAAGGAAAAGAGAAAATACCTACTCTAGAGGAGGTATTGGAGTTGATAGGAAGAAAGTCAAAAATAAATATTGAGCTTAAAGATAAGGAAAAAGCAGTTATTATAGCTGAAATGATAAAAAAGTGGATTAATAAGGGATGGAGCTACAATGACTTTCTAGTTTCATCTTTTAATTATTCTGCTTTAAAAAAGATAAGAGATATTATTCCTCTAGCTAAACTTGCTTTGAATGTAAGTAAGCCTACTTTTCTAAAGCTGAGGCAGGCAGAAAAAATTAATGCTTTTTCTCTTAATATTCGCCTTAGAGCGGCCTCAGAGAAGTTTATTAAAAAAGCCCAGAAAAGAGGGTTTAAGGTTTTAGTTTGGACAGTGAATAGAGAGGAGGATATGAAAACTATTAAAAAACGGGGAGCTGACGGGATTTTTACAGATTATCCTCACAAACTATGCTAAATGCTTTAAATAAAAAAGTCTCTACTCCTTTAGGCATAATAATTCTCCTTTTAGTTTCTCTTTTTGTAGGATGGATTATTCTTGATAAATACCAAGAGGTTGTAGAGACAAGGTATAAAGTAATAGATTTACGCTAATTTTTCTCTTTTAGTTTGGCTTTAAGATTTATTTCCTTTTTATCTCTTAAAACTTTAAGCTTTATTTCTTCTCCAATTTTGGTCTTTTGAAGAGCTGTAGAAAGGGGGCTATCCGGGGTGATTTTTTTTCCGTTTATTTCCAAAATTATATCAAACTCTTTTAGGCCGCCTTCTTCTGCCGCAGATCCCTTAATAATGGCAGATTCTCCCAGACTTTCTCTGACAATTAAAGCTCCATAATCTACCGGAATCTTGTTTTTTCCTGCTATTTCTTTTGTTAAGAGAACATGCTTTATTCCTAAAAAAGGAACCTTTATTTTCCCGTATTTCTTAACCTCTTGAAGATCTTTTTTAGCGCAGTTTATGGGAATGGCAAACCCTATATTCTGGGCTCCTCTTACGGCGGCTGTATTAACTCCTATTACTTTTCCTTCCATATTAATTAAAGGTCCGCCTGAGTTCCCTGGATTTATAGCAGCGTCTGTTTGGATAAGGCCTCTGAGGTTTTCTGCCTGAAAAGTGAGTTCGTTTGTTGCTTTTACAAATCTTGATATTCCAGATATTATTCCCGAGCTTATAGTATCGTGAAATTCTCCCAAGGCATTTCCTACAGCTATTACATCTTCTCCCAAGCTTATTTTTTTAGAGTCTGCCAGCTTAAGATAGGGAAAGTTCTTTCCTTTTATCTTTAAAATAGCCAGATCATTAATTGGGTCTCTTGCCAAGATCTCTGCCTTGTATTTTTTTTCGGGCTCTAAAACTGCTGTATATTCCGCTTCCAAATCTTGGACCACATGTCTCGACGTTATAATATATCCGTCCGAGGAAATAAGAAAACCGGATCCTCCTCCTATTTTAATCTTCTGGTTTTCTCCTTTAATTTTTGGCATAACAACTCCTTTTCCCTTGGAGGGCATTAAATAAAAACCTTCCACCTGAGGAAGGTCTTTTGAGGCTACAATAGTTATTACAGCGGGACAGATCTTTTTTGCTATTTTTACTATTGGCGTCTTTTCTTTCATATATGTTATTGTATCAACTAATAATATTGATAACAAGGGGGGAATGTGTAAAAATGAGGTATATAAGCCCCTGTAGTTCAATGGATAGAACACAGGTTTCCTAAACCTGGAATGCAGGTTCGATTCCTGCTGGGGGCACCAACAACGAACTCAACGGTTTCTTAGAAGCCAAAACGCGGGACGCGCGAAGCGCGTCCCAATGGTTCCCGCCTGAATTTTGCCCAGAATCCGCAAGAGAATCCGCCAAAAATGAATCCGAATTCGGCGCGCAAGCGCGCAGAGTTTTTTCGCCAAGAGACAGGTTCGAGCCAAAGATTTCTTTGGCACAGACCTTTTTCGCAAAAAGGTCTGAATCAGAAGCAATTTTGTCCAATCCCTGTGCGACATTTAACCAATTTTGAAAAGGTTCGAGCCAATCATTTTGCTTGTGTGAAAGATTGTAGATTTCTTCTTCGAGCGACTTCTTTTCAGACAACAATTTTCCTTTTTGCAAACGATAATCTTCCTTATCAATTATTTGGTCTAAATATCCATTAAGAAGTCGCTCTAACTTTTGCGACAAAGAAGAAATCTTTTCTTGCTTCTCTTTCACACAAGCAGTCAAAGACTGGGCGGAGTTTTTATTTTCCTCCAACGCCATTCTGTTTAATTCCTCCGCCCAGTCTTTGGGCAAAGAAACTTTTTTGATTTCGGATGATAACTGGCGATTTAATTCTTCTTCCCGAATACAAGGTTCTTCACATTTCACACTTCTATTTTTCTTGGTGCAGTGATAGTAAATATATTCGTGAGTATTACCATTTTTTTGCTTCTTAACCTTGTATTCGCCAGTTATCATCATTCCACATGAAGCGCAGGAAATGAGACCACAGAAGGGTTGGGGGTCGTTTTTAGGTTTTCTATCGGGCTTTCCACGAAGTTTCAACATTTCCTGCGCTTTATCAAAAAGTTTCTTTGAAATGATTGGCTCGTACTTTCCTTCGTGGAGTTCACCACCATATCTAAATAGTCCAGTGTAAAATGGATTTGATAAAATTGAAGTCGCACGGGACTTGTGGATTCTCTTTCCAGGCTTTGAAAATATATTGTGCTTCGCCAAAAAGTTTGAGACATCTTCCAGTCTATTACCGCCTTTTACGTAGAACTCAAACGCTTGCCTGATAATTTTCGCTTTCTTTCTATCAACGACAACAGTTTTTGTTCGGGAGTCGTTGATATATCCAACAGGGGCAAGCGTTGGATAATCTCCATTACGAACTTTTTGGCGAAGTCCTCTTTTGGTATTTTCGGAAAGAGAATCAACATAGTATTTGCTTTGTCCGAAAGCCATGTTGAGCATGAATTTACCTTGTGATGTCGAATCACACCAAAAAGTTGGAAATTTCAAGCTCGCAAGTTTCTCTGTGTCGAGGAGATAAATTATTTTTCCACCGTCAATAGAATTGCGGGCGAGACGATCCGGATGCCAAGAGAGGATAGAATCTGCATCGCCCTTTTCTATACACTTTATCATCTCATTGAAAATGGGACGACCTGGAACTTTCGCAGATTGTTTTTCCACAAACTCTTGGGCGATGTTCAGATTCTCTCTCTTGGCATAGTCTCGCAATTCAGTGAGCTGTGCCTCAATACTCAAAACCTGCTTATCCTCGACATCAGTGGACTTGCGAGCATACAAAAAGAATTTTTGCGATGATAAGTTTTGCATAATGTGTATATTGAAAATTAAAAACTTAAATGACCACCCTTGGTGCCCCCACTAAGATTGCTCAAAGTGGAACCAAAGATGGTCATTAAAATAAGCAATCTTCGGTGGGGGCAAATTCAGTATAGCAAAAATTCTTTTTGTATCAAAGCAAATACTATGAGTCAAAATCGCTTCTGATTTCGAACCTGTCTCTTGGCGAAAAAACTCTGCGCGCTTGCGCGCCGAATTCGGATTCATTTTTGGCGGATTCTCTTGCGGATTCTGGGCAAAATTCAGGCGGGAACCATTGGGACGCGCTTCGCGCGTCCCGCGTTTTGGCTTCTAAGAAACCGTTGAGTTCGTTGTTGGTGTATTTATTGTACCAAGCTCGAACCTATTTCCAAAATCAAGTGAGGTAATGA
>CAZDXV010000013.1:0-12936 GCA_964509645.1 uncultured Candidatus Saccharibacteria bacterium | reverse complement strand
TGGTATAAACTGAGCCAATCTAGCCGTCATTTGGAGGATATTGAGTCGGTTTTTAAAGTTTAAGGGGAAATGTTAGATAAAAAGTATTTAGAAAAATGGGAAAAAACTAGGATTCTCTGATTTATTAAGAAAACTAAAATCCTAATTTAGTAAGGTTGTTTACATTATTTATCTCAACTGGAGTAGTGAACTGGCTTGAGTGCGGGACTTCAGCTCCATTTCTCTCTCTCCGATCTGATTGAAATTATCTCTGATTTCAGTTAATATAAAGTATAATGAGTTTTGATTTGCCTAAAAAAGAAGAAGAGATTCTAGATTTTTGGCGCAAAAAGGATATCTTTCAGAAAAGCTTGGAAAAAAGAAAAGGAAACGAAAGATTTGTTTTTTATGAAGGACCTCCTTTTGCCAATGGATTACCCGGAATCCACCATTTATTAGCCCGGGCTTTCAAGGATATTGTTTTGAGATACAAGACAATGAAAGGTTTTTTTGTTGGAAGAAGGGCCGGATGGGATACTCACGGTCTTCCTACTGAAATGGCAGCGGAGAAAAAACTTGGAATTAAAACTAAAAAAGATATTGAAAAGATAGGAATAGAGAAGTTTATTAAAGAATCAAGGGAGAATGTTTTTAATTACAAGAAAGAATGGGAGGAGTTTTCAGAGAGAATAGGGTTTTGGCTTGATTTTGAAAAGGCCTATATTACTTGTGACAAAGAATATATCGAAACTTTGTGGTGGATTTTAAAGCAGATCTGGGACAAAGGTCTTTTATATCAGGACTATAAAGTGGCCCCTTACTGTTCCCGCTGCGGCACTTCTCTTTCTTCTCATGAAGTAGCTCAAGGATATAAGAAAGTGACAGAAAATTCTATTACAGTAAAGTTTGAATTAAAAGAAGAAGGAGAAACTTATCTTTTGGTTTGGACTACTACTCCCTGGACTTTGCCCGGCAATGTAGCTTTAGCTGTGAATCCAGATATAGATTATATCAAGTTTTCTTTGAAAGGATATGAAGGAACATACATTTGTTCTAAAAAGAAATTTGAAGATTATCCTGCAGATAAAGTCAAAATAATAGAAAAACTTAGGGGTAAAGACTTGATTGGCAAAAAATATGCTTCTTTGTACGAAAACGAAGCTCCGTATATTATAGTTGGGGCTGATTTTGTTTCTGTTGAAGAGGGAACGGGAATAGTCCATATAGCTCCCGCCTTTGGCGAAGACGACATGAGCACAGCAAGAGAAAATGAGCTTCCTATTTTAATGACAGTAGATGAAGAAGGAAAAATGGCGACAGAGGGCTATCCTTGGAAAGGGGTATTTGTAAAAAAAGCGGACTCTTTGATTGTTGAGGACTTAAAAAAGAGAAATCTTCTTTTCGCAGAAGAAGATTATGAGCATGATTATCCTTTCTGCTGGAGATGTAAGACCCCTCTTTTGTATTATGCTAAAAACTCCTGGTTTATAAAAGTATCTGAGATTAGAGAAAAGCTTTTGCAAAACAGCAAAAAAATAAACTGGGTTCCTTCTCATGTCAAAGAAGGAAGATTTGGAGAGTGGCTTAAAGATATTAAAGACTGGAATCTTTCAAGGGAAAGATACTGGGGAACTCCTCTTCCTATTTGGGAATGCGAGAAATGTGAAAAGAAGGTCTGCATAGGAAGCATAAAAGAGCTTGAAGAAAAGTCAGGAGAGAAAATAGAAGATCTCCACCGTCCTTTTGTAGACAATGTTTCTTTTAAATGTAGTTGCGGAGGAAAAATGAAAAGAGTTTTGGAAGTTATTGACTGCTGGTTTGACTCGGGCTCTATGCCCTTTGCCCAGTGGCATTATCCTTTTGAGAACAAAGAAAGAATAGACAAAGGAGAGCTTTTTCCGGCAGACTTTATAGCAGAGGGCATAGATCAGACTAGGGGATGGTTTTATACCTTGTTAGCTATTTCTACCTTGCTAGGCAAAGGACTTTCCTATAAAAATGTTGTTGTCGTGGGTTTGGTTTTGGACCCTTCAGGGCAGAAAATGTCTAAATCTCGGGGGAATATAGTTGTTCCCAAAGAAGTTATAGACAAGTTTGGAGCTGACTGCGCCAGGATGTATTTCTATACTGTAAACCCCGTAGCTGAAACAAAAAGCTTTGACTTCAAAGACGTTCAAGCGCTTTACAGAAGGTTTTTCAATACTCTCTGGCAGAGCTATAACTTCTTTTCTATGTATAAAGGGGCCGAAAAAGGATCTTCTTCCGATAACCTTTTAGATAAATGGATTATTTCTCGTCTAGAGAGCGTTAACTTCGCTATTACAGAAAAACTTGATAAGTACGATGTGGTTGGAGCTGCCCGCCCCCTCCTGGATTTTGTGGATGATCTCTCCAATTGGTATATAAGGAGGTCTCGCCAGAGATTCAGAGATTCTGACAGAGAAGCTGTTTCAACCCTTTATTACGTCCTTTACAAGCTTTCTTTGCTTTTAGCTCCCTTTACGCCTTTTTTAGCAGAGAGCCTTTATCTTGAGCTGGGAGGAAAAGAAGAATCTGTTCATCTGGAGGATTTTCCCGAGGCAGGAAAGATAGATAAAAAACTGGAAGAGAGGATGGAAAGGGTAAGAGATATTGCAGCCAAAGCACTTTCTTTAAGAGCCGAAGCTGGAATTAAAACAAGGCAGCCTCTAAAGAAGCTGACTATAAAAGAGAAGGAACTTGATGAAGATCTTTTAGAGCTTATAAAAGAAGAGGTTAATGTGAAAGAAATTGTCGTGGGAGAAGAGTTTGAGCTGAATACAAAAATCACAAAAGAGCTGGAAAAAGAAGGCCAAAAGAGAGAGTTTTTAAGGAATGTAAAATCTTTAAGGAAAAAGATGGGATTAAAGGCCGAAGATAAGGCTTCCTGTCTCCTGACAACCTTCTCGGGCATATCTTACAAGGGCCTTGAAGAAGATGTCGGTGTTAAGGAAATTAAAATAGCGGAGGAAATTAAAGAACCTCGGAAAGAGATGGATATAGGAGGAAAAAAAGAATATATTGCTATTAAAAAATAGCTTATGACAAGACGTTACAATACTCAGGCTTTGGTTTTAAAGAAAACAGACAGAGGAGAAGCTGACCGCATTATTACTTTCTACACCAAAGAGTACGGAAAACTCCAGATCACAGGAAAAGCCATAAGAAAGATGAAATCTAAATTAAAGTCTACAACAGATCTTTTTTATCTTTCAGATATTGATTTTATTCAGGGAAAATCTTTTAAAACCCTAACTGACGCTAGAGAAATTGATTCTTTTTGCGGAATAAGAAGCGATTTCGAGAAGACGAGAGCTGCTTTTAAGATTTCAGAAGAAGTGGACAAAAAGATTATAGGAGAGGAAGCAGATAAAAACCTTTGGAGAATTTTGATAGAATCTTTTAAAAGGATGGACAGCTCTTCTTTTTCTGGTTTTTTAATTTATCATTATTTTGCTTGGAGTTTTCTTTCTGTTTTGGGGTATGAAGTTAATTTTGATAGTTGCAGCTTGTGCGGAGGAGGACTGAACCATTTTCTTTTTTTTGATTCAGAGCAAGGTTTCGTCTGCTCCAACTGTTCTCAGGGGAAAAGAATATCAAGCGAGGCCTTTAAAGTTATGCGCCTTCTGGCCGAAAGAGACTGGGATATGCTAAAAAGAGTCAAAATATCAAAAGAAGTTAAAAAAGAAATATCAAGCGCAACAGAAGATTTTATTTCTTCTGTTTAATTTGGTAAAATATAATTGTCATGAAAAGATTCATTTTTATTATAATAATACTGGGACTTGCTTTAGCTGCTGCCGGGTTTTGGTATTGGCAGAGAAATCCTTATTCTAAAGATGTTTTAAAACTGGAAATTTTAGGCCCCGAAAAAGTAGGGGCAGCAGAAGAGGTTGAGTACACAGTAAAGTTTAAAAACAATGGAAATGTAAGACTGGAAGAACCTCGCCTTATCTTTGAGTTTCCGCAGAATACTTTATTGGAAGAGGATAAGGAGTTAAGGCAGAAAATAGAGGAAGAAGAGTTGGGAGCCATTTATCCCGGACAGGAAAAAAGCTTTAAATTCGAAGGCAGGCTCTTTGGGAAAGAAGGAGATATTAAAACAGCTAGAGCTTGGCTTAGTTTTAAAGTGGAGAACTTAAAGGCCTCTTATGAATCATCTACTACTTTAAATACGGAGATAAAAGAGGTTCCTTTAAGCTTTAACCTGGACCTTCCTTCTCAAGTGGAATCAGGAAGGGGGTTTGCCTTTTCTTTAAACTATTTTTCTAATATTGATTATCCCTTGACCAATTTGGGGATTCAGGTGGAGTATCCATCAGGCTTTGAATTTTTAAGCAGTAGTCCTTCTTCTTTGGATAAGAAAGAATGGGATCTGTCCTTAATTAATAAAGCGGAGGGAGGGAGAATAGAGATAAAAGGAAAGATTTCAGGGGAGTCCGGTTCTCAGAAAATATTCGAGGCTTCCTTGGGAGTTTGGAACAATAATGAGTTCACAGTTCTTAAAAAGGTTTCCAAGGGAGTAGAAATAGGCGAACCTTATCTATCTGTTTTTCAGAGAATAAATGGACAGGACGAATATATAGCCAGCCCAGGGGAAATGCTCCATTATGAAATATTTTTTAGAAATGTATCTAAAGAGCCCTTTAAGGATTTATTTTTGGTTTCCAACCTGAGGGGAAAACCTTTTGACTTTGATACGGTAAGAGTTAGTAACGGGGAATTCAATAAGGAAGATAGATCTATTGTCTGGGATTGGAGGGACGTTTCCAGATTGAGTTTTTTAGATAAAGGAGAAGAAGGAAAGGTGGAGTTCTGGATTGAAACGGGTGACTCTTGGGATCTTTCTTCTTCCAGCGAGAAGAATTTTACCTTGAGAAACGAAGTTTTGGTTTCCGAAGTAGAGAAAATATTTGAAACGAAAGTGAATACAAGGTTGGTAGCTTCCCAAGAAGGATATTATGAAGATTCTGTTTTTGGAAATTCAGGCCCTCTCCCGCCGGAGGTCGGAAAAGAAACTACCTATACTATTGTTTGGGAAGTAAAAAACCATTACAACGACTTAAAAGACGTTGTAATGAAAGCTGAGCTTCCTGGAAATGTAGAGCTCACAGGAGAAATTTCTCCTGAAGAGGAAAAGGATAACTTTACCTTTGATGTAGTGAGCCGGGAGATTGTTTGGAGGGTTAATGATGACAAGACAACGAAGGCTGGATCCGGGGTTTTGACTTCAGCTCCAAGAATAGCATTCCAGATTTCTTTAAAGCCCTATTCTAGCCAGGAGGGAGAAATAGTTGATCTTATACGAAGAGCTGTTGTCCAGGGAGAGGATCAGTGGACAAAGCAGATAATACGAGATACTGATCCTTCAATAGACACCTCTTTGCCTGACGATCCTTCGGTTTCGGAAAATGAGGGAGAAGTAGAGGATTAAAAAATGTTTTAAAAGTCCTGTTTTTTGCAGCAGGGCTTTTTCTTTTTTAAAAAATCAGCTAGAATAAAATAATATGAAAGATCTGACAGAAAAAATAATATCTTTTTCAAAGAGAAGAGGCTTCGTTTTTCCTTCTTCTGAAATATATGGAGGGTTTGGGTCCTCTTATGATTTTGGCCCCTTGGGAGCTGAAATGAAAAGAAACATAAAAAGCTCCTGGTGGGAGGAGATGACAAGAAAACAGGATAGCGTTTTGGGTTTAGACTCTGCCATTTTAATGAATCTTGAAGTATGGAAAGCATCAGGTCATCTGACGGCGGGATTTGCCGATAAGCTGGTTGAATGCAAAAAATGCCACCGTAGATTTAGAAAAGACCATTTGGAAAAGGATTCTTGTCCTGACTGCGGAGGAGAATTAACTGAGCCTCGGGATTTTAATTTGATGATGAAAACCTTTGTGGGGCCTTTGGAAAACGAGGCCTCCAAGGCCTATTTAAGAGCTGAAACCTGTCAGGGAATATATGTAAACTTTAAGAATATTGTCCAGTCAATGAGGCAAAAAATTCCTTTTGGCGTAGCCCAAATAGGAAAAGCTTTCAGGAACGAAATTACCCCTAAAAACTTTATTTACAGAACCCGGGAATTTGAGCAAATGGAAATGCAATGGTTCTGCCATCCCAAAAAAGCTTCTCATTTTTTTAATTACTGGAAGAAGGAAAGATTGAACTGGTATTATAACCTCGGAATTAAAAAGAAAGATCTTAGGGCAAGAGAGATTGAGAAAGAAGAACTTGCTCATTATGCCAAGAAAGCTTTAGATATTGAATACAAATTTCCTTTCGGATGGAAAGAGATAGAGGGAATACACAATAGGGGAGACTGGGACTTGTCCAATCACTCCAAGCACTCAGAGGAGGATTTAAGCTATACAGATGATAAAACAGGCGAGAAATACTTCCCTTATGTAATAGAAACCTCTGTTGGAGTTGAAAGGAGTTTGTTTGCTTTTCTTAGCTCTGCTTATAAAGAAGTTGAAGGGGGAAGGGCTGAAAAAGGTAAAAAAGAGATTGTTTTGAGAGTTGATAAACAGTTAGCTCCGGTTAAAGCAGCTGTTCTTCCTTTGGTTAAAAACAAGCCCGAAATGGTTAAGAAGGCAAAAGAGGTTTATAATATGATAAAGCCTTATTTTTTCTCGCAATATGATGAAGGAGGTTCTATTGGGAGAAGGTACCGCCGTCAAGATGAAATAGGAACTTTATTTTGCATTACAGTTGATTTTGATACTTTAGAGGATGATTCCGTTACAATTAGAGATAGAGATACTATGGAGCAAGAAAGAGTTAAAATTCCACGCCTTTTAGAATTTTTAAATAATAATTTATGAAAACTGTAGCCATAGTTCCAGCTTTAAACGAAGAAGATAATGTGGGAAATGTTCTCAGGGCTCTTTTGGGTTGTCCTGATATAGACGAAGTTATTTTAATAGACGACGGCTCAGAAGACAGGACTCCTGAAATAGGAGAAGAGGTCGGAGTCAAAGTGGTAAGATTGCCTAAGATAGGGGGAGGAGGAAAGGCAAACGCTATGATGGAAGGGGTTAAAAGAACTGATGCCGAGATAATTTCTTTTTTTGACGCTGACTTGAAAAATCTTGCCTCAGAACACGCTTCCCTTTTGATAAGACCTGTGTTGGAGGACAGATCTGAAATGTGCGTTGCTATTAGAGAGAGAAAGGGCTGGGGCATAATATCCAAAATTGCCGTAAAGATTGATCCTCTTTTGGCTATAGCGGGTGAGAGAGCTATGAAAAGATCTATTTTTGAAGGGGTTCCCCGCTATTTTATGAAGGGCTTTATGGTGGAAACAGCATTGAACTACTATTGCCTAGTCAATAATCTTCGCGTTTCTTATGTAAAGCTGAAAGGATTGAGTATAGCTATAAAAGAAGAGAAATGGGGCTTCTGGAAAGGGTTTAAAGCTAGGTTAAGAATGTACAAGCAGCTTGTCAAGGTGAGGTTCATGATATTTAAAAGAAAAAAAATGTTTAAAAATGCCCAAAGTAATAAGATTTGAAAACGGCTTAAGGCTTCTTCCTATTTTTCGAAAAGAGACGAAAGCTGTTACCCTTTTAGTTTTGGTGGGAACAGGATCTAAATACGAAAAGAAGGAGATTAGCGGAATATCTCATCTTCTGGAGCATTTGATGTTTAAGGGGACTAAAAAAAGACCGACCCAGCTTGATATAATAGAGCCCTTAGATAGAATTGGAGGTGTTTATAATGCTTTTACGGGCCAGGATTATACGGGCTACTATATTAAAGTAAGATCTGACCGTTTTAATTTAGCTCTTGATATTTTGTCTGACATTTATTTAAATTCCAAGTTCGATCCCAAAGAGATTGAAAAAGAAAAGAAGGTTGTTCTGGAAGAGATAAATATGTACCGCGATCATCCCATGCACCATGTCCAGTCTTTATGGACGGAAGTTTTATACGGAGACCAGCCGGCAGGATGGGATATTGCCGGAACCAAAAAAACCGTTTCCGCTATTTCAAGAAAGCAGATAAGCGAGTATTTTAAAGGCCAGTACGTTAATTCCAATACAGTAGTTTGTGTTGCGGGTAATTTTTCCTTCTCCGATTTGAATAAAAAAATAGAGAGCAAATTTTTAAGAAAAGGAGAAACTGTTTTTAAAAAACCGCCTGTTTTAGAGAAACAGAAAAAACCTAAGGTTTTGCTAGAGCGCAAAAAAACAGACCAAACCCATCTTTGTCTTGGAGTAAGGGGATACGGTCTTTTTTCTCCTCAAAGATATAGCCAAAAAATTCTAGCCGGTCTTTTAGGGGGAATGATGAGTTCCCGGCTTTTTAAAAAAATCCGCCAGGAACTGGGCCTTGCTTATTACATAAGCTGCAGCTCCTCTTCGGATCCTGAGACAGGATATTTAGTGGCTCAAGCAGGAGTGGATAACAGAAATGCGAAAAAAGCAGTTTCGGCTATTTTAAAAGAATACAGCAAGGTAAAAAGGGGAGTTCCTCAAAAAGAGCTGGATAAAGCTAAAGAAAACCTCAAGGGGAAGCTTGCTTTAAGCCTGGAAACCTCAGACGACTTAGCTTCTTTTTACAGCCTTCAGGAAATATTGGAGGGCAGAGTTTTAACCTTGAAAGATATTTATGATAAAATTAACAAAGTGAATGTCCAAGACGTTAAAAGCTTGGCCGGGGATATTTTCAGGCCGGAGAATCTTAATTTGGCTCTAATAGGCCCCTTTAAAGATAAAAAGAGTTTTGAGAATATTTTAAATGAATAGTCAAAAAATACTAGACATATCCTGGGAGACGGTTTTTAAAATATCTATAGCTATAATAGTTTTCTATTTGCTTTTTGCTATCAGAGATATTTTTGTCTGGTTTATTTTTGCTCTTATAATCGCTGTCCTTTTCAATCCTGCTATTGAGTTTTTGTATCGAAAATTAAGAATACCCAGAATTATAGCGGTGGTCTTCATATATGTAAGCATTCTGGGCGTTTTCAGTTTGTTGGTCTATTTAGTGGTCCCTCTCTTTTCTTATGAAATAAAGGAATTTATCAAGGTTCTGCCTATTTATTTTGAAAAAATATCTCCTCCTCTTCAGGGGCTGGGGTTTTCTGCTTTTGCTGATTTTGAAACTTTTGTCCGGTCTTTCGGTTCTAATCTAGAGAAGATGGCCAACAATATTATGAACATCTTGTTTACTTTCTTTGGAGGAGTTTTTACCACTCTTTTTGTTATTACCACGGCCTTCTTTCTTTCAGCTGAAAAAAACCTGGCAGAAAGAGTGATTTTTCTTATTTTCCCTAAAAAGTATGAAGCAAGCGCCATTTCCATTTGGGAGGATGTGCGAAACAAGGTAGCAGGCTGGTTCGGAGCAAGGGTTTTGGCCTGTCTTTTTGTCGGGGTTGCAGCTTACATTACTTTTATTTTGTTTAATGTAAAATATCCTTTTACTTTGGCTCTTTTAGCTGGAGCTTTGAATTTTATACCTTATATAGGTTCCGCTGTAACCGGAGTTCTTCTCTTTTTAATACTCTTTCCTATAAGTTTGCTAAAAGCTGTTTTTGTCCTAATAGCTTTTGTTTTAATACAGCAGGTCGAGGGCAATATCGTTTCTCCTATTTTAATGAAAAAAATTACAGGTCTTCCTCCCGCTTTGGTAGTAGTTTCTTTGGTTGTGGGAGGAAAACTCTGGGGGATTTTAGGCGCTATTTTGGTAATTCCCCTGGCTGGCATTATATTCGAGTTTACTAGAGAGTTCTTAAGAAAAAAGAAAGAGGAAAAGGCAGAAACTGTATAATCTTTTAACGGCGCCTTTTTTATGGTAGAAAAAAAGAAGGCTTTTTATTTATGAAAAAGTTTTATATCACAACAAGCATAGCCTACACTAACGCCCCTCCCCATATAGGGTTTGCTTTGGAGTCTTTGCAGGCAGATGTTTTAGCAAGATATCGGGATAATTCTTTCTTTTTAACCGGCACAGACGAACACGGCAGAAAAGTAGCCCAAAAGGCAGAAGAGCTTGGAAAAGATCCAAAAGAATTTGTAGACGAGATTTCAGAGAAGTTCAGAAATCTTAAGGGCGCTCTTAACCTTTCTTCGGACTATTTTATCCGTACCACAGACAAAGAAAAACACTGGCCTGCCGTAAGGAAAGTTTGGTTGAAGCTGAAAGAGAATGGCGATATTTATAAGAAAAAATACAAGGGTCTTTATTGCACAGGATGCGAAGCTTTTATAACAAAAAAAGATCTTGAGGAGGGAAAATGCGTTGTCCATAAAAAAGAGCCCCAAACAGTTGAGGAAGAGAATTATTTTTTTCGTCTCAGCAAATATATTGATAAAGTAAAAGAATCTATAGAAAAAGACGAACTGAAGATTGTTCCGGAAACCAGGAAAAACGAGGTGCTGAGCCTTATTAAGCAGGGACTAGAAGATGTAAGCTTTTCTCGTTCCAGCGAGGACTTAAAGTGGGGTATTCCCGTCCCAGACGATCCTTCTCAAACAATTTATGTATGGGCTGACGCCTTAACAAACTATATTTCAGCTATAGGGTATGCTGAAGATGAAAAAAGATTTAAAGAATATTGGCCCGCTGACATCCATTGCGTAGGCAAAGATATCCTGAGGTTTCATGCTTTAATCTGGCCTGCTATGCTTTTTTCTCTGGGCTTGGCTCTCCCAAAAAGCATTTTTGTTCACGGCTTTATTTCAGTAGAAGGACAGAAAATGTCAAAATCTTTGGGTAACGTGGTAGATCCTTTTGAGCTGGTTAAAAGGTACGGTACGGATCCTGTAAGGTATTATCTTTTGAGGGAGATTCCTTCCGCAGAAGATGGGGACTTTTCTTACAATAAGTTTGAAAAAAGATACAATGGAGACTTGGCTTCCGGCATAGGAAACCTTTTAGCCAGAGTAAAGAGCATGGCTTCGGAAAAAGGCTACAAGGAATATAGCCTAGAAGATGATGAGATAAAAAGAATAGAGAAAGAGTATCATAAAGCTTTGGACGGCTTCAATTTTTCTAGGGCCTTAGAATCTGTTTGGAAGCTTGTTTCTTTTTCCGACAAACTGATAGAAAAAGAGAAGCCTTGGGAGGGGAATTCTCCAGAAGCTTTGGGACGCTTAATAAATATTATAGAGAAAATAGGAGATCTTTTAGGTCCTTTTCTTCCTGAAACTTCTTTAAAGATTAAAAAAGAGATTAAAAAAGACGGGAAGGTTTCCGAACTCCTCTTTCCAAAAATAGAAAATAGCGTAGAATAAAATAAGGTACTTTTAAAACACAGAGGAAGGAGGTCGCTATGAGCCCGGAAGAGAAAGAACAGATAATCAAAGGGTTAAAAGAGATCATGGATATTATGGGACCCAAAAGGCCGACCGAAAGAATGATTCTTGGCAATTTTGATCCCGACAACCCTTTAGAGGTAATACAGACTTTGACTGTTATAGCAAGGGATATAAGGTTTGGAGTTCAGCAGGACGAAAAGCTCATTTCCCTTTTAAGGCGCCAGAAAAGAAAATTGATAGAAGATAAGAGAAATTTGGAAAAAAAACTTAAAAAAGATTGGGAGGACGATGATGAAGAATAGCGCGGCGGCCCCGCGCTTTTTATTTGAATCTAATTTATTATTTCGCTATGATAAACAATTATGATAATAGATTCTCACGCCCATCTTAATTTTAAATCTTTTGACAAAGACAGAGGAAAGGTAATTGAAAAATGCCTTAAAGAAGATGTCTGGGTTTTGAATGTCGGTTCAAAGCTTGAAACCAGCAGAAAAGCGGTTGAAATAGCAAAAGAATATAGTGAAGGCGTTTATGCCGCTGTCGGTCTTCATCCCATCCACGCTGTTCCCGGACTGATAAAGATAAAGACAGATCCTGAAGAGGGAAGTTTTGAAACTTCAGGGGAGGATTTTAACATTGAAGAATATAGGTCTTTGGCTCTGTCTAACAAATCTTTAGCTGTGGGGGAAATAGGCTTGGATTACTATTACAAACCTAAAACCAAAAGGAAGCTCTCCCTATTTAAAGAAAAACAGAAAGAAGTTTTCTTAAAACAATTTAATTTAGCCAAAGAACTAGATCTTCCTGTGATTTTGCATTGCCGCATGGCCCATCAAGACCTGCTTTCTTATTTGCAAGAATACAAGGGAGTAATTCATTGTTTTACGGGAAGCTCGAAAGAAGCTGAAAAATATATTAATTTAGGGTATTTAATAGGGCTTAACGGCATAATATTTAAAATGGATCTGGACGAGGTTATAAAGAGCCTTCCCTTAGAAAAAATACTTGTGGAGACAGACTGTCCTTATTTAACTCCGCCCCAAGCTCCTTCTGGCAGAAACGAACCCCTTTTTGTAAAATATGTAATAGAGAAGATAGCTGAATTGAAAGGCGTTTCTTTTGAAAAGGTTTCTGAAGTTACTTTTAAAAATGCTGAAAACTTATTTCATTATGGAAAAATACAATCCTCATAAAATAGAAAAGAAGTGGCAAAAAGAATGGGAAAAAAGGGAAACTTTTAAGACTTTAGACAACTCCAAAAAAGAGAAGTTGTACGTTTTAGTTGAATTTCCTTATCCTTCAGGGTCTGGCCTTCATGTTGGTCATTGCAGGAGCTATGTAGGAATGGACGTGATATCTAGAAAGAAGAGAATGGAGGGTTTTAACGTCTTATTCCCAATGGGATGGGACGCTTTTGGCCTACCTACGGAAAATTATGCTATTAAAACGGGAATTCATCCCAGAAAAGCCACCGAAAAAAACACAGAAAACTTTAAAAATCAGCAAAAAAGCCTAGGCCTTTCATTTGATTTTTCAAGAGAAATAAATACTGCAGATCCTTCTTACTACAGATGGACCCAGTGGATATTTGTTCAGCTGTTCAAGAAAGGGTTAGCCTACAAATCAAAAATGCCTATAAACTGGTGCCCTTCTTGCAAGATAGGTTTGGCTAACGAGGAGG
>CAZDXV010000012.1:0-14301 GCA_964509645.1 uncultured Candidatus Saccharibacteria bacterium | reverse complement strand
AAAAAGAGGACCCTATGAAAAAGAATAAAATAAAGTGGAAAAACGAAAAAAGGAATCTGTAATTATCCTAAGTTAAGGTTTGATATAAAGGTCGATAAAAAATCAAAACAGAAAAAATTATGATTTTGAAAAATCAAGAAGAACCTCAAACAACCGGTGGATCTGATGCTCCTGAAGAGGGACAAGAAGAAGAAACTCCCAAAGAAGAAGAGGAAACAGACGAGGAGGAGGAAGACGAAGAGTAAATATCTTATGGTGGACAAAGGTGATAAGGTGCGCAATTTGTTTAAAATTAATATTTGTCCCGTAAGCCCGATAAAGTCCTTTCGGGGCCATAATGGGGATAATCATAGAAAATAGGAAAATAAGACCAACCAGAATCGATCCTAAGAGGTTTTTACGAGGCGAGTAAGGGCATTGATCACGATAAAAAAAGAATATGGGCAGGTGGGGGAAGTAGACCCGGCGAGGGGAGATAGCTGAGAGCAAGGCTCTTCCAGACATAGTCATGCTCTCGTGTTGGTTCAAATCCAGCCCTGCCCACAAACACATTTAGGTTCGGGTGCCCGGGTGTGCGACAAAGGGTTTATCATGTTCCCGTTATAATGCTATCCCGAGGGTAAATGACTTGAAGGTCGCAATAGATTAGTCAGCCCGGCCTAAATGTAAATAAAATTATGATATTAATAGTAAAAATTATTGTTATAACCTATATATGTTTCTGGGTTCTGGGAATGTTATACAGTAAAGACGGAATACTAAGAAGATCGTCTTAGTAAATATGGCAATATTAGAAGAACAAAAAAGTTATTTCTTAGAGAAAATCTTCAAAGAGAAATTAAAGATTTACTTTGTAGAGCTTTTATTAAACCCAAGACAAAGAGAAGGAATAAGAGGAATAATAGCTTACAGACCAGATGAAGCTTTAGATATAGCAAAGAAAAGGTTTAGTGATAACAAAAAAACAATCTCTTTAAACCAAAACGATTTTATGTATGTAGAGGAAGTTCTTGAAGTGGTAGGGGATAGAAAAGAAAAAGAACAGCCACAAAAACCTCAAAAGTCAAATAAAGAGCAATTCAAATGGAGTTTACAATTAGCCAAAGACGAATATGTTAAATCAAAAGAAGATAAAAAGGTCTTAGAAAAAATAATAGAGAAGATATGAACCAGCAAAAACTCCAAAAGAAAAAGAATAGAAGAAAGGATTATCTCAAAAAGAAAAACATATTAAAGAACTTTAAAAGGCAACAGGAAAATAGAATGAGGAGAGGGGAAAAGCCAAAAGGACTTCCAATAAAGTTTCCAATTAAAAGAAAAAATGAGCCAAAATAATAAGAAGATTCCAATTGAACTAAATCAAGAAGAATACACTCTTATTATGTATTACAGAAAAGTATTAAGGTTCGGCAGATCAGAAGTAATAACCCATTCTGGAAAACCTGTCAATTTAATAGTCAAAGAGATAAGAGTAGATCTAAAGAACGCAGACCTTGGAGAAAAGACTCTTGACAAGAACATTGGCTTAACGTAAAATAAAAGAAAGCTCAACTGTTGCAGTATAATTACTAACAATAGCGGGCGATTCCAAAGCCGATTTTATTATCGGAAAAAGGAATCGCTTTTTTAATTTATGCCAAAAGAAAAAGAAGTAAAAGAAAGTCCATACTCAATAACAATAGAAGCAGACGAATTCAAAGAATTAATAAAAGAGAAAGGAGCAGAAAAAGTAAAAGAAGATATGGTAGCAATGGTAGAAAGAGTAATAAGTAATTTTGGATATGCCAAAGAAGAAAAAGAAGGGAAATAAGCCCCTAAAAAAAACTAAAAAAAAGAAGGGAAATGAGGAGAATGAAGGGAAAAAAACGGGGACAACAAAAAGAGCAGAGTTTGAAGAGTTTGTTAGATTTATGGCTTTGCCTTATGTGATAAGAGAAAAAGAATATGGATTTAAAACACAGGGGGAATTTGCCAAAAAATATAACCTAAGCCCGGATACTCCTACTGAATGGAAAAAGAGAGAAGAGTTTGAAGATAAAAGAAAAGCAACAATAAAAAGATGGTTCAAAGACAGAACTCCAAATGTTATACAAGGTATTTACGGAAAGGCCAGAAGAGACGGGAGTGCGCCAGAAGCGAAGTTATGGTTACAATATATCGAAGAGTGGACAGAAAAGTCAGAGGTAGAACACAAAGCAGACGCTTTAAATAGATTATTAGACGAAATATCAAATGCCAACAAAAACTTTATCAAACCAGAAAGTGCAGACCCACGAAGGGGAAATATCTTACCAGGACCTTCAGAAGAAAATAAAGGACAAGGAGTGGAGGATAAATAACCTTTACTGGATTAAAGATGATCAAGGCAGGAGGATAAGGTTTAGAATGAACTGGGCCCAAGAAGTATTATTTAACAACCTGTGGTTTCTTAATCTAATATTAAAAGCAAGACAGCTGGGAGTATCAACATTTTTCTGTCTGTTATTCTTAGACAGCACGATATTTGAAAGTAAGGACTCAGGACTGATAGCTCACACCAGAGAAGACGCCCAAAAGCTATTTGATACAAAGATAAAATATGCGTGGGATAATTTACCGGAAGCGATCAGAGAGCAATATTCAATAGACACAGATAATGTAAGAGAGATCAAGCTCAGCAGGAATAAAATCAGAAGCTCTATTTACACAGGAACATCATTAAGATCGGGAACGGTTCAAAACCTGCATATCTCAGAAATGGGAACGATAGATCAAAAGTATCCCAAGAAAGCAGAAGAGATAAGGTCGGGTGCTCTAAACACAGTTCACGCAGGACAGATAGTAGCGATAGAATCAACAGCGAAGGGTCAAGCAGGGATATTTCACGACTTCTGCCAAGAAGCCCTTAAGAATCTGAGAATGGGAAAGAAGCTGACAGGAATGGATTACAAAATATTCTTCTTCCCATGGTATAAGCACCCGGAGTATAGATTATCGGGAGAGGTAATAATACCACCAGACCTCAAAGAATACTTTGAAACACTACAAGCCCAAGAAGGAATAGTATTAAGTCAAGAACAGAAGAACTGGTATGTAAAGAAGAAGCAATCGCAGAAAGACTCAATGAAGTCAGAGTTCCCTTCAACCCCAGAAGAAGCATTTTTTGTAAGCATAGAGGGAGCATACTTTGGAAAGCAATTGAACCGAGTAATGGAAGAGGGCAGAATAACATCTGTGCCTTGGATAGAAACCTTGCCAGTAGACACATGGTGGGATCTCGGCACAAACAAGAAAAAGACAGACGCATGCTCAATAGTATTCACGCAGGATGTAGGACTGGAAACTCATATTATAGATTATTATGGAAATTCAGGAGAAGGACTTTCACATTATAAGAAGATGTTAGATAACAAGCCCTATAGCTACGGAACGCACAATGCCCCGCATGATATTCAAGTAAAAGAGTTGGGGACAGGAAAGACGAGGCTGGAGATAGCCAGAGAGATGGGAATAAGCTTTCAAGTAGTAGAGAACATTCCTTTTTCAGACGGAATAGAAGCTGTAAGGGCAATCTTGTCGAGGTGTTGGTTCGACGAGAAGAAGACACAGAGGTTGGTCAAGGCCTTAATCTCATACCGGAAAGAATGGGATGACAACCTTGGCAAATTTAAAGACACACCTCTAAAGGATTGGTCAGCAGACCCGGCAGACGCTTTCAGAATGATGGCAGTAGGACACCCGGAAACAAAACAGCTGGGGCAATACGACAGAGAAGAAGAAGAGTTAAAGAGAATCCAAGAGCAAAAGGAAATGGAAGCAGAAGGAGGATATGATCCCCTTAATCCTTTCGGAGGTATAACAACATAAAAAATATGCCACAAAAAGAAGAAATAAAACCACAAAAGAATTCAAAACTTCTTGATGAACAAAAGAAGGACATCAAGGATTTAGATTATACAGAAGAGGAAAAGAAGTATTTAACAGAGATCCAAAAAAGACTGGAAAGAGCAAGAGATGAGAGAGATAAGCCACACAAGGAGTTCGATAACTTATCTTATACTCAATATCATGACGCCTGTGAAAGAGGGGCCAACACAGAACTAAAACCTGTCAAGAACAAAATAGACTCTAATTTTCAATCAGGAACTCTTGAAACTAAGATGAAAGCAGTGCTATCTACTTATCAGGGGCTTAATCTAACGCCCTCGATTTCAGCTTATAACGAATATGAGCTGGAAATAAACTCACTGGGAAACGCAATGGAAGATGTTATGGAAAAGACAGCGGAAATGGATATGGATGAAGAAAAGAAAATGCTAAGACAACTGGAACTTTTAAAGCATGGGGATGTCTTCGTGCAGGACTTATGGCACGAGAAGATGGAAGTCAAGAAGGATTTAAACTCTCCATTCTTAGGATACAAGACAGGGGTGACATGGACTACCAGAGTAGAGAAAGCTCCCGGAAGACCAAGGAGGGAGATAATATCGGGCAAAGGAGTGTATCTCGGAAGCTTAAGAGAGTATTTCCTCGAGAACCAGCCATACCTTTTCACATACGAAAAGAAAAACTATTATGACGTAGAAAAGATATTCGGTGACTGGGAGATGTGGAAATATGTTAAGCAAGGAAAAGTAAATGAAAAGGGAGATGTAAAGAAAGAGAATTTAATGATCCAAAATCTTTGGAGGCTTTCCAATGATTTAAAGAAAGACGAGATAGAGATAGTAAGGTATGAAGACAAACCCAATAACGAATATCAGATATTTATAAACGGAGTGCCAATGCTACCAGTAGGATTTCCTCTAACAGAAATAAGCCCGGACGGAGAATACACAATAGCGCAACAGCATTTGAACGCCATAAGATCAGACTTCGCTTATGGAAAATCGTTTGTCTTTAATAATAAAAACATCATAGCGATATTAGATGAGATGATGAGGCTGGGAGTGCTCAAAACCCAGAAATCATTTATGCCTCCATATCTCAACCTGTCTAAGAGAATGATATCCAGCAAGGTATTAATGCCCGGACAAATGTCACGAGGAATAAAGCCGGGAGAGATAACACCCATATCAGAACACGAGATAAAGGGAGTGACACAGTCAGAATTTAATATGATCCAAGAGCTTAAGACTTACATTGATCAGAACACAGTATCTCAAACCTACACAGGACAGAGAGAAACAGCTAAAGGAGGAACGCCAACAGCTACTCAAATATTAGAGCTTCAAAGACAATCAAAAATAATGATGGGACTGATGACACTGGCCGGCACATTGCTTGAATACAAATTAGCAAAGAAAAGACTCAATATCTTAATAGCCAAATGGTTCGAACCAACCACAGGGACAATGCAACAAGCGAGAGATTATCTGAAAAAGAGATATAGAGTGGTATCAAGACCGAGAAACATTGAAGGAGAAGGCCCCGGATTAAGAATGGTAATCCCAACAGACAAAGAAATTCCCTCCCCTCAGGAAATAAGAGAGGCAGAGGATAGATTAACAAAACAAATTCACAAGCCGATAAGAATGATAGTGGTAAATCCTGAGCTAATTAAAAAAGCAGGAATAACTTGGAGAATAAATATAGAGGCCAAAGACAAGAAGTCAAGCGAGATGTCAAAACTCTTATTCGGTCAAATGGTAAGAGAAGCAATAGAATTCGGATTAAGAATAGATCCTGCCTATATAGAACAGAGATTTGCTGAAGTGTGGGATGAAAACTCTCAAAAGATGTTCTTAAAAGAACAGGCACAAACTCAAAGAGAGCAATCTTCCAAAATGCAACCACCTCAAGGATCGAAAGGAAAACCTAATATCTCATTAAATATGGGGCAAGAACCGGGATCAAAGCCCAGCCCTTCGCCAAGAGTAAATCAATAAAATGGACAGAAAACTAACAGAAAACGATATTCAAGATCTATCCCTCGAGGCAATAAGGAGAACGCTTGGCAATCTTACAGTCAAGTGGGCAGAGGAAATGAAAGGAAAAGATACAGAGGAGATGTCAGAAGAAGACAGACTGAATAGAGCCAAGGGGATTAGATATGTTTATGAGAACTATCTTGAAAAGGAACTGGATCATTATATATGGCTTCAAACAAAGCTAATAGCAGAACAGGCTTCTTCTGAAAGAATGCTGGACTATCAAAGAGGAGTGATAGCAGGAATCTATCTTATTAAAGAATGGCTTGAAGACGAAGTTAAGGTAGCCATTTCAGAAGCAGATGAAAACAAAGAAGAGGAGTCAGCAGATATAGATACAAACCTTTGATGCGGTCGCAGGTTTTCGGTCTTTTAGCGTAACAAGAGACCAGTGAAAAAAAGGGTCGGCTCTGCTGACATAAATAAAAAATAAAGTAAAACAATTCAATGCCAGAAAAAGAATTATTTGACAAAGACAATAATCCCGTTGATAACGTCTTCACAGAAGATGAGGTCAATAAGAGAATAGAAGAAGCCAAGACAGAAGCAGAACAAGAGAAAGAACAGGCTGTAAAAGAAGCTCAAGAATCAGTTAAAAGCGAGATACAAGAAAAGGAAGAAGAGATAAAAAAAAGAGAGGAGGCCGTAAAGGAAGCTGAAAACTCATCAGATGACGAGAAGACTAAAAACTTAACTCAGCTAAGAAAACAAAAAGAAGAGGCAGAAAAGAAGCTTGAGCAAATGAAAGGAGAGCATCAAAAGAATATAGCAGATATCTTAGCTAAAGCCGACGAGAGAAGGATCTCAGAGGCTATGAAATCTGTAGTAGGAGAAAATGAAGACATGGCAAAGCAAGTGAAAGAAAAGTTTGATTATCTTCAGAAGGCCCAAGGAGGTGTCCCGGAAGACTCGGGAGAGTTGAGAAAGATGATATCAGACGCCTATACTCTTGTGACAGGAACAAGGCCTGAGAGTAAGATAACAGGAGATGTAACTTCAAGCGCGGGAGCAGGACCCTCCAGCATTCCTAAGGGAAAGATATCAGAGAAAGGAAAGGAGGTGGCCTCACAATTCGGAATATCCGAAGACGATATAGACAAATACGAATCTGGCGAGTTGGGTAAAAAATAATGACAAAAGAAAAAAAAGAAGAACCAAAAAAAGAACAGTTTAAGAAAGAGGAGAGTCCAGAAGTCCCAGAGGGAAAGACCTTGGTAGATAAGGACTTCATGAAGCAAATCCAAGAGCACATGAAAAGACAGGAAAAGCAGATAGGAATGCTTACAGAAATAGCAGACAAGAAAAGACTCGCTCAGTGGCAGGTGAAGAACAAGGAAAAACTTCCGACAGAGGTAAGGATAAGAAAGCTGACAGTAACAGAGAAAGACAAGCCGGTAGAAAAAGCTGTAATCGGCTGGAGAACAGTATCTAATGAAATGGTGTATGATCCCAGCACAAGGAAAGGATATGAGAACCAAAGAGTGGAAATTCTATTCCAAGACGGCACAAAGAAAGAAATGGGTTTAAGGGATTTTGAAGTCAACAAAGGATACATTAAATGCCAGAGAGTAGGACAGATAGTGGATGACAACACGGGAGAAGTGGCCTTCAAGCTTCAGAGAATGGATACCGGAGAGAAGATTACGATAGGAGTCAAATACGTTAATTAAAGGCCGATAAGTTAATGGCCGGGAAGAAGCGATCTCTTCCCGGCCGGGAAGAGAGGTCATATTCAAAAAATAAAGAAAAATAAAGAAATCGTGAAAAAATACATAGGAAAGTTTATAGGATCATATAAGATAAAGGAAGCCACAAAAGCAAAGAGAAAAACATACCTTGGAAACGAAGCAATAGAAGTAAAGCTCAACAATGAAGAGAAAAGAGAGTATCCGAAAGCAATGCTGGATCAGATGATAACAAAAGAAAAGTCAGACCTGTCAGAATTAAGAGAAAAAAGAGTAAGACCTGTAGTCGAGCAGGTGATTACAATTTGCGCTGAAGCAGAATTGAACAAAGCAGAAATTCAGTATGCTTTAGGAGCTAAGATGGAATTATCTCTTAACAACACAAGAAACATAGCTGATAGTATTCTATGGGGAAAAGATATTGATGAGATTACATTGTATGATATTGAGCAGGTGTTTAAGAAAAACAAAAAAAAGAATGTCAAAAAAAAGAATACCAATAAATAAAGCAATATCAGATCTTCATCCTTATGAGCTTTGGCTTATTAAGAGAATAAGAGAAAAGTATAGGTATGGAGAGATTACAGTAAAAATTAAAAAAGGAGTTCCGATGAGGATCAGAAAAGGATATGTTGATGACGATCCCCGGGACGAAGAAATCATATACGAATTATGAGTAAAAAAACAATAACAGAAATACCAGACCAAAAAGGAGATACAATTAAGCTAATTTTAGAAAGGAAGTATTACAGACCAAAGGACGAAAAAGGAAAGAAAGCGCCAAAAGAAGATAAGGAGGGAAAGAAACAATATAAGGTTCATGATCTATATGCCTTAATCGAAGTCCTTAATAGATTTGACAGCAGAGCCCACGAAATGAGAGAGTGGCAAAGCTGGTCAGGAGTGACAACTAAGATAACATCTATACAAGAAGACATGACAAATAGCGAAGGAGATCTTGAGCTTGAAATAGAAAAAGAGGAAGCGAAATTCCTTAGAAGGTATATCGAGGAATTTAATCAAAAGGACGGCAAACAGCAACAGCCTCTTAGCCCAATAGCTATTGTAGGACTTCCTAAAATACTGGATCAGTTGCAAAACGCTTGACATACTTTCTTGGTAGGGTGTATAATAAAATAACATTGGAAAATAATGGTGTCCGAGCGGACAACCGCACGACATCCCTTAGTTGGGGTGTCGTTTCTTTTTAGAGCGAGTAGAAAGGCTATCAGTAGGTTCAAGTCCTGCCTCGCAACATAGATCGCAGGGAAAAAGGATAGGTCGAATCCTAAATCCAGCCACACTGCCGTAATAAATGTGGCACCATCTTCAAGAGAGAACTTGTAAAACTCGATGGCTAAACATTATAAATCAGTTCTTCAAAAACAATGGCACAGAATAGTTTTAAGATCCATAAAGGAAAATGGGTGCTCAAAGAACATACTTTGAAAGCTACTGCTGGAGCAGTTGAAAAAGGAGATATGATCATGGCGACCTCTGGGGGAGTTACTGTAGAGCTTGGAACAAACGCAGCTACGGCCCTTATAGGAATCGCAGCCGAAGATCTATCTTCTACGACTACTACTCAGACTATCAGAGTATGGGAACCTCTCGAGAAGAGATGTGAGTTCAAAGGGAGAGTCACGGATGGAGCCATTGCCGCTGGAGATACAGATTCAGGAAGAACCTGTGATTTAGAAGACCACGAAGGTGTCGATACAGACACCGACTCTCATCACCACTTGATAATCGTCAAAGGAACAAAAGCTTCTACTGACGGTGCGACTACGGCTGGTGAGGCAATCTTTAGAATCGCACAGGATCTTGAGAATCTGAACGCTTTCTAACCTCAATAAAGTATTATGGAAATGACAACAATAAGTTTTAGTGATTTTGTCAAATTAGCAGATGTGCTGTGGATAAAATCAGCCGCCGCTGTCAGGAACGCTATGCTGGATTCGGGATTGGTAAAGCGATTAGCAATCTCCAAGAACACCGGCAATACTCGTGAATTCTCCGAGATAGACGAGAACGAATACCTCTCCTATAAGGCAGAGGGAGATCAGGCATCCAGAGCCACTGTTCAGCAAGGGTACACCAAGACAATGACAGCTTATAGGCAGGCAGAGAACTTTGGAATTACATGGGAAATGAGAAATCATAACAAATACCCAGAAGTAGTTTCAAGGATTACCTCTAATGCCCAAAAAGGCTGGAAGACAATTGACTTGGATTTGTCCCATAGACTGACATTTGGCGCTTCTACATCTTACACAGACAGAGATGGAAGAACAATTGATGTTTCAACCGGGGACGGTTATGCTCTTTTCTACTCAGCTCATACTTTGAAAGGATCTACAACCACATTTAGGAATATCTTAGCCAACAACCCCAAACTCTCAAAAGGAGCTTTGGAGTCGATGGAAAGATTGTGTGTTGAAGAAACCTACAATCAGCTGGGAGAGAAAAAGACTATTGAATTTGATATTCTTTGGACAACTGACGACCCCAACACGGTCAATGTAGCCAAAGAGTATTTGAACTCAACCGCAAGTCCGGAAGCAGCTAACTCAGGCGTTACAAACGTCTACAGTGGAAAGTATAAACACGTTGTGCTTCCCAGAGTAGCAACTGACGCTAATGGAGCCACGGATACCGACAAAAGGTATTACTGGGGAATAGCTTCTTCATCAAACTCTTCTTTCTACTGTGGAATATGGGAAGAACCTCACATGATTCCTCCTCAGGCTAACGCTAACTCAGAAGACGTTCAAACAGACGACTGGGAGTTCAGAGTTAGAGGAGAGTGGGGAATTACTGTGGTCGGAGCTTCTTTTATCAAGATGTCGAAGGGTGACGGATCGGCCTAATAAAAAGGCAACAGGACGGAGGGGAGTCACTCTCCCCTTCGGCCGCACAAAAGGGATATCAAGAGTTAGTCGAGCTTGATAAATAAATAATAAATAAGGTTGTCGACTGGGGCTATAACTGGTTTTCTAATCAAAAACAAGTTTAGGAAGACGAGGAGGGCCTCAGTCAATAACTAATAACGGAGAACTATGCCCTATAACAAAAACGCAGGTTGGGGTCAAATAGTCGGACAATTCCCCTTTCTGGGGACAGGAAAAGTGTTTATGGTTGGCGATTCAAGCACTGTAAACCGTTCTATGCTTCAGCAATTGTTTGATGTAGACCCGGACGGAGATGTAAGGTTCTTTTCTACGATCGACGCTGCTGTAGGTGAATGCACAGCAAACGCTGGGGATGTAATCTTTGTTGCTCCCGGACATACTGAAACGATTGATGGAGCTTCGGCATTAGACTTAGACGTAGCAGGAGTTCAGGTAATCGGACTCGGCCAAGGAACTAACAGGCCAGTTCTTGATTATACCGCTACCGCAGGAACCGTAGATATGGCTGCAGCAAATACAAGAATATCAAATTGTATTTTCAGAGCTAATGTCTCAGCAGTTGTTGTCGGAGTAAATGTAGACGCTCATGGCTGTAAAATAGATCATTGCAAGTTTGAGTATAATGAGAGTGGTGATGATTTTATAACCATGATAGACGTTGACGCCTTCGATGGCTTTGAACTTCTTGACTGTGAACTGGAAGCAGAAGATGGTGCTGGGTGCGATGAAGCTATTCGGCTTGATGACGCTCATGATGTAAAGATTTGTCGTAATATAATTTACGGTGACTTCACGGACGGAGCGATTATCGGAGAAGGTGCTGCAGGACATAACTTACTCATTGCTGATAACTACATCTATAATTCAGATACTACAGCAGGATTTGTAATTGACTTGAATGTAGCATTTACAGGACTTTTGTCTCACAATAGTTGTGGAACATTATATGCTGCAGATCCAGAAACAGCATTTGATCCCGGAAGTTGCTTATGTATTGAGAATTATGTTTGTAATGCGGTAGATGAGTCAGGTGCACTTGTTCCTGTTACTGTCTCCACATAATCATGACCAAGAAAAAAACAGTTTCAGAGAGCAAAAAGACCAAGAAATCTCCTAAAAATCCAAGAACGCATTATAAGGAGAAATAGAATCTTATTATAGATTCTGACCGGGGGCGAATGTCCTTCGCCCTCGGGATATAAACCTAATTAATACTGTGAGCAATGTACTTGCCACAGAAAAACAATGTCAAGACAAACAGTAGAATATATTTTATTAGACGCCAAGGGAGCTACCGGAGCAGGTCTTGCAATTCCTTGCGAAGACTTCAGGCATGCTATCTTTAGCTTTGCTACAGACGGAGGGAGCGATGCCGACCTAACAGTAAAATTTCAGGGAGCAATTTCTTCTGATTCAGGAGAAGACGCTCCTGATTTTGGATCGGCTGCCACTGTTGATAATATGTGGGATTACATCGAGGTGGTCGACCTCGAGGACGGAACAGAGATTGACGGAGATACGGGAGTGAGTGTTTCGGGAGCAGATGATTATAGATTACTGGAAGCTAATATCAATGGCTTAAAGTATTTATGCGCAAGGGTCACAGCAAGGGCAGAAGGAGAATGTACGGTTCGTGTACGATTATTTAATGATTGATAAATAAAGAAAATGAAAAAAGCAAGTCATCACTCAGAAGAGGCGAAAGAAAAGAATAGACAAGCTCATTTGGGCAAGAAATTATCTAAAGAACACAAAGAAAAGATTAGTAAGTCATTAAAGGGAAAACATCCGAAGAATATTGGTTTGTTGGTAAGGGGTGGAAAAAGAACAAGGTTTGAAAAAGGTAAAATTCCTGAAGGTTCAAAATTATTTCTAAAAGGACACAGAACTTGGAACAAAGGAAAGCATATTCAAAATAATGATGCTTTGAAAAGGTGGAGAGAAAATGGCGGGAATGTTTGGAATAAAGGGAAGGAAGGATTACAGATTGCTTGGAATAAAGGGATAAAAGGGGGAAAAAGTCATAGCTGGAAAGGAGGAATACAGTTTGAACCTTATGGGATAGAATTCAATAAAGAATTAAAAGAACAAATTCGAGAGCGAGATGATTTTACTTGTCAGGAGTGTAATTATTCAGAGAAAGAATTGGGTTATACTTTATCAGTTCATCACATTGATTACGACAAAAAAAATAATAAGTTGAATAATCTAATTTCTCTTTGTAGAAGTTGTCACAGTCAAACTAATTTTGGCAGACAGGATTGGACAAATTATTTAAGGGAAAAAATTATTTAATGACTAATATGGCCTTAAGAACTAAAAACATTCAAGACATAAACGAAGAAAGGAAAAGGGTTCTGTCTTCAATTAAATCCAAAGAACAAGAACTGGAAAATATTAAGAAGGAGATAGCTCGGGCAAATAAAGAAAGGGAAGAGGTAAAGAAAGAAGTAGATAAGGTAAGAGAAGAAGCCCGGAAAGAAGAGAGAATATTAGCCGAAGTTAAAAAGAATACTCAATATCTAAAACAGAAAGAAAAGGAAGAAAAAGAAAAGGTTAGAGGGTCAATACAGAAAGCTGAAGAGGAAGCAAAGACAGCTGAGAAAGCCAAAGAAGAGAAAATAGAGCAGAAAGAAACATTAGAAAGAGAAGCTCAAAAAGAAATAGAAGGACTAAACAGAATAAAACAGGAAAGAGAAAAAGAAATAGAGGATCTTAACAAACAGAAAACCATTGCTGAGAACCAGATAAAAGAAGAGGAAGAAAAGAAAAAAGAATTGAAAGAGGGGATAGAAACCCTTAAAAAGGAAAAGCAATCTTTAGAATCGGAAAGAAACAAACTCGTTTCTATTATTGACTCTTTAGAAGAGGATAAAATAGACATTGAAGAGAAAAAGAAAAAGGCAATAGCTATTCAGCAAGACATAGACATCTTGGCAGAAAAGCTAAAAGAACTGAGAAGGGAAAATCAAAACATCGATGAATTAAGAAAGAATAAGCTCGGGGATATCAGAGAGAAAGAAAAAGAGCTAAAAGAAAAAGAGGGAAAGCTGGGAGAGAGAGAAAAGTATTTAGAAACAAAAAAGAAAGAGCTGGAAAGAAAAGCTGAAACAATTAACAAACACTATGCGAAAATGGGCATGAGAGATAATGTCCAAATTTAGTTATGGCCCGAACAAACTCCTCGAATATTATAAGCGCAATGGAGGACGGCACATTCTTTGTAGAGAATGAAGTTCCGACAGGAACAGTTGACGGGTCAAATACTAATTTCACATTATCTTTCACGCCAGATCCAACAAAAGAGCTGAAGGTGTATGTCAACGGACAAAGACTTAAGGAAACAGAAGACTTTTCAATATCGGGGGATACTCTGACTCTTAATACTGCGCCCCCGACAAATTCAATAATCTTAATAGATTATCACGTAACCCCGGCATAAAAATGAAAATAAAAAGTATAATAATAACAACCTTAGCTTTATTCCTTTTAACAGGAGGAGTGGTTTTTTCAGCCTCGATTTTTTTTCCATACCAAGGAGGAACAGGGACCGGAACAGCTCCTACAGAAGATCAGCTTCTAATAGGAACATCAGGAGGAGTATACACTCCCTCAAACTCATTGGGACAAAATACAAGATTAACTGATATTCATACGGTAGGACTTGATGTCTCGGGAGTATTTACCTTGGGAGGAACAGTTGACTCGGGAGGAATAGATTTAGACGGAAACGCTTTAATAATAGACTCAGACGGAGATACCCAGCTCAAAGCCTATACAGACGACATAATCTCC
>CAZDXV010000011.1:0-15079 GCA_964509645.1 uncultured Candidatus Saccharibacteria bacterium | reverse complement strand
CATAATCTTTCATTACAGAAGAAAAAGAAACTCCCTTTTTCACTCTGTTCGAGGCCTTTTTAATCGCTTCCTTGTAATACACATTGCCTAAGGTATCTGCTGTAATCTTCAACGCTCTGACAATGGGAATACCAGCCCCCACTAAAGAGCCAAGAGTTCTTGAGGTGGCTGCCGAATTAGTTTTTTTTATAATATCTGAAAAAATCGGGGCCTTTAAAGATAAAGTGTCAAAAACATATTTTCCTGTCTTGGTTTTCAAGGCATACCTGAAAGCTATTATCAAGGCAAAAACTATTACGGGAAGAAGATACCAAAAGTCAGCCAGAAAATTACCTGTTCCTATAACTAATCTAGTCGTAAAGGGAAGCTCTATTTCCATCTCCTCAAAAGTTTTAGAAAGCTTGGGAATAACTATAATCATCATCAGCACCCCTATAATCACCATAAAAGAAACTATTACTGCAGGATAAACCATGGCTCCTTTTACCTTTGAATTTAATTCGTGCTCTCTTTCCATTTGGCGAGTAAGAACTTTTAAAACCTCTTCTAGGGTTCCGGATTCTTCTCCGACCTTAATCATATTTAAAAAAAGATCGGAAAAAACATCTGGATGTTCTGAAAGGGCCTCAAAAAAAGTCTTGCCTCTTGTTATCTTCTCTGCTGTCTCTTTGAGTACTTTCTGAAGCTTTTTACTGTCTGTCTGATTAACTAAAGTCTCCAGAGCTCGAGGCAAAGCTACGCCCGCCGAAACCATCACCTGCAGGTTTCTGGTAAGCATTACCTTGTCTGTTAAAGAAACAGAGTTTAAAAAGGGGATAAGAGATTTTAGTTTTTTCTTTGTTTTCTTATCCTCTCCTGTTTCTGCTAAAATCAAAATATATCCTTCTTTTCTAAGGATTCTAGCCAAATCATGTTCGTCTTTGGCCTCCATCACCCCTTTATGGGGAGCTCCTTCTAAAGTTTTAGCATTAAAATGATAACGGGGCATTTTATTCCATAATAACTCTTAAGACCTCCTCTATGCTTGTTATTCCTTGAACGGCCTTGATAAAGCCGTCCTCTACCATGGTTATCATCCCTTCTTTCTGGGCTCTCTTTTGAATCTCATCGGCTGACGCTTTGCTAACAATCATCTCTTTTAATGACTCTGTAACCCTTAACACCTCAAAAATACCCACTCTTCCCCTGTATCCTTCGGGATGGTCTTTAGTAGCTTTAGGCTTGTAAAAATCTATATCCTTTAAGGTCTGGCTCTGTTTTATAATCTTCTCCTCTCTCAGGGTTTGAAGAAGATTATCTATATTGCAATAATTAGAAAGGTTATCCATGTCAGCCTTAGAAAGCTTATACTTTTCTTTGCTTGGACAGAGATTTCTTACCAATCTTTGGGCTATAATAACGTTGACTGTGGAGGCAATAAGAAAAGGCTCTGCCTTCATGTCAATTAAGCGAGGAATGGCCCCGGCAGCGTTAGTGGTGTGCAGAGTTGACAGCACAAGGTGCCCGGTTAAAGCAGCGTTTATAGCCAAAGTTGCTGTTTCATTATCTCTTATCTCTCCCACCATAATAATATCAGGATCCTGCCTTACTAAAGATCTTAACCCAGAGGCGAAGGTCAATCCTATTTTGGAGTTAACTTGGGTTTGGTTCACTCTGGGCATCTGGTATTCAATGGGATCTTCCACGGTGGAGATATTGACCCCGGGAGTATTAAGGATATCCATGGCGCTATAAAGGGTGGTTGTTTTACCGGATCCTGTAGGTCCTGTCACAAGAATAAGACCAACCGGTCTTTTTAAGGAGTGCTGAACATCTTCTAGTGCTTGGCCCCTTAAACCCAGCTGCTCCAAGGTAAGACTCTGAGTGGTTTCAGCCAAGAGCCTCATAACTATTTTTTCTCCGTTAATAGTAGGAAGAACAGAAACTCTAATAGAGTACTTATACTCTTCTGACTCTATTTTAAATCTTCCGTCCTGAGGAAGCCTGTGTTCATCCAGCTTTAAATCCGAGAGCACTTTGATTCGAGCTATAATCCCGGAGTGGATGTTTTTAGGAAGCACCATGGCATCTCTCAAAATACCGTCTATTCTGTAGCGCACTATAATTTCTTTTTCTGTGGGTTCTATATGAATATCAGAAGATCTCTGCAAGATAGCATGCTTTATTAAAGTATCTACAATTCTTATAACGGGAACTTCTTCTGCAGCCTTTCTCAGCTCTTCTTCTTTTTCGGTTTCCTTTTCTTTCTTTACGGTCTTTATCTGCCCCGCCTCTTTTTCAATTATGTCCCCGAACTCAGCCTTTAAGGTCTTTTGATACTGCTTTAGGGCATCTTTAACGCTTTCTGGCGTAGTCAGTCTAGGCAGTATTTTTAGGTCTGTTTTCTTTTTTAAAAACTCGATTGTCCTTAAGTCCTCAGGGTCAAGCATAGCTACTTCCAGATTGTTGCTTTCCCTTCTAAAGGCTATAATATTGTGCCTTCTGGCTATGGGCTCTGGTATCAGTTTTAAAACTTCAGGATCTATTGTTTCCTCTTTAAGGTCAACAAAAGGAATGCCTAGGATATAGGCCTCAAGCTCTAAAAGCTTTTTTTCTTCGATTAATCCATCTGAAACTAAGACATCTTCTATTTTTCTGTCCTTTTCTTTAGCTTTTTTAAAGGCCTTATTAAACTGTTTTTCTTTCATTAGTCCTGCATCTAAAAGAAAGGCCTTTAGTCTTTTGGGCTCTACTCTCATAAGAAAAGTTATTCTTTAAATATTTTTTTTATCTTATCTATTACTTCCTCTAGAGCGTAATGGGTTTTTACAAGATAGGTTGTAGCTCCCAAGTCAAGCGCTTTTTCCACGTCTTTCGGCTTTTCTAAATTAGTAAGGATGATAACCGGAATATCTTTTGTTTCTTCTTCTTCTTTAAGTTCCTGAAGAACCTCAAATCCCTTCATTCTAGGAAGAACAATGTCTAATATAATAAGATCCGGCTTTTCTGATTTTGCCAGTCTTAATCCGTCCTCGCCGTTTAGAGCTTTGATAACTTCGTACTTTTCCCTTTCTAAAATGTCTCCCATAGTCCTTTGGAGAGCTTCTTCATCTTCTACAAATAATATTTTTTTCATTTTTTAGCCATTGTTTTTCTGATAAAACATTAAAACAATGAACAGTTTATTTCATAGGAAGAGTAAAATAAAAGGTTGTTCCCTTTCCAAGCTTGGATTCCAGCCAGATTTTCCCTTTTGCCTTTTCTATTATGGACTTGCAAACAAAAAGACCCAATCCGCTTCCCCGGGTATCTTTTTTCGATATGTTTTTAGCCCTGAAAAACTTCTCAAAGATATGTTTTTGATCAGCTTTAGGAATACCGACTCCTGTATCTTTAATCTTAAAGAGAATCTCTTTGTTTTTTTTCTCAAGCCAGATATCAATATGAGCCCTTTGGTCACTGTACCTTAAAGCATTATCTATTAAGTTTTCCACTACTATTTTTATCTGAGAAGGATCAGCTGAAACATCGGGAAGGTTTTCTGCGGACTGAAACGTTATTTTTGTGTTTGAAGCGTCGGCAACCAAGCGGAATCTTTCGATAAGATCTTCTATCATATTCTCAAGGCTGAACTTTTCTTTTCTTACGGGCAAAGAACCCCTTTCTATCCTGGAAACAATAAGGAGATCATCTATCAGTTCCACCATCCTAGAAGTGTTTTCCTTTAAGCTACTGTAATACTCTTCTTTTTTCTCTTTTGGCATTCTGAACTCGTCTGAAGTTAAAAATTCAATGCCCCACTTAAGATTAGTTAAAGGAGATCTTAATTGGTGAGATACTATATTTATAAACTCGGACTTCATTTGAGAAGCCTCGGCCAACTTTTCAAAACTTTTACTTATAACAACAGCTATAATAAAAAGAACAGCCGTAATTACAAGATCAAATAAAGCTACAATACCGGGATCATTAATAAAGCTGGTTCCTACAAGATAAGATATAATGGAAGCTAAGATAATAAAAACCCCCATTACTAGAAAAAGAAACTGGGGACATTGCCAGAGAGGAACTCCGTATTCCCTGCATTGAGACAAGGGATTTAAGCTTTTTAAAATTTTCTCTATCATCATATGTATTATATCACTTTTTATTCCCTTATTATAACATAAAAGCTCTCAGATTGACCAAATGAAAATTAGCTGATATAATCCAAATCATCACCGGGGTATAGTGTAACGGCAGCACGAGTCCTTTGGGAGGATTTAGTCCCAGTTCAAATCTGGGTACCCCGATGCGGGTGTCGTATAATGGCTATTATTTTTCCCTTCCAAGGAAAAGATGGCGGTTCGAATCCGCTCACCCGCTCCAAATCAAAAAGCCCCGCCAGAAGACGGGGCTTTTTGATTATCTTGCGTATTCTATTGCTCTATTTTCTCTAATAACTACTACTTTTATCTCTCCTGGATATTTCAACTCTTCCTGAGTTCTTTTAGCTATATCCTTGGCAAGCTTCTTGGCCTGATAGTCATCTACTTCTTCCGGATCGACAAAGATCCTTACTTCTCTCCCAGCTTGAATAGCATAAGCTTTTTTGACGCCTGAAAAAGATAAAGCCACATTTTCAAGTTCCCCCAGCCTTTTAAGATAGTTTTCCAGAGTATCTTTTCTTGCTCCTGGCCTAGCTCCTGAAATCTGGTCTGCTGCCTGAACTATTATAGCTTCTAAGCTTTCTGCCGGATATTCTTCGTGATGAGCTTTCATAGCATCAATTATCTCTTTACTTTCGCCGAACTTTTCTAAAATCTTAATGCCAATATCAACATGAGATCCCTGAACCTGATGATCCACTGCCTTCCCTATGTCATGGAGTAAGCCTGCTTTTTGAGCTATTTTAGTGTCAACTCCAAGTTCTGCAGCTATAGCTGAGGCCAAGTGAGACACTTCAATAGAGTGAAGAAGAACATTTTGGCCGTAGCTTGTTCTAAATCTTAATCTCCCTAAAAGCTGGACTAGCTTTGGATCCAAATCAACTACCCCGGTCTCATAAATCGCTTTCTCCCCCGCCTGTTTTATTTGGGAAACTATTTCAGACTCTGCCTTCTTAACTGTTTCTTCTATTCTGGCGGGCTGAATCCTTCCGTCCTGAATCAGTTTCTCTAAGGCTATTTTAGCTATTTGTCTTCTTACAGGGTCAAAGCCCGAGATAACAACGGTTTCCGGGGTATCATCCACTACCACTTCCACTCCAGTCAGTCTTTCCAGGGCGTGGATATTTCTTCCTTCTTTTCCTATAATCCTTCCTTTTATTTCGTCAGAAGGTAAGGCCACCGTAGTTGTAGTAAGTTCTTGAGCTTGAGATAGGGCGTATCTTTGTATTGCCCAAGCCAGTATTTCCTTGGCTCTTTTTTCGAATTCCTCGGCTCCTTCTTCTTCCATCCTGGTCATTTTCTCTAATATTTCCTTTTTACTCTGATTTTCTACCCTTTCTAAAATTTCTCTTTTAGCCTGATCTTTTGAGATACTGGCTATGTTCTCAAGCTTTTTTATCTCTTCCTCTCTCATTTTCTCTAGGTTCCTCTTTATCTCTCTCAGTTTTTCTGTTCTTTCCTGAAGCTCTTTTTCCTGGTCCTCCATCCTGGAGCTTCTTTCAGAAAGGTTTTTTTCTCTTTTAACTAAAAGTTTCTCTGCTTCAAAGAGTTCCTGCCTCTGAGACTTTACGTCTCTTTTAGATTTTTGTATTATTTTATTCGCTTCTTCTTCGGCTTTTGCCTTTATCTCTTCAGCACTTTTCCTGACTTGAGCTATTTTCTTTTGAAGCGTAGTTTCTATATTGTCTGCTTTCTTTCTGGCTATTGATTGTCTGGCAAAGTATCCCAGAAGAGAACCCGCAACCAAAGCAACAACGCCCACAGAAAGTAGGATAATTGAAATCATAGTTCTGTCTGAGAATTTGGCTATTCATGTCTTGTTTTAATCTTTATTAAAGAATAAACCAAAGTTCCAAGTTAAATTTCTAAGCCTTTTTATTTTAGCAGAGAATAATCAAAAAGTCCAGCTTTATTTTACCTGTTCTTTGTTTTCTATTACCTTATCTATTAGACCGTACTTTTTAGCTTCTCCGGCCGAAAGATAAAAATCTCTTTCCGTATCTTTTTCCACTTTCTTTAATGGCTGTCCGGAGTGCTTGGATAAGATATTGTTCAACCTGTCTTTTATCTTTATAATCTGTTTAGCTGTAACTTCTATCTCAGCTGCCTTTCCCGTAGCTCCTCCGGCTACCTGATGAAGTAAAACTTCTGTATTGGGCAGAGCATATCTTTTTCCTTTTTGCCCGGAAGCCAATAAAACAGCTCCCATAGATCCTGCCAAACCGAAACATATTGTAGCCACAGAACAGCTTATATACTGCATCGTATCATAAATAGCTAAACCCGCTGTTACAGATCCTCCGGGAGTATTGATGTAAAGCTGAATATCTTTTTTAGGGTCTTTACTGGCCAAAAACAACATCTGGGCAATAACAAGATTGGCCACCGTGTCGTTTATGGGACCTGTTAGAAAAATTATCCTCTCTTTTAAGAGTCTAGAATAGATATCGTAAGCTCTTTCTCCATATTTAGTTTTTTCTAAAACTGTTGGTACTAAATTCATCCTTCTAAAGATTTAAATATTTTTTCATTGTATATTACCTCTTTAGTATAGGCTTTTAGCCTCTCTGGGTCAATCTTCTTTTGGGCTTGTTCTACAGACTGATATTGCTTTAAAATCTGGTTGGCTCTTTCTTCTATCTCTTCTTTTGAGACTTGGATATCTTCTGCTTTGCCTATAGCTCTTAAGATAAGATACTCTTTTATTCTCTTTTTGGCTTGAGGAAGAAAAGACTCTTTTAAATCTTCTTCTGTCTTTTCCATCTTTTTAAGATATTCCTCAAAGGGTAATCCCATTTGCTGGGTAACCTGATTTTTAAGGTTTTCTTTCATTCTTTCCTGCTCTTTTTGAATAAGAAACTCTGGTATCTCGGTCTTTACTTTTTCTCCTATCTTCTCTAAAATTTCCCCTCTTCTTCTTTGAACTTCTCCCTGCTCCTTTTCTGCCTTAAGCCCTTCCTTAATGTTGTTTTTTAGTTCTTCTAGGCTGTTAAACTGGCCAAGGCTCTTGGCAAACTCATCGTTTAGCTCCGGTATTTCAACTTTTTTTACAGATTTTACCTTTAAATCAACTTTAATATCTTTTCCGGCAAGCTCTTTCTTAAAGTGATCTTGAGGAAAGGAAATCGGTATGCCTTTTTTTTCTTCTCCTTCTTTGGCGCCGTAAAGAACCTTTTCAAAACCAGGGAGAAACTGGCCTTCTCCGAGAATAAAGGTGTCTACTTCTTTTTTTTCTAGCTGAGGGGAGCTATATTCTATCTCCACAAGGTCTCCTTTTTGAGCAGGCCCTAACTTAGCTGATATTTTAGATCTTGATTTCCGAAGCCATTTTAAGGCGTTTTCTATTTCTTTTTCTTCTATTTTTACTTCCTTCTTTTTTACAGAAGAAGCTTTTTTCTTGTAGTCTGGAAGATCTACATCAGGCAGAATGGAAAATTTTGCCGTAAAAGCAAAAGGGTTGCCTTCTGCCATTTTAGTAACATTAACTTGAGGCTGGGATATAACTTCCAAATCTTTTTCCTTAATAGCTTTTAAATACGACTCTTGGACAGCGAGATTAGCTGCTTCAGAGAGTATTTTTTCCTGCCCCGCTTTTTCTTTAACAGCTTCTTTGGGGGCTTTTCCTTTTCTAAACCCCTTTATTTCCATGTTTTCTGAGAGATTAGAAACTGCTTTATCAATATATTTGTTGAACTCTTCTGGAGAGAGCTCAATCTGCATTGTAACTTCTGCTTTTGGTAGATTTTTTACTTCAACTTTCATTAAACTAAGAAACTTACAATTAATAATGCGACAATGTTTAAAACCTTTATCATGGGGTTAATTGCAGGACCTGCAGTATCTTTATAGGGATCCCCGACAGTATCTCCTGTTACAGCTGCTTGATGGGCTTCTGACCCCTTGCCCCCGTAATTTCCGTCTTCTATGTATTTTTTAGCGTTATCCCAAGCAGCGCCTCCTGTGGTCATAGAGATAGCCACAAAAAGACCCGTAACAATACTTCCTATAAGAAGTCCGCCTAAAGCGTCAGGGCCTAAAAGGAACCCGACTAGGATAGGGAAGATTATGGGTATTAAAGCGGGTACTATCATTTCTTTGATCGAGGCTTTGGTTACAATATCAACACACGTTTCATAATCTGCTTTTTCTGTGCCGTCCATCAACCCCTTTATTTCTCTAAACTGGCGCCTCACCTCTTCTACTACTTTAGCTGCAGCTTTTCCCACAGACGACATAGCCAAAGAAGCAAATAAATAAGGAAGAAGTCCGCCTATAAATAAACCTGCTATTACTTTAGGTTTATCTAAAAAGAATTGAACGTCTTTTCCCAGCTCTGTGAGTTCTTGAGCATAAACTGAGAAAAGAACTAAAGCAGCTAAACCGGCAGAACCTATAGCATAGGCTTTAGTAACAGCTTTGGTGGTGTTTCCTACAGCGTCTAGGGCATCTGTGTTCTCTCTTACGCTTTCTTCTAATCCTGCCATTTCCGCTATCCCTCCGGCGTTGTCTGTAATGGGGCCGTAAGCGTCAAGAGCCACAACAACACCTCCTAAAGAAAGCATTGTTGTTGTAGCTAAAGCTATTCCATAAATTCCAGCTAAAAAGTAACTTGCTAGAATCAGGGCTGCAATCAAGATTATAGGCCAGCCCGTAGACTTCATTCCTACAGCCAAGCCTGTAATAATATTTGTAGCGTGGCCTGACTGAGAGGCCTTGGCTATTTCTTTCACAGGTTTATGCTTATAGGAAGTATAATATTCTGTAATTACAAAAAGGCCTGCCACAACAATCAGACCCGTCAAAGAAGCTAGAAAATAGCTTAAAGGATTGTCCACAGCAAGTCTTTGGATAATAAAGTAAAATCCGACAGTAGATAAAATACCTGAGACTCCAACTCCCTTATAAAGAGCTGCCATAATATCTTTTTTCTTTCCCAGTTTTACAAAGAAGCTTCCTATAATAGAGGCCACCACAGAAACCCCTCCCAACAACAGGGGAAGATATATAAATTGAGAATTCTGTGGGAAAACAAGGCTTCCTAGAATCATGGTGGCTACAACCGTAACCAAGAAGGTCTGAAATATGTCAGCTGCCATACCGGCACAGTCTCCTACGCTGTCTCCGACCTGGTCTGCTATAACAGCAGGATTTCTGGGATCATCTTCTGGAATGCCCTGCTCTATTTTTCCTACTAAGTCTGCTCCTACGTCTGCGGCTTTAGTGTAAATTCCTCCTCCCAGCCTTGCAAAAACAGCTATTAAGCTACTTCCAAAGCCTAAAGCTATCAGAGCTTTAAGATCTCCCGTTAAAAGATAAAAGCCAGCAATAGAAATAAGAGCTAAACTCATTACGAGAAGACCTGTAACCAGTCCTCCCTTAAAAGAAAGAGTCAGAGCGGGTTCTAATCCTTTCTTTCCCGCTTCTGCCACTCTAACATTAGTACTGGTAGATACCATCATCCCGATATACCCCGAAAAGGCAGAGAAAATGGCTCCTATTAAAAAGCCCAGCCCTGTCTTAAAGCCGAGCAGCAAGGTTAAAATAACAAAAAGAATTACGGCTACAATACCTATCGTTTTATATTGCCTTTTAAGGTAAGAAACAGCTCCCTTTTTTATTCCCTGGCTTATCTCAATCATCTCTCCTGTTCCCGAAGGAGATTTCTTTATTTGATTTACTAAAAAATAAACAAAACCTAGAGTAAAAATTGAAACTGCTATAGGAAGATATAAAGGATTCATTTTAATTGAAAGGGATGTAAATTATTTATCCTCTTTTTTATTTTTTTTATCTTCTGAACCTTTTTTTATCTCTTGATCTTCTGTTGTTACTTCTTCTCCCTCCGGAGTTTTAACATCTATCTTCCAGCCTGTAAGTTTGGCTGCCAGTCTTACGTTCTGCCCCTCTTTTCCAATAGCCAATGATAACTGATCTTCTGGAACAATGCAAAGAGCTTTATTCTTTTCCTCTTTTTTGACCTCTAAAACCTTGGCCGGAGAAAGGGCATTTGTTATAAATTCGTCGGGTTCATCCGAATACTCTACTATGTCTATTTTTTCTCCCCCTAGTTCGTTTATAATAGCCATTATTCTAGTGCCTCTCTGCCCAACAGCGCTTCCGATGGGATCCACTCCCTCTTCATTGGAAAAAACTGCCACCTTAGACCTTGATCCGGCTTCTCTGGCAATAGCTTTTATTTCAACTACGCCCTGGGCTATTTCAGGAACCTCCAGTTCAAAAAGCTTAGTAACTATTTTAGGATAAGCTCTAGATAAAAACACTACAGGACCCTTTGGAGACTCTTCTACCTTTAGAAGGAAGAATTTTAACCTCTGTCCCGGCCTGTAAAACTCTCCTCTTACTTGCTCCTCTCTGGGCATGATACCTAAGGTTTTTCCGATATCTACATATACATTCCTTCCTTCTACTCTTTGAATTACACCCGAAACAAGTTCTCCCTGTTTTGATTCGTATTCTGAGAGGACAACCTCTCTTTCTGCCTCTCTTATTTTCTGCAGAATAACCTGCTTTGCTGTCTGGGCTGCTATTCTTCCATAGTCCTTTCCCGTTTCAAGGGGAATCTGGATATAGTCCCCAGCTTTAATTTTAGAATCTTCTTTTTTAGCTTCTTTTAATATTATATGTTTCTCGGGGTTGAATCTGACTTTCTCTTCCTGCTTGGCTTCTTCTCCCTTTTCTTTTATCTTCTCCAACTCTTTTTCTGTATAAAGCATATCCTCTGTCACAACAAGTTTTTCCTGCCAAAAATCAGCCTGCCCTGTCTTAGGATCAAGCTTAGCTTTGACTATTTGTCCTTTTTCTCCGTAATCTTTTTTATAAGCGGCAGCTATAGCTGTCTCTATAACTTCAATTACTTTTTCCTGGGATATTCCTTTTTCTTCGGCTATCTGAGAGATAGCTGCTGTAAAGTTCTTTAAATCCATATTAATTTTTAGTCTTTTTAATAAAAATGTCCGTTTTCCAACGGACAAATACCTTTCCTATCTTTATATTTTAAGCTTATCAGAATAAGAAGCTCTGTCAAGACTTAAGCCTTTCTTTTACTTTCTTTACTATCTCTTTTGGAGTATGGTCTGCTTTCGTTATATACTCTTCCGCCTTAAGATCAAACCCTTTCCTTTTAATGTCTTCGCTACTGTAATTAGTAAGAATAAAAACGGGTATGTTTTTTGTTTTATCCATTTCCTTTATTTTTTTCAAAACATCTATTCCGTTCATATCGGGTAAAACCAAATCCAACAGCATAATGTCCGGCATGTTTTTTGGATCCTTCTGCTCCAGTTTTTGGACGGCCTCTTCTCCAAGCTTAAAGGATTCAACCTTAAAGCCCTCTGACTCAAAAGCTGTCTTGTATATCTCGATAATCGTAGGCTCGTCTTCAACTAAAAAGATATTCCTTTTCATATTTTTAATTATACCATCTAGAATTTCAAAAGCAAGGGGATATATTCGCTTAAAACATTTTAAAGACAAGGTTAAAACCTTGTCTTTGTTTTCTATCTAAAAGCTACTTTACAGGCAACTCTACAAAGAAAGTAGAACCTTTCCCTTTTCCTTCAGATTCTGCCCATACTTTACCGTTGTGAGCCCTTATTATCCTGCTGGAGATAAATAATCCTATGCCCCTTCCGGTAGTAAAGACTTTCTTAGCTTTCTTTCCTCTTTCAAATATCTTGCTGAAAAGTTTGGGAAGTTCTTCTTTTTCTATTCCTATTCCTGTATCTTTAATGGCTATTCTTAAGCTGTGATCTGTTGTTTCAATATTAATGCTGACTCCTCCTTTCGCAGTATATTTTACAGCGTTATCTACAAGATTAAATAAAGCTACTTTTATCTTTTCTTCGTCTGCTTTAATTTTGGGAAGTTTTTCTTTAGGTTTTTTAAGTTTTAAATCTATCTCTTTTGATTTAGCTTCAAAATTAAGTTCTTCCGCTATTTCGTCAACTACAGCTTCCATATCAACACCGGGCTTAACGTCTACTACCTGTTTTCCAAGCTGAAACTGGGAAATATCCAGTATTTCATTAACTATCCTTATTAATCTCTTTGTTGAAGTTTGGAGCTTTATAATGGCGTCCTTCATCTTCTTTGGAACTTTTCCGTAAGTTCCGGAGAGTATTAAGTCTATATACCCCATTATAGAAGTTAAAGGGGTTCTAAGGTGGTGCTGAGTAGCCATAATGAATTGGTTTTTGGCTTCGCTTAATCCTTGAAGCTCATGGTGAGCTTTCTTTTCTATTTCATAAGCTTTCTTTATCTCTTCTGTCATCTTTTCCAATTTTTCTCTCTGTTTTACTTCTCTTAGGACGCTGCGGACTAATAATCCGCTGAAAATAGATATTACCACCAACAGACCAGCGTTTACCAAAAGGTCCTGGAAATCCTTCGCAATTAATACCCTAAAAAACAAGAAAATTAATATCGCTAAAGTAAATAATTCGGTTGCTATTACATGACTATGAAAAAGATGATGCCTGAGAACAGAATAAGTAATAAAGAAAGCATATAAAACAACTAAGAAATTACCAAAAGGAAAGATATTTACAGAAAAAACTTGAGGAATAAAATTCATAATTCCTCCCCCAAAACCAAATAGTATTGCAATTAATAAGTAATTAATCTGTGCTCTTTTAATATCTTCTGACTTCTTTCTTTCTTTAAAAAGGAGATAAATTATTCTTAAAAAATAAATTACAAAAAATCCAAAGAAGAAATAATAAAGAGGTCCTACTTCTATCCAGAACCTAAGCCCCGAACTAGGAGGCACTCCTTTAACAAATAAAGAGCTAAAAAGATTAAAGGAAAGCAAAAGAAATGCAAAAAGATAGCCAATTATTATATAGGTTTTCTCTTTTTCTTTTTTTTCAAGAAATAAAACAATAAAATGATAAAAAAATATCGGAATAAATATAGCTCCGATATTAAGAATTTTATTCCAAAATAAAGCAGTATTATAGTTAGGGGAAGAAACTTCCATTGCTAGAGAAAAACTCCATATAGATATAGCTATTGTGGTAAAAAACCACATTCTATTTTTCCAATTTTTCCAGTTTTTAGAAACAACAAAAATTCCAAGAAGAAAACTTGCTGCAGCTGTAAGGAAAGATGTTATAGCAAATAATGTATTAATCATCTTCTATCTTCTTTTTAATATGTTGTAAGGTTTTTTGGGTGGTGGGAGGACACATATCTAGATTTTCGATATTTTTTCTTTTTGAAAAACACTCTGTGCATCTTCCTATAGTAATACATTTTTCGTCTTTGGGTAAATCTAAATTAGTAGCTTTTCCTATTACAATATTAATTTTTTCTTTTCCCGAGAAAGCTTTGCGAATAAACTTTCTATTGGCAATGGGCCTTTTCTTTATTATTTTCCCAGATTCATTCAAGGCTGTTATGCATCTTGAGCAAGCAGTGGTGGGCCAGACATAAATATTTTTTCCAAATTTGTAGTATTTCTCTGCTTTTTTTAGCCTCTCAACTCCTAAAGCGGTAATTTCACTTAATTCTTTTTTAGAAGGATATTCTCCGACTCCTAATTCTCTAGCTTGTGAAATATGTTTTATCCTCCTGAAATCAAACCCGGAATAAAAAGAGACTACTGAATCTAATTTCACCATATCATTCCCCGCTGCCACTATCCCTAACTCTTTAGTTTTCCCATGATGCGGACCATTTCCCTCCATAGCTTTTAATCCATCTATAATACTAATATCAGGTCTAGCAACTTTTGCAAGTAAAGAAATTAAATCTTCTAAGCTTTTTTGGTGCATTCTTATTCTCTCTTCTTGCGGTAATAAACCCATTTGGTTTTTTAAAGATAAAGTTACAGAGGTTTCCATATGAGTCTTTACTTTTGCAAGGTTTATATAAAAATCAGACTCCTCCAATATGGTGGGTAAAGAAAAGGTAAAACCTTCACACTCTATTTTTTTTCTTTTTCCTTTATCAATATTAATTAAATCTACTTTTTTTATCTCTCTTAAGAAACTAAATCCTCCTTCTTTAATTATTTTTTCAAAAGGGAATCTTTTTTGGGGGACCCCTAAAAGATCGCCATGACCTATAATTATTTTCCGCGCTTTTTTATTAAGTAATTCTTCTAAAAGGATTTTTAAAAATATTGGATCAGTATTTTCCCCAGGTATGATGGGATATCTTCCACCCAGATTAGGTTTAATAAAAATCTCACTAGAAGAAAAATTAAAATCAACCAAAGCTAAATTAATCTTTTCCTTTAGGTTATTATAATTACATCCTTTAAAAAAATTAAAATCCATCAACTTAATCTCCTCTTAAATATCTTATTCTCTCCATTATTTTATCTGTAATTTCTCTAAATATCTGTTTGTTATAATCCTGAGTATAGTATTCCCGAAAAGCAATAGGTTTTCCTATAATAATCTCTGCGTTTTTTTTAAGTTTCGGAAACCTATCAAACCTTGACATTATTTCAAAGGTTCCTTTTATTCCGACAGGAACTACGGGGGCTTTATTCAACAGTGCAAATTGACCTACGCCAGTATAGGTCTTTTCTATTCTTCCTTTGGGAGAGCGGGTCCCCTCGGGAAATATACCTATAACCCCTCCGGATTTTAATATTCTGCTTACTTTGTGATGGACTTCTGATTTATCCTTGTTTTTTCTTTCAACTTTTATCTGACCTGTTAATTTCATTATAGGGCTCCAGAAAAAGCTTTTAAAAAACTTTTCTGCCGCCAAAAAATGAACTCTTCTCGGCAAAACAGCCATTAAACAAATAAAGTCAAAATAGCTGGAGTGGTTAGCAGCTATTATACAAGCTCCCTTTTTAGGAATATTATTTAAACCTTTTACTTTTTTGACCCAGATTAATCGGACAACAGGTCCAAACAATATTTTAACAATCCAATATCCCATTTAATATATCTTATCATTTTTATTGTTTTAAA
>CAZDXV010000010.1:0-15582 GCA_964509645.1 uncultured Candidatus Saccharibacteria bacterium | reverse complement strand
TCTTTTGGTACGAATAATTCTTCTGGAGTTTCTGTTCCAGATACAGCTGCTTCTTATTCCGAAGTCTATATATACTGATAAGAATAAAGAATAGTAAAGCCTATTACAGCTATAATACCTACGACCAATATGGCGAAAGATGTTGAAATTGCTTTTTGTGTCTTCATAATTGCCTATTTTATTAATTATTAAATTGTAGCCAGGTATCTACCGCTCCAGACACAAATACATCTTTTCCTGAGGTGATTCCCTTTGCTGTAATCCAATCACTATAATTTTGAGGTGTTAATAAATAAATTACCAATTCGCGCTGAAGTTGCGTCCCATATTCACTCATCTGTGAAGAGGGTATGGAAACATCCCCGATAAGTTTAAAAAGCAACATGTTGTCAGCTTTCAAAACCAATCTATCATTAAAGACTAAATTTGGTTTATGAGAAATTTCGGGCGGATTCTGGATGGTGTTTCCATACTGACTACCATCTTCTTGAATTAACTTTAGATTTCGAAATTGCCCAGGAATAAAATTGGTTAACCTCATTGCTATCTTAGACACTTCGATATCTTCTTCTTTTCCTGTAATAAGATAGATTTTAGATAAAACTACATTTTTTGAAGTACGAGAATAAACCGGCTTAAAAGATTCTTCTGAAGAAATAGTAATTGAACCAATATTGTTTACAGGTTTCAAATAAGCAACTCCTCTTGCATCACCTCTAATTTCAGGCGCTTCACGACTTTCAACACCGATTGCCTTAAAGTGAGCTCCAATACCTTTCCCAAATGTCGATTCTGGACTTCCCTTCCAGGAAGGTAATATAGCACGTATTGCCCGTAGACTCGAATCCGAAGGAATATTTACAAGCAATTTAAAGGTTTTAGTTGTCCCTTTTGGAAGTATGTCTTTGCCCTTAAACCAAACATAAGTAGTAGTATAACCCCATGACTTATCTATAGCAGTTTCTTGAAATGAACTAAGCGCATCCGCCCGAGAATAAATATTACCTTCTTCATCAATAAGACGCATATTTCTGATAGCAAAACGATCTAGCTGTTCCCCATAAAATTTTGAGTAAAATTCAATAGCAATTCCCGATAATTCAATATCCTCGGCAGAACCTACCCTTAAGTTGAAACTAAGAAGTTCGACATTTTCTGTCCCATAATCCACGGTTTTCGGAAATTTTCCTAGGGTGTTTGAAACAGCTATTGAAAAGTCTGCCCGTGCTCCCTCTTTTTTTGGTTCTATCTTCGCGGAACTTCTCGGTTCTAGTAAGTCAATCGTTGAAATAATGTTATCTAAATCCTTTTTTACTGCTTCTGCGTCAGATTCTATAAGCGAATATACTATAGCAATCTCTATGATTCTTTCGTTGGCCTTATCTGGAACCGCATATCCAACAAAACCACCCCCTGCATCCCCTTCTAATAAGTAGCATCCTTTTGCTCCTTGGAAATAAAAGTTATTATCTTTTTCAAAAGATTCTGAAGTATTACCAATACATTTATTTTTTTCTTGATTATAACTAATAACACTTCCTCCTGTGTTCATAAATCTAAATTTATCCATAGGAACAACCGAAACTGTAAGTGCCTGATCAACACTTCTGGCCCTAAATAAAGCATTGCCTCGATTTAATCCTATTTCATAAAGAAATTCTTTATTTTCTTTCAAATCTCCGAAAGATGAGGGGTATTTAAAACTAAATCCATAGTCGTCATTTATGTACTTTTTTTCTTCCCCAAGTTTTATTATTCTCCGGTCTAAAATTTCAAAAGTAGAAAGCATATTGTTAAAATCCTCCATTTCAGATTTTACTTCGCTTTCTGAGATATAATTACCCATACCTTGTCTTCCGTTTCTTATTTGAAATTGAACAATCCCTATCTTCTCTCCATTTGGGCTTAAGATACAATATTCTTTTGACTGTACCGCTTCAAATTTACTCTCATGGCTTAAGGTAAAACCATCTTTTTGACAGAGGGGCAATAAGTTCTCTCCTCCTTTATCGTCAATATATCCTTTTTCTTTAGGAAAACAATTAATAGTAACCCAGATATCTTCTGGAATGTTTTTTTCTTTTGGCGTTAAATAAGTAGTATCGGTTGTTTTATCATGGCCAATTTTCCAAGTACTGGGATATTCTATACTGCACTTATCTCCCCAGAACCCTACTTCTTCATAACGATTTGCTAACTCGGAACGGTCTTTTTGGAATAAACTTATTTCCTTTTCCGAAGTCCAAATATACTGATAAGAATAAAGAATAGTAAAGCCTATTACAGCTATAATACCTACGACTAATATAGCGAAAGGTGTTGAAATTGCTTTTTGCATAATATATTTTAAATTACCCTAATAGCCTAATAGCTAAACCAATAATAGCTACTACAATCCCTATAACCCAGAACCTCATAGTTATCTTGTAGTGGGGCCATCCTTTGGCTTCAAAATGATGATGAATGGGAGCTGCCAGAAAAACCCTTCTTTTAAACAGCTTTTTGGAAATCAGCTGGATAATAACAGAGGCTGACTCTAAAACCAAAAGAAAAGCTATTATAGGGAGAACTAAAATGGAATCTGTTAAAAAAGCTACCACGGTTAAAACAGCGCACAAGCCCATCATTCCCGTTTCTCCCATATAGAATCTAGCCGGAGGTATGTTAAACCATAAAAAGGCCAAAATAGATCCTGATAAAACAGTACAAAAAGCGGCTAAATCAACTTGCCCCCGAAAAAGGGCTATTCCGGCAAAGGCTCCGAAGATAACAGCGAAAACACCACCCGACAAGCCGTCCAGCCCGTCTATTACTCCTCCGCTATAAGTCGCCATCATAACAAAAAGAAAGAGAGGAATATACCAGAAACCAAAGAATATATCTCCGTTTCCGGGAATATGTATAGTACTATAACCCAGTTTAGAATAAAACCACCAGCCTCCTATCAGACCTATTAAAGCCACCAGAATCAGTCTATATCTCAGCTTTAATCCTCCTCCCACATACTTCCCTTTACCGAAAACAACAAGAATATCGTCTAAAAACCCCACTAGAGAAGCTGATATCAAAGCAAAAAAGGGAAGCCAAGTCTGACTTCTGCTGAAAAAGTTAAGTTTCTCTATCCACCAGTTATCAGAAACAAGACCCAGTATAAAAAAGAGCAAAGCTGAAAACAAAGCTGAAACCCAAATTAAAATCCCTCCAAACCTAGGAACTCTTTCCTCTTTCTCTGTATGGTATTTTCTAAAAACAGGAACCTCTCCCCCGTCAATAGACTTTCCTCTAGCTTCTTTTTTCCAAAGACGATACCTATAGAGAATACTAGTAAGAGGAGGAGTCAAGATAAAAGCCACGACAAAAGAAAAGGTTCCCAGAATAAAGATCTTTAAAACATTAACTGTCAGTTCTCCCATGTATTTATCCTGTTAACCTCCTTTATAATCTTTCTCATGTCAGAAAACCTGTCCCTAGAACCTAAAACGACATTTATAAAAAGCCTGTCTTTTTTAAGGTCCTTTATTAGAACAAGAAGACAACCCTTAGCTTCTAAAGTCCATCCTGTTTTTCCTCCCTCAATCTGAGGGAGATCTTTTAATAATTTGTTGGTATTTTCCGGTATAAAATGATGAAATATTCCTCCTCTTTTTAAAACTTCGAAAGAATTCTTTTTTGAAATATTAAAAATCTCAGGATGCTTGTTTAAGATATGGCTTGCTAACAAGACCAGGTCTTCTGCTGTAGAATTATTTAAAGGATCTCCTTCTTCGTCTGGATCCAAGCCTGTCGGATTGTAAAACTTTGTCTTTTTCATGCCTATGTCCTCAGCATAAAGATTCATTAAACTAACAAAAGATTCCCTTCCTAAAGGAGAGGTTAATGCATAAGCTGCGTCGTTGCTAGATTCTATAAGAGCCATATGAGTAAGATTGTCTACATTCAAAACATCTCCCTCCTTTAAGTTGGAATCTCCTTCTTTTTCTAAAGCCTCTCTGGTAATCTTTATTTCATCAGAGCCTTTATAACTGCCTTTTAAATCAAAGACAACTAAAGAAGTCATAAGTTTAGTTAGAGAAGCTATAGGGAGTTTTTGAGAGGAATTTTTAGAGTAAATAATTTCAAAGTTCCCGTTTTTAACTATTGCCGAAACGGCAGCCTCAGCCGTTATGTCTAAATAACTTACCTTGGGAAGGGATATCCTTTCTAGAAGCTCCTGGCTGGCTTGAGCTGTCATAATATTTCCTCCCATTTGTTCTGCTAAAAAACTCTCCAAGCGAAACTGGCTAGCATTAACTAAAAACCAAAAAGGAATACTTAAAAAAACAGAAAAAATTAAAAAAAGAATTCTCCTTTTCATTTCTTTTTAGGCTTTACTGTTTTAATGTTAAGCTCTTTTAACTGTTCTTCGGATATTTCAGAGGGAGCTTCTGTCATTAAGGCCCTGTTATCTCCCGTCTTGGGGAAAGCAATGACCTCTCTGATACTTTTTTCGTTTCTCATTAGAGCTATAAATCTGTCCAAACCCGAAGCTATTCCTCCGTGCGGAGGGGCGCCGTAACTGAATGCTTTTATCATGTGTCCAAACTTTTCTTCTATTTCTTCTTTCTTGTATCCCATAATTTCAAAAACAGTTTTTAGAGCCTCCGGCTTGTGGTTTCTGATGCTTCCGCCTCCCAGTTCCCAGCCGTTCATTACAATATCGTATTGGCTAGCTAAAATATTTTCAATGTTTTTCTTTTCCATTAAATCTTTGAGAAATTCCTTTTTAGGAGCCGAAAAAGGATTATGGGTAAAAGTCCACCCTCCCTTATCGTTTTTTTCAAAAAAAGGAAAATCAAAAACCCAGGTAAAAGCTAAAAGATTGGGATCTTCTTTATCTTTTCTTAAATCAGGTCTGTCCGTTCCGTATTTGTCCATAGCCTCTTTATAGGTTATTCTTGGAAAGGGAGTTTCTTGTATCCTTTTTTCAGGGAAAATTTCTTTAACGGTCTTAATAAAAAGCTTCTCAATCAAACTCATTATATCCTCCTGCTCTACAAAAGACATTTCAATATCCAGCTGAGTATGCTCTGCCTGCCTGTCTGCTCTTGGGTCTTCGTCTCTCAAACAACGAGCTACTTGAAAATATTTTTCAAATCCTGCCACCTGCAAGAGCTGTTTGTACTGCTGGGGAGACTGAGGCAGAGCGTAAAACTTTCCCGGCTGAAGACGGGAAGGAACAACAAAATCCCTTGATCCTTCGGGAGTTGACTTTGTAAGAATTGGAGTTTCTATTTCGATAAAACCCTTTTCTACCAAATAGTTTCTCATAAATTGAATTGTATTGTTTCGTACCACAATATTATCCTTCATCCTCTTTCTCCTCAAATCCAAATACCGATAAGTCATTCTCTTCTCCTCCGATATTTCATACCCCTCCCCTTCTACAGAAAAAGGTGGGGTTTCGGCTTCAGATAAAACTTCTATCTTCTCAACCGCTATTTCTACCTTTCCTGTCTCCAGATCCTTATTAACCATTTTTTCGGGTCTTTCCGATACTTTTCCCTTAGCTTCTATCACCCATTCAGGCCTCACCTTTTTAGCCAGCTCATAAGCTTCTTTCTGATCGGGCCCTACAACTATTTGCAAAACACCCTCAAAATCCCTTAAATCAATAAAGACGATTTTACCGTGAGATCTTACGGTATCAACCCATCCTGCAACTTTAATTTTTTCTCCAATATTATCTAAAGCTTGTTTTGTGTATGTTCTTTTCATTATCTTATTATTACAAATTATTTACGTTTTGAAAACACCTTAACTGTTGACAAAAAAGAAAAATAGTATTAGAATGGATTCATCGTTCTTTGATAACCCGTTTAAGAGAGGAAAAAAATGAAAAAAAGAAGATGCCTGGGAATATGTAAAGATGGAAGCTACTGCAACAATGAGACAGTGCCTCCTTACAGGTTCTGTCCAAAATGCAGAGCAAGAAAGAACAGCCTCAAAAGAGGCTGCCGGAAAGTAACTGTTCCCGGCTCGAAAAGAAAGGGATGTGTGATCTCATGAAAATCCTCAACTTCCTGAAGGGTTTTTTCATTGGAGTTCTTGTGGGTATCGTGATGCTCACAATATACCATATTGGAAAGGATTTACTATGAGCTGGAAAATCTGGCTCATAACAATTGGAGTTTACATTGCCCTACTCTAGGCGCGACAAGAACTGATATGTATCGGTTATCTGTCGCGCTTTTTTTATCTAAAATAAAGACGCTGCCCGTGGGGTAGCGTCTTTAATTTCAGCTATTCTGTAGGTTGCTGTGGAGGTGTTGGAGGTCCCTCTGGTGGAGTTGGTCCGCCTTCTTCGTTTCCTCCTTTTTTCTTTGTAAGAAGGTAGATTATCAAACCGATAATTACGATAGCTATTATAATCCAAATAACTGTTGACATAAATTCTAGTGATTAACTGTTTTTAATCGACCTTGTTTTTTGTGTGTCTTCTACTATTTTCTCTTTTTTTCCCTCTTTTTGTCAAATGTTCTGTGTGGAAAACCTTTCTGCCATTAAATAAATATCTCCTGCCCCCATTATTATCAAAACCTCTCCTCCATTAATATTTTCCTTCAGATAATCTTCCAGCTCACCCCTAGAAAGATAGAAAACAGCTTCTTTTTGAATGCTGTCTGCTAGTTTTTTGGCGCTTACTTTTTTCTTAATATCCTCTTCCTCCCTTCCCGCAACATCATAAATATCTGTAATTATTATTTTGTCTATGGGAGCCTGAGAAAACTTCTTTACAAAATCTTTAAAAAGATAAAATGTTCTTTGATATTGATGGGGCTGAAACAGACACCATATTTCAGAATTAGGATATCTTTCCCTGGCAGCTTTTAGGGTAGCTTCTACCTCTGTAGGATGATGGGCGTAATCTGCGATTAGAGTAAATTTTTTGCCATCTAAAGATCCCTCTGACACTTCAAATCTTCTCCAGCTTCCTTCATACTCAGATAAAACTTTAAAAGTAGTTTCATCTGCTATTTTGAGAATCCTGGAAGTTTTTAAAACAGCTAGGCCATTGCAGACATTGTGCTCACCCGGGAGAGATAAGCAGTCTTTCATTTTTTCCGATTCTTTTTGTTTTATGCTAAATTCCTCTGTATAGACACCCGTAATTATATTTTTAATTTTCTTTATATTTTCATCGTCTCCGTTTAAAACTAAAGCTCCTTTTTCTTTCAGATTAGAAATGTATTTTACATAGGTTTCAATAATGTCTTCTATGTCTTTGTAAAAATCTAAATGTTCGGATTCAATATTAGTTAAAACAATAATATCCGGGTAATAGTTTAGAAAAGAGGCCTTCCATTCATCGGCTTCAATTACAAGATACTTGCTCTTCCCTTCTCTAAAATTGCTTCCCTCAAACTCTTTTAATCTTGTTCCCACAATGACCGTAGGATCAAGGCCTGCTCTTTCTAATACCAAAGAAAGCATACTGCAGACAGTGCTTTTTCCGTGGGTGCCAGATACAGCTATAGTATAATAATCTTTAGTTATTTCTCCTAAAGCTTGGGGATAACTTTTAATTTTAATCCCCTTTTCTTGAGCTTCTTTTATTTCGGGATTATCTTCCTTTATAGCCGGACTGTATATTAAAAGGCCTGTTTTTTCCGGAAGGTTTTCTTTTTTATGGTCTCCTATAAAAACCTTGATTCCTTTTCTCTCTAAAAGCTCTATCATGGCAGAAGAAACCAAATCCGACCCGCACACTTCGTGCCCCTTGGATAAATAATACTGAGCTAAAGCTGAAATTCCTATTCCTCCTATTCCTGTAAAAAAAATTTTCATAGTTGATGGGATTCTAATAATGTATATAACGGCCCTCCTCTTTTTAATTGGCTTTCCATAATATCAATAGAATCTACGGGAAACTCCAAGCTGATATTTTTTTTAATGTCAGGTCTTTCTTCGGGCTCTATCCTTTTCCATTGCCACTTTCTCACCCTTCCTAGCGTTATATGGAATTCAAACTTATTGCTCTCCCCTATTATTTTTTCCTGAAGCTCTTTTTGTAAAGAAGCAAGCTCCTTTGTTTTTTCTCCTGTAGCCCAAATTATTCTGGGAGGTATTAAATCCGGAGGTCCGTATTCTAATCTTTCTAATTTTAAAGAAAAAGGGTTGTGCTGAGAGGCTATTTCTTTTACGGCTTGGCTTATTTCCCCTAGTTCTTGATCTTTTACATTTCCTGCAAAAACCAAAGTAATATGAAAATTTTCTAATTTTGTCCACTTTATCGCTTCCCTATTTTCTTCGAAAAGAGAAACAAGCTCTTCTTGCGCAGAGCTTAAACTTTTTTTTATTGAAACCGGAAGATTTATTGCTATAAATATTCTCCTGAGCATATTAATAGATTTTATCAAATTAAAACCTTCTTAACAACATTGATTATTTTCAAAAAAGTTGTAAGATAATAAAAGAACCTTAAAAAAGGAGAAAGCGATGAGAGATATAAAAGAAGGAACGCTTGTAATTGTCCTCGAGCACGAAAAACTAAAAGAACCCTGCTTTGGCATAGTGGTAAAAGTTCTCCAGAACTATTTCTTGATAGTAGCAACAAAGAAAGAAGAGCTCCTTATTCATGATATAGGTATTTTTCCTCTTTTTCGAACAGAAACAAAAGATCCGAAAGAGATAGATCTTTTACAGGTTATAACCTGGGTCTTTCAAAGTCTTCCCCAAAAAGAAGCAACAGAAAATCTTCCAGAAAATTATCTGGTAATTACGCTTCCCAAAGATAAAAAGCCTTCCAAGCCCTGCTGGGGTCTCATTAAAAGGAAATGCTCGAATAAAAAGTATGATGTAAGAACTGGGTTTAGGAAAAGCATTTATGTTTTCCCAAACCAGCTAATACCCGTTATTCAGACAAACGGATCAATAAGAGACCCTGCGGCAGTTGCCAAAAAAAACATGAGTAGAATTATGCTGAAACTAGTTCTTTTAGTTCTCTTAAGCAAGAACGTAAGATCAGCCACAGTTATCCAAAAAGCGATTGAATCTTTAAAGGCCTGAGAAATCGGGCCTTTTTCTTTTAGCTAAAAGTGATAGAATAAAGTAATGAAGTTTTCCATCAAAAGAAAAGATAATACAACAAATATGATAAGAAGAATAGGATATCACTTTAAAAAAGGAGGTGATCCTTCTTTTTATCGCCCTCTTAGCAGAGGTGATTTTCCCAGGTTTCACATATACCTAAAAGAAAAAACCGATGAAATAATATTTAATCTTCATCTAGATCAAAAAAGGCCTATTTATAATAAAACAACAGCCCACAGCGGAGAATACGATTCAGACGTTGTTAAAAAAGAAGCCCACAGAATAAAGGGTATTCTCCAATGAATCAGAAAATAGCTAAAATACTATATGAAATAGAAGAATATCTTAATATCAAAGGAGTAGCTTTCAAGCCCAGAGCTTACAGAAAAGCAGCGTTAGCTTTAGAAAAACTTGAAAAGAACGTAAAAGAGGTCTACCAAAAGGAAGGGATCAAAGGATTAGAAAAAATAGAAGGAGTAGGAAAAAGTATAGCTAAAAAAATAGAAGAATTCCTAAAAACAGGAAAGATAAAATATTACAAAGAACTGAAAGAAGAAACTGCTGTAAGACAGATAATAACCCACTATTTTAAAACTAAGGGCTTGAGCTTGAGCGAACTTAAAAGAAGCGCTAAAAAAAGAAAGATAATATATTCCAGATATACAAAGCCCGCCAAACAGCTTCTAGAATTAGCGGGGTCTGTTGAAAAAGCTAAAAAAGCAATAGACAAGGTGGCTAGCTGGGCTAAGTCAAGGAATCTTGATTACGCTATTGAAACTGTATTTAAAAAATGGTTGGAACTGGATAGATTAAAGCCAAAAGAAATAGTAAAAAAACCTTACTTCAGAGGAGACCCTATGATTTGGTCAGAATCAAAGAAGAAATGGTATGTAATAGACAAAGACGGAACCTGGCTGGAGTTTGCCGGAAAAGAAGAGGAAGTAGAATGGAAAAGAGAGGAATAAAAAAAGGCCCTTTAAAAGACCTTTTTATCCCTTCCAGGCCCAAACAAGAACAAGGGTCAAAAGAAAATAAGCGAAAAATATAGAAAACAAGAAGCCAAAAAAAACACCGGCTATGAAGCTAAGACCGAAAAAACTAAAAACAAAAGCAACAATTACAGCTATAACAGCAGAAATCCCGAAAACATAACCATACACATCTTTAAACATAGACTTGAAGACCCAAAAGAAGTTCTCTGAAAAAATAGATCTGGAAGAATCTTTCATGTTTACCTCCTTTGTTAAGGTGCTTTAATAAAATTACCACGAAAAAAATAAAATGTCAAAAGAGCTGAAAATTGTTTTTATGGGAAACCCTGAGTTTGCCTCTATAATACTAGAAAGGCTTGCCGAAGAATACAAGCCCTTTTTGGTCGTAAGCTCTCCCGATAAAATAGCAGGAAGAGGAAATAAGCTTAAACCTGTCCCCGTTAAAAAAACAGCTCAAAAGCTTAACATTCCCTTCTTTGAAACAGAGGACAATTCAGAGCTTTTTTTAAAATTAAAAGAATTAAAGCCTGATCTTTTAATATCCGCTGCCTGCTCTCAAATACTTCCAAAAGAAGTCTTGGACCTTCCTAAATACAAAAGCTTAAATATTCACCCCTCCCTTCTTCCAAAGTATCGGGGCTGCTCCCCCGTCCAATCAGCCCTTCTTCAAGGAGAAGAGAAAACAGGGGTTACTGTCTTTTTAATGACAGAAAAAATAGATCAGGGAAAAATACTGGCTCAAAGAGAGTATAAGATAAAAGAAGAAAACTGCATTCAATTAAAAAAGCAGCTGGCTGAAATGGGAGCTAATTTGCTGATAGAGATAATACCTCTCTGGGTAAGAGGAGAAATAGAACCCGAAGAGCAGAAAGGCAAAGTAAGCTATACTAAAACAATCAAAAAAGAGGAGGGCATTATTGATTGGAACAGCAAAGCAGAAGAAATCGAAAGAAAAGTAAGGGCTTTTTGCCCTTGGCCTTCTGCCTTTACCTTTTTAGAAAAAAATGATAAAAAGCTAAGATTAAAAATACTGGAAGCTGAAGCAATAGAAAAGGAAAGCTTGAAACCGGGAGAATTATTTCTTTCAGGCAGCAGTTTGGCTGTAAAGTGCAAAGAAAACGCTTTAAGAATAAAAGAGCTTCAATTAGAAGGGAAAAAAGCTATGAACTCTGAAGAATTTTTAAAGGGGAATTCAGAGGTTATAGGAAAAATACTACAATGATATCATATTCTCAATTAGAAAAAGGAGACAAAATAATAATAGAAAAAGATCCCTATGAAATAATAGAGGCCTCTTCTATGTTTAAAGGAAGAGGTCATTCTGTTTTACAGGTAAAATTAAAAAACCTTAAGACAGGAGAAATAATATCCAAGACAATCCATCCTTCAGATTCTTTTAAAGAAGCTGAAATTAAAAAGATAAATCTCCAATTTATCTACTCTCACAGAGAAGAGTATGTTTTCTGTAAGAAAGGAGATCCCTCCAAAAGGTTCTCTTTTGACAAAGAAAAGCTGGGCTCTTCTATAAACTTTCTTAAAGAAGGTTTAGAAATTCAGGGGATAGTCTTTCAAGATAAAATAATCAATATAGTTCTTCCTGTTAAAATTTGTTTTAAGGTTAAGCAGTCTCCTCCCGGAATAAAGGGAAACACCGCTGAAGGAGGAACCAAAACAGCAACCTTGGAAACAGGCTTTAAAATAAATGTTCCTCTTTTCATAAACGAAGGCGACGTTATAGAGGTAAACACAGAAAAAGAAGAATACGTAAGAAGAGTAGAAAAAAACAGCTCCGGGCGCTAAAGACTGGAGCTTTTTATTATTCTAGGAGAAAAAGGAACAGCTTCAATAGAATCTATCTTCAAGTTCGAATAAGGAAACTGGAAGAAAACCCAGAAGCCGCAGCTCTTGTCAAAAAAGATACGGGATTCCTTAAAAGCCAAAAGTATAACCCACTTAACAGGGGTTATTTTTTTAAAGACAGTTCCGTGAATTCTCCTTTTATCGCAAAGATCTATAACTACGCTTTGCCCGATACAAAGACCGACAATCACTTTCCTGATTTCTTCCTGGCTCATCTCTCCCATTTTCTTCTCCTTTATTAGGTTCTAATAAAATTCTATCTTTTTTAGAAAATTTGTCAAAATAAAAGCCCGAGAATTATCCCGGGCCTTGAAGGATCAAAGCTTTTTTAAGGCAGAAGCCAGAATGCTTTCTCTGGCTACTGGAGGAAGCTGATCAAGAATCCAATAGTCAGATCCCAGATCAAACCCCTGGTGAGCGAGAACCAAAAGAATTTCTAAGGCTCCCAGCCCTTTTTCCATCAAATCGTGCCTTCTTTCTCTCACTTTTAATCCTCTCTAAAGAACAAATCTGCAACACCATTGTCGCAGATTTTCCATATTAGCTTATTTCATCCAAAAAGTCAAGATCTCTCTGTTTCTCTAACTCTTTTTTCATCCATTCCAAAATGATGGGCTATTTCGTGCCAAACTACTCTTTTCACTTTTTCTTTTATCTCCTCTTTTGTTTTAGCTATCTTTTCAATGGGCTCTTTGAATACGGTTATTTTATCCGGAAGCACCTGGCCGTAATGCCTCCTTTTTGTCTGAGGAACCCCTTCATACAAACCAAAAAGAAGAGTATTCTTTTTAGCTCCTATTTTTCCTAACTGATAAGGGGAAGGCCTTTCTTCTATAACAATATCTACATTGTCTAGCTTCCTTAAAAACTTCTCTGGAATAGCCTTAATTCCCTCCTCTACCAGTTTTTCAAATTCTTTATTATCCATATATCTGAATTATATCATAAAAAAACCCGAAACGTGTTCGGGTTATTTTTTTAGGCAAAATGAGAAATCTTTTTACCAAAAATTCTTACAATATTGCCAAAAGTCATATCAGCAATTAACTCTTCTGAAAGGCCACAACTTGGCAGAAAATCCTCCACTATATGCCTGTAGTTATAAAGGGAGGGTATGCCGGAACTGTAAGGAGGAGCCAGTTTTTCTGATAAAGCATGGGGAGCATGATCTGTTTCTATCCAATCAACCTCTCTTCTTTTAACGCATTCTACCAAGGCCTCTCTGGTAGATTCGTCTCGCAGAGGAGGATTAACCTTGAAAAGATGGCCTAAAATGCCGATATCCTGAATAGTGAAAGAAAGCGTAAGATGATGGGGGGTAACTCCGCAGGTAATCCTCATTTCCTTTTTGGCTTCTCTAACAAGAGAAACTGTCTCAGCGGAAGTCGCATGACAGATATGAAGGTTTCCCATAAAACCCTCTTCTTTGGCAAAGGAGATCTGATCTCTTACAGAATTGGTTTCTGCATCGCGGGGCCTGGCAAAAGAGTGGGTCAGCGGATTAGAGGGATTCCACAAACCGGAAATCAAGTCTCTTTCCCTCTCGCAATGAACAGCCACCACTCCCCTATAATTTAGCCGGGCAAGTTGCTTGTAAACAGCTCTCTGCTTTTCTCTTTCGATAACAGCTAGAGGTCCTACTGATCTTCCGGCAAAAAGCTTAAGGCCGACAACCTCATCAAATCTTTTCCAGCATCTAACAGCATGGGCTACTTGAGTCAAGTCGCCTGTAAGGCCGAGATAGAGGAAGTAATAGGGCTTTCTGTCTTTTGGAACCAGTTTTAATCTCTCTTTGAGAGAAGATTCGTCAATAACAGGAGGATCTGTATTGGGCATATCAAAAACAACTTTAACTCCTTGAGAATCTGCAATTTCGAAAACATGAGTTATTGTTTCTTTGTAAGCCTGCTTTCCGTCGCGGCAATGGACATGGGGATCGATTCTCATCTTCCTGCTCCTTTCTTTTTAAGGAACCATAATGCAACTTAACACTGAATAATTTATTTGTCAAAAATAAAAATAAATACTGCTGCCGGGCTAGGACTCGAACCTAGATAACGAGATCCAAAATCTCGCGTCCTACCATTAGACGACCCGGCAATAACAATATATTCTACCCCTCAAACCCTATAAAGTCAACTATGGCGAGTTCTAAAGGAAGCTGGGGTATGGAAGCATATTTCATCTTGTTTTCAGCTTCCAAAAAGAGCTCTAAAAGCCTGTTTAAATCTTTTCCTTTAAGCTTTTCTGAAAGCTCTTTAAGTTTTTCCTGTTCTTCTTTTGTAAGACCCACGATTAAAGAATCTAAAGAATCAGGATCTATCTTAAAGATAAGTATCTTTCTTAAATAACCTATTAAAGCCTTGGAGAACTGCTGGGGATCATACCCTTTATCAAAAACCTCCTGAAGAAAGTTAATTGCTTCCTTTTCTTTTTTGTCTGAAAGAAAATCTACAAATTCAGCTAAAACGGCGGTATCTGCTATTCCTAAAAGATCTTGAACTTCTTTAACCCCCATTTCCTCGTTTAAAACACCCCTGAAAGCTAAAACCTGATCAAGCAAACTTTCCGCGTCTCTTAAAGATCCTCCTGAGTTAAGAGCTATAAGTTTTAAAATAGGCTTTTCTATATCAACTTTCTCTTTTTTTACTATAAACTCCAGTCTCCTTATAATCTCCTCTAGAGTTAGCTTTCTAAAATCAAACCTCTGGGACCTGGATATAATAGTAGGTATCATTTTGTGGATTTCGGTAGTAGCCAAAACAAAAACAGCGTGAGGAGGAGGTTCCTCTAGTGTTTTTAAGAGGGCGTTAGCTGCTTCTCTAGTAAGCTGGTGGGCTTCGTCTATTATGAAAACCTTGTATTTCTCTTTGTTGGGAGAAAACTTAATGCCTTCCCTCAACTCCCTGATATCATCTATTCCTCGGTGGGAAGCGGCATCAATCTCTATAATGTCCAAGGATCTTCCTTCTTTTATCTCTTTGCAAGAAGAACAGCTGTTACAGGGTTCCGACTCCTCCTCTTTTCTGTTGCGGCAGTTTACAGCCTTGGCCAACAATCTTGCTATGGTAGTTTTCCCAGATCCTCTGGGACCTGAAAACAGATAGGCGTGGGAAACCGCTCCGGATGATATGGCGTTAGCCAGAGTTTTTACAACATGCTCCTGTCCTATTATCTCTGAGAAAGTCTGGGGTCTGTATTTTCGGTAAAGTACTAAATTGGACATATTATTTTATAGGAGGGGTAATGGGAATTTCATCATCTTTTTTCTTAAAGACAATGAACTTATACCCCAAAAAGTTCCACATAAAGACAGTTATAATAGCTACAAAGGCCCCTATGTTAGCCCATAACTCAGGAGAAACACCGAACTGGGGCCCTACGATATTAACTATAAGAGAAGCTACTCCCACATTTAAAATAAATCCTATTCCGGCAACCAAATAAAACTTGCCAAACTCTTTTCCTCCTACCTTTGTTTCTTTATGTTCATAAGTCCAGAATTTGTTCCAAAAATAAGAATTAACAACAGAAAATGAAAAGGAGAGGGCTTTAAACAAAGAATAAAACCAACCCGAAGCTATTCCGGTTGAAAGAATCAATATGTTCAAGATTCCCAGATCGACAAAAGTATTTAAAGCTCCTACCAAAACAAACTTGG
>CAZDXV010000009.1:0-16436 GCA_964509645.1 uncultured Candidatus Saccharibacteria bacterium | reverse complement strand
GTTGAAGAATAATATTAATTATGTATAAGGTACATTCCTCAACTGTCTAACAATTACATTATAGCATAGCTTAAAAATCTTGTCAAGGGTTATTGCAGATTTATCTTGCTTTGGCAGACAGCTGACATGGTGTTTGTATCAATAAAATCCTGGATGCAGTCAGCTTTAACTAGCACCTGATCTGCATACCAATACCATCTTGAATTTGTTGTAGATCCTGAAAAATATATCATGGCAGCACTCCATTCCCCCGAAACCGTCTGACTTGAAGCTCCGCTGTCAGAAAGCAACAGTCCGGAAGCCAAGAAAGAATCCTGTATAGCCCAAGGGCTTGCAGGTCTTCCTAAAATACTTTGTAAACGGCTCCTATACATCATCCAAGTAGAGGGTATAAACTGAGCAGGACCCATAGCTCCTCCGTAACCAAAACTCATAGGACAGGAAACAGGAGTACTCTGCCACTCCTTCCCCAATTCTTTGGTAATAGTCAGAAAGGGACCAACGTCTCTGGTAGGTTTCATTACATTAGCTACAGCTTTTCCATTGTAAGCTACAGTACCCGCTCCTGTCTGGGTATTCTTAAGATAGCACTGCCCTACATTCCTCCCTATAGCAGACTCCTGCTGCAAAATTGCTAAAAGAAAAGCAGGTCTTACTCCGGTAGTATTTTCAACTGTTTTAGCTATCTCTAAAGCCTCTCCAAAAGTAGGAGCATCTGTAGTAGGAGTACCCGCTAAAGCAAACAGTTTGGCTTTTATCTCGGCTGCTTTCTTTTCAATTTCTCTTTTCTCCTGAAGCTGCCATTGATACTCTTGCTCGGTAAGATTTAGATAATACTGCTGCTCTTGCTTTGTCTGCTGACTTTCTTGCTTTTGAAGCTGCTGGATCTGAACTGCTTTGTTATAATCGTCTTTCTCTATTTCCAGCTCTTCTTTTTCTTCTATTAAATTGGTTTTTAGCTGCTTTATATCCTTTAATAAATCTTTATTCTTTGAGTTTAAAACCTCTAAAGCTACCAAATCGTCAAAAAATCCTGAAATATCCTCTTCTGCCAGAAGAATTTCAACGAGAGGTTTTTGATCTTGTTCATAAAGCGTCTGCAAAATAGCTGCCAGCTGTTCCTTTTTCTTCTCTATCTCAGAAGATGTTTTGACAATTGACCCTCCTGTGTCCTCTATTTGAAGCCCCAAATCCTTTATTACTAGGTTGCTCTGGTAAATTTGGTAATCTAGGTTTTGGATCTTTTTATTTATGCTGTATATCTTATTCTGAAGAGTCTGCTTTTCTTGCGCTGTCTTATTAATATCAGCTGAAATCCTTTCGCTCTCCTCTTGATAATATTTCTCGCATTTTTTCAACAAAGCAGTACATTCTGAATTGCTTAACTTGTTGCATTCCGATTCAATATTATTTAAATTGCAGACCTTTTCTAAATCCTCTCCTCCAAAAAGAAGATTCGGCAAGATTAAAGCCGAACCTATAACTGCAAAAATAATAAACTTTAAAGTTTTTGCCTTCATTGGGTTTCCTGTTCCTTTTTTTCCGGAGCTTCTTGTGGAGAAGCTTCTTTCTCTTCTTCTTCCTCTTCTGCTTCTTTCTCTTCTTCTACTCCTTCTACCTCTTCAACTTTCTCCTCAATAGGCTTCTCAAGTTCTTCTTCTACGTTGGTAGGAGGAACAACTAAAGCCACGATTTCATCTGGCTCTCTGTCTATCTTAACGCCCTCCGGAAGCTTTAGATCTTTTATTAATATTTCGTCTTCAAAAGTATTTAAACTTTCAACATTTACTTTAATCTCGTGAGGAAGCTTTTCTGGCAAAGCTCTAACAAGAACCTCCTGAATCTCTTTTACTAAGGTTCCACCAAGTTCTTTTACAGCCAAAGGCTCTCCTTCAAAAACCAAAGGAACTGTAGCCTCAGTCTCCTTTGTAAGAATGGGCTGGTAAAAGTCGGCGTGAATGGGCTCAGCTGACAAAGGATCCTTCTTTACTTCGTGAATTAGCACAGAAAACTTATCTGTTCCCACCTCTAAAGAAATAAGGGAGCTCTCCCCCGCTTCTTTAAAGATCTTTTTAAAATCCGCAAGATTCATCTTAACAAGAATATTATCTACTTCAGGACCATACAAAACAGCAGGCATTATGCCTTGTTCTCTCAACTCCCAAGCGGTTTCTTTTGTTTTATCTCTTTTCTCTGCTTTTAAAGACAACATAATTATTTCTCTACGTGAATTATACTTACAGGACAAGAAGCTTCCGCATCCTCGTTGCAGTAAGGCTCCTTAATCTCTAATTCATAATTACTGTTTACTTTTTCAGACCCCTTTAAAACGGCCTTGCCGTCTTCTCCCATTTCCCAGAACTTGGGGCAAGCTACAGTACAAGCTCCGCAGCCAATACACTTATCTTTTTCTTGTATTATTTTCATATTTAAACAGTTTAACTCGAAACTACTCGAGAAAAATATTAATTTATAACTATTTTATCTCAAACTGGTTTGAATAAAGCCACAACTCATCCTCAAAAATATCCCTTCCTCTACATCCTGCACAAGCAGGTATTGCCAGCCTGTGGAGGCCTCCTTTAAGATAAGGAAGCGAAAGCTCAAAAGCTTTTACTTCTCCAGGACCTACGCAGCTGTCTACAGCGTTTTCTCCGGAACAGGGCTGGTATTCGTAGCTCTTCCACCCTTCTTTCTTAGCTTCTATGTAATAAGGATAGCAGGTAGAAAAGCATAATTCTTTCTCTGATACATTCTCTATTTTAACTTTCAAAGAATCTCCAGGAGTATATGCTTCTTTGTCTGTCAGAACTTCAGCGTTGGCTTTTTCTTTTGAACCGAATATAGATCCTATCACTATCAGTACAATAACAACTATAATCAAAAATATAAAAATTGTAAAGAGGATCTTGTTTGTCATAAATAGATTATACTATATTTTTCCTTTACTATCAAATAATTTTATCTTTTCTTCGACCTTTTTTTGAACGCCTTTAGAAACAGAAGGCAGAATATTATAGGGCTTTATCTCCTTTTTATTCAAAGATTTCACCAAAGAATCTTTCCAGGCAACTCTTAATTCCGTATTGTTGTTTACTTTAACAATTCCCTCTTTTACAGCCTTTTTAATATCAGAAGACAAAACACCGGAAGAGCCGTGAAGAACTAAGAAAACATTAACTTTTTTCCTAATCTCCTTTAACCTTTTAATATTCAAAGAGGGCGTTGTCTTGTGCATCCCGTGAACGCTTCCTATAGCTATAGCCAAGCTGTCCACTCCCGTCTTAGAGCAAAACTCCAAAGCTTTTTCCGGCAAAGTAAAATCCTTGACAGATACTTTGCTTTTAGAAACAACAGAAGATCCTTTTATCTTATCAAACTCTCCCTCAACAAGAACTCCTTTTTTGTGAGCATAGGAAACTATTTTTTTTATTTCCCTAATATTTTCTTTAAAGGGGAGATCTGATCCGTCAAAATGAACGCAGTGATATCCTAAATCTATGGCTTTTTTAATTAAGTCAATATCTTTACCGTGGTCTAAATTAAGAAAAGCCGGAATTCCATATTCCATTTTGCTTATCTCAGTTAAGGCAACTATCTCTTTTAGTCCCAAAAACCCGATCTCTCCTTCCGAGGTTCCTAAGATTAAAGGGCTTTTTAAAGATCTTCCTGCTTCGAAAATGCCTCTGAGCTGTTCCAGGGCTGAAAAATTAAACTGTCCCAGAGCCCATTTTCCTTTTTGGGCTTTTTTAAAATAATCCTTTAAATTCATAGTTTTTCAACTTTTACTTTTTTAAAATTATCCCCTTCTCTCAAAAGTCCCTTTTTAGCTCCGACCTCTTTAAGGCAGGAAGCAGAATTGGCTGTAGCCAGCTGAATGCTGTATTCTATGTCCCCTGTTTTTATAAGGCCGGAAACAAAACCCGCTCCAAAAGAATCCCCCGCTCCCGTTCTGTCTAAAACCTTAACCGGCAGTATTCCGGCAGAATAGATATTTTTTCCGTCTGAAACCAAAGATCCTTCCGCCCCTTTTGTCATAACGCAAATACCGGGACACATCTTATCTACTCTTTCAAAGATTTTCCTTTCCTCTTTATAATCTATTCCTGTCAGCAAAGAAGCCTCCTCTTTATTAAGAAGCAAGAAATCTACTTTCTTAATTATTCTTTCAATCTTAGGCAAAGAAAGTTGGGAGTTTCCCGGATTAAGAGCAGTTTTAATGCCTCTCTCTAAAGCAAAATCAACTATTTTCTCTGTCATAGCAGACAGCTTCCCGGAGAAAGGAGCTAAATAAAACCATTTAGCTTTTAAATTTTTCCATAAAATATCTTCAGAACTCAAAAGCTCGGAAGCCCCTCTATAAACTAAAATAGTCCTCTCTTCAGGCAAATTCAGAACCACAGAAAGGTTTGTAGGCTCTTTTTTAAGGACGGTCTTAGTCTTAATGCCAAGATCCTGGAGCTCTTTGATAACTTCTTTTCCGGAAGCGTCCTTTCCCAAAGAACCGCAATAACAAACCTTTAATCCTTGAGAGAAAAAAGTGGCCGCAGTATTGGTTCCTCCTCCTCCGGAAGAAAAACTAACGCTACTGACATCAGCCTTAGATCCCAAGGGAAAAGAAATGCTTTTTCCTGCTACAAAAGATTCGTCTTTCCCTATCTTATACTCTTCAAGGTTTAAGAATATATCCCAGCTGGCAGATCCCAATGTTATAACATCATACATAGTTATTTCTTTTTAGATAGAATTAGTATTGTCTTCATTACAGCGTCAGGCGATAAAGACATAGAAGGAATGCCTTCTTCCGCTAAAAACTCAGCAAAAGAAGGGATTGAAGAAGGAGCGTCTCCACAAATACCGCAATACTTGCCTTTGGATTTACAAAGCTTAATAACCTTGCTTATCATCTTTTTAACAGTAGGGTCTGTTTCATCTCCGATATAGGCTATTCTTCCATTATCTCGATCCAGCCCCAAAGAAAGCTGTGTTAAGTCATTAGATCCTATGCTCATCCCGTCAAAAATCTTTAAGAATTCTTCAGCTAAAATAACATTGGAAGGAATCTCACACATAGCATAAACATTAAGACTTTTGCCTTTTCTTAATCCTTTTTTCCTCATAACCTTTAAAACCTCTTTTCCTTCTTTTACAGTACGGCAGAACGGTATCATAACGTTAACATTTTTCAGTCCAAAAACCTCCCTCACTCTTTTAATAGCTTCGCACTCCATCTCAAAAGCAGGCTTAAACTCCTCTGACACATAACGAGAAGCTCCACGAAAGCCCATCATAGGGTTTGCTTCCTCGAGTTCGTACAAATGTCCTCCCACAAGGTTTCTGTACTCGTTTGTCTTAAAGTCGGAAAACCTCACTATAGTCTCGTTGGGATAGACAGAGGAAGCTATCTGAGCTATGCCTTCAGCCAGTTCTTTTACAAAAAACTCTTTTTTATCTTTGTGCTCTACTGTTATCTTTTCTATTTCTTTTTTAAGCTTCTCATCTTTAAGCTTTTCAAAATTATACAAAGCCAAAGGATGAACTCTTATCTTCTCGGCTATAATAAATTCTTCTCGCGCCAGGCCTATTCCCTCTACAGGAAGAGAAGCTGATCTAAAAGCGGTCTCTGGGGCTCCGACATTCATCATTATCTTAGTCTTTAATTTAGGAACCTTTTTTAAGTCATACTCTTTAACTTTAAAAGGGACTTTTCCCTTAAAAATCCTTCCTTTTCTTCCCTGGGTGCAGTCTACAGTAACAATATTTCCTGTCTTTAATTTCTTAGTAGCGTTTTCTGTCCCCACAATAGCGGGGATGCCGAGCTCTCTGGAAACTATAGCAGCATGGCAATTTCCCACAATAAGAGGCGTGTAATTATTCGTAAATACAATGTAGTTATGATCCAGTTCGCTGTTTGCTTTAATGGTAAGATTATAAACATTTGTCGTTTTTTTGTTTCTTTTTACTTCTTTGCCAGTAATCATGGTAAAAGAAGAATTTAAAACATTTTCAAATTCCTTCTTTAGTGAAATCTTAATTCTGGGCAATATAAACTTCCTTAGTTTATAATCAGTAATCATATTATTGCGCTTTAAATAATCGTTTTTAATCCTTCCTCTATGATTTACAGAATTAATTATATCGCCTATTACTTGAGAAGCAACGAATTTCTTTTTTGAGGCCTTAGGATATTCTAAATATTTTTTATTTAAGCGATTTGAAAACTGAAGCAGTTGTGGAGCAAATTTCTTGTTATAACTAACCACATACCAATTCTTGCGCTTGCAAATATTTGGATCTAAACCCAATCGGAGACTAGCTATAACCACCGCTTTAAGAATTCTTTCTTTTCCTATCGTAATTTGAATTTGATGATCACTAATGTTCCCGTCACCATCTAACAACCCCCCCATAAATGCTAATAAGTTTTCTCGGTTTGCTGAAAGAATATTAAATATCAGTCTTTCTTTCTGTAAAAGAAATTTGTTATAAGCTTCTTTCCTGTAGCATTTTAGATTTACCTCATTTTCTCTATTTTTGTTCATAGCCACTTTGAATTCATAACCATATATATCTTCAAAATAGCTTTTTACAGTATTAATAAAATTTTCTTTATCAGGAACTAACTTTTGGGTGAAACTCACAACATACCCTCCCTGATTGTTTACCAAAGCTCCTCCATCAGAAAGTAAGGCACCTAATAGGTAGCTTTTCTTGGGATTTTGACAAACTTGAGAAAAAGAAGGTATGACTTGAGCTTTTAATACTCCTTCCTTTTTTGACAAAATTTTAGAAATTTGTTTTTTCACTATTTTTCTATCTTTTAATGTAAGAAAATTGTGGTTTCTCGTAACTCTTAATAGGTTCTGCTTTAAATTTTCACCACGAGAAAAAGAAATTTCAGAGGTTTCTGCCTTTCTTTTTTGAACATCCGTAATAGAACGCCAAACTATTTTATTACTAGTTGAATTAAGAGAAATTGTTTTTAGATTTTCTAGTTTATTTTTCCTTTCATAAACTTCTTTAAGAGAAATAAATCCTTTATTGGTTAAGATTTTAGTTTTTCCATCAAAACAAGTTTTTCCTCCTTCATCTGTTACTATTGCAGAAGCCAAAGGAAAGATACTAACCCAGTCAGGATCTGTCATTTTAGTAACTAAAACCTCTCCCTCTTTAAACTTTCCTATCTTGGAAACATCTGTAATAACTTTGACCTTTCCTGTCCCTATCTTGTCCCCTACAGCTATGCCGTTTAAAAGAGGTTTCTTTTTGGCATCAATCAAATACTCTCTATAAACTTTTCCTTTTTTAGAAGCGTGTACGGTTTCAGGCCTTGATTGAACGATAAAGAGCTTTCCTGTTTCTCCGTCTTTAGCCCACTCAATATCCTGAGGCATCCATTTATTGAATTTTTTAGAGTAATGATTCTCTATTAAAACCGCCCAGCGGGCAAGAGTCATAATTTCTTTGTCCGTCAAAGAAAACTGAAGCTGTTTTTTCTTTTCAACAACAACTTCCTTTAAACCGTTCTTTCTGCCGTATTCATATTTTTTTGTCTTTCTGCCTAAATTTTTAACTATTATGGGCTTGTATTTCTTTTTAAGGGTGGGTTTAAAAACATAAAACTCATCCGGGGTTATTTTTCCTTTTACTATCATCTCCCCTATTCCCCAGATAGAGTTAACCAAAACCACGTCTGAAAACCCTGTTTCCGTATCTAAAGTAAATATTATGCCCGAAGAAGAAAGATCTGATCTTACCATTTTTAAAACCCCCACAGATAAAGCAAACTTTAAATGGTCGATATTCTTTTCTTCTCTGTAGGAAATAACTCTGTCGTTAAAGGTGGAAGCTAGACATTTCTTAACTGTCTTTAATAGCTCTTTTTCTCCCTTAACATTTAGAAAGGTCTCAAACTGGCCGGCAAAAGAGGCGTCTGGCATATCTTCCACCACCCCGGAAGATCTTACAGCTAGGCTTATCTTTTTACCGTATTTTCTGTTCAGCTTTTTATAGGCCTTCAGGATCTCTCTTTCCAAATCCTCCGGAAAAACAGATTTCAATATGAGTTTTCTTGCCTTTTTTCCTGTCTTCCTTAAGCTTTTTATGCTTTTAGGATCATATTTTTCAAAAAGATCAGAAAGCTTTTGATCTAATCCGTTTTCTTTTAGAAACTTCCAGTAAGCTGAGGTGGTTAAAGCAAAGCCGTCTGGAATATTAATGCCTTTTTTAGAAAGGGATTGATACATCTCCCCTAAAGAGGCATTTTTCCCTCCGACCTGAGGAACATTGTCGAAATTAACTTCCCTTAACCAAAGAATATCTTTTTTTTCCATAATAATTTAACTTTATTTATTGCAGTTAGGGCAGACAAAAGAAACTATGAAGTGCTTTTCACCGGAAGAAAGATCTCTCATTAAATACATGGCGAGATCTCCTCCGCACTCTTTGCACTTTAAGCTTTTGTCATAACCCAGATCCTCTGCCAGCTTTTGGGCATCAAGACCTGTTTTTTGAACTTTAATTTGGTACGACCTCTGTTCTCCTAATATTATTTTTACCTTTCTTATAACCTCTACGGGAGAAACCCCGGCAGCTGTTATAAAGTCGCGAGCTCCCAGCTCTATTGCTTTCTTTTTGTTCTCTGTTCTCTCAATTTGAGCAAACACTATTACAGGAATTGATTTTTTAATCTTTTGCAATAAATCAAACCCTGAAATCTTTGATAAAAGAATGTCAGCTAAAATAATATCAAGCTCCTTTTCTTTTACAATCTTTAAAGCTTCTTTTCCGTCGTTTGTCACAAAAACCTCAAAACCCTCTTTCTGAAAAACTTCCTCATAGGCCTCTCTAATAAAGTCATTATCTATGGCTATAAGAATTTTTTTCATTTGATTTTTTCAGCTATAGCTAGCTCCTCGTCGGGTTCTACAGCTGAAATTTTTATATTTTTAAAAACTTTTGATATCATTTTTCTTATCTTCAAAGACCCGAATCCTATAGTTCCCGTAAAAACTAAAAGATCACACCCCTCTAAAACGGCCCTATAAGCTCCTATCTGCTTTTGGATAGAATAAACAAAAACATCCAAAGCTCTTTTTGATTTGCCGTCTCCTTTTTTAATATTATCTAGTACTTTCAACATCTTATCCTCTCCGCATAAAGCTTTAATTCCTGATTTAAAGTTAAGTATTTCCTCCGCCTCTTTTAGGGAAAAATCTTCCATAAGCTTTAAAATTATTCCGGGATCTATAGAACCTGGCCTAGTCATCATTACAACTCCCTCTAAGGGAGTAAAACCCATGGAAGTATCTACAACTTTTCCTTTTTTAAAAGCTGTAACGCTTGAACCTCCGCCCAAATGGCAGGATATTACCTTAATTTTCTTGAAATTTCTGTCTGAGGCCTTTTTGGCTGCATACTCATGAGATATTCCATGAAATCCGTATCTTTTAATATTATACTTCTTTCTTGCTTTCTCTGGCAAAGCGTAAGTTAAGGACCTAAAGGGGAGATCTTTGTAAATTCCAGTATCAAAAACTAATATCTGAGGTTTTCCAGGGAAAAACTCTGAAGCTGCTTCAACTCCCATAATATTAAAGGGGTTATGCAAAGGAGCTAAGCTGTTGTATTCTTTCAGCTCCTTTAAAACTTTTTTGGAGGCCTTAACAGGATCTCTGTACTTGTCTCCTCCATGAACTACCCTGTGTCCTACTCTTTTGATGTCCAAAGAGCTTACCTTTTTTAATTCTTCTCTTAGGCTTTTATTATAATCTTTGATATTAGAAACTTCTCCCTTTCTAAATTCTTTTAAATCGTCCTTGAAAATTTTCCATTTTATGGACTGGCTTCCGCAGTTTAAAACTAAAATCATAAAATATCGCCTTCTTCTTCTTTGTTAATGCCGGCTGCATTGCCTTCGTCTGTATCTATATGCAAAGAAAGTCTATAGTTCTCCTCCGCCCTTACCTTTACATTGTGAAAAGTAACAGACCTTACCCCGCCAACCCTCACAGAAATATCGTCTTTTAAGCCGAACTCCTCTGCCTCTTCAATACTGCAGTGAAGATGCCTTAAGGGTATAATAAGGCCTTCTTTTATCTCAACTTCCCCTTTGACGCTCTTTAAAACAGCTCCGGGAGTCCCTTCAACTCTTCCTGACATTCTTACAGAGGGTTCAATCTTTAAATAAAGAGCATCTGTTTTAGAAAGCTCAACCTGGGTTTTCTCTCTAACAGGCCCTACTATTCTAACACCTTCAATCCTTCTCCCCCCTGAAATAATGTCTAAGGTCTCTTTAGCTGCAAAATCTCCGGGCTGCTTTAAATCCTTTAATTTTTTTAATTCGTATCCCTCTCCGAAAAGAGCCTCCAAGTCTTCTTGGGACAGATGAACATGCCTTGCAGATACTTCTATTGGTACTTTCTTTTCCATAACCTTATTCCATTATACCTTTTTTAAAAAAAGAGGAAAGGTTGACAAAAGAGATAAAAAGGATAACATTAAGCTGGTTCTTAAATTCATCGAAGCAAGAAATGGAAATATCGGGATCCCTGAAAAGGGCCAAAACTCCGCCAGCAAAGGCAGCTCTGCGAAAGGCCAGGTGGTGCGAATTTGTAGGCGCGTAGCCTATTACCATCAGCAGTCTGCGATCTGGAATCTTCTGCTAAAGGCTAAAAGGCCGGTGTCAGCTGGCTGGAAAATCCTGCTGGAGTAACTGAGGTGAGCTTTCACTCCCATCCGGTAAGCTAAGACCCTCAGTAAAGAAGCAGGGTGAGAAGATTCCCCTAAAGATCGAATTCCGCAGTCCCGACGGTCTGGCTGGCCTTGCTTCGATGATAAAAGCCCCTGGTCTATAAAAGATCAGGGGCTGTTTAATACTATATCTTTTTTCCTATAAACTCTGCTAACTCTGCCAAGCGGCAGGAAAAACCGTATTCATTGTCATACCATCCCAAAACCTTAACTAGATTGTCTTTTACCATAGTAAACTCAGAATCAACAATAGAGGAATAAGAGTCCTGGCGGAAATCAGTTGAAACAAGGGGCTTTTTTTCAACTCTAAATATGCCTTCCATCTTTGAAGAAGATTCTTCAAAAGCATCATTCAGCTCTTTTTCGTCTTTGGGAGACTTAGAAAGCAGAACAGCCAAATCCAAAACAGACACTACGGGACTTGGCACTCTTATTGCCATTCCATCCAACTTTCCTTCAATCTCCGGCATAACTTTTCCTATTGCTTTGGCAGCTCCTGTAGTGGTGGGAAAAATATTCAAAGCTGCAGCTCTTCCTCTTCTTAAATCCTTGTGAGGAAGATCCAGAATCTTTTGGTTGGTAGTATAGCTATGAATCGTAGTCATAAACCCCTTATCTATTCCGTAGCTGTCTTGCAGTATTTTAACAATCGGAGCTAGACAGTTTGTAGTACAAGATCCCATATCGACTATATTGTCCTTCTCTGAATCAAACTTATCAGCGTTAACTCCCAAAATATAGCTGGGTATATCTTCTGATTTTCCAGGAGCTGAAATAATAACTTTTTTAGCTCCTGCCTTTAAATGCTTTCCCGCTCCTTCAGAATCTCTAAAAACGCCTGTACACTCTAAAACAACATCAACTTCTAACTCTTTCCAAGGAAGCTTCTCTGGATCTTTTTCTTCAAAGACCTTAAATCTTTCTCCTCCGACTGTAATGCTTTCTTTGTCAAACTCGATTTCTTTTTTATAAACACCGTAAACTGAATCATATTTTAAAAGATAAGATAAAGTTTCATTGTCTGTTAAATCATTTATAGCTACAACTTCTAAGTCGGGGTGATTTTCTAAAATTCTTCTGAATGTAGGGCGGCCTATTCTGCCAAACCCATTTATTGCAACTTTTACCATAAGATTAGAATTAATTTTTATATTGATTAATTATAACAAGAATATCAATTTAAAAACAGCGGAGAACCGCTGCTTTTAATTTATTTATCAAGGCCCAGCAACTCTGATATCTTCCCTTTGTTAAAGCCCACTACTGTTTTTCCGTCTATATCTATAACCGGTACTCCCATCTGGCCTGTTTTCTGAACCATTTCCTCTAAAGCTTTCTTGTCCTGAGAAACATCAACAGATTCAAATTCTACTCCTTTTTCTTTCAAGAATTGCTTTAAGGTGTCACAATAAGGACAAGTCGGCGTAGAATATACTTTTATCATAACTAATTTATTTGGTTAATTTTATCTTTAACTGCGTCGCAAGCTTCCGCTGGGTTGTTGTCTGTAAGTTTACAGAATAGCGCTGTAAGGTTTTCTATCTCCGCTTCCCTCCCTGATTGTTCTCCAGATCCCACTCTGTAATATTTACATCCTAAAACCAGTGTTGGAACTCCTCCCGTGCTGTATTTCTGGAAAACATCCTGATCGGCATCACTTTCCATATTATCATGCAAGGAAATATTATCTCCGAACTTAACCGCTACCTCTTGCACAACTGGGTGCTCCCAAGAACAATGAGGACAGGATTCTGAACCGAAAAAGTAAACTAAGGGTTTGCCATTCTCTAAACAAATCTCGTCTTCGCTGATATTAAATCCTCCTATTGTCTGCCCCCGGCTTGTGGCGGCTAAAACGGCTTCATTCAACTTAATACCCTCCGGAAAGAAAAGCTCTCCGTCTTTGGTAACATAGGTGCTTATTTGTTGTCCTTGTATATCAATATCGATCTTGTATAATCCGTTCTCTTCTAAAATTTCCTTTATTGAAGCTGTTGCCATCCCTCTTAAAAGATTTTTATTAATGTAGTTAAGAGCTTTTTCTGAAACTTCTTCTTTGGCTACAACCTTGCCTCCGGTATCGCACTCTGAAAGCTGGCTGTAAGCTATTCCGCCTCCGATAATGATAGCTCCCAAAATTATAGCTGCAATTATGTATTTGTTGTCCATAAAATTTCCTTTTTATTTTTTAATCTTAATTAATTCCGATTCTACCAAAGAAGTTATTTTTTGGCAAGGTTAATCAGTTTTTCCATTATTTCTAGCTGACTTATTTCTTCTCTAGAACAGGCCTTTTCTGAAAAATCTTTAACAAGATCTTTTCCGTTTCCAAAAATTAAAAGAGGAAAAGGCCTGTCGCAATGCCTTTTTAAAAGAGAGCAGGTAGAATGGTCTCCTGTAACAGCTATTAAAACGTTTTCGAGAGAAAGAAAAGAAGAAATTTCTTTATCAACTCTTTCTATAAACTCCTTCTTCCCTTTAAAATTACCGTCCTCCGCTAAGCTGTCTGCGGCTTTAATGTGAAGAAAAGCAAAATCATGCTTGCCAATATTGTCCAAAACAGCTTCAAATTTCCCTTTAAGATTAGTATCCGGCAGTCCTGTTGCTCCTTTGACCCTTACAATCTCCATTCCCAGCTCTTCTGCTATTTGCCGGTAAAGAAGCTTTCCTGCCACGCAAAAAGAAGAAAAGCCATACTTATCTTTAAAGCTTGGAATTTCTTTGATGCTGCTAGCTCCCCTGGTTAAAATATAATTGGCAACGGGCAGATTTTCTCTTTCTCTTTTAAGATTTAAAGGATGCTTTTTTAATATCAAATGAGATTTTTCTAAAAATTTATTTAAAACACCTGAGGTAAACTTAGCTTCTCTGCTTTTATCCAGCGGGGTTATTCTCCGAACCCTTTCTTCCATTTTGCTGTAATGGGGATCTCCGTCTGAAATATTACAGCTTAAACCTTTTCCTTTCATAACTATTCCTATTCTATGTTCTTTACCAGATTTTATTAGAAACTTAATTCCTTCTAGGACCATGCCGTCTAACTCGTCAATTAAGGGTTGAGTTTCTTTAATTCTGCCCGCTCTCCTGTCTGTCATATTAAAATCTTTATCTACTGTTCCGAAGTTGCCCCTTAAAGCAACATCTCCTTTCTCAACCTTGAGACCTGCTCCTTTGGCTGTAAAAATACCCCTCCCTATATCATGCTTTCCAGGATCATATCCGAATAAAGAAAAGTGGCCTCCTTCTGAGGTGGGAATAGCGGTTCTAGGATGGAAGGGCTTCACCCTAAGACAAAGTCCTTCTTTTGCCATTTTATCCAAGTTAAAGGTCTTTGCCTCTTCTAAAGGGGTTTTTCCTTCAAAGCTTGGTATAGGTTCGTCTCCTAGTCCGTCTAAAACTATTAAGATTATCTTTTTCATATCTCTCTTTCTATTTCCAGCAACCTGTTGTATTTCGCAACCCTTTCTCCTCTTACGGGCCCTCCCGCTTTAATAAAGTCTGACCCAAGACCCGCAGCCAAATCAGAGATAAAAGTGTCTACAGTATCTCCCGATCTATGAGAAACCACCGTCTTCCAGTCCAAAGACCGAGCCAGCTTAGCGGCTTCAATTGTTTCTGTAACAGTTCCTATTTGATTTGGCTTTATTATAACAGCTGTACAAGCCCTTTTTTCCTCTGCCATTTTTATTCTCTCGGAATTAGTTACTAAAAGATCATCTCCTACAATATCTATTTTTTTGCCCAACTTCTTTGTTATCTTTGAAAAGCCTTCCCAATCATCCTGATGAAAAGGATCCTCAATAGATACTAGAGGGAAATTTCTGCAGATGTCAGAATAAAAGCCCAGAAGTCCTTTTTGAGTAAAGGCAACTTTATTTATAATGTAAACGCCCTCTTTGTAAAAAGAGGTGGCTGCAGAATCTATGGCTATTTTAATATTTTTGTCTTCAACAGCTTCTGTAATTAAAGAAAGAGCCTCTTTAATGTCTTTTAAAGGAGGGGCAAATCCTCCCTCAAGACCCGTGTTTACGGCTAATCTGCTGTATTTTTTAATTAAAATATCTTTAAGGTTAAAATAAACTTCGCTGGCCTGACGGAGATTTTCAGAAAAGCTACCACCTTGAGGAACTGCCATAAATTCCTGAAAGTCAAGAAAGTTTCCTGCGTGCTTTCCTCCCTCTATTATTAAGACAGAAGGCTTGGGAAGAGAGGGTTTTATTCCTGTTAGCTTTGAGATGTATTTAAAAAGAGGTCTTTCCTCTGCTCCAGCCCTACAAACAGCTATTGATACGGGAAGTATGGCATTAGCGCCTAATTCCGCCTTGTTGTCTGTTCCGTCCAACTCTGTCATTATTCTGTCTATCCTCTCTTGGCTACAAGCATCCTTTCCTAAAAGCTCGGGAGCTATAACTTCGTTAACATTTCTTACCGCCTTTAAAACACCCCTCCCTCTGTATCTTTCCCCTCCATCTCTCAATTCAACCGCCTCTAGTATTCCAGTAGAGGTGCCAGCAGGAACAGACGCCTTAAAAACTCCCTTATCTGTTTTAAGTTCCACTAAAACAGTAGGTTCCCCTTTGGAGTTTAAAATCTCTTCGGCTTTTATGCTTTTAATTTTGCTCATTTAAAGTTTTTTAAGTATTCGTAAGCTGCCATAGAAGCTTTAGCTCCCTCTCCGGCGGCTGTAACAATCTGGTTAAATCTTCCTGCATTGCAGTCCCCTACAGCATAGAGACCGGCTGTTTTAGTACGGCAGGTTTCGTATTCCACAATAATTTCATCTCTTTCTGTAAAAAGAACCAGTCCTTTAACGAAAGATGTGGCTGGCTGATAGCCAATCTCTACAAAAACGCCTTTTACTTCAAGCTCTTTTTCTCCTTCTGCATCTTGACAAATTATCGATCCCACAAAGTTATCCCCAGAGATTTCTTTTAATTTAGCAGATGTTATAATTTCAGCCTTGCCTGTTTTCTCCAATAATTCCTGGCTCTGTTTGTCTGCTTTTATCTCAGATCCCTGCTCTAAAATATATATTTTCTCAACATAATTTGACAGAAATAAAGCTGCTTCAAAAGCAGAATTACCTCCTCCTATCACAGCAACTTTTTTATCTCTGAAAAGGGGTCCGTCGCAATGGGGACAATAACTAACACCTTTTCCTAAAAACTCTTTTTCGCCCGGAACTTCCAGAAGCCTAGGATCGGCTCCTGTAGCTACAATAACAGCATAAGATTTAAACTCGTTATCTGGGGTTTTTACATAAAAGACATCTTTCCTTTTTTCTACATTACCAACTTCAGCTTTCTCAATAGTTATTTCTTGAGAATTTAAATGACTCTTAAACTTCTCTATAAGCTCTGCTCCTGTAATGGATTCGAAGCCGGGATAGTTGCAGATATCAACAGACTTTTTAGCCATCTGGCCTCCAAAATCCTTGGTTATCAAAAGAGTATCTATTTTCTGGCGCCCCGCATACATTCCGGCTGTCATCCCTCCGGGTCCTCCTCCTATTATTATTAAGTCATATATTTTATTCATTGGTTCATTATACAAAATTAGACAGAATAAAAAAAGCCCCTAAAAACGCCAAGCCTGAGGGCGGAGGAAGTTGGTAAAGCCAAACTAAAAACCCCCTAGAAAGGGGGCTTTTAAAATTACACCGCTAGCCAGCCTCCGTCTACTAC
>CAZDXV010000008.1:0-18538 GCA_964509645.1 uncultured Candidatus Saccharibacteria bacterium | reverse complement strand
TTAATTTCTTCGACTGGATCTGTCATAATTTACAGTATTATCTTAACACAGAAAAGGCCTGAAATCCAGCTTGACAGAGACTCTTAACCTGATACCATGAACTATTAAAGGAAATCCCGTAAAAGCGGGGTTTTAAAATACATATATGCCTAAAAAGATAAAAATAATGTTTTTACAGGCCTTTCCTCTGTGGGGATGCGGATCTGGAACTTATGTTAGAAAATTAGCAGAGGAAATATCTAAAGAAAAGAATGTTAAGGTTGCAATTGTTTCTCCTTCCGAAAAAACAAAGAAAAATTCAGTTAAATTCTATCCTTTAGAGCTACCTTTCCCTGTGGCCTTTACGGGTCATCCAAAATGGCCTGTCTGCAAGCTTTATAAAGACCTTGACCCAAAAGACATATCAAATGTAATGAAGTCCTTTCTTTCCAGCACAATAAAGGCAGTTGAAGACTTTAGACCGGATATTATTCATGTTCATCACCTTTCTCTTTTAGCTTGGGTAGCATATAATATAAAGGGGTTGTATGGGATAGATTTTATAGCTACAGCTCATGGGACTGGTATTCTTGCAGCAGAAGAAAAAAGAATGTATATTCCGATTATAAAAGATGCTCTTGCGGGAGCTAAGAAACTGGTAGCTGTAAGCAATCACACAAAAAAGAGAATGATAGATTTATTCGGCGAAGATCTTTTAAGAAAATCAAGGATTATACCAGGAGGCATAAGCTTAGGAAAATTACCGCTCAAGAAAAAAATAAAAACAATAAACAAAAAATACAAGCTCAAAGACAAGAAAGTAATTCTCTTTACAGGAAAACTTAACGAAATAAAGGGTGTGCAGTATTTAGTTAGGGCCGCCCCTGATATTAAGGGAGATGTATATATAATAGGAGATGGCCCTCTTAAAAAAGACCTAGAAGAAATAATATATAAAAACAAAATAAGCAATGTCCATCTTTTAGGATACATGGGTCCCGAATCTAAGGATGACTTAGAAGAATTTTATAAAAGAGCTGATATTTTTATTGCTCCCTCCATAGTAGACGAAGCTTTAGGATTTACAATACTTGAAGCCATGGCTTTTAAAACTCCTGTAGTAGCTACAAGAAAAGGAGGTATTCCCTTGATCGTAAAAAATGGAAAAAATGGAATCCTCATAAGATCCAAAAGCAGTAAAAAAATAGCTGAAGCCTGTAATAAGCTTTTGGAAAATGAGGAAATGAGGAAGAGAATGGGTAAAGAGGCATATGAAATAATAAAGAAAAAATTTACCTGGGAGAAAATAGCAAAAAAGTATATGAAAATATACAAGGAAATATATGAAAACAAATAATATGAAAATACTTTTTCTAGCTCCTCTAACAAGAAAAATAACCCCCGATTCAACTGCTGGCAGAACCAGCATTGTTTTTAATTTGGTCACTGAACTTAAAAAAAGGGGGCATGAAATAACTTTACTGGGTACAGGAGATAGTAATATACCGGGAGTTAAAATCGTTCCTGTTATAAAAAAAGGTTTTTACGAAATTTCCTCTTCTTTTGAAAATCCCTTTTATGCTCATACTTCTTTTCTGGTAAAGCAGGCCAAGATGGCAAAAAATCTTTCTTCAAAATTTGATCTAATACATAACCACAGTTATCCTGAATTTATAAGTCTTTTAGCCCTGGAAGACACAAAAACTCCCATCGTAACTACGCTTCACATGACTCTAACGCCAGAGTTAGACCAAGCTCTCTCCTTCTTCCTCAAAAATAAAATAGTAGGCTCCAGAGTCGCTAAAAAGTTAGCAAAAAAAACAAAAATACACAAAGTTATTCATCACGGCATAAATACAGATCTTTTCACTTTTGAAAAAGAAAAAGAAGATTATCTCTTGTGGATAGGCAGGCTAAGCAAGGCAAAAGATAACCACGGAAACTTTATGGATCCTAAGGGCGTAAGATGGGCCATAAAACTTGCAGAGGAAACAAACTCTAAACTTTTAATGGGAGGAGCTGTAGAAGATCTTGATTTTTTTAAAAAAGACGTAAAACCACATTTAACAGACAGGATAAAGTGGGTTACGTCTATTTCATTTGAACAACCTTTAAAAAGAAAAGAGGTTGCAGAATTAATGAAAAAAGCAAGAACTTTTTTAATGATGAGTGAAATATTTGGGCTTACTGTAATAGAAGCCCAGTCCTGTGGAACCCCTGTAATAGGATTTAAAAGGGAGGTTCCCTCAGCTTTAATAATTGATGGAAGTACGGGCTTTGTCGTAGAAAAAAATATAAAAGCTTTAAAAAAGGCGCTTAACAATATTGATAAAATAAAACCTGAGAATTGCAGAAAACACGTAGAAGAAAACTTCAGTCAAAAGAAAATGGTTGAAGATTACGAAGACTTATATAGAGAGCTCTCTAAAAATAAATAAAGCTGTTCTTTAGAAGAATATTTCCCCGTATTTACTCCTTAAAAAGAAAAACTTCTCGCTTTAGAAATAAAACTAGCCCCGGGAAAAATTAGAAACTTTAGCAATCTGACCGTTGGGGATCGTATGGATTACGCCATTATCCCCTTTTAAAGTAGTCCTCCTCAAATTTAGATTAACGACCTTCCCTTTTGTTCCTCCCACATCTATCATCTCACCTACTCTATATTGGTCTTCTAATAGAATAAAGAGCCCTGAAAAATAATCTTGAATTAAATTTCTAGCTCCCATACCAATAGCTAATCCAACCAATCCTGCCCCAGCCAACAACGGGGCAATATTTATATTACACTCAGGAAGAATAGTGAGAATGGCTACTGTCCAAATAACAAATCTTAAAGTAGAACTAAAAACTGAAGTTAAGGTTTTTATTCTCTGACTTAAAATCTCTTTTTTCCCTTCTTTTTCAAAGAAAACTTTAACGGCGCGCGAAACAAAGAATCTGCTAATAGAAACTACTATCCAAGCTATTATCAAAATAGCTATAATTTTAATGCCCGATTCAAATAACCAGGATCTTAAAAAAGGTAAATTACTTAAATAATTCATAATTATTTTAATTTAATATTCTTGCGGTAGGGGTGGGATTCGAACCCACGGTAACATTTCTGCTACACCTGCTCTCCAAGCAGGCACTTTCGTCCACTCAGTCACCCTACCTTGGAAGATCAAGCATCATGTCTGTAATAACAGGATGCTGGATTAAAAACTTGTACCTAAGCATTTTTAGCACCATTAAAAAGTCATTAACTTCTTCTCTTAAGGGTTCCGGACCCCAAAATATCTCCCCTAGCTCTTTTAATAAATTGGATGTGTAATTATTTAAAATCTGATAATTCTTTTCTTTTTCAAGCCAGTCAATAATCTTTTTAAATTCAGCTCTATCCAGCCAAATACCACAGCATAAATTACATATATCCACCACAATTCCCGAATCCCCATAGTATACCTCATAAAAAGGTACTCTGCAATGAGGGCACAATCTTATTCCTTGAGCCACCTTAAACTTCTTTTGGTCTTTCCACAAGTCAACATCAAGCCATTCTAACTCTTTATCTTTTTTGTCTTTAGCCCATCTTAATTCCTCTTTATCAAAAAACAAACCGTAGCATTTAGGGCAGTAGTCAACTTCTGCTCCTGAAATAATAGTTTGAGAAAGCAAAGTCTTGCATTTAGGACATTCTCTTCCTGTTACTATATCTTTTACTAAAGGTTTTTTTGTCATAGTTCCATACCTCTTAATATTTTTACTCTTTTTTCTGTAGAAGGATGGGTGGAAAAGAGGCCCGAAAACCAGCTTTTAGCTTCTTTTCCCCGTAAAGGAGAAGCTGTAAACAAATGGGCTGTTGAGGGACGAGCTTCCTTTAAATGGCTCGAATCAGAGGATATTTTCTCCAAGGCGCGAGCTAATCCCTCAGGATATCTTGTCAAAAGAGCTCCTGAAGCGTCTGCCAGGTATTCTCTTTTTCTAGAAACAGCTAATTTTATCAACTGAGCTAAGAGGGGAGAAAGAGCCACAAGAATTATTCCCACTACCATCAAAACAGCTCCCAGTCCTCCTTTGTCTTTAGAAGAACCTCCTCTTAAAAAGCTTATCCTCCAGAAAAGATGGCTTATCATCGCCACTACTCCCACTAATACCACTACAATTGTCTGAAGTAAAGCATCCCGGTTTCCAATATGGGAAAGCTCATGAGCTATAACGCCCTCCAGTTCTGTTCTTTCCAGCTTTTCAATCAATCCCCTAGTTACAACTACTACTCCGTGATTAGGATTTCTTCCTGCAGCAAAAGCGTTTGGCTGAGCTGACTCTATTATATATATCCTAGGAACGGGGAGGCCTGCTGTAATGCACAAATTTTCTACAATCCTGTAAAGTTCAGGGTTATCCTTTTTCTCAACCGGTTTTGACTTCATCATTTTAAGAACAATCTTGTCAGACTTCCAGTAACTGAGAAAGCTTATAGAAACGCTGTAAATTACAGCCACAATTAGAATAATCCAGCTCTCTAAAAGATAGGATATTACAGCTCCAACAGTTATAACTAAAAGAGAGAAAAAGAAGATATAGAGCCAAGTCTTTCTGATGTTGGCCTCTTTCTGGGTGTACAAAGTAGCCATAAAAGCTAAAAGTCAACTTTAACAGGTTCTCTGGTAGCAGCTTCTTCTATCTCAAACATATCCCTTTTCTCAAAGCCTAACATAGAAGCTATAATCTTCTCTGGAAATCTCTCTATTTTAATATTAAGATCTCTTACATTTCCGTTGTAAAACCTTCTAGCTGCCATAATTTTATCTTCTGTGTCTCTCAACTCCCTCTGAAGCTCCAAAAAGTTATTAGAAGCTTTCAAGTTGGGATAATTCTCAGCTACAGCAAATAAGCTCTTTAAAGTAGAAGATAAAGCATTCTCAGCTTCTGCCTGCTCTTTAATATCTCCTGCCCGAATAGCTTTTGCCCTGGCTTCTGTCACCCTCTCAAAAAGCTCTCTTTCGTGGGAAGCGTAGCCCTTAACTGTTTCAACTAAATTAGGGATCAAATTGTACCTCCTTTTTAATTGGACGTCTATGTCAGACCAAGCTTCTTTTGTCCTGTTTCTCAAAACAACAAGTCTGTTGTAGACAAAAACAGCCCATAAAACAATAACGGCTATTGCGCCTAAAATTATTATTAATGTTGTCATTTTTTAAACTCCTCTTTATTTTTTCCAAGGAGTTCCTTATTTTATTGGTCAAGATCTCTTTGAGAGACCGTTGTCTGTATTTTAATATTAGGGTTAAAATCTAAAGAGTCCGCCTCTATATCCAAGAAAAAGGTAACTCTGGGCTGTAAAAAGCCCTCGATCTCCTCTATATGTATATTAAAATTATTAACTTTTAATCCAGATCCCAAAAGAGAGATATAGTCCCCATCCTTGTATTCATAAAAACCATTCCAGTCAACAAAAGCTCGTTTCTCTTCATTATAGTTTAAAAAATTTATTGCGGTACACCCTTCTTCATTGCAAGAATTAGCTTCTTCATAAGTTCTATTTTTAGATATGTGTGAATCGTCTTTAGCCTCTCTAGCCATCCTTAAGTGTCTGCTCATATACTCCATAGTATAGCTTGTCTGATCAAGCATTGACTGGGCAGCTAAAGTATATCTCTGGACCTTAACAACTGAAACAAAAACGCCTATAATAGCCCCCATTAAGATAATAAGGATTAAAGCTACCACAAGCATTTCTATTAATGTAAAACCTTTATTAAAACGCATAATTAATCTTCTCTATCCCAATAATTATATAAATTTTCTTGAAGGTCAAAAGAATAATCTTTTCCTTTTTCTGACCAGCTTACTGTTACTGTAATTTTTAAAATATCATTACCGTCCCCATCATCTAAATCCTCAATTTCAATTTTTCTTTTATATTTGCTGGCAACACCTCCTTCGTAACCATAAAAACTGGAGCTTCCTTCGAAATTCAAATATCTATTACTGAAAACAGATAGGTTCTCGTCATCGTAGTCAGCTTCCCAGCTTCCAGACTCTAAACCTTCTTTCCACAGCGAGGCAGAATCGTCTACCCAATTAGTATCCCTTATATTCCTTACAATCTCAATACCTTCCTGAGCTAAATAAGCTGCTGTCAAACGGTTCATAGAAATTGAAATCTGAGAAAGAGGATAAGAAGCTACTTTGTAAGCCGCTATCAGCCCTATCATAATAACAAAGATAGTTACTAAAAGCTCTACAAGAGTAAATCCTTTTTTTTCTTTATTGAACATCAATTAAACCTGCCTTATTAACCCTAATAATCTTGCTCTTTGTTTCGTCCTCTATCAGAGAAATTTCGATAGAGATACCAGAATAATCTAAAATATTCCCATCTGCATCCGTAAAAAGAGTAACTGGGTCAGGGGGCCTGAAAATTACATTGAGATGATTTCCTCCTAAATCCTTAATTTTTATTCCTCCGCCCTCAAATTCAATTTCATTAATACTTTCGTTCCCAAAATCACATTTGTTGTTAATATCTTTATCTGCAAAAAAGATATATGACCTCTGGGGGGAGGGTTGCTTCCTAAAGTAAATTCCATAACCTCCTTTGGGAACATTTTCTCCAACTTCTTCTGCTGCCATAGCCATCTCCTGAGCCCTTCTAATATCCTGAGCCAGCTTGGAAGCTGCTCTGTTTAATGCCAGCTGTTTTTGACCAGATTTGTAATTAACTAAAAGCAAAGCAGCCAAAATAGCAATTATGGATATTACAACCAACAATTCAACTAAAGAAAATCCTTTTTTCATTAATAAAGAGGGATATTAAATAAATTCCAGTACCAGCTTAATATTTCAGCGGCCCAAAACAAAGATGCAAAAGTGCCTATCGCCAAAAAGGGGCCAAAAGGAACCTCGCTTCTCATTTTCTTCTTTTTTAATAAAACCAGACCTAACCCTATTATAGCACCAATTAAAAAAGCAATAAACAAAGCTATTAATATATTAGGATAACCCAGCAAAAAACCCATAAAAAGCCCCAGTTTAATATCACCTACTCCCATTCCTTTTCCTTTAGAAGCTAAAACTATAATAAGGAAAAAGAGGGCAGCTCCCAAGCCCGATAAAAGATAATGCCAGTCTCCAAAATTAAAAATCAAGCGATAAAAGAAAGATATAAAAACAGCAGGGTAGATAACCCTGTCCGGGATAATATAATGCTTTAAATCAAAAACAAAAATTATAACTAGAAAACAAGAAGACAATAAATAAAAGAAAAGGCCTTCCAGTCCAAAATATTTAAAAACCAAAACAAATATAATTCCAACAAACAATTCCACCAGAGGATACTGCCAAGATATTCTCTCTTTACAATAACGGCATTTCCCCCTTAAAAAAAGAAAACTTAAACCAGGAATCAAATCCCAAAAACCCAGGGTTTTATTACAAAAAGGACAAAAAGACCTCCCCTTTAAAAAGCTCTTTCCCTTTTCCAATCTAAAAATTACACAATTTAGAAAGCTTCCTATAACCAATCCAAGAATAAATAAAAGAATATATATCATTAAAATAGTTTACCAAAGTTTCAAATAAGAGGCAATTTAAGAAGACATAAAAAAAACACCCTTGAGGGTATTATTTCCGAGCAAAGAAACTATTATTAATCGGGGCAAACTGTATTCTCTCCCAGCCAATCAGCACAAGTTTCTAAAGAACCCAACCCTACTACTTCTTTAGAATTACCGGAAGAATCTACACACCAACAATCAGCTGCTTTTAATGAAGATACGACAGCATATTCTGAAGGAAGATCATTACAAGTAATAACTCCTCCTTTTTTTAGAATACTGTTTTCAATATTTCCCAAGCTTCCAGTGTCGTTTAATGTCCCATCACCTTCATCATCAATCGTACCGATTTCATCACCGTCGTCACAAACCATCTGGAATTTATAAATATGATCATTATATTCTAATTCTGCAATATTTCTAACAGACAAAAGCTCTGTCTTTATGGCGGCATCTTCCCCTTTTTGCCGATAGCTTCTCAAAGCAACCAAACTCATAGCAACCAAAAGCCCGATAATAGCAACTACAACCATAAGCTCTATAAGGGTAAATGCTTTGTTTTTATTTACGAACATCTTTATAAAAAGAAAATGCTTGTAGCTAGCCCACGAGAAAAAATCTCGTGGGCTAACTTAACAAATCTAAATCAACTTCTTGCTCTTGCTATTCGGTAGCACAGGTATAATTAGTCCCGTCACAACCATCATTACTACCCACATAACCCGTACTATCAACACACCAAGAACCAGTATCGGTTCCTGCTAAATCAGCTTCAACACAATAATCAGTAACTCCGAATTGTTCCCCATCCGCAGGTATAGTACCTCCGTTACCTGTAATGCCAGTCACCAAAGATTCATATTCTTCCACATCTCCACTATTAAGACCTACATAAGTGTTATTATCATCTAAATAATAACTCTCAGCTACAGTTCTTATCTGGGTCATAGAAGATTTAATAGCAGCATTATTAGCCTTTTCCCTAGCCCCACTCAAAGAAACCAAAACAATAGCAGCCAATATACCAATAATGGCAATAACTACCAATAACTCAATAAGTGTAAAACCTTTCTTTTTCATTTTAATTTAAGACTTAAATCTTAATTATCGACCTTTTATTATTTCTCAACCTTATTAAATTATATCACAACAAAGCAATAATGTCTGTGGAAAACTATACTCCTCCCCCAATAGAGTAGATAGGTATAATCACAGCTGCCATAAGCAGTCCCACTATTCCTCCTAAAACTAAAATAAACAAAGGCTCTAAAAGCTTGGTAAAATTATCCAAGTTTCTATTTACATCGTCTTGGTAAAAATCCACTACATTCTTTAAAGAATCATCTAAGCTTCCTGTTTTTTCTCCAACCAATATCATCTGATGGAAAAGAGGAGAAATATAGCGAGGATGTCTTCTTAAAACATTGCTTATCTGCTCTCCCTTTTTAACCTCGTCTCTTGTTTCCATAATAATTCTTTCGTAAACCGAGTTTCCGACTACTTTTCCCGTTATCTCTAAAGCTTTAGCTATAGGAAGCCCCCCTGCTATCAAGGTAGAAAGATTCATAGCAAATCTAGCCAGATAAAGTTTTTTCAGAAAACCGTTAACGATAGGCACTTTCATTAAGGTTTCATCAAGCACTTTTTTGCCGTTTTTAGTTTTAATCCATCTGTAAAAAAGAACTATCAGACCGGCTAGGATAATAAGAATAAGCCAGCCGTAAGATCTTAAAACATCAGCTGTCCCCATCATTACTCTAGTTAAAAGAGGAAGCTCCTGGCCTGTTTCCTGTAGAACCGTCGTTAGTTGAGGTATAACCCAGGTCACAATAATTGTCACTACAGCAGCAAAAACTACAAGAATAAAGGCAGGGTAAGCCATAGCTCCCCTCACTTTTGACCTGAAGGTGTACTGCTCTTCAAGATAATCTGCCATATAGATAAATACTTCTGTAAGTTTTCCTGACGCCTCTCCTGACTTTACCATGTTGATATAGAAGGGAGAGAATTGCTTGGGGAAAACAGCTAAAGCTTTGGAGAGCGGAGTTCCTCCCTCCACCTCCTCTGCTATCCTGAAGATCTTTTCTTTTAAGTCAGAATTCTTTGTCTGCTCAGATAAAGTATGCAAGGTTTCCACTAAGGGAACGTTTGATTTAAGCATTATAGCGAGCTGGCGAGAGAAATAGACAATATCTTTCTGGGTAACCCTTTCAAAAATCTTAAGCTTCTTTGCGTAAATAGGAACAGAGGACTCTTCTATTGCCGTAACATAAAGATCCTTGGATTTTAAAATCTCTATTGCGGTACTTTTGTCTGAAGCTTCAACCTCTCCTGTCTGAATCTCTCCCGTATTGGTTCTGACTTGATAATCAAATTTCATAATTATCTTTTAATTAGTCTTCTTAGTTCTCCGGGATCCAAAGAGTAGCTCTGGGCTGTTTCCATATCGACTTCTTTAGATCTTATCAGGTTGGCCAGATATCTATTCAAAGAAATCATTCCTACTTCAGCTGAAGTAGATATTGTAAGAGGTATTTCGTGAACTTTATTCTCCCGGATCAGATTAGCTATGGCCGGCGTATTTATCATAATCTCGCAGGCAGGCACCAACCCTCCTTTAATTCTCGGCAGAAGCCTTTGAGAAACAACTCCCAAAAGAGAACCTGACAACTGAGCTCTTATCTGGGACTGCTGCCCCGCAGGAAAAGAGTCCACTATTCTGTGAATTGTCTGAGCTGCGTTGTTGGTATGAAGCGTAGCTAAAACTAAATGCCCTGTCTCTGCCGCTGTAATAGCTGTGGATATGGTCTCGGGATCTCTCATCTCTCCTACCATAATCACATCAGGGTCTTCTCTAAAAGTAGATTTTAAAGCCTTAGCGAAGCTATAAGTATCATGATAAAGCTCTCTCTGGTCTATAATAGATCTGTCATCTTCAAAAACATATTCTATGGGGTCTTCTATTGTAATAATATGCTTGGCCTGAGTCTTGTTTATCTCGTCTATTAAAGCTGCCATAGTAGTGGACTTTCCCTGGCTGGAAGGACCTGTTATTAAGATAAAACCCTGAGGATGGCGGATGAAGTCGTGCAAAAGAGGAGGAAGCCTCAACTCTTCAATAGTCCTTATCTCCGAGGGAATCAACCTCAAGGCGCAGGAAACATTTCCCATCTGGAAAAATATGTTAACTCTGAATCTTACTTTATCTTCAAAGTTATAGGAAAAATCTATTTCTTTTTCCTTTAAAAACCTTTGCTGCTGTTCTTCTGTCATTAGAGAGAAAGCCAATCCTTTAGTATCTTCTGCAGAAAGCTTTTTCTTCTTGACCAAAGGAGTCAGCCGTCCCGCTATTCTTAAAACAGGAGGGTGGCCTACTGAAATGTGCAAATCGGAAGCCCTTTGATCTAAGGTAGCTTTTAAAGTTTCTCTTAGTTTTGAGGAATAATCCATAAATTAACTTTTTAATATTTTTTTAACCTCCCTCACCACCTCTGTCGGAGTATGATGAGCTTTTATTAAATAACTGACAGCTCCGAGCCCTATCCCTTTCTCTACTTCTTCTTTCTGCCCTAGATTAGAGAGGATAACAACTTTCAAGCCCTCGAGTATATTCTCATTCTGAAGCTTTCTTAAAATCTCCCAGCCGTTTAAATTAGGGAGAACAATGTCTAAAAGAACAAGGTCGGGTTTTTCTTCTTTTATTCTCTCTATGCACTCCAATCCTGTTTTAGCCACCCTAACCTCAAACTCCTCCTCTTTGAGTTTGGTACTGTAAACTTCTATTAAAAATGGGTCGTCTTCTACAAGTAAAATTGAACTCATAATATTATGTTTCGGCCACTCGGGCCACTTCTTCAAAAGACGTAGTTCCGTCTAAGACTTTTAATATGCCGTCCTGCTTCATAGAAACCACCCCCTGGCGCCTGGCTTCTTCTCTTATCTTGCTTTCTGTAGGATCTTTAGAGACAATATCTGCTAACTGGTCTGTCATCTCCAAGACCTCAAAAATGCCCACTCTTCCAGCATATCCTGTCTTATTGCACCTTTTACAGCCCACGGGCTTGTAAATTTTCAATTCTTCAGGAACTTCCTTTTTAATCTCCGAAGGAAGACCCTCTATTTCTTTTTCTATTTCCTTTCTAACCTTGCCCTCTGGCACAACTTCTTTTTTACAGTGAGAACATAGTTTTCTGACTAGTCTTTGCCCTAGAGCCAAGGTCAAAGTAGGAGGTATTAAAAATGATTTAACTCCCATGTCTATGAGGCGGGGAATAACTCCTATAGCATCGTTAGTATGCAGAGTGGATAAAACTAAGTGGCCCGTTAGAGAAGCATGAATAGCCAAAGAAGCTGTTTCTTCGTCTCTAATCTCACCTACCATTAGAATATCGGGGTCCTGTCTTAACATGTGGCGGAGACCGTTGGCAAAATCATACCCTATATCCGGCTTAACCTGGGACTGATTAACCCCTTCCATAAAATATTCAACGGGGTCTTCCAAGGTCATAAGGTTTACCTCTTCTCTATTAAGCTGACTCATAGCAGAATAAAGAGTAGTTGTTTTACCAGATCCCGTAGGTCCTGTGGCCAGTATCATTCCGTAGGTCTGATTTAAAACCCTTTCCATAGCTTTTAGGTTTCTTCCTCTCAAGCCTAAATCTTCAAGTTCAACTTTTCTTTGGGTGGGGTCTAAAATCCTGATCACTACTTTTTCTCCCAAGGTAGTAGGAAAAGTAGAAACCCTGAAATCAACTGGTCTTTCTTCAAACATAGTGGAAAATCTTCCATCTTGAGGAACCCTGGTCTCATCTATTTTCAAGCTGGACAAAATCTTTATTCTAGCAGCTACTGCCGGAAGAATTCTCATTGGCAGAAAAAGACTGGAATGAAGTATACCGTCTAAGCGAAACCTTACTCTTATCTTTTCTCTGCCGGGTTCAATGTGAATATCGGAAGCTTTTCCATCCACCGCATGCCTTAAGATAACAGCCACAACCTTAGAAATAGGAGCCTCTTCCACTATTCTTTGAACTTCCTCTATTCTTCCTTTCTTTTCTTTTTTCTTTTCTGTTTTTATCTCCTCTTCCAGCTCTTCTAAAGCTCTGCTTACTTCTTTTTTTAAGTTGCGGTATTTCCTTAAAATTTGCTCAAAATTGGATATTGTAACTAAATATATCTTGTATTTTATCTTATTCTGGCGAGCTAAAAAATCTAAGGCCTCTCTAGCCTTAAGATCTTCGGGGTAAACCATCCCTATCTCGAGCTTATCTCCTTCCTTTCCCACGGGTATCATCTGATAATGCTTCGCTGACTCCTCGGGTATAGTTTCTAAAAGTTTTAAAGAGACATCATCTGGAGAAACGACTTTCAGAGGAATATTAAGCTTCTTGCTTTTTAAGTCGAAAAGAAAATCTTCAGAAACCACTTTCTTTTCTAAAATAATTTCTTCTTCTCTTTTGCCAGAAGTCTTTATTTCGTATTCCAGAGAAGTAGCTCTGGATTTATCAATAATCCCTTTTTCTTTTAGTTGCTCTATTAAAGACATTAGTATGAGAGGAAAGGATTGTCTCTTCCTACATCCTCCAAAGGCAAAATCTTTTTAAATTCTTTTAAACTTCCGAGCTCTTCTCCTTTTAGAAATTCAAAATCTATTTTAACTTTCTTGGCAATAACAGAGGCCTCCGGAACTACTCCTACTTTCTCTTCTTTAAAGAATCCGTACCAAACAACAACAAGGGTCACTACAACAATACCCAAAAGAAGAAAGATGAGGTATTTTTGCTTTTTCTTTTTTTTAGCAATAGTAATAGCCATAATATTAATGTTACTTTATTAACTCCGGAGCGGGGAAAGCTCCCTCTTTAAGAGAGCCTGTTCCTGCTCCCTCGGAAAAAGCGTGGGTTTTAAATCCTATTTCGAAATTAAAAAGAGAGTTTTCTTCTTTTGTACCAAAGGAAATAGTCTCTATCTCAACTATCCTGGAGTTTTGATAAACAGCCAGGATAAAGTTTTTCAGAGAAGAATAGCTCCCCGAGAAACCGCCAGAGAAAGCTATTGTTTTAAATCCTTTGCTCTGGGATGTCTTAACTCCTCCCAGCTTTTCTACAAGCAACCCGTTTTCTGAAGCTGTAGTTTCCACAAATCTTAAAATAGCAGGCTCCAGAGGGGAATCCGGCAGAGCTGAGCTCACTTTTTCAAATTCCTCTGTATATTCTTCTATTTTGCGGGAAGCTTCCTTTAATTCTTTAAAATAGGCTATTTTCGCTTCTAAAGCTTTCTCTTTATTGTCCAGCTCCCTTCTAAGGGCCGTAAACTCCTGGTACTCCGGCCACCAGAGGAAAAATCCCCCTGCTATAGCTGCCAGGAACAAAACTACTGTGATTGTTATTATTATTCTGGGCATTATTCAAAAATCTGACTGTCAAAGGTAAGGTTAAGAGAGAAAACTACTCCTCCCTGCTCCCCTGTTGACAACTCAGAAAGGTTAATTGTTTTCAAAATGCTCTCTTTTCTTAAGGTAAGGAGCTGCTGTCCTGCTGCTTCAAAGTTTTTTGCTTTGGCTTCAACAGAAACACTGCCTCCGGACCCCTCAAAGTTAAAATTTGAAAACCAAACTTGAGGATGGGTTCTTTCCTGCAGGAAATTAAAGACGTTTATGATCTTTTTGTGGCCGGAAAGAAGCTTTTTGAAATCTTCTATCTTTTTTTCTTTGGACAAGAGATCGTTTTCCAAAGCTTTTTCCTCTTCTGTTTTTTGAAGCTTCTGGCTTATTTCTGTTATTCTTTGCGACATATTTTTTCCTTGGAAATAAAAGTAGGCATAGGTTCCGCCAAGCCCCAAAACAAGGACAATTCCTACAGCTAAAAGCACATAAAGCCAAATAGGCCCTTTAATAGTTGTTTTTTTTGATATTTCTATAGCCATATTTTAATTCAAGCTTTTAAAAGCAAGAATACTTAATTTTTTATTCAAACCCCTTTAAGGCGGCTCCAACAGCTACACCGTAAAGAGGAGCTTTTATTTTTAAGGTTTCTTTCAAGACAGGGGGGTGGGACAAATTGTCAAAAGGGTTTAATATCTTGGTTTTCTTTTTCAATTCAGAAGAAAAATATTCTCTCAATCCGGGCATTTGAGCCATTCCTCCCGTTAAGATAACCGTTTCTATTTCTTTCCCCTCCTTTTGGTAATACTCCCGAAAGGCCTTTTTAATTTCGGCCAGAATAGAGTCAATCAAAGGAAGGAGAATTTCTTTTTCTTTCCCTTCTGAAGCAATGCCCTTATTTTCTTTTATCCTATTAGCTTTATTATAATCTATATCCATAGACCTGGCTAGGGTCTCGGTAAGCTGGTTTCCCGCGACATTGAAGCTGTGACTTGTCTTTAAAACTCCTTTTTCTAAAATACTGCAGGTAGTGCTTCTTGCCCCTATATCTATAACGCTTGTATTCTTTTCCTCTTTAAGGTTTCTAGCCAAAGAAAAAACTTCGGGCTCCAAAAGCCTTAGTTCTAAGCCAGAGTCTTTGGCTATTTTCTGATACTGGGAAACAATATCGTTGGGTATAGCTACCACTAAAACTTTAATAGGTGTTTTAGAAATCTTCCCTTCTGTTATAACCCAGTCTAAAGTAATTTCATTGTCAGGAAGAGGAATATAGGGCCTTGCTTCGTATTTTACAGCTTCGTAAATCTCATCTTTTCCCATAGCAGGAAGCTCTAAAGTGGTAAAAAAACTGGAAAAATCAGGAATGGAGAAATTAGCTTCTTTGGTTTTTATACCGGCTTCAGAATAAATGCTCTTTATAGCATCTGAAACCTGCTTGTCTGACATCAAAAGAGAGTTTTGTTTAAAAACCCTGAATGACTTTTTATTATCTGAAAGTATTTTAAACTCTCCGTAGTTTTCAAGTTTGGCAGGTTTTCCTCTTTTCAGCTCAACAACTCTAATGCTTGAAGTTCCAATATCTACGCCTAAAAAATTCTTCGGCCTGCCTTTTAAAAAATCCCAGAACATTAGTATTTCCTTTTTAATTTAAAACAACCTTTGTTAATTATACCACAATAAAATACATAAACTATGTGGAAAAAGCTTATTTCCATTATAATGGAACAATGAGAAAGAAAACAGAAAGAATAAAGGAATTTCTATTAGATCTCTTTTTCCCTGCTTTCTGCGTCAATTGTCAAAAAGAAGGGAGCTATCTGTGCCAGGACTGCCTGGCCTTAACAGATATTCTAGAAAAACCGCAAACCTCTACAGAGAATACAGAGAATATTTACTGCGCCGCTCCCTACAAAAACTTTATTGTAAAAAAGCTCATTGAACAGTTTGAAAATAACTGCACAAAAGAAATAGCAAAACCTCTTTCTTCTTTAATTTTAGCACATTTAGCCAGTTTAAAAGAACCTCCTTCCTTAAAGGGAGAATTAATACCTCTCAGGGGGAAGAAAAAAGAAATAAAAAAGATAGGCTACGACCCCGCCACAGAAATAGCAAAAGAACTGCTCCCTTTTACCTCTAAAGGAAAAAATATATATCTAGTAGGCGTTATCTTAAATAAAGAAAAACTGGAAAAGAAGGCTTGGGAGCTTAAACAAAAAGGAGCAGAAAATGTTTCTGCTCTTATTGTTGCCGGAGAGTAATTGCTTTTTAAACAATATACAGATATTCTTTGAACAAAAAGCGGTGTGCGGCTTTGTCGAAACAAAGACAAAACGCTCTATTCTTAATCGCAAAAAATTAAAACCTTTCTTTTGGGAGCTTTTTTACTCTTTTATTTTTCGGGCTTCGCCAATTTTTTCGGCGGGAATTTACGGCATATTTTGCGAAATAAAATTGTTATTTTATTTTTTATTGTTTGATAAAGCATTAAAAAGATCCGTCGGTTTGAATCCTATTATCATTACATTATTGTTTAATAAAAATTCTCTCAATGCGGTTTCTATGTCATTAATTTTTTTTCCGACTAAAAATCGCTCAATATCTAAAATTGCTTTTTCTGGGTGAATAAAAAAATCGCCGGCAATTTTTATATTTTTTATAATATCACCATCTATATCAATTTGAATGCGAAGCAATTTACCGTTAGGCGCTTTATAAATTATTTTTTTCATATTATCGCCAATTAGTCCACTTATCGCTTATATATTTTTCTTTATATAATTTTTCAGCATGTTTTAATTCCTCGGGAGTTAGTTCTCCGACTTTAGTTTTTATATTAAACATCTTTTCAAATCCATAAATAAGCGCTTTTTCCATTTCCTTATTTGCAATATTCTTTCCTAATTCGTTTTTTAATGAAGTCACTCGCTCTTTAGCCACTTTTATCATTTTATCCTTAATTTTTTCGTCAGGGACCTTTAACACGGAAAACATTTTTTCTAAATCCAAATCCAAAAGTATTGTACCATGCTGCAAAACCACGCCCGACTTTCTGGTTTGGGCATTGCCTGATATTTTTTTATTACCGGCAATAACATCATTTATGGGTTTGAATTTCGCTTTTATGCCAAGAAAAAGCAGAGCCTCAATTATTCCGCCACAAATATCTTCGTAAGATTCAACTATATTTGAAGAAACATCTTTTTCGGAGATAGTTAAAGAATAAGTCAACTCATGTTCATGCAAAACCGCACCCCCTCCTGTATATCTCCTAACTATGTCTATATTCTTAGACCGGGCTTTGGCAAGATCAATCTCATCTTCTAAATTTTGGAAAAAGCCGATTGTCACACAGGGAGGTTTCCAAGTAAAAAAGCGTAAAGTATTTGGGACTTTATCTTTTATTCGTACTGTAAGTATAGCTTCATCAATGGCCATCTGCCTTGCGCCATTGTCAGCAATTGATTTTATAAGTCTCCAAGTTTTCATATTTTTTTATCATATATAATATTTGCTTTGTAAGAACTTCTAATCAAGGGGCCGGCAGAGACATGTTTAATACCGATTTTTTTAGCAATAAATCCTATTCTTTTAAACTCTCCAGAACTATAATATTTTTTTACTGGAAAATGCGCCAGACTAGGCTGTAAATACTGGCCTATCGTAACAATATCGCAATCATTTTTTTTCAAATCCGCAAGAGTTTGAGTAATTTGTTTGTCATTCTCGCCAAGACCGAGCATAAAACCGGATTTTGTTTTTATCCCCGATGCGATTTTTTTTGTTTTTCTTAAGAGCTCTAAAGATAGTCCGTAATCACCTTCGGGCCTGACTAAAGTAAAAATATCTTTAACTGCTTCTAAATTATGATTTATTACATCTGGCTCGGCTTTAATTATTTGCTTCAATGTTATCCAATTACCTTGTAGGTCCGAAATTAAAACTTCTACCTTACAACACGGATTATTTTTTTTAATCGCCTTAATCGTTTTAACAAATTGATCAGCCCCGCCGTCTGGCAAATCATCCCGGCTAACACAGGTTACTACCGCGTAATCTAACCCCATTTTTCTAACAGCAGTTGCAATTCTTTTTGGTTCTTCGCTATCAACTAATTTAGGCCGGCCTTTTTTTATATTGCAATAGCGACAATTTCTGGCACAAACATCACCCAAAATCATAAAAGTAGCTGTGTTGCGGGCAAAACACTCATAGCGGTTGGGGCAATTTGCCTCTAGACAAACCGTGGTCAGATTATCTTCATTTATAATATCTAAAGTTTTTAGATATTTTTTTTTATCGCATCTTCCTATTTTAATCCAATCAGGCAAATTCATATTTTAAGAAAAAATCCGGTTTTTTTCTATAAGACTAACCATATCTTCATAGTTAATTGTTTTGGCGTTGATATTGTTTTTAATTCCCCTTAAATTCAAATCATTTTTTAATGTTAAAATTTCTACTCCCTTGTCTTTTACCGTTGAAATGAATTTATTATTCGCATGAGCCAAAAGTACTCCATCTTGAATAAGAATAATTTTATCGCCTTTTTCCATGAACCGTAGAATTCTTTTATTTTGATTCTTTGATTTGATTATAAAAAGCATAGTTTTAAAAATTAATAATAGCATCAGCCGTC
>CAZDXV010000007.1:0-45367 GCA_964509645.1 uncultured Candidatus Saccharibacteria bacterium | reverse complement strand
CACTCTTTTTTCTAAGTGGTTTTATGGAAGTTTTTGGGGATGGCCTCAAGCTACCCCTCAAAGCTTTCTTACTCTCTTATCTTTGATTTTGTTCTATTCTTTAATAGTCAATCTTTTTGAAAAGAAAGATATTTTTTATCTGCTTCTTGCCTTTCTTTTTTCAGGTTTTTTGGCTGTATTATTTGGTCTTTCTCAGATTTTCGGAAAATTCTTCTTGCCTTTTGATTTTACTAGAAACGCTTCTTTTAACACCTTGGGGTCCTTAAATCAACTGGCATTTTTTTCAACTGTTCTGATACCCTTGTTTATTTTTATTGCCATTAGAAGCAAAAGAGTTTTAAGAGTATTGGCCTTTTTAGCCTTTGTAGTAGCGGTGCTATTTTTAGCTTTCATAAATCTTCCTGCAGCTTGGTGGCTTGTTTTGGGGATTTCTGTTCTGATTATATTATTCGGCGTTCAAAGAAAAGATCTCTTGGACAGCAGGTGGCTTTTTTTGCCAATGGTTCTTTTGGCTATAGCTTTGTTTTTTGGTTTTTTCAAGTTCTCAGTACCCGGTTCTCCAGCCAGGCCAATGGAAATATATCTTAACAACAAAGCAAGCTTTAATGTTGCTTTAAAGACGATAAAGGATAGTCCTATTTTTGGATCTGGTCCGGGGACCTTTGTTTACCAGTTTTCTCAGTACAAGGATGTATCTATAAATTCAGGATTTGGATGGAATATAAGGTTTGATTCAGCCAGCTCGAAGGTCTTAAATGTATTAACTCACACGGGAATTTTAGGAGCACTCTCCTTTTTGGCTCTTCTGATAAGCTTTATATTTTTCGGCGTATGGCATTTGTTTAAAAAGTCTTCCCCCGAAAAGAAAACTAATCAAAAAGAGTGGTTTTTAAAAGTAGGTCTGTTTATAAGTCTGCTTACTGTTACAGCGTCTTATTTTCTTTACAACTCTTCTTTGGTTATGGATTTTACCTTTTTTCTCTTGGCAGGGAGTATTTTCTGCATAATGGTTCCTGAAAAAAAAGAGTTCAATTTTCAGTCATCGTCCTTAATGACTTTTGGGGCTACTTTCGCGGTCACCTTGGTGTTTATTTTCAGTTTGGGCCTTCTTATACTTGAAGGACAGAGATATTCTGCTGAAGTTAGCTACAAAGAAGGAATTAAAAGATGGCAGAAAGGAGAATTTGACACAGGTCTTAACAGCTTAGAAAAAGCAATAGTTACCAACTCAGAATCAGATCTTTATTGGAGAGAGATCTCTCAGGTATATCTTCAGAAGGCGAATATTGATCTTAACAGAAAGGATCTTGATAAAAGCCAGATAAACCAAAGAGTTCAGGTTTTTGTAAGCAATGCAGTTAATTCGGCTAAAAAAGCTACCAGTATTAATCCTGAGAATGTAGCTAATTGGTCAGTAAGAGGATTTATTTATCAAAACCTAGTAGGCGTTGTTGAAGGTACGGCTGACTGGGCTCTTGAAGCATACAGCAAAGCTTCACAGCTAGAACCCACTAGCCCCTATTACCCGACCCAGAGAGGAATAATTCTTTTGGCAAAGACGAACTTAGCCCCCGAAGGAAAAGAATCTCTTTTTGCAGAAGCAAAAAAAGAATTCAAGAAAGCCATTGAATTAAAATCAGATTATGCTTCTGCTCACTACCAAATAGCCAGACTTTATCAGGCAGAGGGAAACATGGAAGAAGCTATCAGAAAACTTGAAGAGGTGAAGCAAATAGCTCCTAATGACGTGGGAATTGGATTTCAATTAGGTTTGATATATTTCGGAGAGGGAAGATATTCTAAGGCTCAGGCAGAACTTGAAAGAATATTAATTATAAATCCAGATTATGCCAATGCCCTTTACTTTTTAGGTCTTGCTTATGAAAAGGAGGGCATGAAACAGAAAGCTATCGAAAAATTTGAGAAGCTTGTTGTTTTAAATCCCGACAATAAAGATATTAAAAAGATTTTAGAAAACCTGAAGTCAGATAAATCAGCTTTGGCTGGAATGACTAAAGAGCAACCAGAAGAGGCTCCTATAGGACAGAGCCCGCCTGAAATTACAGAAGAATAAAGTCTCGGAATACAAAAGCCTAAAATTAACTTCAAGGTTTTGTAATGTCTTTTGGACTATTCGGAACAATTATTTTTTAAGAAGCCAAAACAAACTCTGAGGTTTCTTTTGTTGATCTAAGGTAAAAATCTAGGAGGATGACCTTTATTTTCTCAGGCGTTTTATTGTAAAGATGTTCTTTTAGTGTTGCATTAGGTTTAATGCTATGTTAATATTAATTAACAGGTTTTCCCCAATAAGGGTTGACAAATTTTTAAAAATGAATAAAATCTATAAGTAGTTGCTTTGGAATCATTTTGGAGATATTTTGTTTAAATATCTCCCTTTTATGTATAATTACAGTCCCTTTTTCTAGCTCTAAAATACATAACTAAAGGTAACCCTGCTCAGCTGGGGAACTTTTTATATTTAATGCTTGATGTTAAAGTAAAAAACTTTTCCAAATCAAAAGTATCTCTTCCCAGACCGTATCTTCTGACTCTGCAGAAGAAAAGTTGGCAGTGGCTTTGGGAAAAAGGATTAAAAGATCTTTTTTCTGAGATTTCCCCCATTAAAGATCATACCGGAGAAGAGTTTGAACTTTGGTTTACAGACTACAAACTAGACGAGCCTAAAAGAAAAACAGATATTGAAGCCAAAAAGAACAACGAATCCTTTGAGGCCTCTTTAAAGGTCAAAGTTAAACTTGTAAACCTTAGGACAAAAGAAGCCAAAGAGCAGGAAATTTATTTAGCAGATTTTCCCCTTATGACAGAAAGGGGAACTTTTATTGTCAACGGAGTAGAAAGAGTGGCTATAGCTCAGCTAATTCGTTCTCCGGGATCTTTCTTTACCTCTAGAATAGTACAGGGAAAAGAAGTCTTTGGAGCAAAGATTATACCTAACAGGGGAGCTTGGCTTGAGTTTGAAACTGACGCTTCGGGCTTTATAGGAGTTAAGATAGACAGAAAGAGGAAAGTTGCCTCCACTACTCTTTTAAAGGCCTTGGGAGGATGGACGGAAGAAGAAATCAAAAAGAAGTTTAAGGATGTTCTTGAGGGAGGAGAAATAGATTATATTGAAAAAACCCTTGAGAAAGATCAGGTCAAAAACCAAGGGGAAGCTTTAGTTGAAATCTACAAAAGATTAAGGCCCGGCGACATGGTAACTCCGGACACAGCCAAAGAGCTTATAGAAAACACTTTCTTTAACTTTGATAGGTATGATTTGTCTGAGGTGGGAAGATGGAGAATGGGAAAAAGACTGGAAGAGGTAGCTCCCAAAAAAGAAGATGCGGAGATAGCTCCAGAAGACAGGGTTTTGAGAGCAGAAGACGTTTTAGCTGTAATAAGAGAAATTGTAAGACTGAATAATGATCCTGAAGGAAAACCCGATCAAATAGATCATTTAGGCAACAGAAGAGTAAGAACGGTAGCAGAGCTCTTGCAAAACAGGCTGAGGGTGGGTCTGATGAGGACAGAAAGAATTATTAAAGATAGAATGTCTACTTTGGATCCTCATACTGTAACCCCGAATCAGTTGGTTAATCCAAGACCCGTAATGGGTATTATAAAAGAGTTTTATACCTCTTCTCAGCTTTGCCAGTTTATGGATAATGAGAATCCTTTAGCAGAACTAGAACATAAAAGAAGGTTATCAGCTACAGGTCCTGGCGGACTAACCAGAGAAAGAGCGGGTTTTGAGGTAAGAGACGTACAGCCCTCTCACTACGGAAGAATCTGTCCTATCCAGACCCCGGAAGGTCCCAATATCGGATTAGTAAACCATTTAGCTTCTTTTTCTTCTGTTAATAAGTATGGATTTTTAGAAACCCCTTATTACAAAGTAAAAAACGGAAAAGTAACCTCAGATATAGAGTTTTTAAACGCTTTTGAGGAAGAAAAGTTCAGCATTGCTCACGGAGGAGTTCCTATTGATAAAAAAAGAAAAATACAGCCTCAGCTTCCTCCAGACAAAATAGAAGCCAGAATTAAGGGAGCTCCGGGCATTACTGCTATAGATAAAATAGATTATATAGATGTTTCTACAGAACAATGTTTTTCTGTGGCTACTTCTTTGATTCCCTTCTTGCAGAATGACGATGCCAACAGAGCCTTAATGGGATCTAACATGCAAAGACAGTCCGTTCCTTTGGTTCATCCAGAAGCTCCCTTGGTGGGTACAGGAGTGGAGAAAACGGTAGCTAAGGACTCTGGTCAGGCAATTTTTGCAGATGAAGCCGGGACTATTAAAGAGGCTGATGCCAGCCATATTGAGCTTAAAACTAAAAAAGGAAGAACCAAGAGTTATGAATTAAGAACCTTTATGAGGACGAATCAGTATACCTGTCTTCACCAGAGGCCAGCCGTTAAAAAAGGCCAAAAAGTATCCAAGGGAGATCTCTTGGCTAACGGAGGGGCTATTGATAGAGGAAGACTGGCTTTGGGCCAGAATGTTTTAGTGGCTTTTCTTTCTTGGCAAGGCTCTAATTTCGAGGACGCTATTATAATTTCAGAGAGATTGGTTAAGGATAACTATTTTTCTTCTATACACATAGAAAACTTTGCTTGTGATGTTAGAAATACCAAACTGGGGCCCGAGATAACAACTTCGGACATCCCTAACGTTTCAGAGGAGAAGTTAAAGGATTTGGATGAAGAGGGCGTTGTAAGAGTCGGAGCTGAAGTCGGACCTAACGATATTCTAGTAGGTAAAATATCTCCAAAAGGAGAAGCCGGACTGACAGCTGAAGAAAGGCTTTTAAGAGCTATATTCGGAGAGAAGGCAAGGGATGTCAAAGATACCTCTCTGACTATGGAGCATGGCAAGAGAGGAAGAGTCGTGGGAGTAAAGATATTTTCCAGAGACCAGGGACATAAACTAGAACCCGGCATTATTAAAAGGGTTGAGGTTCAGGTGGCTCAAGTAAGAAAGATTCAAGCAGGAGACAAGCTGGCAGGGCGTCATGGAAACAAAGGAGTTATTTCCAGAGTAGTGCCAGAAGAAGAAATGCCCTTTCTTGAAGACGGAACACCGGTTGACATTATTCTTAATCCTTTAGGAGTTGCCTCCAGAATGAACATAGGCCAAATTTTAGAGACCCATCTTGGAATGGCAGCTCACAGTTTAAATTATTTAGCGGAGACCCCGGCTATGGCAGGAGCCGTAGAAGAAGATATCAAAGAGGAGCTTAAAAAAGCAGGATTGCCAGAGGACGGCAAATTTACTTTGTATGACGGAAGAACAGGACTTCCTTTCCCAGAAAATATTACCGTAGGATATATGTATATCTTAAAGCTTGTTCATATGGTCGAAGACAAGATTCACATGAGATCAATCGGCCCCTATTCTTTAATTACACAGCAGCCCTTAGGAGGCAAAGCTCAATTTGGAGGCCAGAGATTTGGTGAGATGGAGGTCTGGGCTTTGGAGGGATATGGTTCTGCTCACTGCCTTCAGGAAATGCTTACGATAAAGTCGGATGATGTTACGGGAAGAGCCAAAACATACGAGGCCATTCTTAAGGGAGAAGATGTAAGAAGTCCTAATGTGCCTGCCTCTTTCAACCTTTTAGTTTCAGAGCTTAAATCTTTGGGACTGGGAGTAGAGGTTAAAAAGGATAAATAATATGAGAGTAGAAGATTTAAAATCCATAAGAATAAAACTAGCTTCTCCAGAAGAGATTTTAGATTGGAGTTTCGGCGAAGTTACTAAGCCGGAAACTATAAATTATAGAACTCAAAAAGCAGAAAAAGACGGGCTTTTTGACGAAAGGATTTTTGGTCCGGAAAAAGACTACGAGTGCTATTGCGGAAAATACAAAAGAGTCAGATACAAAGGCATTATCTGTGACAGATGCGGAGTAGAGGTTACCAAGTCCTCCGTCAGAAGAGAAAGGATGGGTCACATTAAGCTTGCCTGCCCGGTTTCTCACATTTGGTTTTTAAGAGGAATTCCCTCCAGAATAGGAATGATCTTGGGGGTTCCCATGCAGCAGCTGGAAAAAGTTATTTATTTTGCCTCATATATTATAACTTCAGTGGATGAGGAGGCCAAAAAGGAGGTTTTAGATAAAATAGACAAAGAGTACAAACAAGAAGTAAAAAAGAAGAAAGCAGAGATTAAAAAGAAAAAGGAATTAAATAAGGCTCTAGAGGATCTTAAGAAAGAAAGAGATCAGGCTAAAGGCGAACTTTCCCAAGTAGCCCCTTTAAGGGTTTTGTCTGAAATTGAATATCACGATTTATCTCTTGATTACGGGGAGGTTTTTGAAGCAGGAACTGGAGCTGAAACATTAAGAAAAATATTTGAAGAAATAGATATTAAAAAGAAAATAAAAGAACTTGAAAAAGAAGTTGAAAAAGCGAGCTCTGTTTCCAAGAAAAAAGTATTAAGAAGATTAAAGCTTTATCAGGCCATAGAGGAAGCAAATATCAGGCCGGAGTGGATGTTTTTAACGGCCCTTCCTGTTTTACCTCCCGATTTGAGGCCCATGGTTCAGCTTGACGGAGGCCGTTATGCCTCTTCTGATCTAAACGATTTATACAGAAGGGTTATCAATAGAAACAACAGACTGAAGTATCTCCTAGAAATAGGAGCTCCTGAAGTTATTGTAAAGAACGAAAAAAGAATGCTTCAGGAAGCAGTAGATGCTTTAGTGGACAATGGAATGAGAAAGGGAATTCTGACCACAGCCACTACAGGGGGAAAAAGGCTTTTGAAGTCCTTAGCCGACATGCTTAAAGGAAAGCAAGGAAGATTTAGACAGAATCTTTTAGGAAAAAGAGTAGATTATTCGGGAAGGTCTGTAATTGTAGTGGGACCTGAATTAAAGCTCCATCAGTGCGGTCTTCCAAAGAAAATGGCTTTAGAGCTTTTCAAGCCCTTTGTTATAGAAAGAATCTTGGATCAGGAGTTAGCTTATAACGTAAGAGGCGCTTCCAGGCTAATAGAGCAGGAAACAGACGAGGTCTGGGCCATGCTTGAGGAGGTGGCTGAAGGAAAGTATGTTCTCTTGAACAGAGCCCCCACGCTTCACAGACTCGGTATTCAGGCTTTTCAACCCGTTTTAACAGAGGGGGAGTCAATAAGACTGCATCCTTTGGTTTGTAAGGCCTTTAATGCTGATTTTGATGGAGACCAGATGGCAGTCCATGTTCCCTTATCAGAAAAGGCTCAAAAAGAAGCAAAGGAACTAATGCTTTCCGCCTATAATCTTTTAAAGCCCGCTACCGGTCTTCCTATCGTGGCTCCAACTCAGGATATAGTTTTAGGTTGTTACTGGATAACAAAGATGGAAGAGGGAAAGAAAGGAGAAGGCAAAGCTTTCGCAGACTATAAAGAGGCTGAAATGGCCCATGAGTTTAATAAATTGGACTTAAGAGCCAAGATTAAGGTTAAAATTTCTGATAAAGTTATAGAAACCACATTGGGAAGAATAAGGTTTAACAAAACTCTGCCGGAAGATTACCCTTTCATTAACGAGATAATGAGATCTAAGTCCCTGGAAAAAATAGTAAGCGACATTGTTTCAAGGTATAGTCAGGAGATAATAGAGGATACCTTAGACAAGATTAAGAATTTAGGGTTTGAGAGCTCTACGATTTCTGGTATAACATGGGGTATGACAGATTTAATAGTGCCTGAGTCAAAAAAACAGATCATAGATGAAGCTGAAAAAGAAGTAGCTGCCGTAGAAAAACATTATAAAAGAGGACTTTTTTCTCTAGAAGAAAGAAGAAGTAAGATTATTGAGGTTTGGACAAGAACTAAGCTGAAAATAGAGAAGCTTGTTCCAGAAAGACTAAAAGATTCCAGTTCTATTTTTGCAATTGTAGACTCTGGAGCAAGAGGAAGCTGGTCTCAGCCCGTACAAATGGCCGGAATGAAAGGCCTGGTAATAAACCCGGCAGGTCAGATTATAGAGCTGCCTGTTATAAGCTCCTTTAAAGAGGGCTTTGATGTCCTGGAATATTTCATTTCCACTCATGGAGCTAGAAAAGGAACAGCAGACACCGCTTTGAGAACCTCTTCTGCAGGATATTTAACTCGAAGGCTTATTGACGTGGCTCATGACGTTATTATTCTAGAGAAAGACTGCGGAGACAAGGACGGGAGCGAAATACTTAAAAAAGACTCAGATAACATAGGACAGAGTTTTTTATTTAAAATAGTGGGAAGACTTGTTTTAGAGAGTGTTAAAGAAAAAACAGAGAAGGGCGGAACTAGAACAATAGTAAAAAAAGGAGAAATAATAGACTGGAACAAGGGCCAGGAGATCATAAACGCCGGAGTGGAAAAGATTAAAGTAAGAACGCCTTTAACTTGCAAGTCAAAAAGAGGCACTTGTCAAAAATGCTACGGATGGGATTTTGGAAGGAATGATATTGTAAAAATGGGAACAGCCGTAGGTATTGTAGCGGCTCAAGCCATAGGAGAACCCGGAACACAGCTTACCATGAGAACTTTCCACACAGGAGGTGTTGCCGGAGGAGGAGATATTACCTTCGGCCTGCCTAGAGTTCAAGAGGTTTTCGAAGCCAGAATTCCGAAAGGGAAAGCTGAAGTTTCTAAGGTTGAGGGCAAGATTATAGATGTTACCCCAGACAGAGTTATTAAAATAAAACCTAACCAGAATAAAAAAGAAGCTTTAGAGTATAAGGTTTCTCCAAACAAGGCAATTTTGGTTAAAAAGGGCCAGGATATTAAAAAAGGAGATAAGCTCTATGAGGGTAATCTTAATATCAAGGAGCTTTTCAGGCTTACAGACAAGGAAAACACTCAGAAATATATTTTAGAGGAGATTCAGAAAATATATGTTTCTCAAGGAGCTGTTATTCACGACAAGCATATTGAAGTTATTATGAAACAGATGTTTTCAAGGGTTAAAATAAAAGATCCGGGAGACACTCTTTTTACTGCGGGCGAAGTTGTTGAAGAAGCCAGACTGAGGGAAGAAAACGAAAAAATGAAAAAGGAAAAGAAAAACCCGGCTAAAGGTAAAAATATTCTCTTAGGAATTTCACGCGTAGCTTTAAGTACGGATTCTTTCTTGTCTGCCGCCTCTTTTCAGGAAACCTCAAGAGTTTTGATAAAAGCTTCTCTTGAAGGCAAGGAAGATAAATTGAGGGGGCTTAAAGAAAATGTTATAATAGGTAAACTAATACCTGCGGGTACGGGTTATAAAAAGTCCTAAGCTTCCTTCAAAAGTGGCAAAAAGAAAAAAGAAAAAATCTTCTAAGAAGAGATTTGCTCTTCCTAGCTACGCCAAACAGGCTATTATAGGCGTTTTAATGATTCTTTTAGCTGTTATTACAGCTCTGAGTTTCTTTGGGAAAGCAGGTGTGGCAGGCAAAACCCTTATGGGATGGAGCCGTTTTTTGATTGGAGAGACAATTTTTGTCTTCCCTCTAATTTTTATTCTCGGAGGCCTTGTTTTAATAAGTAAAAAATACGATTTCGAACTTTTCCAAAAAGGAAGAACTCTTTTTTGGCCCGTGATTTTAGCTGTTGCTCTTTTAGCTGCGGGCACAACAGGAATATTAGGATCTTTTAATTCGGGAGCTAGAATGGGAGGCATTGTAGGATATGGTTTAAGCTGGGCTTTCCTTAAATATTTCGGGTTTTGGGCTACTTTTTTTATCTTTTTAGCCCCTGTTTTTATTGGAGGCCTTATTTTTTGGCATTTTTTAAGACCGGAAAAAAAGCCGGAATCAAAGGAAGAGAAAAAAGAAGAAAAAACCAAGCCTTCTATCATAAAGAAGATATTCAAACCTAAGTTTAAGGTGAAGGAGATTTTTCCCGAGCCTCCCCCTAAAGATGAGCCCAAGAAAGAAAAGAAAGAAGATGGGAAAGAATCTAAATCCAAGGCCTTTGCTTTCGAGCCTCCTCCAACAACTCTTTTATCCAAAGAGAGCGGGGCTCCAAAAAGCGGAGATACCAAGCAGAATACAGCTATAATCAAGAAGACATTAGAAAATTTTGGTGTTGAGGTTGCGATGTCAGAAGTTAATATAGGTCCTACTGTTACCCAATATACCCTAAAGCCGGCAGAGGGAGTAAAGCTTTCTAAAATTACTACTTTATCTAACGACTTAGCTTTATCTTTGGCTAGTCATCCCATAAGAATAGAAGCCCCTATTCCGGGAAGATCTTTAGTCGGAATAGAAGTTCCCAACACAGAGAGAGCTGTTGTAAGGCTGGGAAACCTTATAGAAAACGAAAAGTTTCAAAACTCCCAAGCAGATCTACCCATAGTTTTAGGGAGAAACGTATCAGGAGAATCAATTTACGCAGACCTTGCCAGAATGCCTCATATGCTGGTAGCAGGATCGACGGGTACCGGTAAAACAATTTATTTAAACTCTCTAATCTTGAGCCTTCTTTATCAACCCAGCACCTCTTTTAAAAGCGCTAGCCCGGAAAGTTTAAGATTAATTTTAGTGGATCCTAAAAGAGTTGAATTTCCTGTTTACAAAGATCTGCCCCATCTTTTGTGCCCGATAATTTATACGGCAGACGAAACTCTGGGAGCTTTAAAGTGGCTTACGGGTGAGATGGAAAGAAGATTTAATGTTCTAGCCGAGGTGGGAGCTAGAGATATACACAGTTATAACGAAAAAGTTTTAAATAACGGAGCAGATCCCCTTCCTTTTATTGTTGTGATAATAGATGAACTTGCAGATCTTATGGCAGCTAGAGGAAGAGATATAGAGGCTTCAATAGTCAGATTGGCTCAAATGGCTAGAGCCGTCGGAATACATTTAGTAGTAGCTACCCAGAGACCCTCAGTAGAAGTTATTACCGGATTAATAAAAGCTAATATTACTTCAAGAGTAACTTTTCAAGTTGCCTCTCAAGTTGATTCCAGAACTATTCTTGATACTGCCGGAGCAGAAAAGCTCTTGGGAAGAGGAGATCTTCTTTATCTTTCCGCTGAAGTGACAAAACCAAAGAGAATCCAGGGTCCTTATGTTTCAGAGAAAGAAGTAAAAAAAGTTGTAAAGCATATTAAAGAACAGGCAGAGAAAGACGGTACTTTGTCTGAAATGGAGCCCGACCTTATTCAGGAAGTTCAAAAACCTTCGGGCGAGAAAGGAAGTTCTGACAGTCTGTTTGACGAGGAAGAACCTCTTTACAAAGAGGCCAAAAGGCTTGTTATAGAGTCTAACAAAGCCTCCGCCTCTCTGCTTCAAAGAAGACTAAGAGTAGGGTATGCCAGAGCCGCCAGATTAATTGATATGTTAGAGGAAGAGGGTGTAGTAGGGCCGCAGGAAGGCTCTAAGGCAAGAGAAGTTTACGGCAAAACAGAAGAAGACGATTGGCAAAAAGTTTAAATCTATCCTATAATACAATATGGCAAAGAAAAAACAAAAAACAGGGAACCTTTCAGAAGCTATAGAAGACATAAAGCAGAAGTTCGGCGAAGGAGCTATAATGAAGCTCAAAGAAGCAAAATCTACCAAGGTAGAGGTGATTTCTACTGGAGCTATTTCTCTTGATTTAGCTTTGGGAGTAGGAGGTATTCCCAGAGGAAGAGTAATTGAAATATACGGCCCCGAATCTACGGGAAAAACCACTCTAGCTCTTCATATTCTAGCCGAATCCCAAAAGAAAGGAGGAGCAGCAGCCTTTATAGACGCAGAACACGCTTTAGATCCAGAGTATGCTAAAAGAATAGGGGTGAACATAGATGAACTGCTAATTTCCCAGCCTGATTCCGGTGAACAGGCTCTTCAGATAGTAGAAAGTCTGGTCAGATCAAGCGAAGTAGATGTTATAGTTTTAGATTCTGTAGCAGCTCTGGCTCCCAAAGCTGAAATTGCAGGAGACATGGGAGAATACCAGATAGGCCTTCAGGCAAGACTGATGTCTTCTGCTTTAAGAAAACTCTCCTCGATTGTTTCTAAAACAAAAACCTCAGTTGTCTTTTTAAACCAGACAAGAATGAAGGTAGGGGTAATGTTTGGAAATCCTGAAACAACATCCGGAGGTCTTGCCTTAAAGTTTTACTCTTCTGTAAGGATTAATCTGAGAAGAAGGGCGCAAATCAAAAAAGGAGATAATATTATAGGAAACAGGGTTAAGGCCAAGATAGTTAAGAATAAAGTAGCTCCTCCTTTTAAGGTAGTGGAATTTGATATTTATTACAACGAAGGAATCTCTTACTTTGCCGATTTAATCAATACAGGAGAGACTAAAGGGGTAATAAAAAAATCTGGTAGTTGGTACCAGTTTGAGAATGCAAAATTAGGCCAGGGAGTCAGCGGATCAAAAGAATTTTTGAAAGAAAATCCAAAATTGGCAGATAAAATAAAGCAGTCTATTTTAGAAAAAGCAAAGGAGGTTTAATTCTTAAAAATAAAAAACAGTTCTTCTAAGAACTGCTTTTTATTTTGAAACAGGAATGAGTCCTAGATGCCTTGCTCTTTTTATAGCTTTAGTGAGCCCTCTTTGGTGTTTTGCGCAGAGCCCTGTTTTCTTTCTTCCCTTTATTCTGCCCAGCTCTGTAGTAAACTTCTGCAAAAGCTCTGTATTCTTAAAATCGATTTCCTTTATATTTCGTTGGCAAAAATAGCAATTCATGGAATTTAAAATGGAATGTCTTTTACATCTATCTCGTCATTATTGTCGGAGGAATTTTCTTTTTCCTGGATAACGGGAATATCTTCTTCCTTTTTCTTTTGAGGAGCTGAGTTTTGAGCGCTTTTAGGGCCGAACTGAACATTTTCTCCTACAATCTCTGTTCTGTATCTTTTGTTTCCGGAATTATCTTCCCAGCTTCTGGTTTGGATTCTTCCTTCTATTAAAACAAGATTGCCCTTGCTTAAATACTGAGAGCTTATCTCAGCTAATCTCCCCCATAAAACAATATTATGAAACTCTGTTTTTTCCTGTTTTTGCTTTGTATCTGAGTCCGTCCACACCCTGTTGGTAGCTAAACCGAAAGTGCACAAGCTTTGTCCCGACTGGGTGCTCTTCATTTCAGGATCCTGAGTTAAGCGGCCGACGAGCATGACTTTATTCAAGTCCATATTACTCTAAAATTTGATCAATTTTTTTATCTATTTCCTTAAGGTCGACCTTTTTTGTTTTTTTCATTCTTTTTGTTTTTTTCTCAGGAGTTTCCTTTTGGACTAGAGAATAACGAATAACGCCACTTTCTGCGTCCAGGCTTTTCCTGAGCTGCTTTAAGTTTTTAGGATTTAAAGAAAAACTAATGCTGGCTAAAAAAGCCTCTTTATTTTTGTTTATCTCATATCCTAACCGTTTCCTTTCTGGTCTTGCCGGTTTACCCAAAATGCCGCTTTGTTCTGAGATAAAGCTGTTTATTTTCTCTGTAATTTTGGTAAGCTCCTCTTCCGAAAGATTGGGAGCTAAAAGATAAGTTAGTTCGTAGTATCTCATATTTTAAATTCTATTACATCGCCGTCAAGAACAATATATTCTTTCCCGGCAGTTTTAATTTCCCCTTTTTCTCTGGCCTTAGCAAAGCTCCCCGCTTCAACTAGCTTCTCCCAGGGGAGGACTTCTGCTTTGATAAAGTTTTCTTTAAAATCAGAATGGACTTTTTCTGCCGCCTCAAGAATAGGGGACCCTTTTTTTATTGTCCAAGCTCTAACTTCCTTCCCTCCTTTGATTGTAAAGAAAGTGATTAGCTCAAGCACATCGTAGCAGTTAATTATCAATTGGTCAAGCTGGGTTTCCAAATTAATATCTCTTTTTTCTTCTGCGGTTAATTCTCCTGATTCTTCTTCTATTTTAAGATTTAAAGAAAGATTTTCCTTTTTGGGTTCTCCTTTAACATTAAAAAGATAAATGATGGGCTTTGCTGTTAAAAGTTGATATTCTTTTATCTCCTCGGCATTGAACGGCATCTCCCTTATTTCTATTCTCTGTTCTAACTTTTCTTTTATTTTTAAAAGTATTTCTTTTTGAGGTGTTTTTTCGAGGGCTTTTTCTATGGTTTCCAGGTCTTTCATTAAAAACTCTGTTTTAAGAATCTCAATATCTCTTTTAGGGTTGGGTTTTTCTGTTAGCTGATATTCTGTCTGCCCTGTTTCAAAGTCTTTCGAGGCAGAGAAATTTCTTATTACCTCCACAACAGCGTCGCAGCTTCTCACTTGAGATAAAAACTGGTTTCCTAAACCCTCTCCTTTATGAGCTCCTTTTACCAGCCCTGCTATATCCACAAATTTTATAATGGTTTCCGTTGTCTTTTCGGGCTTTAAAGCTTCTTTTATTTTTTTTAGTCTTTTGTCTGGTACCGCAACTGCGCCCACATTGGGTTCAACCGTGGTAAAGGGGTAATCTGCAATATCTACTTGTTTTCTTGTTAGGGCCTTGAAAAGGGTTGATTTTCCGGCGTTGGGAAGCCCTACAATACCTATAGAAAATGACATATTTCTTTTAAAGCGTGTCTTTATGATATAATAGATGCATGAATAAAGCAATTTTCAGGTCGTATGACATAAGAGGAGTTTATCCTGAAGATCTAAACGATGAAACAGTTTTTCGGTTGGGACAAAATTTTGTTGAAAAAACGGGAGCCAAGCATGTAATAATAGGAAGAGATGCCCGTTTGTCTTCCCCGGATTTATTCTCTTCTCTTTCAAAGGGAATTGTCAGTAGGGGAGCTGATGTTTATAACATAGGGCAAGTACCCACAGAGGCCTTGTATTTTTCGGTAGCGTTTTATCAGTATGAAGGCGGAATAATGATTACAGCTTCCCATAATCCAAAAGAATATAACGGATTCAAAATGGTTAAAAGGGAAGAAGACAGAATAGAGATAATAAGAGGAAAAGATATGGCAGAAATATCAAAGCTTCCTTCTGTGGAAAAAGTAGGCGAAATTAAAGAGCTGAATATCTGGGATGATTTTATCTCCCATGTTTTTTCTTTTGTCGATGTAAGCAAAATCAGTCCCTTAAGGGTGGTCATAGATGCTTCAAATGGAATGGCAGGGAAAGCGCTTCCTAGGATTTTAGAGAGATTGCCCATAGAAACAATAAATCTTAATTTCAATTTAGATGGAAACTTTCCTTCCCACTCTCCAAATCCCTTGGAAGAAGAATCTAAAAAAGAAATTTCAGAAGTTATTAAAAAACAAAAAGCGGACTTGGGCTTTATTTTTGACGGAGACGGAGATAGAATATTTCTTTTAGACGAAAAAGGGAATTTTAAGAGAGGAGATATGACACTGCTTCTTTTAGCAAAGCACTTTTTAAAAGAGAGTCCAGGCAGAGGAATAGCATATAATGCAATGAGCTCTAGAGCGGTTCCAGATAAAATTAAAGAGATGAAAGGGAATCCCATTAGGACAAAAATGGGCTTTATTAATGTAAGAAAAGGCCTTATGGAAAAAGAGGGTATTGTTGGCGGTGAAACTTCGGGGCATTACTGCTTTAAAAAAAATTTTTACTGCGATTCAGGGCTGATTGCTTTTTTGGTTTTGCTCCAAGTTATTTCTCAATCAGATAAAAAGGCATCCGAGCTTGTTTCAGAATCTTATTACCGCCTTACAGACTTAAATTTTAAAGTAAAAGATAGAGAAGCTGTTTTAGAAGAGCTGAAAAATAATTATTCTGACGGGAAGCAGGATTTTTTGGATGGAATAACAGTAGAATACGAGGACTGGTGGTTTATTGCCAGGCCCTCAAATACAGAGCCTCTTTTAAGGGTTGCTATTGAGGCAGACAGTGAGAATCTTTTAGAGAGAAAAAGAAAAGAAATAGAAAAAATTATTCAGCTTGTAAAATAATTTAGCTTGTTTTCTTCCTTGCAAGGTCTTCGGCTTTTTTAAAACATCAGATAAAATATCCCAAGACAGCCGTCTTCTTAGTCATTTAAACCCATTTTATCTTTAGCTTCTTTTAAGGTTGATTGAGCCAGAACAGATGCTCTTTTAGCTCCTTTGGCCAGAATCTCTTCTACATAATCGCTTTTGTCTCTAAGCTCTTTTTTCCTCTTGCGAAAAGGTTCTAGTCTGCTTATTAAAAGATCTGCTGTTGACTTCTTGAAGTCAGCATACCCTTTTCCTTTAAACTCTTTTTCTATTTCTTCCGGACTTTTTCCGGAGAAAAGGCTGTAGATGTTAATAAGATTTGATATTCCAGGTTTCTTTTCAAGATTATGTTTTATCTCTTTCCCTGTGTCGGTAACAGCTGACATAACCTTCTTTTTTATTGTTTCCGGACTGTCAAATAGAGAGACATAGCTTTGGGGACCCAAAGACTTTGACATTTTCTTTTCGGGATCTTTTAAAGACATTATTTTAGCCCCTTCTCTAGAGAGATGAGGCTCTGGAAGAGTAAATACCTTTCCAAATCTCTGGTTGAACTTTTTAGCTATGGTTCTTGTAAGCTCTATATGTTGCACCTGGTCTTTTCCTACCGGGACTTTCTTTGCTTTGTAGATAAGAATATCAGCGGCCTGCAAAATAGGGTAATTGAGGAGACCCGCGTTAATGTTCTTTTTAAACTGTTCTGACTTTTCTTTGTATTGGGTCATTCTTTGCAGATCTCCCACCGGAGTAACCGTATTTAGAAGCCAGCACAGTTCTGTGTGCTCTTTTACTTCCGACTGTACAAAAAGAATGCTTTTTTCAGGATCTATTCCGGCAGCTAGATACTCTCTGGCGGTTTCTAGGGTGTTTTCTCTAAGTTTTTCAGGGTTATAGGGAACAGTTAAGGAGTGAAGGTCGGCTATAAAGTAAATACATTCGTTGTCTTTTTGTAGATCTATCCACTGTCTTATAGCTCCCAAGTAGTTTCCTATATGAAGAGACCCCGAGGGCTGTATGCCAGATACTATTCTCATACTTCTATTACTACAGGAAGAATGACGGGCCTTCTCTGGGTTTTAGAAAATAGGAATTGGCCTATTTTCTCTTTTATTTCGTCTTTAATGTAAACCCAGTTGACAGCTCCTCCGGATCCTGCAGCCTTATTTACAATGCTTATTACCTTTTTTCTTGTTTCAGCTAAAAGCTGCTTATTTTCTCTTAAATATACGAATCCTCTCGATATTATATCAGGAGAACCCTTTACTTTGCCGGTCTGCCTGTCCACAACAGCTACAACTACAAACATTCCGTCTTCAGACAATATCTTTCTATCTCTTAAAACAACCTCTCCTACGTCTCCTACTCCCAATCCGTCTACAAAAATATAATTGCTGGGAACTTTATTTTTTTCAACCGAGATGCTGTTTTTGGACAGGTTTATCACGTATCCATTTTCTGCCAGGAGAATGTTGTTTTTAGAAATACCTGATTTCTTGGCTATTTCTCCGTGTTCAAAAAGCATTGATACTTGACCGTGGACAGGAATAAAGAACTTTGGTTTTGTGAGTTCAAACATTTTCTTTAGTTCCTCCTGCTGGGCATGTCCTCCGGCGTGAATGTCCATCATCTGGTAATGATAAACCTTAGCTCCCTGGCGGTAAAGCTCGTCTTTTAATATCTGAACCGTTCTTTCGTTTCCGGGAATAACAGAAGAGGAGAAGATAATATCATCTTCCTTCTTTATCTTAAAGTACTTGTGTTCTCTGTTGACTATTCTCATTAAAACAGCTCTTTCTTCGCCCTGGGCTCCGGTACACATGATAGTAACTTTTGAGTCGGGATATTTTTCTACGTCTTTTGCTTTAATAAAAGTGTCTTTTTTTACTTTAAGATATCCCAGTTCTTTTGCTATTTCAACATTGCTTTTCATAGAATATCCTTCTACGCAGACTTTTCTTCCGTATTTTTCAGACAAGCTTATTATTTGTTGGATTCTATTTAAAAGAGAGGCAAAGGTACCGGATATTATTCTTCCTTTGGCTTGCTTGAATATTTTATCCAGATTCTTTTCTATCTTATTTTCAGATAGAGAATGCCCTTCTTCTTCAGCTCCCGTAGAGTCTGACATTAAAAGAAGGACTCCCTTTTTGCCCATTTCCCTTAGTTTTTTGAAATCTACAGGTTTGTCGTTGACGGGGTTTTTGTCAAACTTAAAGTCTGAGGCGTAGATAAGGTTTCCCACAGGGGTTTTTATAAACAAACCTAAGGTGTCTGGTATGTTGTGGTTTACATGGAAAAACTCTACCGTAAAGGGCCCTAGTTTCTTTTTGTCTCCGTCTTTGACGGTATTGATTTTTAATTTTGGCTTGTCTGGAAACTCATCTTGTCTTTTAAGGATTATTCCTCTTGCCAGTCCAGAAGTGTAAATAGGAGGATTTCCTATTCTGTCTATAATATAGGGGACAGCTCCTATATGGTCATAGTGTCCGTGGTTTATAACAACGCCTATAATGTTTTTTTCTTTGCCTTTAAGATAGCTTATATTAGGAATAATATAGTCGATGCCGGGCATATCCTCTTCCGGGAAGCGGAAACCCATATCAATAATTAAAATCTTGTCCTTGTACTCCAAGAGCATCATATTTCTTCCTACTTCTCCTAATCCCCCTAAAGGGATGATTTTTATGTTTTCTTTTTTGGTCATAGTTTTGGTGCCGAGGGCGGGAGTTGAACCCGCAAGGAGTTTCCTCCACGACGTCCTGAACGTCGCGCGTCTGCCAATTCCGCCACCTCGGCTATTTTAAGAAGTTTAAATCTTTTGGGACTTCTTTTAAAGGTTTTTTAAAATAGAGTTCTGGAACTTTTTTGTAGTTTTCGTTTTTAATCCAGCCCTCTGTTGTGTAAAAGTAACATCCTCCTTTTTTCTCTTGTATCAAGGAATAGTCGCTTTTGGCTTCTTCTGCCATCCAGTTGGCCATTTTAAGATCTTCTTTAGAAGAGTTTATTGTAATGTGAGCGTAGTTTGAGGGAATAGTTACAGCTTCTCCCTCTTTTGCTTTTACAGCATAAACATCTTCTATTCTGCCTTTCCCTTTCTGCATAAAGAAAATAGCTTCTCCTTTTAAAACGATATATACCTCTCCGTAATCTCCTATATGTTCATGCCCTTTTGTTTTAATATATTCTTTCCCCATCATTCTAGAAGGAATAACAGTAATATCGTATCTCAGCCCGTCTTTCTTTTTTATTCCCCTGTACATATAGTAGAGCTCAAGGTTCTCAGCCTTTTTCAACCACTCTTTGTCATAAACAACATCTTCCATATCCTTTAAGTATCTAATGTCTGGGCTTTTTAGTTCCATTATTTAAAATCTCTTTTTGTTTTAATGTACCAATTTTCTATTTCTGTAAATCTTTTTGAGGGCTCTGTTATCTTTTTTGCATCCATTCCCTTAATCTCTTCTGAAAGAGAATATATGAAGGGAGGTCTGAAAAGGAAGATGGCCGGTATGTCTTGCAAGAGAACATTTTGGAAGGCTGTAAGATTTTCTTTTCTTTCTTCTGTCTCCGAAGACTTTCTATTTTCTTCTAGAAGGACGTCTGTTTTTTCGTTTTTGTAAAGGGCAAGATTAAGTCCGGGATCTTCTGCTTGAGAGGAATGCCAGAAAGGAAAGGGGTCTGGTATGGCTCCAAGAACTTCTCCAAAGAGAAGAGCTTCGTAATCTCTAGGCTTTATTACATCCTGTTCTATGCTAGATGGAGTAAAAGTTTCTATTGTTATTTTAAACCCTATTTCCTTCCACTGATCTTTTAAGATTTCAGCTATTCTTATCATAAGATCCTGATCTACTGTTTTAAGGGTAAAGCTTAGAGGAATAGTTTCTTCTCCGGTGTCAAAACATACTTCGTTAAGCTTGGCTCTTGTAGTCTTGCTTACTAGTCCTGTTCCTCTTGTAAATCCCCAGGGTTTTAAAATATCTTCTGAGTATTTTTCCTGGAAGTTGACAACAGCTTCTTCTGTTTTAGGTCCGAAGTATCCCGTAATCTGGCCTTCCGGGTAAATATCGGGAAATTTAGCCAGACACTTTTGCAGCTCTTCAACCTGGGTTCCGGAATCTTCTTTTTCCAGATTGGCCGTAAAGGTGAAAGCTGCTTCTTTTTGAATTGTTTTTTCAAGGTAGTCATCTCCGTCTTGATCTTCAAATCCTAGATTTTGGAGTATTTCTCCACTTCTTTCTTTATTGAACTCGTAAAGAGCTTCTGGACCTTGAAATCCATATATTTTTGGAAGAATAGGGGAGTTTACTACAGAATTATCTATTATAATCGAGTCGTCTGTCTCCAAAATCTCTTTTGCTAAAGATTTTTTATCTACCCCGTATTTTAGGGCTGTTCTTATATCCTTTTGCGACAAAAGATCTGATTCTAACTGGTTAAAGAAAACAGAAAAATACCTGGGGAAAGAAAGGCTGTATAGTTTGTATTCTTTTGTTTTAAGATATGACTTTAAAGAAGCTCCTTTTACTTTTTTAGACTGCAAAGCTTTTACTAGCTCTTCCTGATCTTTAAAAAATAAAAATTCTATTTCTGCGATATTAGGAGCTTTGCCATGATATTTAGAATTAGGAGTTAAGAGAAGGGAAACTATATTTCCCGGTCTGTCTTGTTTTATTTCCTTTACCTTGTAAGGTCCTCCGGCTACGGGCTTTAGATTGTATATTTCCAATCCGAAGCTTTCAGCTGATATTTTTTCCCAGATATGCTTGGGGAGTATTTTTACCGTACAGTTTTCCAAGAAAGAAGCATAGGGCTGCTGGAGAGTAAACTGAACTGTAAGATTCCCCAGCTTTTCTATTTCAATGCCCACCCAGTTTTTCCTTAAAGGGCTATTGTAGGCAGAGTCCTGTATTACCTTTATAGTATAAACAATATCTTCTGCTGTGACAGGTTCTCCGTTCTCCCAAGCAAGATTCTCTTTTAGGTGAAAGGTGTATGTTTTTTTATCTGCGCTTATCTCGTAATTCTGAACAAGATCCGGAACTACATCCATGTTTTCTGTGTATTTCATCAGTCCCGAGTATACCAACTGGATAAGATCTTTGTCTGTGTCAGAGTTTGCGTAAACAGGATTAATATGCCTGGGCTGTCCTATTACTCCTTCAATATGAGTTCCTCCTCTAGCTGGCACGATTTCTGTTTTTTTAAGATAGGCGCTTGTAAGAAGAAGAGCAGAGGATACTAGAAAGATGCCCAAGAAAAGAAAAAAGAACAACTTTTCTTTTTTAGTGAGCACTTTAAAAAAATTAAACCACTGCCGCTTGTTCGGCCATCTGGAAAAGAGGTTCGGTTTTTTCATAAGGATTGCATTCTAGATAAGGAGGTTTAAAATCCCGAAGAGTATAAAAAGTATTCCGGAAACAATAGATCCCCAATAAGTATACTTTTCTATTCCTCTTCTTGTAGAGAAAAAGCTTCCTCCTCCGCCAAAAGAAGAGCCCAGAGCGGTCCCTCTTTTTTGCAAGAGGATAAAGGTTATTAAAAGAATAGAAATGATAATTTGAGCTATTAAAAGAATTGAATTCATTTGCTTTTAGAGTTATAGAGGCCGAGAAAAAAGTTTAATACCCAAAGTATAACAGTAGTCCAGAAAAGAGGTATTATCCCGTAGATTTCCATTTGGCCGGGAAAAAGAACATCAGCTGCCAGCCAGACAAAAAACATATTTATTATTAGGCTGAAAAGCCCAAAAGTCAATACTCTCAAAGGAAGGGTTATTTTGTCAAGCAAAGGCTTTATAAAGAAGTTTATAAATCCCAGTACGGCTCCTATTACGATTAAAGTTTTGTAAGTTCCTGTAAATTCCACGTCGGGAACAAAACGGGCTGCTAAAAAGAGCCCTAAAGCCCCCGAAATAATGTGAAATAGTAGTTTTGCCATTGTTTTATCTATAATAGCAGGATATCAAATTAAGTCAATCTCTCTTAGTTTTCTGTGGTATGCTATAGCAAATCTGTGGGCTTCATCTCTCAAATGAAGAAACATATTGGAAAGTTCTTTAGGAAGGTTCTTTAGCAGAAGAGGCTCTTTTCTTTTAGGCGTGAAAAGCTCGTTTTCTTTTTTAGCTAAAGTTGCTATAGCTATCCCTTTCGGGGTTTCAGAGAGAGCCGCTGTAAGCTGGCCCTTTCCTCCGTCTATTAAAATCATGTCGGGGCAGGGCCACTCTTTGTGCCCGAATCTCCTTTTGAGAACCTCTTTTATCATGGCTGTGTCGTTGGGTTTTCCCTCTATTTTAATTCTAAACTTTCTATAAAGGCTTTTTTCCGGCTTTCCTTTTTTAAAAACCACTAAAGACCCCGTAGCTTTTTGGCCCTGAATATTTGAAATGTCATAAGCTTCTATCTTTTCTATTTTCTTTTTAAATATTTCTTTTAATTCTTTTTCTATTGTTTTATAATCTATTTCTTTCTTTATTATTTTTGTATGGGAGATGATTTTTTCCAGGGCCTCTATCTTATCTCTCAGTTTGGCTGCTTTTTCATATTCTTGTTTTTCTGAGGCTTTTTTCATTTCTTTTTTGAGGTTTTTTAAAACAGATTTCTTTTTTCCTTTTAAAAAGTCTTTTAAGTTTTTGATATTTTTTTTGTATTCTTTGGGGTCAGGATCGGGTCCCGGGCAAAGATTAAGATGGCAGAAAGAGCAGAGCTTTTTGGGATGGTTTTTTCTACTGTAAAAAGGGAATATCTTTCTTAGGGTTTTTAAAGATTTTTTAAGAGGCTTTCCTTCTATAAAAGGCCCTATGTATTCTGTTTGCTTTTTCTTTTTGGGCTGGTGGGTTATAGATATTACGGGGAGGTCTTCTTTATCTATTTTGATATAAAAGTAATTTTTATCGTCTTTCCAGAGAACATTGTATTTGGGCTGGTGTTTTTTTATCAGTTCAGCCTCTAAAAGCAGAGCTTCTATTTCAGAATCTGTTTCAACATATCCTATTTCTTCAATTTTAGAGGTAAATAAGCTGTCTCTATAAGAGGGTTGCTGGAAATGGCTTTTGACTCTTTTTTTAATATCGGAAGCTTTGCCTATATAGAGAAGGTCTTTGTTTCTGAAAGCGTAAACCCCTGTGGTGTCAGGAAGAAAAGAGAGTTTTTCTTTTGGCAAAAAAGAGAAATTTTCCATAGCTATAGCATTGTAGTATAAAGAGAGTTTCTTTTCAAGGCTTGAATCAGCTTGAAATTTGGTGTATAATAATCTTTACTCTTTATGAAAGACGATTTTATTAAAATCAGGGGAGCTAAGGTCCACAACCTAAAGAACATCAATATTGATATTCCCAGAGAACAGCTTGTTGTAATTACGGGATTATCAGGTTCTGGGAAGTCATCTTTGGCTTTTGATACTCTTTATGCTGAAGGACAGAGAAGATATGTAGAGTCCTTGTCAGCTTATGCCAGGCAATTTTTAGGAGTAATGAATAAACCTAATGTCGATAAGATTGAGGGAATTAGCCCGGCTATTTCAATAGATCAAAAAAAAGGAGCTCACAATCCTCGCTCTACAGTGGGAACAATTACGGAGATTTACGATTATCTCCGCCTTTTGTATTCTCGGACCGGAAAGCCCCACTGTCCCGCGTGCGGAAAAGCCATTTCCCGCCAGACGGTTGACCAAATAGTGAATCAGGTCTTAAAGCTGAAAAAGGGAACAGAGATAACAATATTGGGCCCTGTTGTCAGGGGAAAGAAAGGAGAACACAGGGGAACTTTGGAGGAAATAGAAAGAGGGGGATTTGTAAGAGTGAGAATAGACGGTATTGTTTACCGCTTAAAAGAAGCTTTAGCGAAAGAAGTGGACAGAAACAGAAAACATAATATTGAAGTAGTTGTTGACAGGCTTGTTACGGGGAAAGATATGGAAAGATCTCGCTTGGCAGATTCTTTAGAGATAGCTTTAAGGATGGGAAAGGGTATTGTTATAGCAGCTTCTAAAAAGGAAGAATTAGTTTTTTCCGAGCATTTTGCCTGCGAGAAGTGCGGGATATCTCTTCCTGCTTTAGAACCTCGCCTTTTTTCTTTTAACAGCCCTTACGGCGCCTGCCCGGAGTGCATGGGTCTTGGGGAAAAGCTTGAAGTTGATCCTGATTTGGTTATTCCCAACCCCCGCCTAACTTTGGCCGAAGGAGCTGTCAGGCCCTGGATGAGAGCTTCCCATAAAATAGGGAGACAGGGATACTTTTGGTCTCAGCTTTCGGGTCTTGCGGAAAGAAAAGGGTTTTCTATTCACGATCCCGCAAAAGATCTTCCCAGGGAAATAATAAATGTTATTCTTTACGGAGATAAGAGCTTTGAAGGGGTCATACCTAATCTAGAAAGAAGATATCATGAAACAGATTCTGATTGGACAAGAAAGGAAATAGAGCAGTATATGGTAATAAAACAATGTCCAAAGTGCCAGGGCAAGAGGTTGAAGCCAGAAGTCTTGGCTGTTAAAGTGGGAGGAACGTCCATAGATGAAATAGTAGAGCTTCAGATAGACAAAGTAGAAAAGTTTTTTAAGGGCTTGTCCAAAAAGAAAGCTTATCAGAATAAAATAACAGAACCCATAACAAAAGAAATTCTTAACAGAATAAAGTTTTTAATCGATGTAGGTTTAGATTACTTGACTTTAGACAGGAAAGCGGCAACATTATCCGGAGGAGAGGAGCAGAGAATAAGACTGGCTACCCAGATAGGATCCAAGCTTACGGGAGTTCTATACATTTTAGACGAACCTTCAATAGGTCTTCATTTCAGAGATCAAGATAGATTAATCAAAACCTTGAAGGACTTAAGGGATTTGGGAAATAGCGTAGTTGTTGTAGAGCACGATTCTCAAACTATTTTGTCTTCTGACAGGGTTGTGGATATAGGACCGGGAGCCGGAAAACACGGAGGGAAAGTTATTTTTGAAGGAACTCCGAAACAGCTTTTAAAGTCAAACACTTTAACAGGAGAATATCTTTCTGGAAAAAGGAAAATAGATATTGAGAAAAAAGAAAGAAAAAGAAAAGATTTTTTAACTGTAAAAGGAGCCAAAGAGCACAACTTAAAGAATATAGATGTTAAGTTTCCTTTGCAGAACTTTGTTTGCGTTACGGGAGTGTCGGGATCCGGCAAAAGCTCTCTGGTAAGCGATATTCTAGCCAAAGCTCTTTTAAAGAAGTTTTACAGGGCAAAAGAAGAACCGGGAGAACACAAGGAAATAATGGGAACAGAAAAGCTGAATAAGGTTGTTTTGGTTGATCAGTCTCCCATAGGAAGAACGCCAAGATCAAATCCTGCTACCTACACAGGATCTTTCTCTCACATAAGGAAGCTTTTTGCCGAGACAAAAGAAGCCAAGATAAAGGGGTATAAGCAGGGAAGGTTTAGTTTTAACGTTAAAGGAGGAAGATGCGAGGCCTGTGAAGGACAAGGGGAAATAAAAGTTGAAATGTATTTTCTGCCAGATGTTTATATTGAATGCAAAGAGTGCAAAGGCAAAAGATACAACAAAGAAGCCTTAGAAATAGAATACAAGGGAAAGAACATTTCTGAGGTTTTGGAAATGACAGTAGAGGAGGCAATGAAGTTTTTTAAGAATATTCCGCCTCTTTATCATAAATTAAAAACTCTGAACGATGTGGGCTTATCCTATATAGAGCTGGGACAGCCCGCCCCTTCTTTATCCGGAGGAGAAGCTCAAAGAGTAAAGTTGGCCACAGAGCTTTCTAAAAAAGGAACGGGAAAAACATTGTATATGTTAGACGAACCCACGACAGGCCTCCACTTTGACGACATAAAAAAGCTCATCAAGGTCTTAAAAAGACTGGTTGACAAGGGGAATACGGTTTTGGTTATAGAGCACAATTTGGATTTAATCAAAACAGCCGACTGGATAATAGACTTGGGTCCTGAGGGCGGAGAAAAAGGAGGAGAGCTTATAGCGGAAGGCGTGCCAACAGACATTAAAAAAAATAAAAAAAGCTACACAGGAAAATATTTAAAGCCCTTGACTTTTTAAAAATATTTTCTAAAATGGTAATTACTAAAAAGCATTAAACATAACTATTATGAAGAAAATAAAACCCTTATCAGACAATGTTGTTATAGAGCCCGTTAAAGAGGAAGAGAAGACCAAAGGAGGTATTCTTCTTCCTGAAACTGCAGAGAAAGACATGCCCGAGCAGGGCGTGGTTGTTGCTGTCGGTCCGGGCAAAAAAACTAATTCCGGCAAACTCCTTCCTATTGAAGTAAAGCCGGGACAGAAGGTTTTGTTTACAAAATACGGTCCTACGGAAATAAAGGTTGACGATAAAGAATACTTAATCGCTAAACAGTCAGATATTTTGGCTGTTATTGAATAATTATGGCTAAAACAATAACTTATTCAGAAGAAGCAAGGAAAAAACTAAAAGCAGGTGTTAATAAACTAGCTGACGCAGTTAGAGTTACCATAGGCCCCAAAGGAAGAAATGTTGTTTTGGATAAAGGATATGGTTCTCCCACTATTACAAACGACGGCGTTTCTATAGCCAAAGAAATAGAGGTTGAAGATAAAACAGAGAATCTTGGTGTTGAGATTATAAAAGAGGTGGCAGAGAAAACAAATGATATTGCGGGAGATGGAACTACTACTGGAGTGGTTTTAGCCCAGTCCTTAATTTCAGAAGGATTAAAGAACGTAGCTGCTGGTGCCAACCCCTTGGCCTTGAGAAGGGGTATTGAGAAAGCGGTGGAAAAAGTTGTTTTAGAACTTAAAAATATGGCAAAAGAAATAAACACCAAAGAGGAAATAGCTCAGGTGGCCACTATTTCTGCCGAAAGCGAGGAAATAGGTAATTTGATAGCCGAGGTAATGGAGGAGATAGGTAAAGACGGAGTTGTGACAGTCGAGGAATCCAAGACATTCGGGTTGGAAAAGGAAGTAGTTAAAGGGCTTCAGTTTGACGAAGGCTATGTTTCTCCATATATGGTTACAGATACAGAAAGAATGGAGGCTGTTATGGAAGATCCCTATATCTTGCTTACGGATAAGAAAATATCTTCTGCTAAAGAGCTGGTTCCTGTTTTGGAAAAAGCTTCCCAGGCAGGAAGAAAGAATATGGTAATTATAGCAGATGATGTTGACGGGGAGGCTTTAGCTACTTTAGTAGTCAACAAGCTCAGAGGAGTATTTAATACTTTAGCTATAAAGGCCCCGGGCTTTGGAGACAGGAAAAAGGAAATAATGCAAGACATCGCTACCGTTACCGGAGCCGAAGTTATTTCCGAAGAAACAGGAATGAAACTTGAATCTGCAGAACTAGACAAGCTTGGATCTGCTAGAAAGATTGTCGCTACCAAAGAAAACACAACTATTGTTGAGGGAAAAGGAGAGAAAGAAGAGATTGAAGCTAGAATAAATCAAATTAAAAAGCAGATTGAGGTTTCAGATTCTGATTTTGACAAAGAAAAACTGGAAGAAAGACTTGCCAAGCTGACAGGAGGAGTAGCTGTTATTAAGGTAGGAGCTGCTACAGAGGTGGAGCAGAAAGCAAGACAGCACAAAACAGAAGACGCTCTCCACGCCACCAGAGCTGCTATAGAAGAAGGAGTAGTTCCCGGAGGGGGGACAGCCCTGCTAAGGTTAAGCTTTGTTTTAGATGATTCTTCTCTTGGAGGAGAAGAAAAGACAGCAGTTAAAATAGTTTCTCGGGCTTTGGAGGCTCCGATAAGGCAGATAGCCGAGAATGCCGGGATAGACGGAGCAGTTGTGGCTCAAAAGGTGAAAGAAGGAAAAGGAAACTTTGGCTTTAATGCAGCTAAAATGAAATACGAGGATCTCTTGGAAGCAGGAATTGTAGATCCTGCCAAGGTAGTAAGATCCGCTCTTCAGAACGCTTCTTCTGCCGCATCAATGCTTCTGACTACAGAATGCGTTGTTGCAGAGAAGCCGGAAGAGAAAGATCAGTCCTCCCAACCTTCTCCCCAGATGCCCGGCATGATGTAGCTTGACAGGGTATTTTAATAAATTGTAAAATAAAGGTAGAACGATGGACAAGCTTTTCAAGAAAATCAATTTCGCTTATTTGTCCGCATTACCTTTCTTTTGTGGCGAATTTGTTATCGTAAAAATTAAAAGATGAGGGGATAGTGTTAATTTAGTAGCTCTGAACACTTGCCCCTCCCAAAAAGAGGGGCTTTAAAAACCATGGGAAACAAAGAATATTACTTAACTAAAAAAGGACTAGAAAAGGTTAAAAAGAGATACCAGGATTTAAGAGACATTAAGGCAGCTAAAACCAAAGGAGAAGCTCCTCCGGTTTTGGAGTCGGAAGACTTAAACCCCGAATACCTTTCTTTGCAGGAGGATTTAGATCTTTTGGAGAGAAAGATAGAAGAACTTGAGGATGTTTTAAAAAACGCTAAACTTATAAAAGCGCCTCCAAGAAAGCAAAGAGACAAGGTTAATTTAGGAGCTACGGTTTCTGTAGATCTTGATGGAGAGACAGACGAATTTAAAATTGTAGGAACCATGGAAGCAGATCCTACTCAAAATAAAATATCAAATGAATCTCCAATAGGAAAGGCTCTAATGGGAAAGAAGGAAGGAGATGAAACCGTAGTAAAAACGCAGCTGGTCAATCATACCTGCAAGATTAAAAAAATTAAATACAAGAAAGTTTAACATGGAAGCCATTAAAAGATTTGAAGCAGACACCTCAGAACTTTCTGAGAATGAAAAAAAACTATTAGAAAAGCTTGTAGAGGCTGCAGAAAAAATAGCCCCTCTTTATTTAAAACAGAAAAATAATAACAATCTGGGATCTAATTTTTATCCTCCAGATTCTTCAAGAGAGGAAATAGAGAAAGCCGCTCAAAACAACCCCGACATCTTAAACCCTTATACCTTTGTCAAAAGAGACAATTCAGGAAAATTAACGGCTATTCCTTTTCACGAAGAGCTTAAAGAAGAGCTTAAAGAAGTATCCTCTCTTTTAAAAGAGGCAGCTGAGATATCCGAAGATAAAGATTTTTCAAAATATCTTCGAGCCAGGGCAGATTCTCTTGTTAACGGAAACTATCAAAAAAGCGAGATAGTCTGGCTTCAAATGAAACCCTACAAGATAAGTATTGTGATAGGGCCTATTGAAAGGTATTTGGACAGACTATTTTTCAGGAAATGTGCTTACCAGGCCTGGGTTGGGATTATGGATGAAAAAAGAACCCAGGAGGCTAAAAGGTTTAAGCAGATGATACTTACAGGACAGAGAAAGATTCTCCCTGGAGCCGCTAAAGTAGATATTAATAAGCTTAATATAAGGATAGACAAAGCTGTAATTTACTCGGGACAAAAAGCAGAATCTATGCCTACGGGGACGAATCTTCCCAATGATGTTAAATTAATGAAAAAATACGGTTCTAAAATAAGCGTATTTACTACTCCTTTGGATTTAAAATTTGAAGGAGATCATTTCCCTATATTTCAAAAGATATTTGAAAAAGAGTTTCAAAAAAAATACTCTAAAGAAGAGCTTTACGAGGGGTCTTTAAGGTGCATACTTTTGCACGAAATAGCCCACAGTTTAATAAGGTATAAAGACGCAGAAAAAAGGCTAAAAGAACTTTTTCCTGTTTTTGACGAATTGTTCGCTTATGTTTTAGGCATTAAAGCTTCAGCTACTCTTCTTTTAAAAGGAGCTTTAAGCCAGAAGGAGCTGGAATCTATTTTGGTAATGCATATAGCAAGAAACTTTACTTGGTGGCTTGATTCTCTAGAAAATCCAAATGTTTCAGCTTATGCTACGGGAGCTGCTATAGCCCAAAACTTCTATTTAAGAGAGGGAGGGATAGAAGAGGAAGAGGGAATATCGTTTCCCGATTTTGCCAAACTGCTAATATGCATCCAAGAACTTTGCTCAGAGCTTGATTATCATATGGCTTTGGGAAGCTTCAATGAAGCTAAGGGTTTTGTAAAAGATTACGAATCCCCGCAGGTTTTTAAGAAGTTTTCCTTAAAATAAAAGGCGGTATTTTTCAACCGCCTATGAGTTTTTGGACGTACCTTCTCAATTGAGAGAAGGTAGTAAATCTTGAAAGGGCATACCTTAAGTATGTTCTTTTTTGTTCTGCCGAGAGGACTTTGTTCCATCCTTGGTGAAAGAAGTCCGCTACTCCGTAAGAATACTGGTAGGTTCGTAAAAGAGGATCTTTTACCCAGTTTCTTAAGTTGAGCCAGACTTTCTCTTTGGTGATAAAAGGATGATTGGAGAGAATGTATCTGGCAATTTTCCTTTTGCTTTTTCCCTCATTAGCCCAAATATGGGCGTTGTTGTTGAGGAAGTTTCTTAACAATCTTTGCTCTCTGGCCAAGTAGCCGAAGCGGGAGAGCGGGAGGTCAAGAAAGAAACTGATAGCGTCTGCTGCTCCCTCGGCCCCGAAGCTACTGGGATCGTGAGCCGTTGTTAGTCCCAAAGCGGGATTTATTCTTCCTTTTTGAATAGCTCTCTTAATGTTAGCCATTTGGAGAAAATGGCCTCCCACCTCGTGAAGGATTAGAAACTCCAGGTCGCCTGCCATCCAAACCTGGCAGGGGTGAAAGTTGAAAGTCAGTTCAAATTCTCCTTCGGAATCCGTGCTGCTCCAGGCCTGCCAGTAGGCTTCTTCTTCTGTAAATCTTAAGTTATAAGGGAGGGAGACATTTTCCCATCCCAGAGAAGCTATAGCTCTGGAAAGAAGCATCTTTGTTTTGTCGGCTTCTTTTCGAGCGTCTTCTTTCCCCAGCTTTAAATCCTGGATGAGCTGTTTTGGAGATCTTCCTCCAAGTTCTCTTAAAAGAGCTTCTACTTTGGCTTTTTGCTTTCGAATTTCTTGCTCTGGAATGATAATGGGTGTTATGCCCAAAGTCATTGTTACATAAAGATCAAAAGAGGTTTTTTCTCCCATCAAATTAATTAAATACCACTCTGAGGCCTGAAGCTTTGCTGCCAGAAACTCTTCTTGGCAGTCAGCTCTTAACTCTCTCAGAGCTAAGAGAACTTCTCCTCTGTTTTTGAAGTGTTCTCTTTCTTTCCTGTGCAAAATAAGGTCGAAGTCTATGACTTTGCCTTCTTCAAGATCGTTCCAGCCTCTGTATACTTCGATGACTCGAGTATCCATAGCCAGCCTTTCTATATTTTAAAGGAGCGATGGTGTTATTCTATATCTTTTTTGTTCCCTGTCAAGATTTAAAAATAAAAAGGTTTAAGGTATAATAGAGCAACATGAAAAAAGCAGCGCTTTTTATTTTTTCAGCTTTATCAGGTGCTATTCTTTTGTTTTTGGTAATAAGGTATGTTGGTTGGAAGGAGATAAAAGAAGTTCTGGTTGCTTTTTCCGGCTTTGAAGGACTGGCCGTAATAGGAGTCAGCTTTCTTATTTGGGTTGTTGAGATCTGGAGGTGGAGATTTATCTTCAGAGTTCACGGAGAAAACCTTCCTTTTTTAAAACTGGGGGAGATTTTAATAGCCAGTTTCTCTCTCTTTTATCTTTTCAGTCCGGCGGCTATCTTCGGGGCAGAGGGTTTTAAGATATACTCTTTCAGGAAAAAGTTTTCTATAGGATGGGAAAAAAGCCTAGCTGTGAGCTTGATAGAAAAAGCTCAGAGATGGAGCGTTATGATTTTCTTTTTAGCGTCGGGAGCTGTAGTTTTTCCCTTCTTAACAGATTACTCTTTTGAAAATTACAGAATAATAGCTTCAGCTTTCATGGGTGCCTTAAGTCTGGCCCTTGCCTATTTCTATTATAAGTCAGTTAAAAAAAAGAGCTTTTTTAGTTGGATTTTAAGGCTGTTTTCGGTAAAGGATAAAACAGAAAAGATAGAAAAGGAGATTTTCTATTTTTATAATCCCAAAAAGTCTTTTATGTGGAAAGGGCTGGGAATTACCTTTTTAAAGTATCTTTTGATCTTTATCCGTATCTGGCTTGTTTTAGTTTTCTTGGCCGGTATAGGATTTCATGCTTTTATTGCTCTTGTTGTTATGTTTTTTTTGTATCTTTCCTATCTTCTGCCTATTCCCGCCAACTTGGGAATCTTGGAGGCCTCTCAGTTTGTAGCTTTTAAGGCTCTAGGCATGGGGAGTGCCGCCGGCATTAGCTTCAGCTTTATTTTAAGGGGAGCTGAACTTGTTATAGCTTTAATAGGAATTCTGTTTTTATTGAAGATGAGTTTGGGATTTATCTTCGGGAAAATTAGAAATATAAGATAGATTTTTGTATAATAAGGTATGAAGTTTTTTCTAGAAACAAAAGGACTTACAGATATTATAGACATTACAGATAAGGTTTCTGAAGCTGTTAAGGAATCTAAAGTTCAAGATGGAATCTGTCTTTTATCCTGCCCCGGTTCTACTTGCGGTTTTACAACCATAGAATACGAAGAGGGGGCTGTTGAGGACTTAAAAAGGATTTTAGAAAAGCTTGTTCCCATGAATAAAAACTATGAGCATTGCAAGAAATGGGGAGATTGTAACGGCTACGCTCATATAAGATCAGCTTTGTTAAGGCCCTTCTTATCTTTGCCGGTAGAAGAAGGGAAGCCCCTTTTAGGAACTTGGCAGCAAGTTGTTTTTTTAGATTTTGACAATAGGTCCAGGAAAAGAGAAATAACAATTAAAATAATAAGCAAATGAACAGAGTAATAAAGTTTTTGATAGCAAGCGATTTTTTTCTGCTTGGAGGATGGGGTCTCTTGTCTCCGGTTTTTGCCATTTTTATAATAGCGAATATTGTTCCAGATCCTGCCAAAGCTGCCGAGGTGGCAGGTTTTTCCGCTTTGACTTATTGGGGAGTTAAATCTTTGTTGCAGATACCTGTGAGCAAATATTTTGACAGAGTTTATGGAGAGAACGATGATTACTGGCTTATGATACTCGGTCTTTTTATAAACGGCTTGGCTCCTTTCGGCTTTTTGTTTGCAACCTCTCCCACCCATATATACATTGTTCAAATAGTTTACGCCCTGGGAATGTCTCTGGCCTTGCCTTCTTGGAGAGCTATTTTTACCCGTCATATAGACAAGGGGAAAGAGGCCTATGAATGGGCTATGGATAGTACTATCTTGGGCTTTGCTACAGCTATTACCGGAGGAATAGGAGGTATTATAGCTGCTACCCTAGGTTTTAATATCATCTTTATTCTAGTTGGATCTCTTACTCTTTTTTCGGCTCTGTTGCTTTTATTTATCAGAAAAGATATTCTTCCCATGGACAAAACATTAGACAATTTATTTGCCCGCTTCAATATTTTTATGCCTATAAAACCTAACCATAAAGAATGACAAACCAAGAACTGGCCAGGATATTTTATGATATTTCTAGATACTTGAAAATGGAGGAGGTGGAGTTTAAGCCTCGGGCCTATCAGAAAGCGGCTTTAACAATAGAAGAGCTGGATGAAAACATAAAAGATATTTACAAAAAAGGAGGATTAAAAGCTTTAAAGGACATTTCCGGCATAGGGGAGAGCATAGCTGAAAAAATAGAAGAATACATTAAAACAGGGAAAATTAAGTACTACGAGGACTTTAAAAAGAAGCTTCCTTTGAAGCTAGGAGAACTTACTTCTGTCGAAGGAATGGGGCCTAGAAAAGCTAAAATTCTGTATCGGGAGCTTGGAGTAAGCGATTTAAAGAGTTTGGAGAAGGCAGCTAAAGCGGAAAAGATAAGGAACTTGGATGGCTTTGGAGAGAAAACAGAAAAGAATATACTAGAAGGAATAAAGTTTGTTAAAAAAAACAAGGGAAGGTTTCTCTTGGGAGATATAATGCCTGTGGTTAAAGATGTTTTAAGAAATTTGGAAAAATTAAAAGAAGTTGAAAAAATAGATGTTGCGGGCTCTGTAAGAAGAATGAAAGAAACGGTAGGAGATGTTGATATTCTCCTGTTCTCTAAAAAACCTAAAAAAACAATGGCCTATTTTACTTCTATGGAAGGGGTAGTAAAAGTTTGGGGGAAAGGAAATACTCGCTCTTCTGTGAGAACGGAAGAAGGAATGAATATTGATTTAAGGATAGTTCCCAAAAAAAGCTATGGTTCCGCCCTTCAGTATTTTACGGGGAGTAAAGATCATAATATTCAGACAAGGAAAATAGCAATGGATAAAGGGTTGAAACTGAACGAATACGGAGTTTTTAAGGGATCTAAACAGATAGCGGGCGCTTCGGAAAAAGAAGTTTACGAAGCTATAGGACTTTCCTTTTTTGAGCCCGAGTTAAGGAGGGGGGAGGGGGAGATTGAATCTGCTCTCTCAGGAAAGCTTCCTAAAGTAATAGGATACAAAGATATTAAAGGAGACCTTCATTGCCATTCTGACTGGAACGGAGGCGCCAGCTCCATAAAAGAGATAGCAGATAAGGCTTTTGAAATGGGATATGAGTATGTGGGGATAGCAGACCATACAAAGTTTTTAAAGATAGAAAACGGATTAGATGAAAAGGAGCTTGAAAAGAGAAATAAGGAGATAGACAAGCTGAATAAAAAGAGCAAGATAAAGATATTGAAAGGATGCGAGGCTAATATCTTAAACGACGGCTCCGTTGATATTGAAGACTCTTCTTTGGGTCAATTGGACTTTGTTATAGCCGGAGTCCACTCTTCTTTTAAAATGGAGAATATGACAGAGAGAATGGTAAAGGCCATGGAAAATCCCCATGTAGATATTATTTCCCATCCTACGGGGAGACTTATCCAGAAAAGAGATGAATATAATATTGATATTGACAGAATCTTGAAAGCTGCCAAAAGGACAAAAACCATTCTAGAGATAAACTCTCATCCCTTAAGACTGGACCTTAAAGACGTATATATTAAAAAAGCTAAAGAGCTAGGAGTTAAAATGATAATAAACACAGACGCTCACCAGATAGACCAAATGAGGTTTATAGAGTACGGCATAGGTCAGGCCAAAAGAGGGTGGGCTGAGAAAAAAGATATTATAAATACTTATTCTTTAAATAAATTCTTAAAAGCTTTGAAATAATGCCAAAAGAAAAATCTGCCGGAGCCATAATTTTTAGGAAAGAAGATGGTAAAAAATACTATCTTCTTTTGCATTACAAAGCAGGACATTGGGATTTTGTTAAAGGGCACGTTGAAAAAGGAGAAACAGAAAAAGAAACTGTAAGGAGGGAAACAGAAGAAGAGACCGGGATAAAAGATTTAAAGTTTGTAGAAGGTTTTAAAAAATGGATAAAGTATTATTTTAAAAAGAGCTATGATAAGAAAAATGGCTCTCTTGTTATGAAGATAGTGGATTTTTATTTAGCTGAAACTAAAACTAAAAAGATAAAGATTTCTTTTGAACATCAAGGATTTAAATGGTTTCCTTTCCAAGAAGCCTTGGATCTTCTTACTTTTAAAAAAGGAAAAGATATTCTAAAAGAAGCGCACAAGTTCTTGACACAGAGGTAATTCTTTGGTATAATGTAAGTATAAGTTCTTTGATTGGTTCGTCTGGGACGCCGGGTGTTCCGGTGGAAGGGGCGAACCGCAATAAGGAGACTTGCGATGTCTATCAGAACCGACAATATGGTGTCTGGCGCGGGATTGGTAACCTCATTCGTTATCAATCTCATCAATGCTGTTCAGAGAGCAGGAGGATCGTCAGAGGATATCCATTCTCTGGCCGATCCCGAAAAGAGCCGGGCTGTCTGGGATCAGATCGCCCGGATTATCGTGGGAACAGGCTCTGGCGCCCGCCAGACCTTCAAGGTTTTGGTGGACTACGCCAAAACCTTGAAAGAGATGATCAGGGAGGGAAAGTACAACTGGGTGGACAGTAATATCACCCAAGAAAACTTTCGCACTCAAGAAAAAGGAACACAGGAAATAGAAATCCAACTTTTCCATTTCGGTCGTGTTGTAGGAAGCGAAGAAGTACTGGAAGAAATGGAAAGGGAGGGCTTTCGTCCTGCCACCTTACCAGAGCTTCTGGCTCTGGGAGCCGCTGACCGGGAACTCCAAAAGGAGTTTCCCATAGTGGCTCTTGGTTCGCGGTGGCGGAGTCCGGACGGCTACCTGGTCGTTCCGTTTCTCCACTGGTTCGGTCTGAGGCGCAACCTGGACCTCGGTTGGTTCGAGTCTGACTGGCACGAGAGCTGCCGGTTCGCGGGCGTTCGCAAGTAGCTCTTGGACCCTTGGTTCCTTAGCTCTTGCTTTGGACCTTTGGGCCCTTGGGCAAAACCCCTTGTCGTTAGGACAAGGGGTTTTCTTTTTTGATACGGCTTGGTAGTATATTAGTGGATGAGGCTGAATTGCCTGCGGTTACGGCTTCAGGCGGCTGAAATCTGTAAACTGTTGCTCTGCGGATTTCCAACGGTTACGGCTTTTGGAAGAGTCATCGACAATCTACAAAAAACAAATATACTTGGTGCAAGATATTAGGGCATATCAAGGTGCCGAATAAGATACAACCCTGAGAGCATTCAAAGGGCGGTGGCAGAGAAGATATTTTGTACATTTGGTTCGCGGTGGCGGAATCCGAACGGCAACCTGGACGTTCCGATTCTCAACTGGAACGGTCTGAGGCGCAACCTGAACCTCAATTGGTTCGAGAATGACTGGAACGAGAACTGCCGGTTCGCGGGCGTTCGCAAGTTTCTTTGTTTCCCGCCTTTTTGGGCGGGTTTTATTTCAAAGATTTTATCCAGCCGCCAATCATTTTTCCTATTTCGTCTAGTTTTTGAGATAGATTTATATATTTTTTATTATCTAAAGCTTTTATTTCCCAAGCTATTTGGAGAAAAAACTTTAAAAGGTCTAGTTTTACAGAAGCTTTAGTTAAGCAGATCAGTTTTTCAGCTTTGCTTAAGTGAGTAGCTTTAACGGTAAATTCTATTGTTTCTGTAAACAAGGAATCTATTTTAAAACCCAAAGTATAGCGAGAGGGTTTGGGCAAATGGACAATGTATTTATGCCAAAGCTTGTAAGCATCTATCAGCTTTTGAATAATATTTAAAGCTGATCGGGGGTTAAAGGAATAATTATGAGAATTAAACTTGGTCATAGGTTTGAAGATATAGTTAGCGTTGATAACCTGCTTTTGGCTTGGAAAAAATTTATTAAAGGAAAAAAGGGAAAAGAAGATGTCCGGGAGTTTTCTTTTAACCTTATGAATAATGTTTTAAAGCTCCATTCAGACCTCAAGAAGAAAAATTATAGTCACGGCGGTTATTACGCTTTTAATATCTCAGATCCCAAACCTAGAAATATACATAAAGCAAAAGTGAGGGACAGACTGGTTCATCATGCCGCATACAGGATTTTGTATCCCTTTTTTGATAAAACTTTTATTGCTGATTCCTATTCTTGTCGCTTGGGCAAGGGAACTCATAAAGCTCTTAAAAGATTTGTCTCCTTTAATTATACAGCAAGCAAGAACAACACCAAAACCTGCTGGGTTTTAAAATGCGATATTAAAAAGTTTTTTGCCAGTATTGATCAATTAACCTTAATTGAAATTCTGGAGAGATACATATTAGATGAAGACATTGTCTGGCTCTTAAAAGAAATTATATTTAGTTTTAATTCTGTAAAACCCGGAAAGGGCCTTCCTCTTGGGAATCTCACATCCCAGCTTTTCGTTAATATCTATATGAATGAATTTGACCGGTTTGTTAAGCATTGTCTTAAAATGGAATATTATATAAGGTATGCAGACGACTTTGTGATATTAAGCAGAAACAGACAGCAGCTTTTAGAATTGATTCCTCAGATATCAAACTTTTTTGATAAAAAGCTTAAATTATCTCTGCATTCCGATAAAACGGCTGTTAAGACAACGGCTTCAGGCATAGATTTTTTGGGATGGATTGTTTTTACAGATCACATGGTTCTTCGAACAAAAACAAAAAGAAGGATAATAAAAAGAATAAATAATAACTTTGATAGAGAAACCCTTAATTCTTATTTCGGTTTTCTCAAACATGGAAACGCTTTCAAATTAAAAGACAAGATTATAAGATCTATTTATGAATTTTAAAGAAAAAGTCTTTAAAATTGTAAGAAATATTCCTCAAGGTGAAGTTCTGACGTATAAGGATGTAGCTAAGAAGGCAGGTTCTCCCAAAGTTTTCAGAGCTACAGAGAATGTTTAAATAAGAACAATCCTGATAGGTAGTAATAAGCGACAGCAAATTAGGAAGATACAACAAAGGGGAGAGATAAGGTTGTTTATAACAAAAGGCAAAGTTTACTTTTCAAAAAAAATGTGATAGTAAAAAAGTGGTTCTTTGATAATATTCTAACTAGGAAAGGAGAGAGAAATGGCAGGCATCGTGGCTGTAAGCGCAGAACCTGGAGTGCCGGAAGGGAGATTTGCTTCTACCTTAGCCCATCAGACTTGGTACCAGCAGCACAGAGGAGAGAAGTTCTCGGGAGTAGCTGTTTGGAGAGAAAACCGCCTCCAAAATTATTCTAAGAGAGGATTATTTAGGTCTAATTTTCATATGGAAGAGCTAAGAGGGACTCACGGAATCGGCTATTGCGGCCCTCAAGAGGAGCCTTTCAGCGGGCGCTCCAGATTCGGGGAATGGTCTATTTGTTTCTGCGGTAATATTATAAACAGAGAGGAGCTTCGGCAAGAGCTTGGAGAAAAAGGGATTATCTTCAGGCAAAAGGGAGATGCCGAGCTGGCTATGGCGATTGCTTCTCAAAAAGAAGGTATTGTTGAGGGATTGAAGTTTCTAGCTGAAAAAGTGAAAGGTTCTTACTCTCTTTTACTTCTTACTTCTTGCGGAATATATGTTGCTATTTCTCCAGACGGAAGATGGCCTCTTGTGATGGGAAGAAAGAACGGAAAGATTGTTATAGCGACAGAAACGGTTGGATTCAAGAATTTCGGCTTTAAGGTCGATCGGGATCTGTATCCGGGGGAAATAGGCATTCTTCAGGAGGGAGATTGGCAGACAAAAGCTGTTATCAAAGGAAGAATCCAGATTTGTTCTTTCCTCTGGGTCTATACTACTTTTCCCAATTCTGTCTATTACGGGGTTTCCTCTGCTATGGTAAGAAAGAGACTGGGAGTGTCTTTAGCTCGAAAGGATATTGCAGAGGGGTTTATCCCTCATTTAGCTATGCCCGTTCCGGACTCGGGGCGGCACCACTTTCTGGGCTATCTCCAGGAATATCTTCGAGCTATGATGAAAGGAGCTATTAAAAGAGTTCCTCTGCCCGATGAACACCTTTTGCGATACAGGTTTTCGGGCAGGAGCTTTACCCGTTCTACTCAGGAGAAAAGGGAGAAGGAGGCCTTTGTCAAGATTGTGGAGGGAGGAGATACAGAAGCTGATATCAGAGAGATTTTAGATGTTTTCCGAGAGGTTTACGGAGACGATCTCTCAAAGCTAATAGCTTCTGTTCTGGAAGATTCTGTTGTTCGGGGCACGCAAATAGAGCAGAATCTTGTTCCCAAAGTTAGGGGCATGGGTTTTAAGGAGGTTCATATTAGAGCCTCTTACCCCGAACTAAAGTCCTATTGTTCCTGGGGGAGTACGACTAAAAAAGGCGAGGTTCTCGCTTCTCGATGTCCTCGCCTTAAAGACAGAGAAAAAGCTTTGGATATTGACAGCTTGAGATACAATAGCGTGGAGGATCTTGTTGCAGCTGTCGGTCTTCCTAGAGAAAACCTCTGTTTGGACTGCGCTCTTCTTTCCGAGTAAACCAAAAACCACCCGAGAGAGGGTGGTTTTTTATTACTCTTTTGCTTTCTCTATTATCTTCTTGAAAGTCTGAGGATGTTTTCTGGCCATCTGAGACAACACTTTTCTGTCTAACTCTATCTTTTTTTCTTTTAGTTTGTGTATAAACTGATTGTAGGGGACTCCTTCTTTCCTTGTAGCAGCGTTTATTTGCGTTTGCCAGAGCTTTCTTTTGTTTCTCTTTTTTTTCTTTCTGTCTCTGTAGGCATGGGTCCAGGCGTGTTGAAGAGCATCTTTAGCTGCTTTGTATTTTGATTTTCTTCCCCACTTAAAACCCTTGGCTTGCTTTAAAACCTTCTTCCTTCTTTTTCTTGCTGTTTTGCCTCTTTTTACTCTGGCCATGTTATTTCTTTAATTCCTTTTTAATTCTTTTGGCTTCGCCAGGAGAAAGCTCCACCCATTTTCTGAGCTTCCTTTTCTTCTTTCCTGATTTCTTGGCTCTGAAATGGTCCTGTCCGGTGGGCCTTCTCAGAATCTTTCCATTTTTAGTTATTTTAAACCTCTTTTTTATTGATTTTCTAGTTTTCATTTTTGTCAGGGGCTATTATCATAGTCAGTCCCCTCGGCTTCTTTTTTAATTCTCTTTCTATTTTAATTGGGGCAATTTCCTTTAATATCTCTAAAAAGTCGCGAACTCTTTCTCTGGCATGGCCTTGAAGAGCTTTTTCTCTTCCCCTCAGCCTCATTTCTATTCTTATCTTGTCTCCCTTTTTTAAAAACTTAGCTGCCTGTTTGGCTCTGGTTTCTATGTCGTGCTTTGAAATATTGAATCCTAGTCTTATGCCCTTAATCTCTCCTCCTGAGTGTTGCTTGGTCTGTTTTTCTTTTTTTTTCTGCTGATAGGCGTATTTCCCATAATCCATTATTTTACACACGGGAGGATCTGCTTTGTCTGTTACCTGTATTAAATCTAAATTGCGATCCTTTGCCATTTGGATCGCTTTTTCTTTTTCCATTACGCCAATTTGCTTGCCGTCTTCTCCTATCACTCTTACCTCTTTAGCTCTTATTCTGTTGTTTGATGTCGGTTTTTTAATAGTTTTAAATTATTTTTGTGGAGACGGAGGGATTGAACCCTCGTCCAAAAGATTTATCCTTTCAATTCTACAGACATAGCCTGTTTTTTTAAGATATGAGTTTGAAAACAGGCAAAAAGCCCATATCTTTGCCTCTGTTTATTTCAATGGTTATTGAGAGGCGCCAATAATCATCTATCCTGATGATTTGATACCTGGGACTGATTATCAGGAGTCCTCAGGCAGGCACAGCTTTTAAGCTAAAGCTAAAGCTGGTTGTTTAAATAACTTGGCAGTTATTTAGTTTTTCCAGTTTTACGAGATAGAGCTCGGCCCGCCTTGAAAGCACAATATCTTTTGTCGAAACAATCATCCCCTTTTTAAAGTTCTTCTTATCTCTCTTTCTGCTTCTTTTTTCTTTATTTTCTCTCTTTTGTCTTCTTTTCTCTTTCCTCTAGCTACTGCGAATTCGAGCTTTATTCTAGCATTTTTAGTATAAACTTTCAAGGGTATTAAGGTCAAGCCCTTTTCTTTAGTTTTTCCTATCAGCTTTTTTATCTCCTTTTTATGTAAAAGAAGTTTTCTGGACTGGCCAGGATTGTAATCTTCCGGAGCGTTGGCTGGCTGATAAGGGGGGATAGTGGCTCCTATTAAATAAGGTTCTTGGTCTTTTAAGACAACATAAGATCCCTTCAGGCTCATTCTGCCCGATTTTATCGATTTTACCTCCTGTCCCGTCAAAACCATTCCTGCTTCATACTTTTCTATTATCTGGTAGTTATAGGAGGCCTTTCTATTTTTGGCTAATACTTTCATTTGTATATTTCTCTTCTGTGAGCTGCTTTTATTAATTTTATACTTTTGATCCTTTCAAACTGAAAAATTACCCGCCATTCGCGAGTAATTCTGAAAGAGTAGAAACCTACCAGCTTGCCTGTTAAAGGTTTTGTATGTAAAAGAGGGTGAAAAGGGTTTTGCTGGAGAGTCTTCAGTTGCTTGGCCAGTTTTTCTTGTATTCTCTGGGGGAGATTATTTACTGACTTTAAAAAAGGCCGACTGTAAATTAGATTCATGAGTTCTTTTTCGCCTGCTTGAGAAAATCTTTTGGATTTTTAAATCTTAAAACTCCTTCTTCTTTAGATAGACGGAGTATTTTTTTGATGAACTCCGGTTTATATTCTCCTTCTTTGTCTTTAGAAAGAGATCCTATAAGAAAAGAACGAAGTATCTTCACCTCTTTTTTAAGATCTGAAACTTCTCGATTTAGTTTTTCTATAGTTTTTTGAGCCATTAACCCTATAATAAGTCCAAAATGTATTTTTGTCAAAAGATTTCATTCGACACCTTCATTTTACCAGATTAGCGCTTTTTTAGAAACTTGATTTTTAACCGCATTCTTATTAGAATTAAGACAGTTAAGCGATAATATTTTTATGTCTAAATTAAATCTAAAAAATGTAGTTTGGAAAGAGGGCAAGTATTATATTGCCCAATGCTTTAATGTAGATATTTCCAGCTTTAGCAGAACAAAAAAGGAAGCTTTAGTTAATCTGGACGAAGTCTTAGAGTTGTATTTTGAAGATGAAAAGAATCCCCGCTTGACTAAGGTGGAAAAACCGGAGATAGTCGGAATGTCTCTCAAGCATGCCTAAATTATATTCTTCTATCATATTGCTAAAGTCCTTCAGAAGAAGGGCTTTATTTATACTTCCCAAAGAGGACGTCATGTTAAGTTTAAGAAAAGAGGTAAAGAAACTCTAACCGTCATTGTCCCCGCTAATAAAAAGAGATTCCTCGCGGAACTTTTAGGTCTATTTTGCGCCAATCCAAATTGGCAGAAAAAGATTTTAAGAAAAAATAATCTTTTCGCTTCCGGCAAAATAACTTCTTCTGCTGACTTCAATTTTATCAAGAAATGAGATAAACTAGAAATAATGATAAAAGAAAAACTGGGAAAAATAATAGAAAAAGCCGTTATTTCCCTTCAAGAGAAAGGGAAGCTTTCTAAGTTTTCTATTCCAGATATTGTAATAGAAATACCTTCTCGGGAGATTCACGGGGACTATTCTTGTAATATAGCTATGCAGGTCTCGGCTTTAGCTGGAAGGGATCCTCTTGAAACGGCAGACTTAATAAAAGAGGAGATTTTAAGCGAAGGATATGATTTTTTAAAAAAAGTTAAAGTTGTAAAACCTGGCTTTATTAATTTTTTTCTTTCAGAGAGTTTTTTGAGAGAAATTTTGGATAAGGTTTTAAAAGAAGAAGATAAGTTCGGATCTTGCAACCTAGGGAAAAAGGAAAAGGTAAATGTAGAGTTTATCTCAGCCAACCCCACAGGCCCCTTGACTCTGGGGAACGGAAGAGGGGGGTTCTGCGGGGATGTTTTAACCAATGTTTTAGAAAAAGCAGGTTTTAAAACAACAAGAGAATACTATATTAACGACAAAGGAGGCCAGATCGAAGCTTTAGGACACTCTGTTTTAGGGGATTCTAAAGCCGTTTATAAAGGGAATTATATTAAAGAAATAAGAGAAAAGATAAAGGAAAAAGACATTGAGAAAGCAGGAGAAAAAGCTTCAGAATATATTTTAGAAAATATGATAAAGCCCGCGGTTGAAAAAATAGGAATCAAGTTTGATGTTTGGTTTTCAGAGAAAAAGCTTTATCCCAAAGAAACAGATAGGGTTTTAAAAAAGCTTAAAGATTTAACTTTTGAAAAAGAAGGCGCTTTATGGCTAAAAACAAGCAAGTTTGGAGACGATAAAGACAGAGTTTTAATAAAAGAAAACGGAGAAGCTACCTATTTTCTTTCGGACTTAGCCTATTTAGAAAATAAATTTAAAAGGGGATTTAAAAAGATTATTGTTTTTGTGGGGGCAGATCACCACGGATATATAAGGAGAATGGAAGCTGCTGCGGAAGCTTTGGGATATTTGAGAGAGCAAGTTGAATTTATTGTCGTTCAGATAGTAATATTATTCCAAGGGGGAAAGAAAGTGAGAATGTCTAAAAGAGAGGGGGTTTATGTTGCTCTGGAAGAGTTGATAGAAGAAGTCGGTTTAGATGCTGCTAGATTCTTCTTTTTAGAAAGAGATGTTAATACCCACCTAAACTTTGACTTGGACTTGGCAAAAGAAAGATCAGAGAAAAACCCTGTTTACTATGTTCAGTATGCTTACGCCAGAGCAGCCGGTATTTTAGAAAAAGCTTCAAAAAAGAAAGGGAATATTTCTCTTTTGTCCCATCCTTCAGAACTAGCTTTATTAAAACAAATAGCAAGATTTCCCGATGTGGTAAAAGAAACAGCCAAAGACTATCAGCTTCAAAGACTTTCCCAGTACGGCAGAGATCTAGCCTCCAGCTTTCACAGCTTTTACAAAGACTGCAAGGTTTTAGAGGAAAAAGAGGATCTTGCCAGAGCTCGTTTAGCTTTGGTCGAGGCCTCTAAAATAACGTTGAAGAACAGTTTAAAAATAATGGGGATTTTGGCCCCCGATAAAATGTAATGAAAAACAAATATTTTCTTTTAAGACACGGACAATCCCTATCTAATGTCAAAGAAATAATTTCTTCTTGGCCGGAAAAAGGCAGTTTTCCTTTAACAGAGAAGGGAAGAAGAGACATTAGAAAAAGAGCAGAAGATCTGAAAGATAAAGATATCGATTTTATCTTTTCCTCCGACTTATTAAGAACAAAACAGACAGCGGGAATAGTTTCAGAAAAAATAGGAGCAGATCCTGTTTTTGACAAAAGATTAAGAGAATACAATGTAGGTTTTTTCAACGGGAAGCCCGCGGCGGAGCACGGGAATTATATGAAAGGGAAAAATAGATTTGAAGAGCCCGCCAAGGGAGGAGAAACGTATAATCAGGTAGCAGAAAGAGTTTCCGATTTATTCCAGGAATTGGAAAATAAATACTCTGGCAAAAACATTCTGATTATAAGCCATCAGGTTCCCTTAACTTTATTGGAAGCTAAAGGAAAAAGAGTTTCTTTTGAGGGAATGAATTCTTCTAAGGATTTGGAAGACAATCTTTTTGGAGGGAAAAAGATAGAAACAGGGGAGTTGAGGGAATTGACAAAAAGGAAGTGATATATATTTTTGATAATTTGCCACCAATATTTTCTTGGTAATTAATCGCAGGGTTCGAAGCGAATGTTTCAAGCTTTTTATGTAGAAACTGTTATGTGGCACAATAAAACAATGAAGGTTGTTAAAAAAACAGCTCAAGAGAGACAGGATGATATTTTCAGGAAGATGTCAGCTTCCAGAAAAGTTAAGCTGACCTCCGATTTAGCTTTATTTTGTCTAAAGCTCAATTCTCTTAATGGAAATAACAAGTCAAAAACAACTTTTTCTAGAAATAGCTAAATACTTCAGGATCTTAAGATAGAATATTTTGTCACCGGAGGATTTGCTGTCTCTGTCTGGGGCAGGCCGAGGGCTACTTTTGATATAGACATTATAGTCAAGCTTGAAAAGCCCAAAGTTTCTGTTTTAGTCAAAGCTTTAAGAGGTATTGTTAAAGCAGGTTATGCTGACGAGGAGATGATAAAAGAGGCCAAAGGAAAGTTTAATTTTATTGATCCCGATAGCGGTTTAAAAGTAGATTTTTGGGTAGACAGCAAAGAAAATGCTTCTGACAGGCCCGAGTTTGAAAACAAGAAACTTAAAAAAATTGAAAATTAAGATGTTTATTTCGTGTCCCCGGAAGATTTAATTGAAGTGGTATAAACTGAGCCAATCTAGCCGTCATTTGGAGGATATTGAGTCGGTTTTTA
>CAZDXV010000006.1:0-45456 GCA_964509645.1 uncultured Candidatus Saccharibacteria bacterium | reverse complement strand
ATCTCAAGGTTGATTTTGTTAAGTAAAAATAAATCATAATAAAAGTCCGTCTTTTACAACGGACAGTTGATAAAGGATAATTTTCCATCCGCTTTATTATAGCAAACTGCTAATTCTTGTGATAGCTTAGAAAGTTTTTTCTAAACAGGTTCTAACATCATCCAGTCCGCGGAGCTGCGATTTCTCTTAAAATATGAGAGGATTTTGTTTTTTATACAAACCAAAAAAATCTTGACAGTAGATCTTGGTTTTGATAACATAATAGTAGACGCGCCTCAGCCAGCCACAAGGTCCGCTGAGGTTTTATTTTTATGAAAACGATACTTTTCATAGATGGGCGCAATTTTATAGGCAAGGTCAAATCTATTCTTAATCCTGAGAATAAAAAGAATAAAGAAATTGATTTCTTTATTTATGATTTTAGAGGTCTTTTTAACAAGGTGTTGTCAGATATTGAAATTGATCGGAAAATATTTTACATCGGTAGACTTGTTAAACACAAAGAGACAAAAGAAAAATCTATTGAATTAATAGAAAAACAAAGAAAATTAAAAAATCATTTGGAGAAGCAAGGATTTGAAGTTGTTTATGCTGGTAGAGTTAGAGGCCATAAAGAAAGATGTCCTAAGGGGCACGAATTCCTAACGTTTAAAGAAAAAGGTGTAGATGTCAGGATCGCGGTTGATATGACTGCTTTAAGCCATAAAAAAGAATTGAAAACAGCTATTGTCGGGAGCTCTGATTCTGACCTTCAGCCCGCAATCAGAGAATTAAAATCCAGGGTATAGAAGAAATTTATCTTGGCTTCGAGACGCTTCCTAATAAGGGATTAACATACACTACCAATCGCACTATTTTGATTAGAAATTCTGAATTGTCCGAATTCTTAGGGAAAACTCTAATTTGAATTTGCAAAGCAGGTCTTAGCATAACCCAGTTTCCAGAACCCTATAAAACAGATAAAGGCCGCCTTCTAGTCAGGGTGGTTTTTGTTTGACATGTATTTAGTTCCTAGTATACTAGGAACTAGGAACTACTATTTATGAAAAACGAAACGAGACAAAAAATAATAAATTATCTTAAAAAAAACAAGCAGGCTAGTGGAGTAGAGCTCGCTGATTTTTTGAATATTAGTGACAGAGCGGTAAGAAAACAACTTAAAAATCTTTTAGATAAAGGGATTATTTATAAAATAGGTAAGCCGCCGAAGGTTTTTTATTTGATTAAAAAAGAAATAATTCATGCAACAGATAGTCTTATTGATTTTGATAAAAACGAAAGAAGAATTATTGAAGAAAATTATTTAATAATTACCCCCAGCGGTGAAAGAAAAGAGGGAGTAGAGGGGTTTATTTATTGGTGCGATAAAAACAATCTAGATGCTAATAAAGCAGTCGACGATTATATCAAAACTTTTAAAAAATATGAAAGCTATAAGAAAGGAGGAGTTATTAAAGGAAATAATAAATTTCAAAATACTTTTAAGAAAGTTTTTTTAGACAATGTTTATTATCTTGATTTTTACAGTATCGAAAGGTTTGGAAAAACAAAACTTGGACAATTACTTCTCTATGGCAAGCAAAGCGGAAATAAAAAAATCATTAAGGAGATTATAGAAAAAATAAAACCAAAAATAGAAGAAATAATCAGGCTGCATAAAATTGATGCGGCTGGGTTTATTCCGTGGACAATCAAAAGAGAAGTGCAAATTATGCGTGAGCTTGAAAAAGGATTAAAACTGAATGTGAGTAAGATTAAAATAGAAAAAATTAAAACAGAAATAATTGTTCCCCAAAAGACATTAAGCAAACTTGGTGACAGAATTGAAAATGCAGAAAAAACTATTATTTTAACAGAGAATGTAAAATATAAAAACGTTTTACTTATAGATGACGCAGTTGGCTCTGGAGCAACAATGAATGAGACAGCTAAGCAAATTAAAGATAAAAAGATTGCTAAGAAGGTAATAGGAATTGCAATAACCGGAAGCTTTAAGGGTTTTGATGTAATTAGCGAAATTTAGATTTTTTATTTTATATTATCAAGCAGGTTCTAATATTATCTTAAAATGAGACACTAAGATATGCTTCTAGGCGGTATTTCATTTGTCTTGTTTTATCTTAAAAATTAATAGGAAAAGACACTCTTTTACTTGGGTGATTGTTTTCGGTCGATCTTTCTCTGTCCAGCTTACTACCCGAATTACCTCTTGAAAGATGATTCTGAACCCCCGTAAGGAGCCAGGGTCTCCCTTTTAATATAAAGGAAGCTTGTTATAAAAGAAGTTGACATATTAGATATATTTTGATAATTTTTACTTAGTTATTTGACATTGGAACTCAAGAAAAAGGAGAGAGATGATGCAGGAACATCCAAATCCCGAAGTAAGACAGGCGCTTATCCGATTAAGTGATGCTCTGTGTTCGTGGGAACGCAATACAGGAAGGCGTTCAGTTCTTATTCTCAAGGAAGAAGGATTTATTTACAGAGCCCTTGATGGCAAACCCGATATTCCTGACGATATAGAAGATTCTCAATTATTAGAAATGATCCAATAATTTATTTATGTATAAAACAAGGAGATCTTATAAAGATCTCTTTTTTTAATTTTTTTCCAAACAAGCTCTAACGCCATTTAATTCGCGAAGCTAAATTGTATGTTGCGAATTGTTTTTTATACAAATAGATTGTGGTAAAATAAGGAAATATATTAATTTTTTATGGAAAACAAAGATTTAAATCAGATTATCTACGAGATATCATATAAACCAAGAAAGCGCCTTGATGTTTTCCGGGAGCTTTCAGCCAGTAGAAAGCGGGATGTGGTTTTAAGAGTGTCCAAGCGCATCCAGTTTGAAATCGTCTCTAAGCTGAACAAGGAAGAGCTAATCGATGTTCTAGAGCATCTTGATCCTGATGAAGCTACTGATATTCTTAGGGATTTTTCTCTCCGAAAAAGAGAAAAGATTATAAGGGAGCTGAACAAGCAGTTAAAATCAGACGTTTCTTTTCTTTTGCAGTTTGATCCTGCAACCGCTGCCGGACTAATGAATATAAACTATATCCAGGTTGAGTCAGAAGATACTATTGCTTCAGTAGTTGAGCAGGTAAAAATCCACGAAGAGAGAACAGGCAGGCTGCCTGCTATTTTGGTAATGAAAGAAGGAAAGCTGAGCGGCTGTCTGCCCGGATACAAGCTTGGTTTGAGCGGTCCCGAAGAGAAAGCCGGCCAATACGCCGAAAGGATAGAAAGAGTAGACCATAAAGGCGACATAGATGATGTGTTAGACGTATTTCGCCGACATCCCCGTAGCAAGGTAGTGGTCTTGGGAGAAACAGGCAATGTAATGGGCTTGATCTATTCTGAAGATATTTTAAAAGCCATGAAAGAAAAAGAGACCTCTTCTTTGTACGATTTTGCAGGTATCAGTCAGGAAGAATCAGTTTACGATAATGTTAAAAGAAAAGTAAGGTACCGCTATAAATGGCTAATAATAAACTTGGGCACAGCTTTCCTAGCTGCTTTCACTGTTGGTTTCTTTGATGAAACTATTTCTAAATATGTCCTTTTAGCAGTTTATATGCCTATTGTGGCAGGTATGGGAGGGAACGCCGGCACCCAAACTCTTGCTGTTTTGGTGAGAGGAATATCGCTGAAGCAGATTAATATAAGAACAATGTGGCGGACCCTTAAAAGCGAACTGGGCTCAAGCTTTATCAACGGGCTGATAAACGGAATTATTGTGGGCTCTGTGGTAATAATAAAAGATGGAGATTTTAAGATAGGCCTTATTTTAGCTGTGGCTATGGTTGTTAATTTATTGATCGCCGCTTTTTTCGGAACAACAGTACCCTTAATAATGAGGCGTCTAGGGAAGGATCCAGCCTCCTCTGCTACAATATTTATCACTACAGCTACGGACGTTTTCGGATTTATGATATTCCTGGGCTTGGCGACTTTGTTTTTAGTTTAACGTGATGGATAATTTAAATATTGTCTTAAGATAAAAAAGCACTTCCCCAAAGAGAGGGAACTTATCAGGCAAACGCTTGGCTTCCCCCCTTCTTTTTTGATTAAACTCTTTTAAAAAGGTAAAATGGTATTAATGAAATTAAATTACATTACGATTCCTTTAATTGTTGTATTGGTTTCTTTGACCGGAAGCTATTTTACTTCAGAAGGTATGGATTGGTATAAAGGACTGGTTCTTCCGTCTTTTACTCCTCCCGGTTCTTTTATAGGAGCTGTTTGGACTGTTATCTTTATACTAACAGCTGTTTCAGCTCTTATCTTTTGGAATAAAAGAAACGAATTCAAAAGAAAAAACCTCATAATTTTCCTTTTTTTAATTAACGCCTTTTTGAATGTTTTTTGGAGTTTTCTTTTCTTTGCTTCTCAGATGGTAGGAGCAGCCCTAATAGAAGCTGTGTTTTTGGAAATATCAGTTATAGCTTTAATGGTTTTTCTTTGTTCTGCTTCTAAAACAGCTTCAGCTCTTTTGATTCCTTATGGAGCTTGGACTTTGTTTGCTATTTATTTAAATTATTTAATCTTTTCTTTAAATGTCTGAATATTATAACGCTAAAAGAAGTTCTAATTTATTCGATCCCCAGTCAGATAAGCCTTTTCGTCTGAGTCGTTCCAAAATAGATCTTTTTCTGGATTGTCCCAGGTGTTTTTACCTAGACCGAAAGCTGGGAGTAGGCCGCCCTCCCGGTTATCCTTTTAGCTTGAATAGCGCTGTAGACAAGCTTCTTAAAAAAGAATTTGATTTTCACAGAGTAGAAGGTTCTCCTCACCCTCTAATGAAAGAATACAATGTTAACGCTGTTCCTTTTCAGCACGAAAATATGGAAGATTGGAGAAATAATAGGAAGGGGATTCAGCATCTTCACGAAAAAACAAACTTTTTTCTGACAGGAGCTATTGACGATATTTGGGTTAACCCTAAAGGAGAGCTCCTAGTGATAGAGTACAAGTCAACGTCAAAAAACGGGCAAGTTTCGCTGGATGCTGATTGGCAGATAAGCTATAAAAGACAGGTTGAATTTTATCAGTGGCTTTTAAGAAGAAACGAGTTTAATGTTTCAGATGACACTTACTTTGTTTACTGCAATGGAAACACTGACAAGGAGGCTTTTGACAAGAAAATAGAGTTTGATATTACAGTTCTGCCCTACAAAGGAAACGACGGCTGGGTTGAAAAAGCAGTGCTTGAAGCTAAAGAATGCCTTATTTCAGATACCATTCCTTCTTCCTCTGAAGACTGCGATTTCTGCGCTTATAGAAAAGAGGCCTCTAAGCTTGAATCGTGAGAATAGTATTTTTTCTTTTTATAGCCGCAGCTTTAACGCTATTTTTTATGGGAAAAGATAAAGTTTGTTTTAACGGCAATTGCTTTGAAGTTGATTTAGCCATAACAGAAGAAGAGAGAAAAGAAGGATTGATGTTTAAAGAAAGCTTAGATTCTGACAAGGGTCTTCTTTTTGTTTTTGGAGAAGAAAAAGAATCTTCTTTTTGGATGAAAAATGTTAGCTTTCCTTTGGATATAATATGGATTGATAAAGATAAAAAAGTAGTCCATATATCCAAAAATACGCCTCCTTGCCAAAAAGAACCCTGTCCTAGATTTAAAAGTGGCAAAAAAGCTAAATATGTTTTAGAGATAAACGGGGGCTTGGCGGATAAGATAGGAATATCTTTGGGAGATAAAGCGGATATTAGTTATTAACATTCTTTTATCTTTTAAATGGGGGTATAATGAAAAAAGAGACTTTTTTAAAGGTCGCAAATAACCAATAAAGTTTTATGAAAGCCTTAAAAAGTATTTCTCTCGTATTAGTAGTTATTGGGGGCTTGAACTGGGGGCTAGTCGGTCTTCTTAGTTTTGACCTAGTGGCCACTATTTTCGGCGACATGACAGCTATTTCTAGGATAATTTACGTATTAGTGGGTCTGGCAGCTGTTGTTATGATTTTGGTTTCTTTTGGAAAGAAAGAAAAGAATAAAATAGAAGCCTAAAACTTAAAAGCCCCGTCTTTTAGGGCGGGGCTTTTTTGATGAAATGAAAAAAAGGCTGATTATTATAATAATCCTAGGGTTTCTTGTCGTCTTAGGCTGGTCTATTTACTACTGGGTTTTATTAAATATATAATATGTATCTATTTTTTACTTTAGCAAGTTTTATTGTTATGCTCTTTGTCATTTATTGATAGATGTCTCTTTTTTGTTATAATGAACTTATGGAAACAGGAATAAAACACAGGAATTATAATATAAAAGGGGCTTCCTATCAAAACTCATCGGGAAAATGGATTCCCCAAGCTTTATTTTCTCCCGAAGAAAGACCTGAGGAGGGGAAACCCTTGACTTGGCAAAAAGAGTTTAAGGACAAAAGGAAAGCAGATGATTTTGCTGTCCAAGGAACCATTTTATACATAGACGAAAATTTATGAAAATATCCAACAAACTTCCTCAATTTAACGAAGAAAAGGCCTTATTTATTGTTACGGGAAAACAAGAGGCAAAGTTTTATATTGTTCACAAGGGAGAAATAAACGAAATAGATTCCTTTGAAATAGAAAAGCCCAAATATTCTGACAAAGAGGGCTGGTTTAAAAGGAGGGTAAGAAGTTTTGTAATGGGTTCCGGAGCTCCTCTGGAGCCTCCGAAGCAGAAGATTATAAAAGATTTTTTAAAAAAACTGAAAGAAAAATACAAAGAGACATCCTCTCATAATAACTTTGAGGCTCTTTACCTCTTTACTCCTCATTATCTTTTGCCTTCTGTTAAAGAAAGCCTACCCGGCGGAACCAAAATAAAGCTTACAATAGACGGAGAATACTATTTTCAGCATCCTTTTAAGCTTTTAGAAAAAATAAAAAGGAAAACTGAAAAAAAGAAAGTTCCCGAAAAAGAAGAAGCAAAAAAGCTTTTAGAAAAATTCAAACAAGCCGCCAAAGTTATCAGGGGCAAACCCCCGGAAGAATAAATCCGTGAAAAAATATAGCAGTTTTCTTTTCATAGCTTTTATCTTAATTGCAGCAATAGCCGTTGCTGATTTTTTAAGTTATCCTAGGAATTATCTTGCTAGTTCGAGCGCTGTTTTTTCAAACCAGAAGTTTTTCTTGTCGGCTATAGACAGAATAATTATTTCTTTTGTAAAAGAAGAAACTTTTGCTGAAGAAGAGAAAGAGGATCTTTCTTCGCAAAATATAAGAGCTTTGTATTTTACCAGCTGGTCTGCCGGGAATTACTATAGGATTGAAGATCTTATTCGAACGGCAGAAAATACGGAAATAAACGCTGTTGTAATAGATATTAAAGACTACTCGGGAAAAATAGGGTATAGAAGCTCTGTGGCAGAAGCTGAGAAATACGGAGCTTCAACCTCTAAGATATACAATATTGAAGCTTTGCTGAGAAAGCTTCATGAGAACAATGTCTATGTCATAGGAAGGATAACAGTTTTTCAAGATCCTGTTTTAGCTGAGGCCAGACCGGATTTAGCCGTCCACAGCAAGTCTAAAAAGCCTTCTTTGGCAGATTTGGGCATTAATTCTTTGTGGCGCGACAGATCAAATCTTTCTTGGCTTGATCCTAGCTCTAAAGAGGTTTGGGATTATAATATAGCTATAGCAAAAGAGGCGACAGATCTTGGGTTTGACGAGATAAACTTTGATTACATCCGTTTCCCTTCAGACGGTAATTTAAAAGATATGAGTTTTCCTTTTTGGAAAGGGGAAAGATCTAGAAGGGAAGTTTTAAAAGAGTTTTTTTCCTATTTAAGAGAAAACCTAAAAGATGTTAAGATGTCAGCAGACTTATTTGGTTTGGCTTCTGTGAATTATGACGATTTGGGAATAGGCCAGGTTATAGAAGACGCTTTTTTGTATTTTGATTTTATTTGTCCTATGATGTATCCTTCCCATTACGCCCCAGGCTTTCTAGGATTTAAGAATCCGGCAGATCATCCTTATGAAGTTGTTAATTATTCTGTTAAAACAGCTTTAAGAAGGTTAGAAAGTACAGAGAAAGCAAGAGCTTCTCTGCGGCCCTGGCTCCAGGATTTTAACATGGGAGCTATTTACACCAGTTCAGAAGTTAGATCCCAAATAAAAGCTGTTAAAGATGCTTTGAAAGAAAAATACAAAGGATATATGCTCTGGAATCCTTCTAATTATTATAATTCTTTATGATAGAATCTTTTGTTTTAGGCACAATACAGGGAATAGCAGAATGGCTTCCTATAAGTTCTGAGGGAATGGTTGTTTTGGCCAAGGTGAATCTTTTCGGAGAGGAGCTAAAAATAGCAGACCTGGTAAGATATGCTTTGTTTTTGCATCTCGGAACCTTTTTGGCGGCTTTAATTTATCTCAGAAAGGAAGTTTTCAATCTTTTAAAGGGTCTTTTAAGATACAGAGAATCTGATTTGGAGACCAGAAAGCAGATTAATTTCTATGTTATAGCTACTTTTTTTAGTTTTCTAGCGGGGGGATTGGTTATGCTCTTTATTTCAGAACTCGGTGAATTTAATTTGACAGGAAAAGGCATCACTCTTTTAGTCGGAGTTATGCTTTGGATTACGGCTTTTCTTCAGATTAAAAATAAAAAAAGGGGAGAAAGAGATTTTAAGGATATAAAAACCTTTGATGGTCTGCTTTTGGGTCTTTTGCAGGGATTGGCTGTTATACCCGGTCTTTCTAGATCGGGAATTACCGTTTCAGCCCTCCTTTTAAGAAAATTTGAAGAAAGTAAGGCCTTAAAAATGAGTTTTATTATGTCTTTGCCCGCGGTTTTAGGAGGGAATATTGCTTTGAACCTTACTAAGTTTAGCTTTTCATTAGAAAACATAATAGCTTTTTCTTTTTCTTTCCTTTTTGGAATTTTAACTATCCATATTTTATTAAAAATAGCCAGAAAGCTTAATTTTGCTTTATTTATTTGCTTTTTCGGAATACTTCTGGCTCTTTCCCTTATAATATGAAAAAAATAACTTTTCCTAAGGCAGAGCTTTGTCACGATACTCCCATAGAGTGGTGGTATTTTAACGGACATCTGAATAAAAGATATGCTTTTATGCACTGTCTTTTCAGGGCTAACCTTAAAGAGGTTAAGCTTCCTATTTTTTCTAATATTCCCCTCAAAACTTTGTATTTTACTCATTCTCTTTTGTCCGATCTGAAGGAAAAAAAGTTTTATCCTTCGATAAAGTACATTGTAATACCTTCAAAAGACAGCTTTTCTAAAGAGAAGCTTTTTATAAATTATACAGACCCTGTAACGGTGGGAGGGTATATTAATTCTGAGATAGAGGAAACAGAAAAGTTTAATTACCGCCTGAAAACAGAAACATTGAATTTGAGTTTAAAATCTGTCAAAAAACCTCTTCTGCAGGGAGGCAAGGGCTATTTTGAATTGGATAAGGTTAAAACCTATTACTATTCTTTAACAAACTTAGAAACAGAAGGCGAGATAAAAATAGAAGACAAGAAAATAAAGGTAAGGGGAAAATCATGGATGGACCATCAATGGGCGGAAACCAAGGCTTTTCAAGATAGTTGGGTATGGTTTTCTTTTCAGTTTAAAAACAATACAGAACTAGTCTGTTTTAAATACGGAGACGGAGAAAAAACTTATGCCTCGGCCAGCATTTCTTATCCAGACGGGAAAGAAAAGCACACTAAAAAAGTTGAGATAACCCCTCTTGGAAAAACCTGGAAAAGTCCTAAAACAGAGAGCGAATACGAGCTGGAATGGAGAGTAGAGATTCCTTCTTTCGGCATCTCTCTTAAAACAAAGCCTCTAATCTTGAATCAAGAGATAGTTTTCGGGAGAATAAACTATTGGGAAGGACCCGTAAAAGCAGGAGGAGGAATAGGTTTTATGGAGCTTGTAGGAAGGCCTTCCCAATACAGCAACCTTGATTTTTTAAAAGATCTTGCTCTAGATACCGTAAAAAGGGCAAAGGCCGAGTTTTTTGATTGATACTAGATTTCTTTATGCTAGAATAGAATATTATGGAAAACTTTTTAAATGTCTTAAATTATGTTCTTTTTGAGAACACCGTAAAAGAATATTTTATAGCTTTGGGCGTTTTTGTTTTAGTTTGCGTCATTTTAAGGGTTGTAAAGAGCGTAGTAATATCAAGAATTAGAAAGTTCTCTAAAAAAACAGCTACAGATGTTGACGATCTAGTTATTAATATTCTGGATTCTTTCGGATTTCTCCTCTATCTTTTTTTAGGCCTTTATCTGGCTTTTCTTTTTTTAGAACTCCCCTCTATTTTAGAGAAAACCGTTTCCTTTTTGCTTTTGATTGTTTTGATTTACTATCTTGTAAAGGCCTCGCAGAAAATCGTAGATTACGGAGTAGGGAAGCTTTCTTCAAAACTTAAAGAAAAAGAGGAAGGGGAATTTGATTCTTCAGCGATAAAGCTTTTAGGGAAGGTAGCTAAAGGTGTGCTGTGGGGTTTTGCTATAATTTTAGCTCTTCAGAATCTCGGTTATAATGTTTCCACTTTAATTGCCGGACTAGGTATAAGCGGAATAGCAGTGGCCTTTGCTATTCAGAACATTTTAGGGGATATTTTCGCCTCTTTTTCCATTTATTTTGATAAGCCCTTTCAGGTAGGAGATTTTATTGTGGTAAATGACAACATGGGTAATGTTAAAAAAATAGGGCTTAAGTCCACTAGAATAGAAACCTTTCAGGGGGAGGAACTAGTTTTATCAAACAAACAGCTTACAGAGACAGGCATTCACAACTACAAAAAGATAGAGAAAAGAAGAGTGGTTTTTCCTTTGGGAGTAAGCTATTCTACTTCTCAAGAGAAATTGAAAAAAATACCCGGTATTATTAAAAATATAATTGATAATACAAAGCTAGCCGAAACAGACAGAGTTCATTTTAAAGAATTTGGAGATTTTTCTCTTAATTTTGAAGTTGTATATTTTGCCAACACCTCAGACTATAAGGAATATATGGATGCACGGCAAGAAATTAATTTAGGGATCAAAGATAAGTTTGAGAAAGAAAGAATAGAAATAGCCTTTCCTACTCAAACCATCTTTTTAAATAAAAAATAATAAGAAAAAAATTATGGAAGAAATAAAAAATTGTTGCAGAGAAAATAAGGGGCTTTTTATTGTTTGCTGGGTTGTCTTTATTCTGTTTTTGGCCAGCCTTTTTATACTTTCGGTTGTTTTGATTCGGAATGAGATAGAAAGAGGGAGGTATATTAGCCAGAATGCAGAATCCAGAAATACCATTTCTGTTTCTGAGACAGGAGAAGTTTACACTAAGCCCGATCTAGCTTTAGTAGATCTTTCAGTTATTACAGAAAAAGTTTCTGTTTCAGAAGCTATGTCAGAGAATACAGAGCTAATGGATGGGGTAATAGAGGCCGTAAAAAACGAAGGAGTGGAACAGAAAGACATTAAAACAGTCTCTTTTAATCTTTATCCCAGATATGACTATATCGAGGTTTACTACCCCTCTGGAAAAAGAGTTTTAACAGGATATGAAGTAAGGCAGACTCTGCAAGTTAAGATAAGGGATCTGGGCAAAATAGGCAGTATTATTCAGTCGGCTACAGAGACAGGAGCTAATCAAGTAGGCAGCCTTCAGCTTACAGTAGATAACCAGGACGAATTAAAAGAAAAAGCAAGAGAAGAAGCTATTACTAAAGCTAAATCAAAAGCAGAAAAGCTGGCGGATCAGTTGGGAGTGGAGCTTGGAGATATTGTCAATTTTGGAGAAAGCAGCCTCTATAGGGAAACTAAAGCTGTTGAGGGCCTGGGAGGCGGATCTCCTCAAATTGAAACAGGGGAAAACAAAATTGAGGTTTCAGTTAATATTACTTATCAGATTAGCAAATAGCTGTCGGGGTGCTCATTAGCCCTAAAAAAAGCACCCTGGATCCGGGTGCTTTAAAATTATGAAAATAATAAGTCCTGACCTTGAAAGCAATAAAAAATCCTACGGAGATCTTTGTCTTCCCTCGGGCGTTCATAGTTACACTTTTAAGGTTTATGTTCTAAATACTGAGCTCTGAGGTCGGCAAAAAAGAGCTCACATCTTGGACCAAGCTGAAATTATGGGATGTATTAGAGAAAATAATTATGGCAGATATTGATTTCTCCAAAATCTATTCTTTTTCTAAGCTGAAGCTTTTTGATAACTGCAGAAAGCTTTACTATTTTAATTATTTGGACCCTGTAATAGCTCCCATAAAGAAGCAGTTTGTAAAGCCAAGAGCCTATAAAACAAAAGGGCAGGCTGTTCACGGAGCCATTACGCTCTTTTATCATTTGCCCGAAAAAGAAAGAACTTTTTCTAATTTGAAAAAATGTCTATCTCAGGCCTGGTTTTCAGAAAAAGACCCGTATAAAAAGCCTCCTCTAGGAAAAAAGGGAGGATTTAGAGACTTGAAGGAGGAAAAAAAAGTTTATCTTGAATCCCTCCATCTTTTGAAAAGCTTTTATAATATGGAAAAAGAGAATTGCTCTCTTTTTTTAATACCCACCGCAAAAATAAGGGATTCTTTTGAGGACTATGAAAAAATGATAAAGCCCATAAACGAGGACTTTTCTCTTTCCGGAAAATTTGACAGAATTGACCGGCTTAAAGACGGCACCTTAAAAGTGGTGGACTTTAAAACGGGAAATAACGAAAGCGATCATTTCCAGCTAGAGTTTTACAAGCTTTTAGCTGAAATGAATTTTGATGCTAAAGTGAGCAAGGTCAGTTTTTATTATCTTTCTAAAGAGGAAATAAAGGAGGTTGATGTTTCCGATGTTAAAAAAGAAGATCTTGAAAAAAAGATTTTAAGCAAGATAAAGAAGGTGAGGAAAGCTGACAATTTTGATCCAAACCCCGGAAAATTATGCTGGCACTGCGATTTCAGAGAAATTTGTCCTGTTCATAATAAAGGTCGCAATAATTAAATTTTAAAAATGAATCAAGAAAATCTAGAAAAAAAATATCCTGTAAGACTTGAAGTAGATTACCCCGTGGAGAACTCAAAAACTCTAGCTCTTTTAGGTATCCCCTTTTTCTTTATTAAGCTTGTTTTTCTTTTTCCCCACATGGTGATTCTTTACTTTCTAAACATAGCTTCCTTAGTTGCTGTTTGGATAAGTTATTGGGCCATCCTTTTTACGGGGAAATATCCTAAAGGATTTTTTAGATTTGTGGTAGGGGTTATGAGGTGGCAGGCAAGAGTTAATGCTTGGCTTTACAGTCTTACAGACAAATATCCGCCTTTTGATATAGAATAATATGACAGATAAAATTCTTTGGCTATTGGCTTTAGTTGGAATAATAATCGGAGTTATTATTTTAGCTTATTTTATAGGCAGGTTTTTCCAAATCTATCTTATATGATTTTTGTTACGGGAAACAAAAACAAGGTAAAAGAATTCGAGAATATTCTTAATGTAAAAATTAAGCAGGCAGATTTTAATTTAGAGGAGATACAGGCCGTGGAAGCGGGAAAGGTAGTAGAGCATAAAACAAGAGAGGCCTTTGAGAGGGCAGGAGAGCCCGTTATAACAGAAGATACGGCCCTTTATTTTAATGCTTGGAATGGTTTACCCGGAGCTTTAGCTAAGTTTTTCGGAGATAAGCTTGGATGGCAGGGTTTGGCAGATCTTTTAGGAGAAGACAGGGGGGCTGCAGCGGAAACTGTAATAGGTTTTTTTGATGGGAAAAAGTATATCAGTTTCTCCGGCAGAATAAAGGGCTTTATTGCCAAAAAGGCTTCGGGGAATAAGGGGTTTGGCTGGGACGCTATTTTCATTCCTGATGGGTTTGACAAAACCTTTTCTGAAATGGAAGATAAAAACAGCTTTTCTATGAGGAGAAAATCTTTAGATAAGTTTAAGAAGTTTTTAGAAAATGAGTGAAGAGTCAAAAGAAAATATTTTCAACATACCTAATTTTATAACTTTTTCGAGGATAATAATTACTTTTGTCGTTGTTTATCTTATTTTTGCGGATTTTAACGTTTTCTTTATCATAACAGCCTTTATAGTGGGAATGCTTACAGACAGCTTAGACGGGCAAATAGCCAGGAAGTTTGATCTTAAAACGGAATTTGGCAGAAAGTTCGATATGGTAGCCGACAGGTTTCTCTTTGTTTTAGCTGTCTTGGCCGTATTGATAAAATTTGGGATGGCAGAGTCGGTTACCAGGCTTCATATATCCCAAATATTTTTGATTTCTTCCAGAGAGATAGCGGTCTTTCCCTTTTTGGTGATGATTTTTCTTCTTTACGGAAAGAAAATACCCATACCTGGCGTAAGGCTTGCAGGAAAAGCTGTTACTGTAATGCAGGCCTTTGCTTTTCCTTTGATTCTTTTAGATATTTTTTACAATACTTACGGGATATCTCTATATTTTGCTGTAGCTACTTCTGTTTTGGGATTGGTTTCGGCTTTTTATTATATTAAAGACACAAAGAATATAATATGAAGACAGTAAAGGCAAAAAATATTGAAATAGGAAAAGGCTTCACGGTTTTCGGAGGGCCCTGTTCTGTGGAAACAGAAGAGCAGCTTTTTGAAACTATTGAAGCCATTAAAGATAATATAGATATTATCAGGGGAGGAGCTTTCAAGCCTAGAAGCAGGCCGGAGAGCTTTCAAGGTCTGGGAGAAAAAGGGTTAAAGATTTTAAAAAAAGCAGGAGAAAAGTTTGGAAAACCTGTAATAACAGAAGTTATGGATCCAAGAGATATAGAATTAGTATCTTCTTATGCTGATATTCTGCAAGTGGGAGCCCGCAATATGTATAATTACTCTCTATTAAAAGAACTGGGCAGAATTAAGAAGCCCGTTTTCTTGAAAAGAGGAATTTCTGCCACTGTTAAAGAATGGCTGGGAGCTTTGGAATATATTTTAAAAGGAGGAAATAAAGAAGTAGTTTTATGCGAAAGAGGAATAAGGACTTTTGAAAAAGAAACAAGATTTACTTTAGATTTGGCGGGAGCTTTTATTGCCAGAAATAAATCAGAAAGGCCCGTTATAATAGATCCCTCCCATGCCACAGGAAATAGAGAGTTAATAGGGCCCATGGTTAAAGCCGCTAAAGCCTCGGGCTTTGACGGAGTTATGGTCGAAGTCCACTTTAAACCAGAAACCGCTAAAAGCGATGCAGAACAAAGCTTGACTCCGCGCCAATTTAACGATATTTTCAATGCTTTTTAAAGTAAAAGTTTTTCCAGGAGCAAAAAAAGAAGCAGTTATTGAGAAATCAAAAGATAGCTTTGAGGTAAAAGTTAAAGAAAAGCCTGTGCAGGGCGGGGCCAACAAAGCTGTCTTAGAAGCTCTTTCTTCTGCTTTGAATGTTTCTGTAGGGAATATTAAAATAATTAAAGGTTTTAGAAAAAGAAATAAGATAATAAAAATAAATGGACTTTAAAGAATATCAAAAACTTTCCCGAAAGACAGCTGTGTATCCTGAAAGAGGGAAAAACTTTATTTATCCTACCTTAGGTTTAGCAGGAGAATCAGGAGAAGTGGTAGAGAAGATAAAGCATGTTGTTCGGGACAATAAGGGAGAACTTGCAGAAGAAGCAAAAAAAGAAATAGGCAAAGAACTGGGAGATACTTTGTGGTATATAGCCCAAATTGCCACAGAGCTTGGTTTAGATTTAGATCAAATAGCAAGCTCTAATATTGAGAAGCTTTTTTCCCGCAAAGAAAGAGGAACTCTTCCCGGAAGAGGCGATAACAGATGAATTTCAAGATTATTAAAAAAGTTGTGCTCTGTTCTTTAGCTTCAATTAAAACTTTAAGCTTGAAGGTTTTGGCATGGGCGGGGATTTGGGAAAAAACAATGAATAATATTCTGGATTGGACAATGCCAGAAGGGAAATAGTTTTTACCTCTCAGGGCAAGCTTAATTTGAAAAATTAAAAAGGGTTTAATATAATGGAGAACCCCGTAAGGGAAACAACTTTATACGTAGTCAACAAGGCAGATCAGGTAAGAATTAACCGAGAAAAAATAGAAAAAGCCGCTCAAAAATGGGCTAAAGGAAAGCTTTTAAAGTCTAAATGGCCTAAGAACTATCACTTTAAATCCCAGGACAGGAAAAAGACCCTTGACTACCTTATAATACTCGATGCTCTTAATTTTTGCTTTTGGTCAAAGGACAAAAAATGGAATATTAAATACGGAGAAAGCCGTTATGATGGATATTACGGATTATCCTTGGCCTTGAAGAAGTTTTTCAAAAAACATCCTGAAAAGGCCAATTTAGAGTATTTCTCTTCAATACCTTTTAAAGAATTTGCTTTTATGCTCAGGGGGAGGGGAGATCTAGCTTTTATGAAAAAAAGATGGGATATAGTAAGGGCTGTCTGCGGTTCTCTCTTAAAAAAATATAAAGATTCTGAAGACTTTGTAGAATCGGCTAATCAGAGATTCTCTAACTTAAGCTCTCAAATATATAATGACCTCCCTTTTTTTAATGACATTAGCTATTACAAAGGAAGAAAGATTTACTTTTTGAAAAGAGCCCAGATTTTATGTTCTGACATATGGGGATCTTTTTCCGGGAAGGGGATTGGATATTTTAAAGATCCAGAGTATCTTACAGCATTTGCCGATTATAAAATACCTCAAGTTTTATTTCAGTTGGGGATATTAAAATATTCCGCTTCTTTAAGAGAGAAAATAGAAAAAAGAGGTCTTGTTTTAAAAGGCTCTAAAGATGAAGTGGAAATAAGGAGCTGTACTGTTTGGGCCGTGGAATATTTAGCAGAGGAGATTAATAAAAAAGGAAAAGATTTTTATCCATTTCAAATAGACTGGCTTCTATGGAATAAGAGCCAAAAAATGAAACTGGAAAAGCCCTATCATCTGACAAAGACTATTTTCTATTAGAAATTTACTAGCATCTTTTAGTTTTTGACTTTAGCGTTTCTGGCTGAGGTCTTTTAAGTTTTCCACAGGTTTAGATATTGACAAAGATTCTTTGTAGTAATAGAATGTAATTAGTAATCAATACTAATAATATGAAAACGCAAGAAAGGCTAACATCTCAAAAAAAGATAATAATGGATTATTTAATGAGTGTTAAAACCCACCCTACAGCAGAGGAGGTTTGCCGGGAGGTAAAAAAGAAGCTTCCCCGCATCAGCCAAGGCACAGTTTACAGAATATTAAATAATTTTAAGAAAAAGGGCGGGATTCAGGAAATTCCTACCAGAATTTCAAGGTATGACGGGGACGCATCTCTTCACGCCCACTTTATATGCGAGAATTGCGGCAGGGTTGTAGACGTCGCGGACCCCTTCATTGTAAATATCCGCAAAGATTGCCCTATTTTAAAAAGAAAAAAAGTAAAGGCCGGAAAAATAAATAAGCATCAAGTATATTTTTATGGAATCTGCAACAAATGCCAAAAATAGATTTTGCCATGACTGCGGCAAAGAGATAAAAATAGAAGGAGAAAAAATTAAAAACGGAGTTTTTCTTAAATACAGGCAGGGAGAAGAAGAGATAAACATAGTCAAATGCAATCAATGCTATAAGAAAAACCCTTCTTTAGAAAAGTTTAGAAAGTGCGAAATTTATTCCAGAATAGTAGGCTATTTAAGGCCGGTTGACCAGTGGAATTATGGAAAAAGAAAAGAGTTTGAAGAAAGAAAAGAATTTAAAATTAAATAATTATGCCAAGTAAAAAATATAGAAAACAAATAAAAGAGAAGTGCCAAGAGTGCAAAAATAATTTAGTTGCCTGGATAGGCAGTATGAATTTTAATAGAATAAAAGAGAAACACATGAAAGAGCACACTAACAATTTTTGCTCTTCTTGCGTCCTTTTTAAAGATATTGATAAAGGTCGAAAATAAACCAACGAAAAAAATATGTTATCAAAACTGCCTTTAGATTTAACAAAAGTTGACCAAAAGAATATCGATAGGGAAATATTAAGAGCTGGCATTATAGCAGAGCTTGATGCAATTTCTTTTTATGAGCAACTGGCCTCTATGACAGATAACGAAAGCATCAAAAAGGTTCTTATGGACATAGCCGGAGAAGAGAAAGAGCATATAGGGGAATTTGAAACTCTTTTGAACAGGGAAGATCCAGAGCAGGTTGAGAAGGGAAAAGAGGGAAAAGAAGAGGTAGAAGAGCTTATAAAATAAATCATTAATTATGGCCAAAAAATGCGGGTGCGGTTCAAAATGCAAAAGATGCGGCAAATCTTGTGATAATTGTAATTGCGGAAAGGAATAATGACAAAAAAATACCAGATATACAAATGTAGTCTTTGTTCTAATATTATAGAAGTTTTAAAAGAAGGAGATGGTGATCTTGTGTGCTGCGAAGAAAATATGATTTTACTGGAAGGAAAGACAGAAGATGAGGGCAAAGAAAAACATGTTCCGATTATAGAAAAAACGGAAAATGGAATCAAAGTTAAAGTAGGTTCCAACCCTCACCCTATGGCAGAGAGTCATTTTATAGAGTGGATTGAAGTAATATCAGGCGGGAAGATATACAGGAGGGAGCTAAAACCCGGAGATAAGCCGGAGGCAGAATTCAATATTCCTCCAGGCAGTATTGAAGCAAGAGAGTACTGCAATATTCACGGATTATGGAAATTTTCTGAAGAATAGGTTAGAATAAGGAAAGATGATTAATTTGAATGATGTTAAAGAAAATACAGAGATACTGGAGTTTATAAAAAAGACAGAGGATTATCTGTCAGAGTTAGCTTACACAGATCACGGCCTTCGCCATTCTTCCTTGGTTGCAGAAAGAGCTTTAAGGGTAGCTGGAAAAATAGGATTAACAAAAAGACAGGCAGAGCTGGCATCAATTGCCGGCTTTTGTCATGATATGGGAAACTTTTTGGGAAGAAACTATCATAACTATTTAGCAGCTATTCTTTTCCATCAGGTTTTCCAGGGAAAGTTCAAACCTTCAGAAATGACAGATGTGATGCAGGCTATTTCCACTCATGATGAAAGAATAAGAGAGGCGAGCTTTAAAAATCCTATTTCAGCTGTTGTTGTCTTAGCTGACAAAGCCGATGTTCACAGATCCCGCGTTTTAGTAAGGGACTTAAAGAAAATTAAAACTGATATTCACGATAGAGTAAATTATGCTACTACAAAAAGCGAATTGAAGGTAGATAAAAAGAGAATAACCTTATCTTTGGAAATTGATACAGGATTTGTTAAAGTAATGGAATACTTTGAAATATTTACCAGAAGGATGGTTTTGTGCAGAAAAGCGGCAGAGAGCTTGGGATATGACTTTGGTTTAGAAATTAATAAATTTAAACTGTTATAAATATGGAAAGTATAATTTTGGCAAATCCATGGATTATTTTATTAATTGGCCTTTGGACTTTGCCTTGGAAGGGTGTAGCTTTATGGAAGTCGGCTAAAAACAGCCAAAAAGGCTGGTTTATAGCTCTTCTGATATTGAATACTTTTGCTATCCTAGACATAGTGTACATTTTCTATTTTTCTAAAAAGAAAAATATATGAAAGAAGCTACTCTCTGTTTTTTAATAAAGGAAGGAAAGAAAAAAGATGTCCTTTTGGCTATGAAAAAAAGAGGTTTCGGGGTGGGAAAATGGAACGGAGTAGGAGGGAAGGTAGATGAAAGGGATTCAAGCATTGAAGACGCTGTTTTAAGAGAGACAGAAGAGGAGATAGGAGTAAAACTGAAGGATATGGAAAAGGTGGCTGTTTTAAGCTTTAATTTCCCTTATAAAGAAGAATGGAATCAGAATGTCCATGTTTTCTTAGCCAGAGACTGGGAAGGAGAGCCTAAAGAGTCAGAAGAAATGGCCCCTAAATGGTTTAAGGAAAGTGAGCTTCCTTTTGATGAGATGTGGGAAGATGACAGCTATTGGGTCTCAAGGGCCCTAAAAGGAGAAAAGCTTAAGGCCGAATTTATCTTTAAAGAAGGCGAGAAAATAGATAAGTATAATATTAATAAGGTAAAAGAAGTATGAATATTTACGAGTTAATAGAAAAGAGAAGAAGCGTAAGAAAGTTCAGAGACGAGGATGTTTCAAAAGAAAAGCTTGAAAAGATTCTTAATGCGGGAAGAATGGCGCCCTCTGCACATAATGCTCAGGAGTATATTTTTGTTGTTGTAAAAGACAAAGCAAAAAGAGAAGCTATAAAAGAGGCCGCTGCCAGTCAGGAGTTCGTGGGAGAAGCTCCTGTTATAATAGTTCCTGTTTCAACTAATCCGGATCATATTATGGGATGCGATGTTCCGGCCTACGCTGTAGATATAGCTATTGCCATAGACCATATAACACTAGCTGCTGTAGAAGAAGGTTTAGACAGCTGTTGGGTGGGAGCTTTCGACCAGGAAAAAGTAAAAAGCATACTTAATATACCGGAGAACTATAAAGTTGCCGTTCTTCTTCCTCTGGGAATCCCTTATGATAAACCCGGAGTAAAATCAAGAAAAAATATACTGGAAATAGTCCGTTATGACGAATTTTCAGAATAATTATGTTTGACAAACTTAAAAAAATAAAAGAGCTTAAAGAACTTAAGGACTCCATGGCTCAAGAAAAGTTTGAGTCGGAAAAAGAGGGGATAAAGGTTGTTATGAACGGAAATATGGAGATAGAAGAAATTTTCCTTAATTCGGAACTGTCTAAAGAGGATCAAGAAAGAACTATAAAGGATCTGTTTAACGAGACCGCCAAAAAGGTACAATCTGCTATGGCTCAAAAATTCCAAGGAATGATGTAAGATCTTCTTTGGAGAGCAAGTCCTTTCTATTGACAAAGATAGTTATGGGTATATACTATAAACAGAAAGGTCTTAAGTTAAAATTAACTAAAAAAAGTACTATGCCCTATGGTGATAGAACAGGCCCAAGAGGTCAAGGTCCTATGACCGGAAGAGGTTTTGGTTTTTGTTCAGGATGCGATGCTCCTGGATACGCCAAGCCCGGTTTTAGAGGTAGAGGTTATAGATCCTTAGGTTGGCAGAGAAGAATTAGTCCTCAAGAAGAAAAGGATATTCTTAAAGAAGAAAAAGGAATGATATCTGAGGAGATTAAAGCTTTGGAGAATCAAATGAAAGAGATAGAGAAAAGAATAAAGGATCTTAAAAAATCAGCTTAATAATTCTGGTTTAAAATCTTAAAATAAACACATGAAAGTTTGTATTTCAAGTTCGGGAGAAAGCTTAGATTCTTTAGTTGATCCTCGTTTTGGGAGGTGTTCTTATTTTATCTTTCTAGATTTGGATAAAGATAAATTTAATGCAGTTTCCAACACAGGAGTAAATGCTATGAGGGGAGCTGGAGTCCAGGCGGCTCAGACGGTAGCAGATAACGGAGCTGAAACTGTTATAACAGGCAACATGGGTCCTAATTCCTTTAATCTTTTAGAGTCTTCTAGCATTAAGGTTTTTCAAGCTTCTCCTTCTATGAAAGTTAAAGAAGCTGTAGAAGAATTTAAAAAAGGGAACTTAAAAGAGCTTACAGAATCTTTTGGTAGATTTGGGAGAGGTTTTAGGAAAAGGGGATTATGAATAGAGATATTCTTAAAAAAGGGCAGAAAGCTACTAATATAGCAGTCCTAACTACTATTCTTTTTGCTTTAGCTAAAGCTATAGTCGGTTTTTTATCTGGCAGCGTTGTTTTGTTAGCTGATGCTATCCACAGCGTCGCCGACTCCTTTTCTACTTTTGCAGCTATTATCGGTCTTAAAATTGCTCAGAAAGAACCTACAGAAAAGTTTTCTTACGGCTTTTATAAGGCGGAAAATATTACAGCTCTTATAATATCAGGATTGATATTCTTTGCCGGAGGAACGATTATCAAAGAAAGCGTTGATAAAATGTTTACAGAGTATGACTTAAAGATTCCTTTGATAGCTGTAGCTGTAGCTGTTTTGGATGCTGTTATTTTATTTTTAGTCGGAAGCTATGAGGTGAAGACGGGAAAAGAGATAAACTCTCAGAGTTTGATAGCTGACGGAAAAGAATCAAAGCTCCATATTCTTTCTTCTTCTATCGTTGTGATAGGTTTGATTTCAAGCTGGTTTAATTTTCCTTATTTGGAAGGTGTTGCCGGCATTATTATCTCTCTCTTTATTTTTGAAGCAGGTTTTGGGTCTGCCAAAGACTCTATTTTGGCTTTGCTGGATGTTTCTCCCGACAAGGAAGTTGAAGAAAGAATCAAAAAGGTGTTAGGTGAGATATCCGGATTAAGGGGTTTTGATAATTTAAAGCTAAGAAAAGCAGGCCCATTTATCTTTGGAGAAGTAGAGGCTAAAATAGGTAAAAAAGTTAATGTTAAAAGGGCTTCTGAAGTTTCAGAAAGCATAGAAAAAGCTGTGAAAAAGAAAATAAGAGCCGTAGATTCTTTTACAGTTTCAATTATTCCTTTTGAAACCAAGAAACAAAAACTTTGTATTCCTGTCGAAGACAAAGAAAAAATTTCTTCTCATTTTGGAAGAGCTGAGAAATTTATTTTTCTGGAAGCAGAAGAAGGAAAAGTAAAAAGATCTTATTTTAAAAAAAATCCTTACAAAGAAAAAGAAGTTAGAGCGGGCTTGAATGCTTCTTCTTTTATAATAAAGGAAAAAGTTGATGCTGTTCTTACTAAAGAAATGGGTCCTATTTCTCTTCACGCTTTAAGAGATAATATTGTAGATGTTTACATTGTAAAAGAAGATAAAGTTGATAAAGCGCTAAAAAGCTTTTTTAAAGGTAATGCAAGTCCTTTAAGGGAAGCTACTAGGGCCAAGGTTTGATATGGAGAAAATAGCTATTACAGGAGGGAAAGGAGGAACAGGGAAGAGCACTGTGGCCATATTAACGGCAGCAGATTTTTTAAAAAAAGGAAAAAAAGTTGTTTTGGTAGATTGTGATGTAGAATGTCCCAACGATTACCTTATTTTGGGAGAGAAGCTGGAAGAAAAAGAAAAGATTTATGGTGATTTCCCCGTATTAATTAAAGAAAAATGCAAAAAATGTGGTTTATGCGCTAGGACTTGCAGAGAAAACGCTATTTTCCAAAAGCCCGGTGATTACCCGGTTTTTCTTGAAGATCTTTGTACGGGTTGCGGGGCTTGCTGGACGGTCTGTCCTCACGGAGCTATAAAGCCAGAAAAGAGGGAAATAGGAAAAATTTATTTAAATAAAATTGATAATCTTGTTTTAATAACAGGAGAAGCTAAGCCAGGCCTGGAAGAAACAGGCCCTGTAGTAGAGGCTACAAAGAAATTTGCTGAGAAAGTTTCGAAAAATGCGGATGTTATTCTTTTTGATACAGCCGCCGGTACCCATTGTCCTGTAATTAACGCTCTAGTAGGGACAGACAAAGCCTATGCTGTGACAGAACCTACTCCTATGGGAAAATACGATTTAAAATTAATTCTAGAACTTTGTAAAAAACTTGAAATTCCTGCTAAAATAATATTAAACCAAGCAGATTTAGGAGACAAGGGGCTAATAAAGGGTAAAATAGAAAAGGAGATCCCTTATTCTAAAGAATTAGCAAAAGCTTATTCTCAGGGAAGCTTGTTAGAGTTTGCACTTAAAAACTAATTTTATTTATGGCCACAATAAATTCTTTAAATAAAGATCAAGTAGAAAAAGAGGCTAGAGAAGTTTATGAAAAATTTGAAAAAGACATAGGAAAGGTTCCAGAATGGGTCAGCGTAATGGCTCATAATCCCAAGGTGGTAAAAGAGTTCACAGAACTTTTTAAAGTTATCATGAAAGAAGGGTATATAGAACCTTTATTGAGGTGGAAAATAGCCTATACAGTATCTCAAACTTTAAAATGTCCTTTCTGTATTGACGTTACAGAGAAAATGCTTAAAAGTCTTGGAGCAGACGAGAAAATTATAGAAAAGGTTGAGAAGAAAGAAGGAGACAAAGAAGTTTTGGATCTAGTTGAGAAGGTGACAGAAACTGCTCAGTGCGATACTGCTCTTTTTGAAAAATTGAAAAGAAAGTTCTCTGAGGCAGAACTAGTTGAAATAGTTTCTATCATAGGTTTGTTCAATTATATAAACAGGTTTAATAATACATTTTGTATTTTACCCGAGTAAAATGTTGAGAAAGGTTATACTTTTATCAATTTTATTTTTATCTTTTTCCGGTTTTGTTTTAGCTCAAGAAAAGATCGAAGTTAATTTTTTTTACAGCAAAACCTGTCCTCATTGTGCAGAGGAAAAATCTTTTTTGGAAAACGAAATAATAAATAAATATCCTAGAATAGAACTGAACAAGTTTTCTATTTCAGAAAATGTTGATTTATTGAAAGAATTTTATAAAGAATATGGTGTTTCTTCTAGAGAACATGGATTAGTTCCTGTAACTTTTATAGAAGGAAGCTATTTTGTTGGCTTTAGCGATCAAATAGGAAGTGAGATAGAGGAGTACGTCTCTAATTTGTCAGAAGGCAAGGAGCCGGGTATTATTTCGGAAAAAAACAAGGTTTCTCTTCCTTTTTTAGGAAAAATAGATGTTTCTAAATATTCTCTTCCGGCTCTCTCTGTCGTTTTAGGGTTTTTTGACGGTTTTAATGTCTGCTCTCTGGGAGCTTTAGTTTTGATATTAACGATTGTTTTATCTTTGAAAGAAAAAAAGAAGATATTTTTGTACGGAACTGTTTTTGTAGCTACTACAGCTTTCATTTACGGATTGTTAATAATTGTCTGGCATCAGATTTTTTCATTTTTAGCTTCTTATTTAAGAGGAATGGAGATAATAATAGGTGTTATAGGTGTCTTAGGAGGTGTTTATTTTTTTAGAGAGTTTTTAAGATTTAGAAAATACGGTCCTACTTGTCAAAGCGGAGGCGCTGTTTCCAAGTTTTCTTCAAAAATTAAAAAAACCCTCCAAGAATCGGAAAGTATTTTTTTGATAGTATTGAGTATTTTAGCTTTTGCTGCCGCCATTACAATTGTTGAATTTCCCTGTTCTGCCGCTATTCCTGTCTTTTTTGCTTCTATCTTGGCTGATGCTGGATTGTCTCCTTTATTATATCTTTTATTTATCGCGGTCTTTGTCTTCTTTTATATGCTGGATGAGATTATTATCTTTCTTATAGCTTTCTTTACCATGAAGATTAGGATTGCTTCTCCTAGGTTTACTGTTTGGATTACTTTGATAGAATCATTATTTCTTTTTGCTTTGGGTATATTTTACCTTTTTGGATTATGAAAAAAGAAATGAAGAAAATTAGAGATGATATAGTAGAATGCGCAAAGTGCCCTCTTTCTAGTTCTAGGGTTCTTCCTGTTATAGGAGAAGGGAGTCATTCTGCCGATATTATGTTTGTGGGAGAAGCTCCCGGATCAAATGAATCTAAGACCGGAAGACCTTTTTGCGGTAGGGCGGGGAAAGTTTTAGACGAGCTTTTAGAATCTGCGGGAATCAAAAGAGAAGAAGTCTACATTACTAACATATTAAAAGATAGGCCTCCTAATAATCGGGATCCTCTGCCTCAAGAAATAAAAGCCTGTCTGCCCTTTTTAAAAAGGCAGATTAAGATAATAGATCCTAAGGTCGTAGGATGTTTGGGGAGGCATGCTATGAATCTTTTAATGGAAGAGTTTGGTGTAGGCAACGCGGGCTCTATTAGCCAAATTCATGGAAAAGTTTTTGAGGCGGGAGAAGTTAAGATTGTTCCCCTCTATCATCCGGCAGTTGCAGCTTACAATCCTAATATGAAGAAGGTGTTAAAAGAAGATTTTAAAGTTTTAAAAGATTTATGATTTATATTATATTATCTACGATTGCAATAAGCTTGCTTTCTTTTGTAGGAGCTTTGACTTTGTTTTTTCAAAAAAAGCTTTTAGATAAAATTCTTTTGGTTTTAGTTGCTTTTTCTGCCGGGGCTTTATTGGGAGGAGCTTTTTTACATTTGATTCCCGAGGCCATAGAAAAGGGCGGAGATCTTTTTGTTTTGTTTTTATGGCTTCTTTTAGGATTTTGCCTGTTTTTTGTTTTAGAGCAGTTTATAAGGTGGCACCATTGTACTAGAGAAAGATGTCTTGAGAAGCCCGCTCCATTTTCTTATTTAATTCTTATTTCTGATGCTGTACACAACTTTATAGACGGCCTTGTAATTGCAGCTTCTTTTTTAGTTTCCTTTCCGGTGGGGTTAGCTACAGTACTGGCTGTAGCTTTGCATGAAATTCCTCAAGAGATAGGAGATTTTGGGGTTTTAGTATATGGAGGATTTGAGAAAGTCAAAGCTCTTTTTCTGAATTTTTTCTCAGCTTCTACAATTATTTTGGGCGGAATTGTCGGTATTTTAATTTCAGAAAGCATAGGAGAATCCATCGTCTATCTTCTGCCTTTTGCTGCCGGCAACTTCATCTATATCTCAGCTTCTGACTTGATCCCGGAAATAAAGCACAAAGAGAGTTTTAAAAAGTCAGTTGTTCACTTTTTGGTATTTTTATTCGGAATAGCTGCTATGATATTGGTTAAATTATTATTCCATGGAGATTAAAAAGATAGCCGTAGTTTCAGGAAAAGGAGGAGTGGGAAAATCAATGATTTCTTCTTCTCTTTGTATTCTTTTTTCTCAAGAAAGGGATATTGCAGCTTTAGACTGCGATGTTGACGCTCCTAATTTGGCTGTTTGGCTGGGGGAGCCGAATAACTGGGAAAGCATAGAAAAGATTAGCGTTTCAGAAAAACCTGTAATTAAAGAGAATAATTCAGCAGGTAAAGAGTGCGCATCCAAATGCAAGTTTAATGCTTTAGAGGTTGAGAATGAAAATTTAAAACTTAATCCTTTTCTGTGCGAGGGGTGCGGAGCTTGCGAGATTTTTTGTCCTCAGGCCGTATTAGGAATGAAGCCCGTTGAGAGCGGAGAGATAAGAAAGAAAACTGGGAAACATGGATTTCCTTTGTACTCAGGCCATCTTTATCCCGGAGAAACAGGGTCTGGAAAGATAGTTTCTAAGATAAAATCTTTAGTTGATGGATTTACTGTTATAGACGCGCCTCCCGGGACGGGCTGTCCGGTTATAGCTTCTCTGCAGGATGTAGATTTAGTTTTGCTTGTTACAGAGCCCACTCCCTCTGCTTTTTCCGATCTTAAAAGAGTTTTAAAAGTGGTTAACCATTTCAATATTCCCTGGTTCGGGGTTTTAAATAAATGGGATATGAATGAGAAAATGAGCTTTAAAATAGAAAAATGGCTGGGAGATAGATTTTTAGGAAAAATATCTTATGATAAAAAAATATTTAAAGCTGTTTCCAGTTTAATTCCCGTAATGGAAACTAATTTGAAAGCTAAAAAAGAAATAAAAAATATATATAATAATTTAAAAAAATGGTCAGACCTCTGAAAAAAAGAAAAATATATTTTGACCCTAAAGCGGTTTATTTCAAACCCAGAGCCGTTCCTTTATCGGACTTAAAGGAAGTTAATTTGAGAAAAGACGAGCTTGAAGCTTTAAGGTTGTGCGATTACAAGAAAATGGGGCAGGTTAAAGCTTCCGAGAAGATGGGTATCTCCCAAAGTACTCTCCAGAGGATTTTAAGCTCTGCTAGAAAGAAAGTAGCTGAGGCCCTGGTAAAGGGGAGGGCTGTTAAAATAGAAAAAAAGTAAGCTTTATTTCTCTCTCTTAAAAAGGTAAAATTAATTAACATGAAAAAGATTATTATCATTGTTATAATTTTAGCTGCGGTTTTAGGAGGAGTTTTCCTTTATTTTACCTATGGACAAGAAGAAGAACTGAAACTGGGAGAAGTAAGAAAAGGGATTATAATAAAAGAGATTTCGGAAACTGGAGCTGTTGAAATTTCAGAAAGGGCCAGTTTGAGTTTTAAGAATATGGGCAGAATTGAAAGCATATATGCCAGAGAGGGAGATGTGGTTGAAAGAGGAGCGGTTTTAGCAGAGCAAAGCAAGACAAAACTTGTTTTACAGCTAGAGGAAGCAAAAAGAAATCTGGAAGTTATAAGAGCTGAAGAAAGAAATACAGGGGTTTCTCTTGAAAGCGCCGAGGAAAACCTAGAAAACGTTAAAGCTCAATCAGAAGAGGACTTAAAAAACGCTTATGAAGACGGCTTTAACGCTCTAAAAGACGCCTATATCGAACTTTACGATACCTATAATTTGGTAAGTTATTTTGTAAGGACATATTTTTCTGGTATAGACAGCCAGGAAGCGGTAGAGATAAAATATCAGATAAAAAACTACTACAAAGATTTAAAGGATTTAACTGAAGAAATAGAAGAAAACTATACCAGGCAAGCTGTAGATTCGTCTTTGCTGGAGGCCAAAGAAAAACTTAGCGATACTGTAAGCGAGCTTGAAGATATGCGGGACTTAACAGAGAAATCAGCCCATAAAGACAAAGTTTCGAGCACAGATAAAGATGTTTTAGACTCTAAGATAAGTTCTGTTAACTCTGAGTACCAGAATATCGCTTCTGCTATTCAAACAATATCCTCTACTAAAGTAAACAACCAGAAGGCTATAGGTTCTGCTCAATCTCAAGTGGCAGAAATAGAAGATAAACTTGAAGAAGGAGGCAGTCTTTATGAAGCAAGGATTAAGGAGTCTCAAGCTAAAATATCTCTGCTAGAAAATGAAATCCAAGAAGCTGTTTTAAGAAGTTTTTCAAAGGGTCAGATTATTGAAGCTAAAAAAGAGGTGGGCGAAGTAGTTCAAGCAGGAGAAGCAGTATTTTCTTTTCTTCCTTCAGCGCCTTTTCAGATAAAAGTGGATATTTATGAGGGGGACATTGTAAATGTTGAAGTAGGAGATCCTGTAAGAATAAGCCTGGTAGCTTTTCCTGGAAAAATAGTAGGAGGAGAAGTTCTTTCCATAAACCCTGCAGAAAAAGTTATAGACAATGTTGTTTATTACGAAATCACCATAGAGTTTAAGGAAGGCATTGAAGGCATAAAACCGGGCATGACAGCGGATATTGTTGTGGAAACTAATAAAAAAGAAAATGTTCTCCTTGTTCCGGAAGAAGCCGTAGATGAGGGTGCAGTTAAGGTTTTTAAAGACGATAAAATTGAAGAAAGAGAGATTGAAACAGGAATAGAAGGAGATAATTTTATAGAAGTTATTTCCGGCCTAGAAGAAGGAGAAAAAGTTGTTTTAGAATAATGAGAAAAGAAGTAATAAAACTAGATGACGTCTGGAAAATATATCAGTTGGGAGAAGTAAAACTTACCGTTTTAAAAGGAGTTAGCCTGCAGGTCAATGCAGGCGATTTCATGACTATAATGGGTCCTTCGGGATCCGGCAAGTCCACATTAATGTATATTCTGGGCTCTTTGGATATTCCGACTAAAGGAAAAGTGTTTCTAGACGGAGAGGACACATCTAAATTTTCGGAAGACAGACTGGCTGTTGTGAGGGGAAGGAAGATAGGTTTTGTTTTCCAGCAGTTTAATTTGCTTCCCAATCTTACAGCTTTGGAAAATGTGGCTCTTCCGATGCTTTTTCAGGGAGTGCCGGAATCTGAAAGGGAAAAAAAGTCAAAAGATCTTTTAGAGAGGGTTGGATTAGGGGAAAGGTTTGAACACAAGCCAGCAGAATTATCCGGGGGAGAACAGCAGAGAATAGCTGTAGCCAGGTCTTTAGCAAACGACCCCGAGATTATTGTAGCAGACGAGCCTACAGGAAACCTTGATTCTGTAACAGGCAAAAAGATAATGACGCTTTTAAAGAATCTTCACCAGGAAGAGTCAAAAACTATTGTTGTAGTGACTCATGATCCGAAAATAGCAGACTACTCAGAGAATATAGTTAATATTAAAGACGGAGAGATGGTATCAAATCATAAAACCTCAAGCAAATTTGCATGGAAAAGGTAATTCAGTTTTTAAAATTAGCAGCCAGAAACTTGAGAACCAGGCCCTTAAGAAGTTGGCTTACGATAATAGGGGTTGTTGTGGGAGTATTTTTAGTTGTTTCTCTTCTTTCTATGACAGAGGGGCTGAAGTCTGCTATTACCCAGCAGCTTCAAATGATAGGAAAAGACATTATAATTGTTATGCCGGGAGAGATAACAAACTTTGCCACTACCTTTGCCGGAGGCTTGGAGCTGTCAGATGAGGACATAGAGGCTGTTAAGAAAGCTAAGGGGGTAGAAGCTGTTTTGCCTATGAATTATAAAGGAGAATCAGTAAGGTTTGAGGATGCCAAAAAAACTGTCTTTATGACGGGTGTTCCTATGGACGAAAAAGGCCTTGATGTTTTAGTTTCCGATATGGGTTGGTCTTTGGTTGAAGGTGAATGGCCCAATAGAGGCAAAAGAGAAGTGATAATAGGGCATTTTGTCTCTCAGGACATATTCTCGGGGATAGAAGTAGGAGACGAGATGACTATAGCCGGGAAAAAGTTTAAAGTTTCAGGGGTTCTTCGTTCTTTGGGAAACAAGCAGGACGATACTTCAATTATGATAAGCTTGTCGGTTTTTAGAAGCATTACAGGGGAGAGAAAGGGGGCTAAACAGCTTTTAGCTAAAGCTAAAGCGGATTATTCTACAGATGAAGTTGTTGAGAATATTAAAGAAAATTTGAAGGAGAGCAGAAGAAGAAGGAGAGGGGAAGATCTTCCTTCTTTTACTGTTTTAAGCTCTGAGAAAGTAATTGAGATTGTGGGGAATATAATAGGTATGATACAAGTGGCAGTATTTGCTTTGGCTTCAATAGCTATTTTAGTGGGGGCTATAGGGATAATGAATACAATGTATACTTCAGTCCACGAAAGGATAAGAGAGATAGGCGTAATGAAGGCTATTGGAGCTAAGACTTCTACTATAAGGTATATTTTCCTTTTTGAAGCAGGAATAGTGGGCTTGATAGGGGGAGTAGGAGGTGTAGCTTTAGGCATAGGTCTAGCTAAAGCAGTAGAGCTCTACTTTATAATAAATCCCATCTTTTTGTTAAAAGCTTCTGCCAGTCCTTGGCTTATATTATTTGGTTTGTTTTTTTCTTTCTTAGTAGGATGTATTTCAGGATTTCTGCCTGCCCGTGCTGCTTCTAAGCTTAATCCTGTTGATGCTTTAAGGTATGAGTAAGAGGGTTTGGAGCTATGATTTTCTTTAAAATATTGGAAACTTTGTTTTTTATACAAAACAATTATTGACAGAAGCATTGAATATGATAGTATAAGATTGTAATACAAATTATTACAATTACTATGCGTTCTGTAATTAACATATCATTGCCAAAAGCGTTAAAAAAGAAAGCTGAACAATTAATGAAAGAAGGCGGATACGCTACTAAAAGCGAGTTTTTTCGTGATCTTTTAAGAATGCAAATTAAAGGACAAATTCTTCGGGAGTTGTCAGAAAGCAGGAAAGAGCTTGCTTCCGGTAAAGGAAAACGCTTAAAATCATTAAAGGATTTGAGGTAGAAGCTACTGATTAGATGAAAATTCTTTATTCAAGCAAGTTTGCTCGTGAATATAAAAGACTGCCTCTGTCTATAAAAAAGATCGCCGAAAGAAAAGAGGAAATTTTTCGTAGCGATCCTTTTGATCCGAAACTAAAAACTCACAAACTAAAAGGAGGCCTTAAGGGTTTTCTTTCTTTTTCAATAAATCAAAAATACAGAATTATTTTTGAATTTAGGAGTTCTAATACGGCTTGGTTTCATTCGGCGGGAGAACACTCTATTTACAACTTATGGGATTAATATTTTTGTTAATTCTTTGATGACTTTTCATTATTTTCGGTGTTAAAACCTATCGTAAAGCTTTAGCTTCATGCAGTTCTCAGGAGCTATAATTTTTTTTAAAACATGAGGGGAATGTATTTAATCTTGACACATTAAATATATCCTTATTAATCTATTTAAAATTGAAACCTAGACAAAATGGAAAAGAAAATTATCGTTAAAGACAAAATGCAAAAAGGGTATGAATATGAACTTTCAGAACCTGCAGGAAAGAATTTTGATAACCGATTTAAACCACATCTTACTCCCAAAGAAATGCTTGAGCTTGGTGTTTTCGGAGGAAAGTATATGACAGACTGCAAAAACGAATTTCCTAATTCTTGGTTTAAAAATGCTAAACTTTGTTCCGAAAGACACGATTCCGAGCTTAATTTCTTTAAAGTTAATGCCTCACAACCTCTTTCTGTTTGGCGCAAGAAGGGGTGGATTTACCCTGAAGATCCAAGGGGATGGTTTCAGTGGTACTGCCGCTATTATTACGGAAGAAGGTGTTCTGACGATGAAAGGCAAATAAAAAGGTGGAAATCCTTTAAAAGACACTGGGGAGCTGTTGAGAAAAACTGCTCTAAAAAAGATTTTAGTTGCAGAAAAAAGCAGAGACAAGCTCTTTTGCATTGGGCTTATGATTCAAGAAGGATATAGTATTTACTATCTTCCTTTTTTTGCTATACTAAAAATATATGGAATATAATAAAGGGAAAATAACAGGCTCTACTTTTTTGGTATTTTTAATAGTCCTGGCTATAATTATAGTTTTAGGGGTTGTTTTATATTTAACTCAAGAAGAAGCAGAAATTACAATTGAAGATCATTTTGGCTCTAAGATTGTTTATACCTTAGAGACAGATCAGCCGACAGATCCTTTTAAAAGGCATTGCCAGGATTTGGGAGGCGTATTCAACGAATGCGGAACTCCCTGTGCTCCAGATGTTGATATTTGTGCTTCTGTCTGTGCCTATACTTGCGAAGATATTCCTTTTGAAGAAAAGAAAGTTATGGAAAGGTTTTCTAATGATAAATTTGATTTTTCTTTGAGATATCCCGCAGAGGATTGGAACATGTATCAAAAAGAAACAGACATGGAGCCAAAGTTCAATTTTTACTTAAAACCTCAGGACCCTCCCTTAACTCCTTTATCCAATCTAAGCCACGTTTCAGTCTACCCCAAAGGAATACTCACAGAAGGTCTTTTCGGGGAAACAAAAGATCTTGATTTTGATGTCGGTATTGAGGTATCAGAAGAATCCAAAGTATATATCTTGGAGGACGGAACTCCTTTTGCAGCCTTAATTAAACCAGAAGCTAGCCCACTTTCCTGGAACGAATCAGGCTTTATCTGGATGAGGTTGAAAATAGAGGATCTAGAAGAAAAATGTTTTAGGGATGGCGAGGAGATAACAAAAGAAGAGTGTGGTTCTCTTCTTGAAGACGATTTGATAGCAAGAACAGGCACAGTTGACAAGGAGCTCTGGGAAACCCAAAAAGAAGTGGTAGAAAGCATTGAGTTTGAAGAAGGGAGCACTATTAAAGATTTAATTCAATTAGAAAGTCCTGAAAAAAAAGAAGCCATAGAAAGTCCTTTGACAGTTTCAGGTAAAGCTCGGGGCCAGTGGTATTTTGAAGGGGAATTTCTTGCTGTTTTAACGAACTGGGACGGAGAGATTATAGCAGAAGCTTCAGCTCAAGCTCAAGAAGAATGGATGACAGAAGAGTTTGTTCCTTTTGAGGCTGTTTTAGAGTTTGAAGATCCTTTCAAAGAAGGGGATGCAGATTTTATGAAGAAAGGAGCTCTTATTCTTCAGAAAGCCAATCCTTCAGGTTTGCCTGAAAACGATCAGGCTTTAGAGATACCCATAGGGTTCAAATAGAATTATTCAAGGTCGTTATAACTGTTAATATTTTAAGTTTATGACAGAAGAAAAAAAAGAATCAAAAGAACAGAACAATATGATAGCTATTCTCAGCTATATCGGTATTCTTTTTGTAATACCCTTGCTGGTTGAAAAAGACAATGATTTCGTTCAGTACCATGCCAAGCAGGGTATGACGCTTTTTATAGCTGAAATTGTTACCATGTTTATAGCTTGGATACCTATTCTGGGGTGGCTGGTAGGATTTCTTGCCTGGATTTTATGGTTTATTTTAGCTATTGTGGGCATAGTAAACGTAGTTAATGGAAAGAAAAAGCCTCTTCCTATAATAGGAGGGCTTGCTTCAAAGCTTTTTAAGAGTTAGAAGATTAGCCCGGGTTGCTCCCGGGCTTTTTGTTTTGGATAAAAAAGGCAGGTGGGGTTTGCCACCTGCCATGAGGTTTAGTCATCATCGTCGCGAACGTGGTCCGCGGCTTCGTGCTCGCCCATGTCGTCGTAGTCGTCGGCGAGGCTGCCGCTGTCGTCATCATAGTCTCCACCGTCGTCGCACATAGTTATCACCTCCTTTCTCTTTTTTCAAAGATCATATTGTATTTTATACTTTTAAGAGTTTTTGTCAATAGATATTGACATCTTTATTTTCTTTGTTAAACTGAACACAGACTATATTAGTCGGTTATTATGAAAATATCTAAAAGAACACAATACGCTATAAGAGCGATGGTCTATTTAGCTAAAGTATTTCCTGAGAAAAGAGTATCCCCCATAAAAGAAATATCTGAAAAAGAAGGTATTTCCTTTGATTTCTTAGAGAAAATAATGGCAGATCTCGAGAAATCAGGATTAGTTAAAGCTAAAAAGGGGACTAAGGGAGGATATTTTCTTTCTAAAGGTCCCGAGAAAATTAAAGCTTCAGAAATAATGGAAGCTTTAGAAGAAGATATAGCTCCTGTGGGGTGCATGGGGTGCCCTAAAGCCGGAGCTTGCTCTTCCCAGGGGCTTTGGAATGAGGTCGAGGATTCTTTAGATTCTACCTTAAACTCTATAACCTTAGCTGACCTAATAGAATGAAAGTATATTTAGACTATGCAGCCACAACTCTTTTAGACCCTTCTGTTTTTGAGATTATGAAGCCCTACTTTACAGAAAAGTTTGGCAATACGGTTTCTCTTCACAGCTGGGGCCAGGAAGCAAAAGAAGCCGTAGAAAAATCTAGAGAGAAAATAGCCGATCTTCTAGGAGTTTCTTCTGAGGAGCTGTTTTTTACAGGCTCTGCTACAGAAAGCAACAACTGGGCTTTAAAGGGGGTGGCTTCCGCTAACGAGGGATCTCACATTATAATCTCTTCAATAGAGCATCCTTGTGTTTTAGAGGCGGCTGAAAGCCTTAAAAAAGAAGGATACAAGATAACTAAAGTTCCTGTTAATAAGGAGGGTTTTATTGATCCTTTAGATATTGAAAAAAAGATAAGAAAAGATACGGTTTTAGTTTCTGTTATTCACGCTTCCAATGAAATAGGGACGATTCAGCCCGTAAAAGAGATAGGAAAAACATGTAAAGAGAAGGGAGTTCTTTTTCATACAGATGCTTCCCAGAGTTTTGGAAAGATTCCTTTGAACATTGAAAATATAGATTTACTGACAGTAAGCTCTCATAAAATGTATGGTCCCAAAGGAGCAGCTCTTCTCTTTGTCAGAAAGGGAGTTAAAATAGATCCTTTGCTGCACGGAGGAGGACAGGAGAAAAAGAAGAGATCTTCTACTTTAAATGTTCCTTCTATTGTGGGTTTTGGTAAGGCCGTAGAGCTTTGTTTTGAAGAAATGGAAAAAGAGGGCAAAAGACAGAAAAGACTGAGAGACAAAATGATAAAAGAAGTTTTAAAAATTGACCAGTCTTATCTTAACGGATCTTTTGATAAAAGGCTTCCTAATAATGCCAACTTCAGGTTTTCTTTTGTAGAAGGAGAGTCCTTAATGCTTCAGCTGGATATGAGGGGGGTAGCTGTTTCTACAGGATCTGCCTGTTCTTCTGAAAAGCTGGAGCCCAGCCATGTTTTAATGGCTTTGGGATTGAAACCTCAGGAAGCTCATGGGTCTTTAAGGGTTAGCTTGGGAAGATACACCAAAGAAAAAGATATAGATTACTTTTTAAAAGTTTTGCCTAAAATTGTAAAAGAATTAAGAGAGATATCTCCTTATGGGAAATAATTTATATTCTAAAAAAGTAATAGAGCATTTTAAGAATCCTAAAAACTACGGGAAGATAGAGAATGCTGACGGAATAGGAAAGGTGGGAAATGTTTATTGTGGCGACGTTATGTATCTTTACATTAAAGTTAAAAGTAATATCATATCAGATATTAAATTTGAAACTTTTGGATGTGCGGCCGCTATAGCTACTAGCAGTATGGTAACGGAACTGGCTAAAGGAAAGACAATAGAAGAAGCCTTGAAAATAGATAAGGATAAGATAGTAAGATCTTTGGAGAAGCTTCCTCCTGTAAAAGTCCATTGCTCTGTTTTAGCTTCCGATGCTTTAGCTGAAGCTATTTATAATTATTTAAAAAAGAATAAGAGAGATATCTCGGAAGATTTAGAGAAGAGACACGAAAGAATAGACAAGGAGAAAAAGACAATAGAAGAGAAGTATAAAGAATGGCTAAAAGATTAAAAAGAAGTTTTTATTCAAAACCTACTCTTGAGGTGGCAGAAAATATATTAGGAAAGTATTTAGTCAGAAAATACAGAGGAAAGGAATTAAAAGGAAAGATAATAGAAGTAGAGGCCTACCTAGGCCCCAAAGACAGAGCCTCGCATGCTTTCTCGGGCAAGGTAACTCCCAGAAATAAAGCTGCTTTCTATAAAGGAGGCTTTGTTTACATTTACTTGGTTTATGGTATGTACTGGCAGTTTAATATTTCTACCTTTAAAAAGGGTATTCCAGAATGCATCTTAATAAGAGCTTTGGATGTTCCAGGAGAAGATATCTCTGTAGCTTCCGGTCCTGGTAAATTATGTCGTTATCTAAAGTTAGACAAGTCTTTTTACGGGGAAAATTTAGTTTCCAGTAATAAAGTATGGATAGAAGAGGGGAAAAATCCTTCTAATATTATCAAAACCTCTAGAATAGGAATAGATTATGCGGGGCCTTACTGGGCTAAAAGAAAGCTGAGGTTTTTAAGCGGAGAATATAAAAAGGATTTAACTTGACAATTTTTTTAAAATTGCTAATATTATAAAAAAGGTTCAGCCAAGAAAGGAAAAGAGATGGCAAAACAGAGAGGGTTCAAATGCTGTCTGGGGTGCGGGAGAGAAACCCGAAGCAAAACAGAATTTTGCAGAGAATGTACGGGCCACACCAATTTCAGAGCCCACACAGAAAGAAGAGGAAGGCATTCTCTTCCTCCGGCAAGCTCCCCCATAGAAGACGACTATTCAGAAGAAAGCCGTCCTTAAGGCCCTAACAAGGGCCTTTTTTCTTGTTTTAAAGCCGAAAAAAAGCTAAATTAAAACTATATGAAAGTAATAATAGCCATTTCAGGAGGGGTGGATAGCGCTGTAGCCTCTTTATTATTAAAAGAAAAAGGCTTTGAAGCAGAAGCTGTCTTTTTTAAGCTGTTTGAGGGACCTTTTGAGGCAGAGAAAAAAGCAAGAAGAGTTGCCGAGTTTTTAAATATTCCTTTTTCTGTTATAGATATTAGGAAAAGATTCAAAAAGAAAATAATGGATTATTTTTTAAAAGAACATAAAAAGGGAAGAACTCCCAATCCTTGCATTGTTTGCAATAGGGGAATAAAGTTTAAGGTCTTATTTGAAGAATTGAAAAAGAAAAAGGCAGATTATATTGCTACAGGGCATTATGTTATTAAAAAGAATAATAAGCTCTTTAAAGCAAAAGATGAAAAAAAAGACCAGTCATACTTTTTATGGAAGCTTGATAAGGATATTATAGAAAAATGCCTATTTCCTAATGGAATCTTTACAAAAGAAGAGATAAGAAAAAAAGCTAAAGAATCAGGAATTCCTGTTTTTGACGCTCAAGAGTCCCAGGAAGTATGCTTTATTGAAAAAACAACAGAAGATTTTCTTAAAAAGCATTTGAAAAAGAACCCTGGTAAGATAAAAGATAAAAAAGGGAATATCTTGGGCTCCCATGAAGGTCTTTGGTTCTATACAATAGGCCAGAGAAAGAGAATAGGTTTATCCGGAGGTCCTTTTTATGTTATAAAAAAGGATCTTAAGAACAATGTTTTAATTGTAAGCAAAGATAAAAAAGATCTTCTTTCAAAAAAACTTAAAGCTAAAGATATAAATTGGATTTCAAAAAAGCCTTCTTTTCCTTTAAAAGTTAAAGCTAAGATAAGATACGGGCAAAAGGCCTCAGAAGCTGAGGTTTTTGAAAAGGGAATAGTTGAGTTTAAAAACCCTCAGGAAGCTGTAACCCCGGGTCAGTCTGCAGTATTTTACAAAAAAGAAGAGCTTTTAGGAGGAGGGATTATTGATAAAATACTATGAAAAAAGGAATTTTAATAGCTTTTGGAGAACTATTTTTAAAGTCAGAGAACGTAAAGAAACTCTTTCAAAAGAGATTGGTTTTTAATCTTTCTTCTTTTTTAAAGAAAGAAGAAATTGACTTTAAGATTAAATCTTTTAGAGAAAGAATATTTATAGAGACAGAAGATATAGATAAAGCTTCTGAGGTTGTAGGAAGGTGTTTTGGCATTGTCTGGCATTCTCCCGTCTTCTATTTCTCTGATGCTTCTTTGGAGGAGTTTTCAGATTTTGTATTTAAACAAGACATTAAAGGTTCTTTTGCTATAAGGTTGAAAATGGAAAAAGGGTTATTGAAAGAAAAAAAAGAAGAAGTAATAGATAAAATAGCCGGGAAAATTGATAATAAAGTTGATTTAGATAATCCAGACACTGAAATCTTTGTCGAGATAAGAAAAAAAGGATGGTTTCTCTATTTTGAAAAAAGAAAGGGATTAGGCGGTCTTCCCGCAGGAGCTTCAGGAAAAGGATTGTCTCTAGTGTCGGGGGAAATTGATTCTCCTGTAGCTTCTTTTTTGGCAGCCAAAAGAGGAGTAGAGAACATATGGCTTCATTTTCACAGTTTTCCTTTGGTTTCCAAAAAAAGCATAGAAAAGATAAAGGAGCTAGCTGAGGTATTTTTAAAATACCAGCCCTCTTTAAAAGTATACTTTGTTCCTTTTCAGAAAGCTCAATTGGAAGTAAAAGCTAAAATACCTGCAAAGTACAGAGTTTTATCTTACAGAAGATTAATGCTTAAAATAGCTGAAAGAATAGCTGAAAAAGAAAAGTGTTTAGCTTTGATAACAGGGGAGAGCTTGGGGCAGGTAAGCTCTCAGACACTGGTTAATATGGGCATAGTTTCAGATGCGGCGGATATCCCCATTATCCGTCCTTTAGTAGGAAAGGATAAAAATGAGATAATAGATAAAGCTAAAAAGATAGGAACTTACAATATATCAATAAAGCCCCAGGAGGACTGCTGCACTTTGTTTGTTCCGGCTCATCAGACAGCTAAGGGAGACCTGAAAAAGCTTGAAGAAATGGAAAAAAAGATTAATACTGGTAAAATAGTAGAAGAGGCCTTAAAAGAAGCTGAAATAGAAAATTATTGAATTTTAGTTGCTATTTTAGCTTTATTCTTTTATAATTAAGAAAAAGTTCTTAAAAGGTCGAATTTAAAAGTCAAATAGATATTATTATGGCAGAAGAATATACAGGATATTGCGTAAAGTGCAAAGAGAAAAACGTTAAAATGGAAAACCCCAAGCTTGTTGAGATGAAAGGCAAGGGGAGTGTTAAGAGATATGCTATTTCCGGAACTTGTCCTAAATGCGGAACAAAGATGTTCAGGATTGTTTCTCAGGATAAAGCTGAAGAATTTAAGAAAGCAGCTTAATATTATCGTTTTTCGGTTCGAACCGCAGCCCAAGGATATTTATTAAGTGTATCTTTGGGCTGTTTCTTTAGAAATGAAAAAAGCCTGGATTTCAATAGTCATTCTTTTTTTAATATCTCTTTTCGTTTGGGGCGCAGTTTATGATTTAAACAGAGAGAAGGATCTTGAAGTGATATTTTTCAATGTAGGGCAGGGAGACAGCATATATATCGAAATGGCAGGAGGAAAGCAGGTTTTAATAGACGGAGGCCCTTCTTCTGCTGTTTTAGAAAAGCTTTCGAAAGAAATGCCTTTCTACGACAGAAAGATAGAGCTTCTTGTTTTGACCCATCCCGATCACGATCATCTTTTCGGGCTGGTTGAAGTTTTAAAAAACTACGAGGTTGATAACGTACTTCAAACAAAAGCTTCAAAAGATACCCAAGAATTTAAAAAATGGGAAAAGGAATTAAAAAGAGAAGGAGCTCGGGTTATAACAGCTGAGAGAGGACAGATAATTTCTTTTAAGGGAGTCTTTTTTAAGGTTCTTCATCCCTCAGCTATTCTAGATAAAAATGTAAATGATGCCTCTATTGTTTTAAAGCTTTTTCACGGTTCCAATACTTTTCTTTTTACGGGAGATATTACGGAGAAAATAGAAAAATCTCTTGAAAATATTGACTCTGATATATTAAAGGTAGCTCATCACGGAAGCAAGAGCTCAAGCTGTTCTCAGTTTTTAGAAAAGGTTTCTCCTTCTTTGGCTGTAATTTCCGTAGGGAAGAATTCTTACGGGCACCCAGATTCTGGTGTCTTGTCAAGATTAGAAGAATTTGGTATACAGGTTAAAAGAACAGATAAAGATAATGATGTAGGAATTATTTCTACAGGAGATAATTTTTATTTTAAACCATGAAAAATATAGAGTTTCCTATTTTTAAAACTAAAACAGAAGAATACAGAAAATTTGATTTGACTGACTTTGAAGAAAGGCAGAAATATTTTGAGTTTAAGGCGGGGAAAGAGATAAGGAAACTAAAAGAGTACCTGAAAGACAAAAGCTTTATAGCTTATCTTCTGGGTCCTAAAAGTTCTGGCAAGGGAACTTACGCTAAGATGCTAAAAGAGGTTGTAGCTGAAGATAAAATAGAGCATTTTTCTATTGGAGATATGGTAAGGGATTTTGACAAAGTAATCGAAGACCCGGAGAAAAAAGAAGAATTTATATCTTTTTTAAAGGAAAACTACAGAGGATTTGAGTCTTTGGACAAGATAATGGAATCTTTAGAAAATAGAAGCACTAAGACCCTTCTTCCCACAGAACTAATTTTGGCTTTAGTTAAAAAAGAGATTTCAAAAAGAGGAAAAAAAGCTCTCTTTATAGACGGCTTCCCCAGGAAAATGGATCAGATATCCTATTCTCTGTTTTTTAGAGATTTAATTGATTACAGAGAAGATCCTGACATTTTTGTTTTAATCGATGTGCCAGAGAATGTAATAGATGAGAGAATAAAATACAGGGTAATCTGCCCCGAGTGCCAGACTTCTAGGAACCTAAAGCTTTTGCCTACAAAGAAGGTAGAATACGACAAAGAAGAAGATAAGTTTTATCTTATTTGCGATAATTCTGCCTGTGAAGGAAAGAGGATGGTTACAAAAGAAGGTGATGAGCAGGGGATAGATCCTATAAGAGAGAGACTGAAAACAGATAAAGAGCTTATTGAAAAAGCTTTCAATTTATACGGCATACCAAAGGTTTTATTAAGAAACTCTGTACCGGTAGATAAGGCCGAAGAATATGTGGACGATTACGAAATTACCCCTGAATTTGTTTACAGTCAGAACGGGGAAAAAGCAGAGGTAACAGAAAAACCCTGGGAGGTTGAGGATGAAAAGGGGAGAAGGGCTTATAGCTTAATGCCTCCCCCCGTTGTAGTTTCTTTAATAAAGCAACTGGCAGAGGTTTTAGGTGTTGACTAGGGTGCTTGTTTGGAGGTATAATAAAAGTGCCCAGTCATCTTAGCTAGATTCTGGACTATAGGTACTATAAAGGGAGTTCAATATTTGTTTAGGCTGCGGTCTAAACGTGCGAACACCCACTTGGAAATTTTTCCAAGAATCTTCTAAAGATGACAGGGCCCCTTTCGGGACAGTTGTTTATTCAGCTGTTTTTTTGTGGATAAAAAAGAGATAATAAAATCCGTCCTTTCAAAAGGACGGAAAGCGTTCGGGGCACCCGGACTTGAACCGGGAATCGCACGCACCCCATGCGTGTATGTTAGCCAATTACACCATGCCCCGCTATTTCTTATTAGCCAGTTTTTTAATGCACTTGGCGCAGGCTTTTACTCTTTTGCCCGAAGGCAAAGTTACCCACTGAAGGTTGGGGTATTTTCTCTTTTTGATGGTCGGATTATATTTTCCACGAAGCTTCTTTCTTTTCTGAACCATCATAGATCCTTTTTTGCAGATTGTACATTCTTTTGCCATATAAAAGTATTATAGCTGAAACTATATTTTTTTCAAGGGCTTTGAAGAAATAAGTTTTTTTGGTATAATTTAGATACTATGGAAATAGGGATCGCTTTCAAATTATTTTTATACGCAATAATAGTTTTGTCCGCAGTTTTTCATGAGTATTTTCATGGCTGGACAGCAAACTACTTGGGAGACCCTACGGCAAAGTACGCCGGAAGGCTTACTTTGAATCCCTTAAAGCATTTGGATTTGATGGGAACTGTAATCCTTCCTCTTTTCCTTCTGTTTTTTGTGGGAGGCTTTATAGGGTGGGCAAAGCCTGTTCCTTACAATCCTTACAACCTTAAGGACCAGAAGTGGGGCTCTACCAAAGTGGCCTTCTCGGGTCCTTTGGCAAACTTTATTCTGGCCTTAATATTCGGGCTAGGTTTGAGGTTTAGTGTTATGTTTGGAGCCGTGGCCGTAGGCAGTTTCCTGTATATTGCCTTAACCTGGATAATTTATGTCAATATATTTTTAGGGCTGTTTAACTTGATACCAATACCGCCCCTGGACGGCTCAAAACTTTTAATGGATCTTTTTCCTCAGTCAAGGGCGATCCAGTCAATAGGAGGTTCTTTTGTGGGTATATTTCTTGCTTTGATTCTAGCTTTAATGTTTCTTCCCTATATCTCTAATTTCGTGTATAATCTCTTGGTAGGGATGCCTTTTATAGGTTTGGGATTTTAAGGTTATTGACAATGGCTTAAAGATTTGATAAGTTTGTAAATTGTAAGCGCCAAGCGCTTAATTATTTTATGCCGACCATTAATCAATTAGTAAAAAAAGGAAGAAAGAAAGAAAAGGAGAGGTCAAAGACTCCTGCTTTAAGGCGTGGTTTCAACGTCTTAAAGAACAGGCCTAGCAGATATCCATCTCCCTTTAAAAAGGGAATTTGTGTTAAGGTTTTTACAGTTACCCCAAAGAAGCCAAACTCTGCTTTAAGAAAGGTAGCCAGAGTAAGACTGAGCAATGGAATGGAAGTTACCTCCTATATCCCCGGGGAAGGGCACAATCTTCAGGAGCATTCAGTTGTCTTAATCAGAGGAGGGAAGGTTAAAGATCTTCCCGGAGTCAGATATCATGTCATAAGAGGAGTTCTGGATACAGCTGGCGTTGAAGGAAAAACCCAGTCAAGAAGCAAATATGGAACAAAAAAATCTAAGAAATAACAATGGCAGAATCTAAAAAGATAAAAAAACATCCCTTGCCTCCAGATCCTGTTTACAAAAGCGTAATAGTTTCTAAGCTTATAAACCAGATAATGGAGAGAGGGAAAAAAACTAAAGCAAGGAAGATAGTTTACGACGCCTTTGATATTGTAAAAGAAAAGATAAAAAAAGACCCTTTAGAGGTTTTTGATCAAGCCCTTAAAAACAGCTCCCCCCGTTTAGAGGTAAAGTCAAAAAGAATAGGAGGAGCTACCTATCAGGTTCCCAGAGAGGTTAAAGGAGACAGAAAGCTTACTTTAGGGATAAGGTGGATTATTACAGGAGCCAAGAATAAAAAAGGAAGTCCTATGGCCAAGAGACTGGCCCAGGAAATAATGGACGCTTCAAACAGTGAGGGTTGGGCTGTTAAAAAAAGAGACGATACCCACAGAATGGCAGAGGCTAACAGGGCATTTGCCCATTTTGCCTGGTAAAATATTATGGAAAGAGAATATCCTTTAAAAAGAGTAAGAGATATTGGGATTATAGCCCACATTGACGCCGGTAAGACAACAGTTACCGAGCGTGTTTTGTTTTATACCGGAATATCCCATAAAATAGGGGAGGTTCATGATGGAAAAGCTATTATGGATTGGATGGAGCAGGAAAGAGAAAGGGGGATTACTATTACTTCAGCTGCTACTACTTGTTTTTGGGTTCCTTTAGGAAAAGAGAAAACAAAAGAAAACGAGTACAGGATCAACATTATAGATACTCCCGGCCATATTGATTTTACAGCAGAAGTCCAGAGGTCTTTAAGAGTTTTAGACGGAGCTGTGGTTGTTTTTGACGGAGTGGCAGGAGTAGAGCCTCAGTCAGAAACAGTTTGGCGTCAGGCAGACAAATTTCATGTTCCTAGAATATGTTTTATCAATAAATTGGATAGGATAGGAGCTTCTTTTGAAAACAGTTTTAATTCAATACTGGAAAAGCTTACTCCTAACGCTGTAGCGGTTCAAATACCTATTGGAGAAGAGTCCGACCATAAAGGGATTATAGATCTGATTAAAATGAAAGCCATTTTCTTCGAAGGAGATTTTGGACAGATTATAAAAGAAGAAGAAATTCCCGAAAACTTGAAAGAGAAGGCTAACCAATGGCACGACAAAATGATAGAAAAGATAGTGGCAGAAAACGAGAAAACTATGGAAAGCTATTTAGATGACAAGGAGATATCGGAAGAAGATCTTCACAGCGTCTTAAGAAAAGCTGTTTTAGACTATAAATTAATTCCTGTTTTCTGCGGATCTGCTTTAAAAAACAAGGGAGTGCAGCCATTATTGGATGCTGTAGTTAATTATTTCCCTTCGCCTTCTGAAATGCCCCCGGTAGAAGGAATTGATCCTAAAACAGAGGAAAAGATAGAGAGAATAGCCGAGGACTCAGGACCCTTTGCTTCTCTAGCTTTTAAAATAGCTACGGATCCTTATGTCGGAACTCTAACCTATTTTAGGGTTTATTCCGGAACGCTGAAGGCAGGTTCTTATGCCTTAAACGCCAATACAGAGGAAAAAGAAAGAATAGGAAGAATGGTAAGAATGCACTCTGCGGAAAGAGAAGAGGTAGATCAGGTTTTTGCAGGAGATATCGCAGCCGTTGTCGGTCTTAAAAATACCAAGACAGGGCATACTTTATGCGATCCCGACAACCCTGTTATCCTGGAGCAGATAGAGTTTCCGGAGCCTGTTATTTCAATTAAAGTAGAGCCCAAATCCAAGGCTGATCAGGAAAAAATGGGAGATGCTCTAAGAAAGCTTGCAGAAGAAGATCCTACCTTCAGGGTTAAGGGCGACTTAGAAACCGGGGAAACCGTAATCTCGGGCATGGGAGAGCTTCACCTCCAGGTCTTAATAGACAGGATGAAGAGGGAGTTTAAAGTTGAAGCTAATATTGGAAGACCCCAAGTAGCTTACAAGGAAACCGTTAAGAAAGAAGCCGAAGCCGAAGGAGAATATGTAAGGCAGTCTGGGGGAAGGGGTCAGTACGGTCATGTTTTCTTGAGAGTTAAGCCCAAAGAACGAGGAAAAGGATTTGAATTCCACAACGAAATTAAAGGAGGAACTATACCCCAAGAATTTATACCTTCGATTGAGAAAGGAGTTAAAGAGGCTATGGACAAGGGCGTTGTAGCGGGATATCCAATAGTGGATCTTGATGCTACCTTGTACGACGGTTCTTTCCATGAAGTTGATTCTTCAGAGAACGCTTTCAAGATAGCAGCCGCTACAGCTTTCAGAGAGGCCGCTAAAAGAGCCAACGCTA
>CAZDXV010000005.1:0-46392 GCA_964509645.1 uncultured Candidatus Saccharibacteria bacterium | reverse complement strand
AATGTTATTGTTTTACAGGCCTAGGGTGGATACTATCTATCTGAACCTAGACATTTTAAGCTCTTATAGAAAATAAGAGGTAAGAGGTAATTGGTGGCGCTGGTGGTACATTTTGACGTTTCTCCTTGACTTGTAAAAAGGTTTCCGACAACCTTTTGACAGACAGTTGAAAAATGGCTAGCGTGGGTTCAAAAATGGGGAAATGGATGATGAAAAGGGTCCGCGAAAGAAAAAGCCAGACCAAAATCGCTCGTTGACCATTCCGGGTTTTTGTGACGCAGGCATCGTAAATGAAAGCCATTCAGGTTTTAAAGAGGACCAAGATTTTATAATCAATAAAAACGGCTCGGTACAGTACAACATACTTAGGCCTCAACTTCTTTTAACTCCTTGTCAGTAAAATGCATTCTTGAAAGCAGATTATTAACCGCCTCATCAATATCGCTTTCCCGGATATTTTTGTTTGGATTCTGACAGCCCGGCTTGCACTTACTTAAATAGTAAATAATGCCTTCCTGCAAGTAAGGGCAATATCCTCTACCGCAGGTACAGCAAACCATTTTTCGGTAAGCAAAGAATGGCTTATCTAAGTAATAAACGCTTCGGTTACGCTGCTTTAAAAGATTTTGCACCTTGTTCCACATATCCATTCCTATCAAGGGCTGGTGGAATTTTCCTGTCATATATCCTTCCCCTGTCCGTATTTTTCCCGCATAAAATGGGTTGTGCAAAATGTGCTCAATAGCCTTGTGATCAACTGCGCGAGTGCTCTTTGCGAATTTTTCTAAGGAAATATTTTTAAAATCACGTCGTTCTGTTTGTTCCTGCTGGCCCTGTCCCAACATAAAAATATGCAACCCTTAATTTCCTTGTTTTTTAGCATTTGAATCAGACGCAGAAATTTAGGCCTATCGCTTCCAAAGAAAATCCCGAAGGGATTCGGGATTTTCTAAAAAAGATTGGTTCGAACTTCCAAATCCAAAACCAAGCCGTTTCTTTTTCGCCACGCGGAGCGTGGCAAATCCTTGCAAATTCAGCCCTATCAGCCTCGCCCGCAGGCGAGGCGACCGCACCGCAGGTGCGTAAAACTTCCGAAAATTCTGAAATTGTAAATTGGCGGAGGGGGTGGGATTCGAACCCACAAGTCCATCTCTGGACGCCAGTTTTCAAAACTGGTGGAATAGCCGTTATCCGACCCCTCCAGGAATAAAATGCGGAGAGGGTGGGACTTGAACCCACAAGCGATCGTAAAACCGCACAGTTTAGCAAACTGTTCCCGTAACCATTTGGGTACCTCTCCAATTCACTTATATCCTACCCTTTAAGAGGCTCTAAGTCAATTGAATTTAACCTTAATTTATGATAATTTTAAGATATTGCCCTCGTAGTTTAACGGATAAAATTAAAGCTTGCGGAGCTTTTGATGCAGGTTCGACTCCTGCCGAGGGCGCATGAACCTATCTACTCCAATAGAAAAAGTCCCGGGAATAGGAGATTTCTACCAGAAAAAGCTTAAAAAGCTGGGTGTAAAGAACATTCATGATCTTTTATTCTATTTTCCTCACCGATATGAGGATTTTTCTAATTTGGTTAAGATTTCGGATATAAGGATAAATCAGAAGTGCACCATAAAGGGAGAAGTAAAAAGCATAGAAAGCAGCAAAACTTGGAAAAAGAAAATGATAATCACCCAAGCTTTAATACAAGACAATTCTGGAGCTATGAAGGCTGTCTGGTTTAATCAGCCCTATTTAAAAAAAATAATAAAAAGGGAGGATAACCTTGTGTTATCTGGAAAAGTATCTTTAAGAGATAATGAAATATATATTACCAACCCTGTTTACGAAAAATACAGCTCAAAAGAAGACAATTTAATACATACCGGAAGACTGGTTCCTATCTACCCTGAAACCGCTGGAATCACCTCAAGAAAAATAAGAAGCATTACAAGATCTGCTTTGATAAAATTTAAAGACAGGATACCCGAATCCTTGCCGGAAAAAATATTAAAAGAAAACGATTTTCTTAAAATAAGCGAAGCTCTCTGGCAAATCCACTTCCCCGACACAGAAAAGAAAGCTAAAGAAGCTAAAAAAAGATTCTCTTTTGAAGAGCTCTTCTTAATAGAGCTTTTTGTTTTAAAAGAAAGAATAAAAATATCAAGAGAAAAATCAATTGCCCTGCCCTTAAAAGTCGACCTGGTCAAAAGATTTGTTGACTCTCTTCCTTTCAAGCTTACAGACGCCCAAAAGAAATCTGCTTGGCAAATACTAAAAGATACAGAAAAGAAAAGGCCGATGAACCGCCTACTCGAAGGAGACGTAGGATCCGGAAAAACCGTAGTAGCAGCTATAGCAGCCCTTAACGCAGCTAAAAACAAATACCAAACAGCTTTTATGGCCCCTACCGAAATCCTAGCTAAGCAGCACTTCAAAGAGATTTCAAACTCTCTTCAAAGCTTTAATTTGAATATAGGTCTTTTAACAGGAAAGCAGGACCAGATGAGATCTAAAAAGCTCAGAAACCAGGTTATAGAGGTATCAAGAAAAAAGCTTTTGGAAAAAACCTTGGAGAGCGAAATAGATATTTTAATAGGCACTCACGCTTTAATCCAGGACAAAGTTAAGTTTTCAAATTTAGCTTTGGTTATTCTAGACGAACAGCACAGGTTCGGAGTAGAACAAAGAGCCAAGCTTTCCAAAAAAAAGGGGGCTATTCCTCATTTTCTTTCCATGACAGCAACGCCCATTCCCAGAACTCTTGCTTTAACTGTTTACGGAGATTTAGACCTTTCTTTGATAGACGAGCTTCCCAAGGGCAGAAAAAAGATAAAGACAAAGATTGTAAAACCGAAAGAAAGAGAAAAAATCTACGACTTTATCAGAAATGAAATAGAAAAAGGAAGGCAGATATTCGTAATCTGTCCGAAAATAGAAAAAAAGGAAACAAACAATAATTGGTCTGATGTAAAATCAGTTGAAGAGGAATACAAGAGACTCTCTGAAAAGATATTCCCAAAAAAAGAAATAGCCATGATTCACGGGAAAATGCCCTCAAAGGAAAAAGAAAAGATAATGGAAAAATTTAAAAGAAAAAAAACAGACATCCTGGTTTCAACTTCAGTAGTAGAGGTGGGAATAGATATTCCTAATGCCACAGTAATGCTTATAGAAGGAGCAGAAAGGTTCGGATTGGCCCAGCTTCACCAGTTTAGAGGAAGGGTAGGAAGAGAGAAACACCAGTCCTACTGCTTTCTTTTTACGGGCTCTCCTTCCCAAAAAACCTATACAAGACTAAAAGCTCTGGTAGCTTCTGAGGACGGCTTTTCTTTAGCTGAAAAGGATTTAGAGATGAGGGGTCCAGGGGACTTCTCCGGAGCCAGGCAATGGGGAATCCCTGATTTAATGATGGATTCTTTAAAAAACATAAAGCTGGTAGAAAAGACGAGAGAAAAGGCAAAAGAAATACTAGAAGAAGATCCTGACCTTAAAGAACATCCCCGCCTTAAAGCTAAGCTAAGCCGGTTTGGAGAAAATATTCATTTAGAGTAATCATTTCCTAAACTTTTCCGTAGGCCAAAATCCCAAATATTTTCCTGTCAGCCATCTTGTTTGGGCATCCAAAGCCGGAAGGGCTGTAAAGAATATCATTATGACGGGAAAGAGGGCCCAACCCAAAACAAAAAAAGGATATTTTAACTTTCCGTACTTCGGGGGCCTGGGAGGCAGAAGCAAAAGACTTAGGTAAGCCGAACCTATAAGACCCAGCATAGACACTGTCATAATCCTGCTTACTACGACAGGAAGATTATAGGATATTAAGCTGTGAGAGAAATCTCCTCCACCCAAAACCAAAGGAAGCCAGCCCAAAAGAAATATCATAATACTGGCTGTAGCCCAGGAGAAATGCCCCTCTATCATTTCAAGCCCCAAAGATACTTTTTTAGAAAAAGGTATTTTTTTATTCTTTAAAAACCCAAAAAGGAAATAGGGAATATCCCCTACTCCAAAAGCCCACCTTCTCTGCTGCTTGTATATGTTTATCAATGTCCTCCAGAAACTTTTAGCTGCATTAGCATCCATAAGAACAGGATAATACAAAGGTTCTGCCCTATAATCTCCGTCATATTTTAAAAAGCATTGCCAGAATATTCTTGAATCGTCTGAAACTACGTTTGTCTGCTTAAAACCTACATCCACCAAAGCTTTAAAACTCATAGAATGAGAAGAAAAAGTAATTATTTTCTCGGGTCTCTCCTGGTTCATGCTGTGCCAAAAAGTAGAAGAAAAGGAGAAAACCCTGGATATAACAGGTGCCTGCCAGATATTATTGGTAAATAAAGGAACCGGCTGAAAACTGGTTCTTGTGGGAGCAGAAGAGGTAAGATAAAAATAGGTCAGACAGGAAAAATAACCTGGCTTTACACAGGTATCCGCGTCAAAACTGGAAAAAACAACGTCCTTGTAATCAATGCCCAAAGAATCTATTTTATCTTTAGCTTTCTTGGCGGCCCAGGTTTCATTGGACCCTTTTCCCGGTATTTCTCCTTTAAGGTTTTCCGGGTGCCAGGTAATATCAAAGCTTAAAAACTTAGAACCAAATTCTTCTTTCACCTTTTCAGATCTTTCTGAAACAAAATCTCTCACCTTTTCTTCGCAGGCCAAAACAACAATCATTTTATCTTTGGGATAATCAGAATCTTCTAGAGCTTTAAATGTTCCTCTCAAGATCTGAAGAGATTCTTTATACATAGGAACTATTACTAGGTGATACGTCTTCTCCCACTCCAAAGGAAGAAGATCCAGTTCTTTTATCCAGTCTTTCTTCTGGTTCTTTTCTATTTTCCTGTAAGCTGTCCAGAGATGAAAAGAAAAATAGATGGTTCTTAAAAGCCAAAAGATAACAAAAGCTATTATAAAGAGGGATACCCACAAGGGCTTATACCAAGACAAAAAGACAACCAAAAACAAAGCTCCCCAAGAAAGAAGCCCGGGCACCATCTCAAAAAACCTAAAAACAACTCTGTCTTTCCCTTCTTTCAAATCAGAAGCTTTCCCTATTCTTAAATATTTTTCCATTATTGGTATATTAGCTTTAAATATAATTTTGAGCAAGAAAAAAGGGGCGATTCTTAAAAGAACCGCCCCCTGCTTTTACTCCGGCTGATGAAGGCCTTGGTGATCATAAATCATTGCGATCACCGCCTTCTTAATGGCCCGATCTTGTCCTCCCAGGTCGGGAATAGAAAAAGTACTATTCCCATAACCCCGACCGAACCGGAAAGGAAGCCTTACCCTTCCGCTTCCAAACGAAGATGCAGCTCCGTAGGCTACTAGCCGGTTAGACCGGTCGAAGAGAGCAGCTACAACCTTGTATTGGTCGATTTTGCTCCCAAGACCCTCCTTTTGGTCTCTCTCAAGACTGATTTTTAATCCGAGATCAGCCTCGAGTTGATTGCAGGTTAGAAGATAACCTGCAGACCTTAGGGTCTCTACCAGCTCCGGAGATTCCAAATAAGAGGAAGGGGTCCAGATTCGTCTCCGAATCTGAGGTTCTTTCCTTTTCAAGCGGATAATCTCCCGCCTGATTACTCTGCCCCCCTCTTCGGAAGCTTCGGGGAGAATAACTTCGCCGGCTTTATTTAGCCCTTTTTTGGTTTGCTCGGGAATGGTCTCAATGACCGTTTCCCTGGAAACATCGTATCCGGTAAGAACGCCTTGCCGGCCCCAGCCGTAAATGCGCTGGGTGATTTCCTTTCCTCTGCTGAAGGGGTTACACCCCCCAACAGCGAAAACTACTACCAGAACAACCAGTTTAGCCAGTTTCATTTTCTGTCCTCCTTAGAGTAAAATTCGATTGAGAATGTACTACCTGCTTACATTATACACCTTTTCAAAAGTTTTGTCAACCAAAAACGCCCCCTTCCGAGGGCGCTTTTTTTAACTTCCTTTTCTTAATATCCAGATAATAGAGAATATGGCGATAGCCGCCAAAAGCCAGATATACCATCTTTCAGCTAAAAAGCTCAAGAAAGATCCTGCAGCAGCTACGCTTTGCCCTGATCTTTCCCCTAAATTCAAAGCGACAGAGTCTGAAGCAGAAAGGCCTCTTACCTCAGCTTTAGCTAAAACCTCTCCTTTTCCGCCTTTTCCTGTAGTCTCTCCTTGGAAGGTAATGGTTTTAACAGTATCTTCTTTAATAGAATCTATTGTAATTCCTCTAGTAATATTTCCTGAAATAGATTCTCCGTCTATTCTAAGATCTCCCTCATAAGAAACGCCGTCTGGAAGATCAACTTGTAAAAAGACATCTTCTGCTGTACCTATTCCACTGTTGGCTAAAACAACAAGAAAATTCAGTTCTTTCTCATCCGCCACAGCCAAAGAAGTTTCCCAGTCGTTAGAACCCGGTATTTTGCCAAAAGCTGAAATTACAATAGAAGAACAGTCTTCGGGACAAGTACATTTATTCTCGTTACAGTTACATTCGTTGTCTCCGCAGCTCTCGCACTGTTCGCAATAATCCTCAGATCCCATGTCACAGGTAGAACCGTCGCAGACAACCTCGTTAACGCAAACATTGTTTTGACAAGAGTCTAAGGTGCACTCATTGCCATCTGAACAACTCCGATATATCTCCTGTCTCTGGTTGTTGGAGTCATACCAATAAAGATCGTCGTTATAGCATCTTTGAGCATAATATTTGTAGTAACTTGGAGGAGAATAGACGCAGCTGGAATTATACTGACAAACAGAATTTCCTGTTCTGCACACCTCGCTGGTAGAACACGAATCTGCTACCTGCCAATTACCCCAAGAATTCCATCCACTCCAAGATCCAGAGCAAGAAGAGCTGTTGCCCGAACAATATTGAAACCTAGATCTTGTTCTTTTTCCCACGTCGCTTCCGCAACTTGTCCCCCAGGGGCAGCTATACTGGGTTTCGGTATCCACATTACAAGTGGTTCCCGAGGATTTGTAGTGGCATCCGTCGCAACAGGGACCGGAAGAACACTCGCACTCTTTAACGCACTCCCCATCGTTACAAGCTTCGTCTGAATCGCATCTTTCTACAAGTTCTTTATCTGTATAGGAGTCAGAATAACAAGAGTCACCTGAACATCCCTTGTTATAACAAGTTCTTTTTCTGTAAACATCTCCTCCAGAACAGTAGTTATCATCCCAGCTCTCACAATAATCAGAACCGCACTCTCTGTATTTGTTTTCTCTGCGGCCATATTCATCATACCAATAAACGTCTCCACTCCAACAAGAAAGATAATCTTCTTTCTCCTCTTCTTCAATATACACAGAACAAGCAACAGATTCTGACTGATTTCCAGAATCTACGGTAAGAGTAACCCTTTGAGTTCCTGTGTCATAATATGTTTCAGAACAGCTAGAAGAATAAGAGCGACAATCTCCTGTCCAGTTATAATTATAATATCCCGTACCTCCGGAAACATCGGCTCGGAAAGTAATTCTTTCTCCTCTCTCTGCATGAGATGGCGAAGCATAACAAGACACTCTTAAATCATTATCGTCTCTTACGCATTCTCCGTTTCTGCAAGTTTCATTTTGTCCGCAAGCTTCATAGTTTTCCCAAGTATTCCTTTCAAAACAAGAAGCGTTCTCACATCCTCTTTCTGTTTTTTCTCTTTGAACGGTATTTCCAGAACACCTATAATTATTAGTCCAAGAATCTGAACCGCATTCTTCCTGCTTTTCTCTGTCATAATAGTCCCAATAAGAATTTTTTGAATATATCCTGTAAACATCTCCATCATAACAGCTTAATTCAGAAGTACTTTGTTCTTCTTTTGAAAGTATCAGATAACTATATTCTAAAGCTGTAACTCCTGAAGGAAATCTGATATAGCCATTTTTCTTTACAGTATAGCTTTCGCCATGATTATTAAAAGTATAATCTTCATATACCGATTTGTTTTCATCAAGAAAAGAAACAGGAACTGTGCCCTCATTACCCCCAGCTCTACTGTAATTAGTAACCACTTCTCCCTGATAAACAGAGATATCTATGTTTTTTGTCCAAACAACATAATCATCGCTAATTTGGGCCTGAGAATGAACTAATGTCCCATCTCTGTCCCAAACAAAAGCATAATCATTTACCCCCGCTGCATCTTGAGCATATATTTTAACAGATTCAGCAGCTTCAGTAATACTAAAACTAAAAACCATTGGCACCAGTAAAAACAAAATTGCCATTCCGCTGACTATTAAAATTTTTGAATATATTTTATTCATAAAAATACTTCTTATTTAACTATTTTAGGTTCGCAATAAAAATCTATCTACAATAATGTTGTAATTCTGAATCTAGCACAATTAAATAATTTTGTCAAGAGAATTAAAAAGCTGGATTAAATTTCCAGCTAATTGCGGCCCCATGGGGAATCGAACCCCAATTACTTGATTGAAAATCAAGCGTCCTAAACCGTTAGACGATGGGGCCTAACATTTAAACTTTATCTTAAAAATTGAAAAAAATCAAGCTTTTAGATAAGATAACTGATAATGAAGATATTATCAATCGAAACAAGTTGCGACGACACAGCAATAGCTCTTCTCGAGGCGTCAGAAGAGGGTTTTAAAATTATTTCCAATTTAGTTTCCTCTCAAATAGAAATACACAAAGAATGGGGAGGAGTCTATCCTTCTCTGGCTAAAAGAGAACATCAGAAAAACCTAGTGCCTTTGTTAAAAGAAGCTTTAAAAAAAACAGAAAAAGAAGATTTTAATTTCAATAAAGAAAAGATAGAGAAAATTCTCTCAAGGGAAAAAGACCTTTGCAAAGAATTAAATAAGTTCTTTTCTTCTTCTAAAAAACCAAAGGTAGATCTTTTAGCTGTAACAAAAGGTCCGGGATTGGATCCTTGCCTCTGGACAGGAATCAATTTTGCCAAAGCTCTGTCTTTAGCTTGGAACGTGCCCCTAGTCGGAGTAAATCATATAGAGTCTCATATTCTGGTAAATCTTCTTAAAAAAAAGATAAAATTTCCAGCTATAGCTTTGATAGCAAGCGGAGGACATACAATTTTGTCTTTAGTCAAAGATGTAGGAAGCTATAAAATACTGGGGCAAACAAAAGATGACGCCGCAGGAGAGTGTTTTGACAAGACGGCAAGAGTTTTAGGCCTTGAATACCCTGGAGGACCTGCTATAGAAAAAATAGCCAAAAATCATAATCTCGGAATAGAACTGCCAAGGCCGATGATAAACAGCAAAGACTATAACTTCAGCTTCTCCGGCCTTAAAACAGCTGTTTTGTATAGATACAAAGATAGGGGCAGAAAACACAAAGAAGAAACTGCTTTCCATATACAGCAGGCTGTGATAGATGTTTTAATATCCAAAACCTTAAAGGCTTTAAAAGAATACGGAGCTGAAAGCCTGATTTTAGGAGGAGGAGTTACAGCTAACAAAGAATTAAGAAAACAATTTAAAAAGAAATTGAAAGAAGAGCTCCCTAAAATAGAAATCTTTTTTCCCGATCCCAAGCTTTCCACAGACAACGCTGTCATGGGAGCTGTCACAGCATTCTTTTGCAGAAACAACAGAAAAGAGGTTTTGTCAGAACCTAACTTAATGCTAGAATAAAAATATGGAGAAAAACTATCAGCCAGAAAAAGTAGAGGAGAAAATTTACAGGTTTTGGGAAAAATCTGGCTTTTTTAATCCAGATAACTTACAAGGCAAAAAAACATATACCATAACAATTCCCCCTCCCAACGTAACAGGCAGGCTCCACATGGGCCACGCTTTAAACACTGTTATCCAGGACATCCTCATACGCAGAAAAAGAATGCAAGGGTATAAAACATTATGGCTGCCGGGAACAGATCATGCCGGAATCGCCACTCAAAACGTAGTAGAAAAGAAACTAAAGAAAGAGGGAAAAACAAGGTTTGATTTGGGAAGAGAAAAATTCATTAAAGAGGTTTGGAAATGGAAAGAAGAGTACGGAAACATTATCTTAGACCAGCTGAAAAGAATAGGGGCTTCTTGCGACTGGTCAAGAACAAGATTCACTATGGACAAAGAATATGCCGAAGCCGTAAAGAAGGCCTTTCTCCATTATAAAAAGAAGGGGCTTATCTACAGAGGAAAAAGAGTAGTCAACTGGTGTTCAAGATGTGCTACCAGTTTGTCTGATTTGGAATTAGAATATAAAGAAGAAAAGGGGAAGCTCTGGTACATATCTTATCCCCTCAAAGAAGAAGGAAAAATTACAGTAGCTACCACTAGACCCGAAACCATGCTGGGAGATACGGCTGTTGCCGTAAACCCAAAAGATAAAAGATATAAAAAGCTTGTAGGGAAAAAGATAGCCCTCCCCCTAACAAAAAGAGAGATTCCAATAGTCTCAGACAGATTAGTAGATAAAGAATTCGGAACAGGAGCTGTCAAAGTAACTCCGGCCCACGACTCAACAGACTACAAAATAGCCGAAAATAACAACCTGGAGATGATAGAGGTAATTTCAGACAAAGGAAGAATGACAAAAGAGGTTCCTGCCCCTTATCAAGGATTAAAGGCAAAAGAGGCAAGAGAGAAAGTAATAGCAGACCTTAAAAAAGAAGGTTTAATTGAAAAAGAAGAGGATTACATCCACCAGGTTCCCAAATGCTACAGATGCGATACTACAGTGGAGCTTATACCCTCTCTTCAATGGTTCTTGAAAATGAATGAATTAGCTAAATTAGCCTCAGAACCTGTTAAAAAAGGAGAGGTAAGGTTTATACCAAAGAATTTTAAAAAACCCTACCTCGATTGGCTAAAGAATGTAAACGATTGGTGCATATCCCGCCAGCTCTGGTGGGGCCACAAAATACCGGTTGAAGGAGAAACCGATGTGCTGGATACTTGGTTCAGTTCAGCTCTGTGGCCTTTTGCCACTCTGAGATGGCCCAAAAAAACAAAGGACTTTAAAACGTTCTTCCCTACCCAGACCCTTACTACAGCCAGAGATATTATAAACTTGTGGGTAGCCAGAATGATATTTTCCTCCAAAGAATTTACCGGAAAAAACCCTTTCCGGGATGTTTACATCCACGCTACAATCCTTACAAAAGACGGAAAAAGAATGTCCAAGTCTCTGGGAACAGGGATAGATCCTTTGAGCCTGGTTGATCAATACGGGGCTGACGCCACAAGATTCGGCATAGCTTTTCAGGTTATGGGAAACCAGGATATACGCTTTGTTTCCGATAACATTGTCATGGGAAAGAAATTCTGCAATAAAATATGGAACGCAACACGGTATATTTTAATGAATACCGAAAAAGAAACAGATATTAAAAAAATTAACAAGAACAAATTAAGCGCAGCTGACAAAAAAATACTTAAAGATCTGAACAAAACCATAGAAGAAACAGATAAAAGAATCGAGAAATACGAATTTGGAAAAGCAGCTCACAAGCTTTACGATTTTTTCTGGCATCAATTCTGCGATAAATACTTGGAAGCTTCCAAAGAGCAAAACACAGAAGAAACAAAGAAAGTGCTTCTTTATGTTCTTTCCAGTTCTTTAAAGCTTCTTCATCCTTTTATTCCTTTTGTTACAGAAGAAATCTACCAAAATCTTCCTATAAAAGGAAAGAAACAATGTATAATGATAGAAGAATGGCCTAAGAAATTATGAACTACTTAATTATCATATTCTTTGGTTTAGCTCCCAGTTTCATCTGGCTTTTGTTTTACCTCAGAAAAGACAGCCATCCGGAATCCAATAAAATGGTTATAAAAATATTCCTTTGCGGTATGGCTATAGCTTTAGCGGCAGCTTTTGTAGAACTGGGAATAGCTTCTTTTTTAAGCAAAAACATGGGCCTCTTGGAGTGGATTCTTTATAATATTCTGGGAATAGCTTTTGTGGAAGAATTTTTAAAATACCTTGTTGTCAGAAGAAAAATACTGCGCAACGCAGCTTTTGACGAACCCGTAGACGCTTTAATATATATGATTATAACAGCTTTAGGATTTGCAGCCCTAGAAAACATTCTGATACTCACAGCTTTTAGAGAGGTTTTTCCCTTTTACAATACAATAATAACATCAGTCGTAAGATTTGTAGGAGCTACCTTTCTTCATGCTTTAGCCTCCGGAACTTTAGGTTTCTTTTTGGCTCTTTCCCTTTATTACTCCCAAAAAAGAACAAAGCTGATAATAACGGGGCTGGGTTTAGCTACGATCTTGCATGCTGTCTACAATTTATTTATAATAAAAGCAGGCGATAATATTTACTGGGCCTTAATACCTTTGGCGGTTATTGCCTTTTTAGCCGTATTTATTTCTTACGGATTTAAAAAAGTCAAAAAATTAAAAAGTATTTGTAAAATAAATTAAAATGCCTTCATTTTTAGACAAACTTCAAAAAGGAATGGAAACAGACGAAGAAAACCTTCAAGAAATAATGGAAGAAGAATCCGAAAAACCAAAAGCTGAACTAACATCAGCTAAAAAGAAAACAGCTAAGAAAACTAAAAAGAAAGATTTGAAAAAAGAAGAAACCGATGAAAAAGAATCTAAAGAAGAGAAGAAAACAGTTAAGGTAGAAAAAGAAAAACCGGCAAAAGAAGAAAAGAAAAAAACAGAAAAAGGATGGTTTGATTCGGAAGGAGAATTGACAATAGATCTTTATGAAACAGAAGACGAAATTGTTATAAGGTCTGCTGTAGCAGGAGTTAAAGCGGAAGATCTTGATATAACCTTTGAAGACGACATGGTTATAATAAGAGGAAAAAGAGAGGAAGAATGCCAAGAGGAAAACAAAAACTTCTTTTTCCAGGAATGCTACTGGGGATATTTTTCAAGAGAAGTTATTCTGCCCAAAGAGGTTGACTCTTCAAGGGCTAAAGCTACCATAAAAGAAGGAGTCCTTGTTATAAGAATTCCAAAAATGGAAAACGAAGGTAAAAAGAAAATAGCCGTAAAATCAGAAGACGAAGAATAAAAGATCAAAAAAAACAGCAGAATAAAACCCTGCTGTTTTTTGTTGTGCCGGGGGTGGGACTCGAACCCACAAGCCTTGCGGCACATGGTCCTAAACCATGCGCGTCTTCCCGTTTCGCCACCCCGGCTAGATAACTGATTATACTATAAAATAGATTAAAAATCAAAAACCGCCCTTATAAGGGCGGTTTTCAAATCAGAGATTAATTCATAACTATAATTCCCACAAGAGCTACCAGTCCTTTGGCCACAAAGCCTACCAAGACACCTATAAGAGCATACATTATAAAGTCTCTCGCCCTCTTGGTTTTCTCCGGATCACCGGCTGCTGTAACAAAGAAATATCCTGCTATAATAATGAAGATAGCAGCCACAATCAACAGAATAGCGAACAACCAGTTTGTAATATTATTCAGAACCTTGTCGATATAAGGTTCAGGGACCTTATTAGGGGAGCTTCCTCCCCATCCTCCTCCCCCCCAGTTCAAAAACTGCCCTAAAGCTACTGTAGGCACTAATACTATCGTGGCTAATAAAATTGAAGTTACTATTGTTTTTTTCATTTTTTCTAATTTATTGATTTTTCTACCGACCTTTTATTTTTTTAAGCTGGCGGATTAAGACTTATAACATCTTTTAATAAAGCTACTATTCCTTTAGCGCAGAAAAGAATCAAAAGGCCTATCAAAGTCCATTTTATTATTTCTTTTGCCTTTTTTACTTTTTCAAGATCTCCTGCTGCTGTAACAAAGTAGAAACCCGCAACCAAAATCATTATAACAGCTATGGGAGGACCCAAATAAAAAGCAAGAAAAGTTATGATCGCGTCCAATAAAGATTCGAAGCTTTCATGAATTAAAGGATTGGGAAGCTCTACAGCAGAAGCTAAAACGGGAAAAAACAAAAACAGCGCTAAACAGACAATAAACAATTTTTTAAAACGACTCTTCATAGGTTTTTCTATTATAGTATTTAAAATATAAAACAACAAGCTTATTTGTTGAAAACTAATCCGTAATGGTATTTTTCAATATCAAACTGCTCTTTAAGATTAAACCCTGCTTTTTGGGCAATTTCCTTTACCTTATCGGCTAAAACCCCTTTTTCCGGCCCTTTTGGAGATTTGGGCTTCCAGTCTATTACCACCATCTCCCCTCCTTGTTTTAAAACCCTGGAAGCTTCAGCCAATATCTTGTCAATATGCTCTGCCTGAAAAAGAACATTTACAATTAAAACTAAATCAACAGAGCCCGGCCCCAAACTAGATCCCTCTGTCTTTTCGAGATCTCCCCTTATCAACCTTATATTATTCACATTTTCTGCCTGCATTCTTCCTTTTAGGGCGGAAAGAGGCTCCCTTTGAATATCTATTGCGAAAACTAAACCGTCTTCTAGCTTTTTAGCTAAAGGAATAGCAAAACCTCCGGATCCTGATCCGAATTCGGCAGCTGTCAAGCTAGGACTTAAATCGAACTTGTCAAGTATTTCTTCTGGGTTTAGAAAACTTATCATATGCAAGCTACAGAAGCCACTTTATCTCCCGAGGAAAGCCTCATTATCTTTACCCCTTGGGTAGCTCTGCTTGTTTTTGGGATATATGAAACTTTAGTCCTTATTACCTGTCCTTTTTGGGAAATAACTATAATTTCCTTTTCTTCTCCAGAAAGCACTCTGGATGAAACAATGTCTCCTGTTTTTTTTGTAATGTTTGCTGTTTTAATTCCCATTCCTCCTCTTGTCTGTTCTCTATAATTTTCCAAAATTGTTTGTTTTCCGTATCCGTTCTCTGTTATAACCAGAACGAATCTTTTATCTTTTTTCTTTTTCTCGGACTTGAAGATAACATCCATCCCCACAACCTCGTCTCCCTTCTTAAGGTTAATTCCTTTTACTCCCGAAGCAGGTCTTCCCATAGCTCTGAGATTTTCCTCGTTAAACCTTATAGATTTTCCTTTTTTGGTAACTATAATAATCTCGTTGTCTCCCGTGCTCTTAGAAACCTTTCTTAAAGAGTCCCCTTTCCTGAGATTTATAGCTATTAAACCGGATCTTCTTACATTTTTAAACTCTTCCAGAGATGTCTTCTTTATTATACCATTTTTAGTAACCATTATTAAATTCTCAATACCTTTTTCTTTATCCTCCTTTCCAAGAGTCTGAATCGAAAGAACTTTTTCTTCAGAAGACAGTTCCAAGAAATTCTGGATGCCCCTTCCTCTTGCAACGCGGGAACCTGGCGGTATTTCATAGGCCACAGTTCTAAAAACTTTCCCTGAATCCGTAAAAAACAAAAGAGAATCGTGGGTGTTGGCTATCAAGAAATGCTCTACTATATCCTCTTGGAGAGTCTTCATTCCCAAAATTCCTTTTCCTCCTCTTTTTTGGATTTTATAGGTTGAAGGAGAAACTCTTTTAATGTATCCTCCTTTTGTCAGGGTGATTACGGTTTCCTCCTGAGGAATAAGATCTTCTTCTGCTATTTCCCCTAATCTTTGAACGTTTACCTTGGTTTTTCTTTCGTCTCCAAAGTTCTCCTTTACTTCCTTTAGTTCTTTTTTAACTATCGATTTTATTCTGGTTTTGCTTTTTAAGATAGCTGTATACTCTTTTATTTTAGCTTTAAGATCTTTTAATTCATCTTCTATCTTTTTCCTTTCAAGCTTAGCTAAAGCTGAAAGCTTGGTTTCTAAAATAGCGTTAGCTTGCACCTCTGTCAGCTTGAATTTTTTCATCAGCTTCTTCTGAGCATCATCTCTGTTTTCTGAGGATTTAATTGTTTTTATAACGTCATCTATCTTGTTGAGACATTTATGAAGACCTTCTAAAATGTGGGCTCTTTCTTTAGCTTTGTCCAAATCATATTTAGTCCTTCTGTAAACCACCTTTTTTCTGTGTTCTATAAAATAGTTCAAAGTATCAACTAAAGACAAAACTCTCGGCTGTATTCCATCAACTAAAGCCAGCATATTCAAGTGGAAAGTTTTTTGGAGATCTGTAAACTTGTAAAGCCTGTTTAATATTTTCCTGGGATAGGCGTTCTGCTGAAGGTCTATGGCTATTCTCAAGCCGTTTCTATCCGATTCGTCTCTCATGTCTTTAACCCCCTTTATCTTCTTGTCTTGTATCAGCTTGGCTATTTGCTCCACCAAAGAGGACTTCTGAACCTGATAGGGAATTTCTGTAATTATAATCTGGTCTCTTCCTTTTTTGTTCTCTATTACTTCAGCCTTTCCTCTGCTTACAATAGGGCCTTTGCCCTGAGAGTAAGCTGAAACAATATCTTTTTTGCCGTAAATTATTCCTCCGGTCGGAAAATCAGGCCCCTTTATGTACTCAAAAAGGTCTTCTGTGGCGGCCTTAGAATTGTCTATTAAGTATATTGCAGCATCGCATACTTCAGTTAAATTATGGGGAGGTATGCTTGTAGCCATTCCCACTGCAATACCAATAGAGCCATTTAAAAGAAACTGGGGAAGAGGAGAAGGAAGAACGGTAGGCTCTCGTTGAGTTCCGTCGTAATTATCCATGAAATCCACTGTATCTTTTTCAATGTCTCTTAACATCTCCTCTCCTGTTTTAGAAAGCTTACATTCTGTATAACGTTGAGCTGCAGCCGGATCTCCGTCGATTGACCCAAAATTCCCTTGACCTACAACCAAAGGGTATCTTAAAGAAAAGTCCTGAGCCATTCTCACCAAAGCATCGTAAACAGAGCTATCTCCGTGTGGGTGGTATTTTCCCAAAACCTCACCCGTAACAGCAGCTGATTTTCTAAGTCCTGCAGAAGAAGTAAGGCCCATTCCTTTCATAGCGTAAAGAATCCTTCTGTGGACAGGTTTTAAGCCGTCTCTCACGTCAGGCAGAGCCCTTGATACTATCACTGACATGGCATAGTCAATATAAGAGGTTCTCATTTCCTCTTCTATATGAACTTGCTTTATTTTTCCTATTTTGTTTTCTTCTTTTTTATCTGGCATTTTCAAAAGATTCCACTATTTTATCAAAAAAACCGCTATTCATGTCTTCTTCAAATTTTCCCGGCAGAGAAAAAATCCAGACAGTAAACATTATTACTCCTATTAGACTTGTAACAGTCCAGATGATAATTTTCTTTTTCCCTTCCGACAGATTCTGAATTCTTTCTAAAAACTTCATCAAGCTTTTAAAACTATTATTTTAGCTTCATCTTCCTTGGGAAGATCCTTATTCTTTATGTTCAGCTTGGACAGAGCCTCGGGGGATTTTACTCCTACTTCTTTCAGGAAGCCGTCTATTTTGTCAAGCTTAGCTTTTACTTTCGGTATTTTGTAATACATAGGCACAATAATCCTGGGTTCTATCTGAGACATAACTTTAACCGCTTTTTTAACATCTAAAGAATCCCCTCCTCCAACAGGGAGCAGAAGAATATCAACTTCGCCTATTGTTTCAATCTGATCCGAACTCAGCTCTTGATCCAGGGTACCCAAATGACACACCCTTATACTCTCTGTTTCTATCGTGAAAAGAGTTGTCTTGCCCTTTCCTTCTTTTTCAGCTCTTACGCCTACGATATAAACACCTTTTACATCGTACTCTCCCGGGGACAAAATAGAGAAATATTTTCCTGCGGGTATTTTTTGGCCTCTGTTAGTAGACAAAATAATATCAGCACTTAATTTCGGTCCTCTAACTCCCGTTCCTTTATCAAAAAAAGGATCTATTAGAAGATCTACAGTTTTCCCTTTTTCTACTTGAGTATTTACCCTAAAACAAGTTTGTCCGTACCAATTGATATTCATAATCTTTATCAATGTTACCATAAAAGAAAAGCTCTTGCAATTGAAAAATAGTTGTGATAAAGTATTTCATATGGTAGATATTGTAAAACAATTAATAGATAAAAAAGAAACACTCAAGCCCCCGAAACCGGGACAGATTGTCCAAGGGGAAGTAGTTAATATTGGAAGAGCAGCTATTTATTTAAACCTTGGTCCCTGGGGCATAGGCATAATTTATGGAAGAGAGTTTTACAGCGCTAAAGACAGCCTGAGAAATCTTAACATTGGAGACGAGGTTTCAGCTAAAATAGTAGGTCTGGAAAATGAAGAGGGGTATATAGAGCTTTCAATGAGCAAAGCAGATAAAGAACTTGCTTGGAAAGATCTTAAAAAAATAAAGGATGATGATGAAATTATAGAAGTTAAAATCCAAGGAGCAAATAAGGGGGGTCTTTTGACAAAGGTTTCCGGAGTCCAGGCCTTTATTCCAGTTTCTCAGTTATCCCCAGATCACTATCCTAAGGTAGAGGGAGGAGACAGCCAAAAAATACTTCTGAAGCTTCAAGAACTTATAGGAGAATTAATTAAAGTAAAGATTTTCAGTTTAGACTTAAAAGAGGAAAATCTTATACTCTCAGAAAAAGCAAAAGAACGAGAAAAAACAAAAGAACTTCTTAAAAATTACAAAGAAGGAGATATCGTGAAAGGAGAAATAACAGGAGTTGTAGACTTTGGAGCCTTTATTAAATTCGGCAAAGAAGAGCTGGAGGGTTTAATCCATATTTCAGAATTAGACTGGCAACTAATAGAAGATCCCTCTGAAATTGTCAAGCCAGGAGATAAGGTTAAAGCTAAAATAGCAGATATTTCAGATGACGGAAGGGTTTCTCTCTCTTTAAAGGCCTTAAAAGAAGATCCCTGGAAAGGAATAGAAGAAAAATTTCAAAAAGGACAGGTAATTGAAGGAAAAGTTACAAAGTTCAATCCGTTTGGAACATTTGTCCAAGTAACCCCTGAAATACAAGGATTATGCCATGTTTCAGAATTCGGCTCTGTAGACAAAATGAAAGATATTCTTAAGGAAGAGGGAAGCTACAAGTTCGAAATACTCTCGATAGAGCCAAAAGAGCACAGAATGACCCTATCACCCAAGAAAGAATAGAGACAGCTTTCAAGAAAAGCTGTCTTTTTTTACCTCAAGTCCTTGACAAAGATTTTAAAAAGGTGTATAACGTAAGCAGGTCTTTAAAAGGGAAGGTAAGAGTTTTACAAGGAAACAGAAAAAGGAGATTAAGATGGAGGAGAGGCCACGAAGAGATACCCTTGGCTGCATTGTTTCTGCAGCCAAAAAGGTCACCACCCGCAGAGCGCGGGTGGATCAGCCTGGAGAATTTGAAAATCTTCGGAAGACCCTTAACGGGGTCTCCGAGGAAACCAAGACCCGAGCAGTGTTCCGGGTCATGACAGAGGTAATAGAGGAGAAGGCTCCTCTGCAGGGGCTTTACGCCCTCTGCTGGCTGTGTCAGCTGATCCCCGTAGCACACGGGGCATCGGCTATCATGAAACTTCTTCAAGAAGGCGCTCTCCAGGAAGACCTGGAAGGTGCCGGATTGGCCGAGCTGAAAGGAGGAAAATATCCCCACTGGGTTTACCGGGTGGGGCACGCGGCTTTAATGGAAGCCGCGGGACATTTCCGAAACGAAGGACAAGTCGCTTTCGCCCAAACTCTCGAAGAGCACCTTCGGGAGGGCGAAAGACGGCAGCGGGAAAAGCAGGCCCGCCGCAAAGCCCGCAAGCAAGAAGCAACAGCGTAAGTATCTACGCTAAAACTCTTTACCTTCCGGGCCCCTACTCGTAGTAGGGGCCTTTATTTTAGTTGAAAAAGGAGGTTTTTTATGATATATTGAGTAATATAATTTGAAATTTTAAAGGAAAATATAATTAATGAAAAACCTCTTTAAGAATATTGGCATAATCCTTCTTGTTTTTCTCGTAATATCCGCAGTTTTTGCCTTGTTTTCTCAGCCCTTTGAAGAACAGGAAAAAATACCCTTTTCTCAATTAGTAAAAAATGTAAACGAAGAAAAAGTTGAAAAAATAACTGTTGCAGGATCAAATCTTACAATAGAATACAAAGAAGAGGGAATTAAAAAATCAAGAAAAGAAACTGAAAGCTCTTTGTCTGAATCTCTGCTTAATTTCGGAGTTGAAGAAGAAAAGTTGGATAATGTAGCTATCGAAGCAAAACCGGAAGGAGGTATTTGGTCTTGGCTTGGGCCCGTATTGATATATGTTCTTCCCCTTCTCCTTTTTGTAGCTTTTTTCTTTTTAATTTTCCGCCAGGCTAAAACCGGGGCAAACCAAGCATTAAGCTTTACTAAAGCCAAGGCCAAGTTATTTGGAGCAGGAGGATCCGCAAAAGAAAAAGTAACGTTTGGAGATGTAGCTGGTTTAAAAGAATCAAAAGAAGAGCTAAAAGAAATTGTAGATTTTCTTAAAAACCCTCAGAAATATTTAAAAATAGGGGCTAGAATACCAAGAGGAGTTCTCTTGATGGGTCCTTCTGGAACTGGAAAGACACTTTTAGCCCGTGCTGTGGCAGGAGAAGCTAATGTACCTTTCTTTTCTATTTCAGGATCTGAATTTGTAGAAATGTTCGTGGGCGTAGGCTCTGCCAGGGTAAGAGATCTTTTCAATACAGCTAAAAAAACTTCCCCCTCCATTGTTTTTATCGACGAGCTAGACGCTATAGGGAGACATCGAGGAGCCGGCATAGGAGGAGGCCACGATGAAAGAGAACAAACCTTAAACCAAATTTTAGTGGAAATGGATGGATTTGAAAGAGGAGCTACAACTATTATTTTAGCGGCTACTAACCGACCTGACGTCTTGGATCCTGCCCTATTGAGACCGGGAAGATTTGACAGAAAAGTCGTTCTGAATCTTCCAGACATCAAAGGAAGAGAGCAAGTCCTGAATATACACTGCAGAAAAAAACCTCTGGCTTCAGATGTAGAACTAAGAGAAGTAGCTGAAAGAACACCCGGGTTTTCTGGAGCTGATGTAGCAAACGTCGTAAATGAAGCAGCTCTTTTAGCTGCCAGAAAAAACAAAAGGGCAATCCACCAGGAAGAATTTCTAGAATCTATTGAAAAAGTAATGTTGGGCCCCGAAAGAAAAAGCTTTATTCTCTCAAAAGAAGAAAAAGAAATTGCAGCTTTTCACGAAGCAGGGCACGCACTAGTTTCTACTTTTCTTCCGGGCGTGGAACCCGTAAGAAAGATCTCTATTGTAGCCAGGGGAATGGCTGCGGGATATACCTTAAAGGTTCCCGCAGAAGAAAGACAGCTTAAAACCAGAACAGAGTTTATATCTGAAATAGCTACTTTTTTGGGAGGATATACAGCAGAGAAGATAAAATTCAAGGAGGTAAGCACTGGAGCTTCTAATGATCTCCAAAAAGCTTCTGAAATGGCCAGGAAACTGGTAAAACAATACGGGATGTCAGCTTTAGGGCCTATTGCCTTCGGAGAAATAGACGAAATGATCTTTTTAGGAAAGGAAATTTCAGAACAAAGAAATTATTCTGAGAAAATAGCTTTTAAAATAGACCAGGAAGTTGAAAGGTTTATAACAAAAGCCCAGAAAGAAGCCGAGAAAATACTAAAGAAAAAGAAAAAGCTTTTAGATAAACTTGCCGAAAGATTAATTGAAAAGGAAACAATAGAAAGAAAAGAATTTGAAAATGTTGTAAAATCAGGTAAAAAGAAGAAGAGAGTTAAACTCTTTAAAGGAAAGAAGGTAAAGTAGGGGGCATGTAGCTCAGTTGGTAAGAGCGCATCTCTTATAAAGATGAGGTTCCTGGGTTCGAGTCCCAGCATGCCCACCAGGGCGGTTAGCTCAGCTGGCTAGAGCGTTTGCTCGACACGCAAAAGGTCACAGGTTCAAGTCCTGTACCGCCCACATGAAAATAATTTACGAAGACGAGAACGTTTTAGCTATAGACAAGTCTCCAGGAATAACTGTATTTTCAGAAAAAGAAGAAAAAACCTTAATAAAAGAAGCAATAAAAGAATATCCTGAGTTAAGAAAAACAGGAAATCCTCCTAGGTACGGATCAGTACACCGGCTAGATAAAGATACATCGGGCCTTATTCTAGCAGCTAAGAACACTGAGGCCTTGATTTTTTTCCAAAAACAGTTTAAACAGAGAAGAGTAGAGAAAAAGTATAAAGCCTTAGTAGTAGGAAACTTAAAAGAAGACAGTGGAGAAATAAGAACTTTAATAGGAAGAAACCCCAAAGAAAGAAAAAAACAGAAAGTTTTTCTTAGAGGAGAGCCCAATAGCCAAAATCTAAGAGAAGCTGTTACTCTTTTTAAAGTATTAAAAAGATTTAAAGAATACACCTTAATAGAAGCATCTATTGAGACAGGAAGAAAGCATCAGATAAGAGTTCATTTTTCCTATATAAACCATCCTTTGGCAGGAGATAAAAAATACGGCTTTAAAAAACAACCTTGTCCCGAAAGCTTAAAAAGACATTTTCTTCATTCCTTTTATTTAAAAATTAAGATGCCGAATGGAAAAGAAAAAGAATTCTTTTCAGAGCTTCCAGAAGATTTAAAAAAAACATTAAAAGAATTATGAGCACAAAAACTGAAATATTTAACCAAAGCCAGATAAAAAAGGATATACCCGATATCAGACCGGGAGATACCGTCCGCCTTTACCAAAAGACAGAAGAAAAAGGCAAAGAAAAAAGCCAGATCTTTGAAGGTCTTGTTATAGCTAAAAAACACGGTAAAGGAGTTTCTGCTACAATAACAGTTAGAAAAGTAATATCCGGAATAGGAGTAGAAAAGATATTCCCCATCCATTCCCCTGTCATAGAAAAAATAGAGATCGTTAAAAGAAGTAGAGTCAGGAGAGCCAAGCTCTATTTCTTAAGGAAAGCAAGAGGGAAGAGAGGAAAACTAAAGAAAGAGGATCTTTCAGAAGCTATTGTTTGGGAAGAGCCTAAAGAAGAAGAGCCGAAAGAAGAAAAAACTGAAAAAGAAAATACTGAAAAAGAAGCTCCCAAAGAAGAGAAAGGATCTGTTTCCGAAGAATAATCTAAAAAAGAGAATAAATAATGCGGGGCAATCAGAAAAATATAAATTACAAAATTAAATGGTCTCCTGAATTTGCTTATGCTATTGGTTTACTAACTACAGATGGAAATTTATCAAAAGACGGTAGGCATTTAGAATTTACTTCAAAAGATTTTGAACTAATACAGATCTTTAAAAAATGTATGACCTTAAAGAATGTAAAGACCAGTAAAAAGGGAAATGGAGATGGAGATAAAAGATATTTCCACATTCAATTTAGTAATGTTAGACTTTATAAAGAATTAATTAAAATTGGCCTAACACCAAATAAAAGTAAAACGCTTAAGGAGATCCAAATCCCTGAAAATTATTTTTTCGACTTTTTAAGAGGCCGTTTTGACGGAGATGGATGTTTCTATTATTACTGGGACAAACGCTGGAAAAGTAGTTTTATGTTTTACACCGTCTTTAATTCAGTAAGTCGAGATCACATTCTTTGGTTAAGAAAAAAAATAAATAAGACGATAAAAGTAAAAGGACATCTATGTCAAGATGGAGAAAAATCTGAATGGCAATTAAAATACGCAAAGCGGGAATCTAAAATAATAATAGACAGTATGTACTATAAAAAAAATTTACCCTGCTTAAAAAGAAAATACAGAAAAATAAAATCAAATTTGGAGGTTGACAAAGAATCGAAAGTTAGACGAGCGAGTGCTGGAATTAGGTAGACAGCTTGGACTGAGGCTCCAAGGGGAGAATACTCCCGTGAGGGTTCGAGTCCCTCCTCGCTCACAATCACGCCACTTTATGCATTATTTAAAAAGGGGCGGTTAGCTCAGCTTGGCTAGAGCGTCTCGTTTACACCGAGAAGGCCGCAGGTTCGAGTCCTGCACCGCCCACTGGGAGGAGAGTATAAAATCTTTTATAATATATGGAAGCCGCGGTAGCTCAGGGGTAGAGCACATCTCTGAAAAAGATGGGGTCGTCGGTTCGATTCCGACCCGCGGCACAGTTATATACAGATTAGTCCTTTGAAAAACTTGAACTCTGCTGGTATAATAAAACTAATAATAACAGCGGTTCAAAAATATAATTATGCGTGATGATAAACACTTAGCAATAAAATTAAGAAAAAGGGTTAAGAAAGAACTTAGTAGAAAAGCATTGTATATAGCAAAAAAGACTTCGTTTAATTAACAAAAAAAGAAGAGCGAAATGGAAAAAATGGCGCGAAGAACATCGTCAGACAGCTATAAAAGATTTTCCCAATCTTAAAAAAGATTCTCTATTCCTTGCAGGATTAATGCTTTATTGGGGTGAAGGAGATAGTAAAATTGAGAACTGTAAAGTTGAACTTTCTAATACTGATCCCAAAATGATTCATATTTTTTCCCTTTTTCTCCGAAAAATATGCAAAGCGCCCAAAGAAAAGATAAAAATTCATTTAATACTTTGTCCGGACCTAAATGATATCTCCTGTAAAAAATTTTAGAGTGAAAAAACAAATATTTCTGAGGAGCAGTTTATAAAATCGACTTTTATTTATGGAAAGCATCCAACTAAAAGATTATCTCATGGAATATGTTTAATCTATCATGCTAGCCGAGCACTAAAGGAAAAAATGTTTGTTTGGCTCGATCTGTATATTAAATCTTTAATTAAATAAGCGGGAGTAGTTCAGTGGTAGAACGCGACATTGCCAATGTCGAAATCGCGGGTTCAAATCCCGTCTCCCGCTCCAACTATTGACAAGTATTATTAAATATGATACCATAGTGTAACCCCTGCAAAAGGGTTTTTAAAGTAAACTATGACTGAAATTCTAAACTTACTTCATAAAAGAAAAAACTTAATAGGTATAATTATAGGGGTTTTTATAGGTCTTTGCGTAATTTTCCCTTTTATCGCTTTAAACGGGAAAGCAAACCAAACCTCTGAGCTTAAATATAATTCTTTAGCTATGGCTCAAGGAAACAGCCTTTTGCCTGTTTCCAATCCCCAGAATCCTTTAAAGTCTGTACAGAAGATAAGAGTAGTTATTACAGCTTATTCCAGCACGGAGAGCCAGACAGACAGCACTCCCTTTATTACAGCTTCAGGTTCTTGGGTAGAAGACGGCATTGTAGCTAATAACCTTCTGCCTTTTGGAACTAAGATAAGAATTCCTGAAATCTACGGGGACAAGGTCTTTACCGTAGAAGATAGGATGCACTGGAGAAAGGGATATTACCATGTTGATATCTGGTTCCCTGAATACTGGCAGGCAAAAACATTTGGTGCTAAAAACGCCTATATTGAGGTTTTAGAAGGTTAATAGCCTCAAGCAAAAACCCCGTCTCTCTGACGGGGTTTTTGTTTTTGTGCCCGGGGTGGGACTTGAACCCACAAGGTCAAAAAGACCAAGAGATTTTAAGTCTCTCGCGTATTCCGATTCCGCCACCCGGGCATTGGAGGCCAGGATGGGATTTGCACCCATGTATAACAGTTTTGCAAACTGCCGCCTTAGCTACTTGGCTACCTGGCCCTATTCTTCCTTTTTAATGTCCTCTAATATCTTTTCTATTTTAGCCGCTTCTTTGGTTTGCTTTTCTTTTTCAAACTGTATTCTTGGAACAGGCCTCATGTTAAGCCTTTTATTGAGCTGCTGTTGTATATCATATATATTTTCATTCAATAAGTCAAACACTTTTTTCTCTGCTTTCTCTGGCATAACAGAGATGTATATTTTAGACTGAATAAGGTTTGGGGAGGTGTCTGCTCGGGTTAGAGTAATTAAAACTTCAGAAATAGAGATTTCTTTTTTAATAATTCTTCCTATTTCTTTCTTTAAAAGCTGGTTTACTTTTTGAATTCTTCTAGTGATGTTATTCTGCTTTTCTTTTTTCAATTTTGTAAACCTTTAGATAATTCCCTCTTTCTATCTCTACATTTCCCTCAAAAAGGATACCGCATTCTGTCCCTTCTTTAGCTGAAGTAATGTCTTTTTCATTCCTCTTAAGACCCACTATTACTCCTTCTCCCACCTTTTCCTTCTTCCTGAAAACTTCTGCCTTTCCTCCTCTTTCAATAATACCTTTCTTTACCTTCCCTCCTATAATCTGTCTTTTTTTATCCTGCAAGAAAATCTCTAGTATCTCCGCCTCTCCCAACTCAACTTTTACTTCTTTAGGTTCTTGTATTTTTTTAGAAAAGTCCCTCACGGCCTGAATAAGCTCATAGATCACATCAAAATTCATTATACTTATGTGAGACCTGGAAACTAGATTCTTGGCTGTATTGTCTATTCTAACCCTAAAACCCACTATTTTAGCGTTAGAACCTTCTGCCACTTTAATATCAGATTCTGTAATATTTCCTACTTCAGATCTTAAAATATTTAAGGCTATCTCTTCTTGCGGAAGGTTCCTTAAAATGTCCTCTATGGCCTCAAGAGAACCCAAAACATCAGCTTTTAAGATAAGGTTTAAGCATTTCTGCCCTTCTTTTGCGGAAAAGCCTTCTCCTTTTTCTTTTTTAGAAATGTTTTCTTTGGCTTTTTCTAAAGAATCGCATACTTTAAACTGATCTCCAACAGGAGGAGCTTCGTCAAACCCTAAAACTATAACTGGCATGGAGGGCAGAGCTTTTTCTATTTGACCCCCCTGAAAATCTTCCATTATTCTTATCTTTCCTGCGACAGAAGAAGTTCCCAAAACATCTCCTTTATTCAAGACCCCGTCTCTTATTAAAATAGTAGCTACAGGGCCTCTTTTAGAATCCAAATATGACTCCACTACAAAACCTTCAGCTTTTTTGGAAAAATCTCCTTTTAGGTCTTCCATTTCAGCTACCAAGATTATAACCTCGAGGAGATCTGCTATTCCCTTCTTTTCCTTAGCTGAAACCTCAACAGAAGGAATATCTCCTCCTATAGACTCCACTAAAACTTCTTCTGAAGAAAGTTCTCTTTTTACTTTTTCGGGATCTGCTTCCGGCTTGTCTATTTTGTTTATAGCCACAACCACGGGAATACCGGCTTCTTTAATGTGGTTTAAAGCTTCTTTTGTCTGGTCTTTTACCCCATCTTCTGCGGCAATAACCAAAACAGCTATGTCTGCTATTTTAGCTCCTCTTAGCCTCATAGCAGAAAAAGCCTCGTGCCCGGGAGTATCTATAAAAGTAATTTTACTTCCCTCGTGTTCTACTTCATAGGCTCCTATATGCTGGGTAATCCCTCCCGATTCTTTAGAAGTAATTTTTAAATCTTTGATAGCTTCCAGCAAAGAGCTCTTCCCATGATCTACATGCCCCAAAACAGCCACAACAGGTGGCCTTGTCTGAAGATTTTCTTTTTTCTTTTTATCTATCATAAATTAGCTTTTTCAATTGCTTTTTTTTCTTCTTCTGAAAGCTCAAACTCTGACTTTCCTTCTTTAATGGGCTTAGAGTAAACTCTGTTTCCATCTTGGCTGTAGATACTAGTAACAACTAATCCGTCGTTGTTCTCATCTAGTAAAGCTATTGTAAAGCTTTGATTTCCTCCTGTATTAGAAAAAGGATTATATCTTGTCATTCCTATCTTTTGAACAGCTAGTTTGCTTTTTTTCTCCAAAGAACTCAACTTAGCGGAAAGCCCTTTAACGCCATTCTCTAATGATTTTATCTTCTTTAAAGCACCCTTTAAATCTTGAGGTTCTTTATCTTTACTGAACAAATTAAGCATATTTTTGTTATTAACTGCTAATAGCCCATTTTAAACTAAAAAATGGTCTTTTTCAAGAAAATACAAGGCGGAGGAGGCAGGACTCGAACCTGCATGGGTTTTCACCCGCCGCTTTTCGAAAGCGGTTCCTTGCCAATTCGGATCACTCCTCCTTCTCAACTACCAAATAAATATTTTTTCTATTCTTTTTCTTAGTAAAACCTGGCTCCCTTACTTTAAAACCTGCTTCTTCTGCCAATTTTACTAATTCTCTTTTAGAAAACCAGTGATAATATCTTTTTGTTTTCTTTCCCCAAGGTTCTAAAATATCTTTGAAATCTAATTTTGTTTTTCCCAATATCTTTAAAATAGTGTATTTTAAAAGTAGAAGCTTTTCTCTTTTCATGTGAAATTTCCAAACGGTAATAACAAGCTTTCCTTTCTTTTTCAAAACTCTTTTGGCTTCTTTTAAAAAATCAATTCTTAGTTCTTTTGAAGGTATATGGTGCAAAACAGCTATGCTAAAAACAAAATCAAAGGAATTGTCTGGAAAAGGAAGATTTAAGGCCTCAGCTTTAATAAATTTCAATTCAGGATATTTCTTTTTGGCCTCTTCTATAATCTTAGAAGAATTATCTGCTCCGGTATAATCTGTCCCTTTCAAAAACTCATATATTCTCCCGTTCCCGCATCCCAAATCAAGCACCCTATCTCCCTTATTTACTTTATCGAATAAAAACTTAATCTCGGGCCAAGGATATCTTCTTGTCCTTGAAAAGTCCCCCGAAATTAAGTTATAATCCGCTCGTACCTTATTCATCAGATATTGAGCGTATTCTTTATCCATGGAAAACAAAGAAAAAATAATTAAAGAGTTGATTAGACTGAACCCTCAAAGTTCGTATTCTTTAGATGAGGCTAAAAGAAAGATAGCCAAGAAATTTAAGACAGAAACTTTCTCCAATATCAATCTATTAAAAGCTTATCATAATTTAGTTGAAAACAAAAGAATAAAAAGAAATAAAAGTTTAGAAAATATCTTAATAAAAAGAAGGGTAAGATCTTTGTCAGGCATAGTAGTAGTTTCTGTTTTAACAAAGTCTTATCCATGTCCCGGAAAATGTATTTACTGTCCGACAGAGAAGGGAATCCCCAAAAGCTATTTAGAAAAAGAGCCCGCCGTAATGAGAGCTGTTTTGAATAAATTCGATCCCTATCTTCAGGCAAAAAACAGAATAAGAGCTTTGAAAGAAGCAGGACATCCCACAGATAAGATAGAATTAAGAATAATCGGAGCCACCTGGTCTTTTTATCCAAAGCAATACCAAAACCGCTTTATTAAAAAATGCTTTGAGGCAGCTAACGAGAAAAAATCAAAAACATTAAAAGAAGCCCAAAAGAAAAACGAAAGGTCAAAGCACAGGATTATAGGAATAAGTATTGAAACGAGACCCGACTTTGTAAGCAAAAAAGAGATTAAGAGATTAAGAAAGCTGGGAGTCACCAAGGTAGAACTGGGAGTACAGACAATTTACGACAAAATCCTTAAACTGAATAAAAGAGGGCACAGCATAAAAAAAACAATAAAAGCCACAAAGCTTTTAAAGAATTCTGGTTTTAAGGTTTCCTACCAAATGATGCCAAACCTCTATGGATCCAACCTTCAAAAAGATAAAAAAATGCTTGAAGAGTTGTTCAAAAATCCTGATTTTCAACCGGATTTTCTAAAAATATATCCCACAGCTATAATTAAAGGAACAGAACTATACAAGCTTTGGAAAAAAGGAGAATACAAGCCCTATACAGAAAAACAGCTAAAGAAGCTTCTTAAAGACATCAAAAAGGCAGTTCCTTATTATGTCAGAATTCAGAGATTAATAAGGGATATTCCTTCTTACCTTATAGCAGAAGGGCCTGCTAAAATATCCAATTTAAGACAGATTATCCAAAAAGAAGCGCAGAAAGAAAATTGGAGATGCCGCTGCATCAGGTGCCGGGAAGTAAAAGAAAACTACAAACCCAAAGAAAAACTTTATCTTTTTAAAGAGGAATATAAGGCCTCAGAAGGAAAAGAAATATTTTTAAGCTATGAAAACAAAAAAAGAACGCGCCTTTACAGCTTATTAAGATTAAGAATACCGTCTCGAACCTTTATTCCTGTTTTAAAAAATTCAGCCATTATAAGGGAAGTTCATACCTACGGGAGAATGCATCCCTTAAAAGAAAAAACTGACTCTCCCCAACATAAAGGGCTGGGAAAGAAGCTTGTAAAAGAAGCTGAGAAAATAGCAAAAAAACACAGCCGGAAAGTAGCTGTAATATCCGGCGTGGGAGTAAGAGAGTACTATAGAAAACTAGGCTACAGACTAAAAGAAGAGTATATGGTTAAGCCCTTGAAATCCTTGTAAATCCAGAACAGGGAACTATTTCGATCCCTTGTTTTTCAAGCTCATCTAAAAATAAATTCACTCCCAGAGAGTCAGAGGACATATGCCCTGCAATAACTACGTTCAAAGAAGCGGAATCCGCTTCTTTTTTGTGCTCTTCTGAAATATGCATTCCCACTACAGTTCCTATCCCCGCTTGAGATATTTTTTCATAAAGCTTGGGGGATCCTTCCGTTCCTCCAGTAATTTCTGTCAGGGCTATTTTTCCTGCTCTGTTTTCTTTATCTCCAACAAATATTTTAGGGCCTGCTCCTATCTTTTCTGCTTCTTTATACTCTGGAATATCTCTCAAAATATCCATTAAATCTTCTACCCTGTAAAGGTCTTCTTTTTCTATTTCCTTTTTAAGAAAGTCAGCTGCTAGATTGTCACAAACAGTGTGAAGACACATTAGATTAAACCCTAAAATTTTAGCAGCATCCACGGTTCTTTGGTGGTTAGCAGAGTTTACGCCGCGAGCCACCTCTGAAATTCTTTCTTTCATCAGTTTTTCGGCTATATTAATAGGGACGCCGTAGCTGTTTAAAACATCGCACTGAAGATCCATTACTCCAGCCAAGCTAGCCAAACCCTTTCCCAGAGGGTGGTGGGATATAATCAAGTCAATATCTCCTAGCTCTTTTGCTAAAAGTATTTCAGCGGGCTCTATATCAATACCCATCAAAACTTTTTTAACATCCTTGTCTTCTGTAATATTCAAAATTCTGGAATCGGGATAAGGGTTTTCCAAAAGTTCCTCGTCAAAAAAAGATTTTTCTTTTTCTGACATCTTCTCATATTTTTTCTTTTTCCTCTCCAAGAGCTTCTTGATCTCTTCTTCTCCCCTAAAGTCCGCCTTTACCGCCTTTTGAAGGCCTATTTTGAATATTTCCTTAATTTTCATTTTCCTTTTTATATTTATCGTATAATTGGCTTATAAGTTCTTCCTGTTTTTTAGAATCGAAAAATTCCCGGCGAATACGGGCTTTTTCCTTTCTTATATGCTTTCTTATAGACCTGGGAAGTTTCTTTGTCATGATATAAAAAAATAACTTCTATTTGCGAAGCTGGAATTAAAAATCTTTTAGATAAAAAGAGACTCATAATCTAATAATATATTTTAGAAGAAAAAAGCGAAAAAAGCAAGATAAAAAGGCCTGATCGGAATCAGGCCTTGGTAATTAAGGATAGAGCCGTAAGAGGCATGGGGGGTTTATGCACTCTTGAAAGGGAAGAGTTTCCCTTTTCGACTCTATCCAATTAAGGGGAGCTAATTCTTTTTTATCTCACTGTAAATATTTTGTCAAGAGATCTTTCACAATTCTTCTATCATCCCAAGGAATTTTATTTCCCTCGGCCAAACACATTAAAGGCTCCGACCCTTTTCCTGTTATAACGACAGAGTCTCCGGGATCCGCCTCCTTAAGGGCTTTTTTAATAGCTTCTTTTCGGTCCAGTATCTTTTCAGCTTTATCTAAAGCTCCTTCCGCTACTTGGTTTATTATCTCAATAGGATCTTCGTCGTAAGGATCTTCGTTGGTAACAATTACTTTATCGCAGTATTTAGCAGCTATTTTTCCTAATACAGGCCTTTTCCATTTATCTCTTCCCCCTCCGCAAGCTCCTAAAACACATATCATCTTAGAGGGCTCAAAAAAACTTCTAATAGCCCTGTAAACCTTTTCTAGGGCTACTGGAGTAAAAGCATAATCTACCACGACAGAAAAAGGTTCTTTTACAACAACTTCCATTCTTCCAGGAACTCCTTTGGCTTTCTTTAAAGCTTTGCTACACAATTCCAAAGAAATCCCTTGAGATCTGGCTACAGAAATTGCAGCAAGGGCATTTAAAACGTTAAATTTTCCTAAAAAATCAAGCTTAAAATCAATATTATCTATTTTGAAAGAAAGGCCTTCTTCTGTTTCTTCAATGCTTCTTCCTTCAACAATCTTAATATCTTTTCTTTTGCCTTTTATTGTAAAGCCGTATTTTTCCGCAGCTTTTTCTTTTAAGAAGTATTCTGCGTTTTCATCATCTAAATTAAGAATATGGGTATTTTTTGCTTTTTTAAAAAGTTTTAATTTAGCTTCTCTGTATTTTTTAAAGCTTCCATGAGATTCTATATGCTCAGGACTTAAGTTGGTAAAAACTGCTGTATTAAAATTTATAAACTGATGCCTGTGCTGTTTTATGCCTTCTGAAGTTACTTCTAAAACAGCATGACAACACCCCTCTTTCGAAGCTTCCTTTAAAAACTTCTGTATCTTAAAGCGACCCGGCATAGTCATTTTTAGCTTGTTTTCTTTTTCTTTTTCTCCTATTTTAAACTTAATAGAGGAGAAAGAAGCCGTTTTCAATCCTGCTTCTTCAAGAATACGAACAATAAGATTTACTACGGTAGATTTTCCGTTTGTTCCCGTTACCCCGATTATAATAAGTTTTTTTGAGGGAAAGCCGTAGAAAAAAGCTCCTATTAAAGCTAAAAGGTAATGATAAAAAGTTAATAAAAAAGAGGGAATTATTTTTTTAATTGCTTTTTTTAATCTCATATATTCTAATTTAACACGGAAAGAGGGAAATAAAAAGCCCCAATAAAGAAGCTTATGCTTTTTAAGCCGCCTGAATTAACCCTTTGGCAAGAGCTGAAACAAAGAATAGGAAGAAAAGCGGGTTTTTCTTTAGGATATTTCTCCTTTTTCAAAGGACTAAAAAACCTCTTCTCGGGAAGAAACAAGTTTACAGAGCTTTTAACTTAAAACTTACCGCTTCCCAAAAAGAGGTCTAGTATTCTCTTAATTTTCATTATATTCCAGGTTATAATAAACATAAGAAACTGTTAATTGCTTCCCAAAACCTTTAAGGCCTGTTTAATCCTTTTTTCCTCTTCTTGATCCTTGGGAACGCTTTTTAAAGCTTCTTTTGATTTCTGCCTTGAAAAACCGAGATTAACTAAGGCCTGGACAGTAGCATCTTCTTCTTTCTCCTTTGAAGAAAGATCTTTTATCTTGCCAGATAACTCTAAAACAATAGTCATGGCTTTCTTTTTTCCTATGCCCGGTATGCCCTCAAAAAGACTTGAGTCCTGAGCTTCTATCCTTTCTTTTATCTTCTCTAAAGGCCCAAGAGAAGCTATCTCTAAAGCAGCCCTGGGGCCTACTCCCCTAATAGCTTCTACCGTTTCAAAAAGCTTCAGCTCTTTTTCTTCTAGAAACCCGTAAAGCTCCCAGCTGTTTTCTCTTACGCTTAAAAAGGTAAATATCTTGAGATCTTTGTCTTTTTCTGGTATTTTAGAAAGAGTTTTCTGAGAAAGAAAAACCTTATACCCTGTGCTATTAACAAGCAGAATAATATATTTTTCTTTTTTAAACAGTATTTTTCCCTCAAGATAAGATATCATTACTTTATTATAGCAAAAATGGATTTAAAAACTAATCTAAAACCCACAGGAGACCAGCCAAAAGCTATAAGAAAACTGGTAAAGAACTTAAAAGAAGGCAAAAAAGACCAGGTGCTTTTGGGCGTAACAGGATCTGGAAAAACTTTTACTATGGCCCAAGTTATAAACAAGACAAAGAAACCTGCTTTAATAATCTCCCACAACAAGACGCTGGCTGCCCAGCTCTATCAAGAATTTAAAGAGTTTTTTCCAAACAACGGAGTCCATTATTTTGTTAGTTATTACGATTACTATCAGCCCGAAGCCTATATCCCCCAAACAGATACATATATCGAAAAAGACGCCAAAGTAAATGAGGAAATAGATAAGCTTAGGCATGCCGCAGTCCAAGATCTTTTAACCCGGGATGATGTTATCGTTACAGCTTCTGTTTCCTGTATTTACAATATAGGATCTCCTTTTAATTATCAAAAAATTTCTTTAAGAGTTCAAAAGGGACAAGAAATAAAAAGGAGAGATTTAATCAAACAGCTGACCTCTCTTCAGTACCAAAGAAACGACATTGACTTCTCTCCGGGAAATTTTCGGGTGAGGGGAGATACTGTAGAAATATATATTGTAACAGGAAAAGAAATATTAAAAATAGAATTTTTCGGAGATAAAATAGAAAAGCTTTCTTTGTCTAAAAAAGAGATAAAAGAATACAAGATATTTCCAGCCCAGTTCTGGGTAGCCCCGCAAAACAAGCTGGATATAGCTATAGAAAATATAAGAGGAGAGCTTCAGGAAAGATTAAAAAAATTAAAAAAAGAAAGGAAATTGTTGGAGGCTCAAAGATTAGAGCAAAGAACAAACTACGATTTAGAGATGCTAAAAGAAGCCGGCTGGTGCCAAGGAATAGAAAATTATTCCAGACAGTTGGAGTTCAGAGAGCCAAACCAGGCTCCCTTTACTCTTTTAGACTACTTTAACCGCTTCTCTCCCCGAGGAAACCTCGTCTTCATAGACGAATCCCATATGACCTTGCCCCAGATTAAAGCGATGTCTATACAGGATAGAATGAGAAAAGAAACCTTGATAGAAAACGGTTTCCGTCTTCCTTCCTCGCTAGACAACAGGCCTCTAACCTTAAAAGAGTTTGAGAAAAGAGCTAAAGAAACAATTTATGTTTCAGCTACTCCTTCTGATTACGAAAAATCCAAAAGTGAAATAATAGAACAGATAATAAGGCCCACAGGCCTTCTGGAACCTACTATAGAAGTAAAAACCGCTAAAAACCAGATAAAAGACCTGACAAGAGAAATAAAAAACAGAACAGCTAGAAACCAAAGAGTTTTGGTTTTAACTTTAACTAAAAGATTAGCTGAAGCTGTTTCCGACCATCTTTCAGAAAAAGGGATAAAAACCCAGTGGCTTCATTCTGAGATAAAGACGCTGGAAAGGCCGGGGATTTTAAGAGACCTAAGAAAAGGAAAATTCGACGTATTAGTAGGAATAAATCTTTTAAGAGAAGGGCTGGATCTTCCAGAGGTTTCTCTAATAGCCATACTCGATGCCGATAAAGAGGGCTTTTTAAGAAACGAAACTACTCTGGTCCAGATTATGGGAAGAGCAGCCCGGCACCCCGAAGGACACGTTATTCTTTATGCCGACAAAACCACAAAATCAATGAAAAAAGCTATAACGGAAATAGACAGGAGAAGAGAAATTCAAAAAGAGCATAATAAAAAACATAATATAAGGCCCGAAGCCGTTAAAAAAGAGATAAGAGACTGGTTGTTTGAAAAACCTGAAGAAGCCAAAACAGAATTTGGCAAAATAAGAGATATTAATCTTTTAAAAAAGGAAATGAAGGAAGCCGCCCAAAATTTGGACTTTGAAAGAGCAGCTGAGATAAGAGATATGATAAAAGAAATAAGGAAATAATTGCAATTCAAGCTCTTTTTGATAGAATAAAGAAGTTTCTTTGACAACATAAAAGGAGACGAAAGATGAGAATACTAGGAGTAGTACCAGCTTTACCCAAGCCCCACTATTTTTCCTCTCTGAAGATCCCCAGCATAGGCCTTTTAGAGCTCCTGACCATGGCTAGAGATTCAGGCCACGAGGTTGTTTGCTTAATGGAAGAAGTTAAAGATATTAAAGAAGAGGATTTTAGAGAAAGAGCAAGAGAAGCTGATCTAGTCGCTATTTCTTCCCTTTCTGCAACTTTTCCCAAAGCAAGAAAGCTTGCCCTTATTGCCAGAGAAGAAACAGAAGCTCCGATAGTAATGGGAGGACCTCATGTTACCTTTAAACCCGACGAAGGAATGGAGGTAGCAGACTTTGTCGTAAGATACGAAGGAGAAGAGGCTTTTTTAAAGCTTCTCCAAGCTTTAGAGGGAAAAATCTCAATTAAGGATGTTCCTAATCTCTGCTGGAAAAGTGAAATAGGAACAGCCCGCAACCCTATTTCAGAAGACCTGCCCGACATCGACAAGCTTCCTTTCCCTGATTTTGACCTTATTGAAGGATGGGAGGACAACTCTCTGATCGTTATTGAGACAAGCAGAGGATGTCCCCACAGGTGCAAGTTCTGTTGCGTCTGGCGCATGTTTAAAAGACCTCGCTTCAGAAGTCCTGACTCTGTGATAGGGGAGATTAAAAAAAGAAGCCCTGCTTCGGTCTTTTTCTGCGACGATCACTTCGGGATTAAGATAGAGAGAACAAAAAGAATCCTCTCTCTAATGCTGGAAAAACTGGACAAGATCCCCCGCTGGGCAGCTCAAGTCAGAGCTAGTGTAGCAAGAAGTAAAGAGTTTCTGCGACTGGCCAAGAGAACTAATTGTTATTTCCTTTGTATCGGCTTGGAATCCCCAAATCCCGCTTCTTTAAAGGAAATGGGGAAAGGACAAACCCTGGAAGAGATAGAAGAAGACCTAAAGAGGTTCAGAGAGGATGATATGATTCACGCTGTCCACGGCGCCTTCATAGCGGGCTTTGATTCTGACAACAAAGAAACCGCTCTAAGAATCGCTCAATGGGCCAGAAAAACAGGTGTTCCATCTATTCAGATAAGCGTATTAACGCCTTTGTTCGGAACCGACCTTTACAAAAGGCTTAAAAGAGAAAAGAGGATTTTCAGCGAAGATCCCGGAGACTACAACGGATTAAGAGCAGTTTTCTATCCCGCTCAAATGAGCCCCGAAGAGCTTCAGGAAAGCGTCTACAAGGCTATGAGACGCTTTGCCTCCCCCTCAACAATTATATTCTATTACTTAAAGGGCCTTCTTTCTTTTGCCAAGGGATATCTATTTTCTGTAGTAAACCTAAAACCTCTCTTGGAGCATATAAGAGAGGCCAATGTGAAGCTGTATATCAGAAACCTAGTAAAAAGAATCCACCGAAGATCAAAAGGATTCCTAAAAAAGATTAAAGAGCATCAAAACGCAAGCTAACCCCTTGCGTTTTTTATTCTCCTATGTTAAATTAATCTATATGCCGGTTATTAAATCCGCAAAAAAGAGATTAAGACAGGAAAAGAAAAGGGCAGTCAGAAATCTTGACTACAAAAACAAAATGAAAGATCTTCTTAAAGAGATTCGAGCTTTAGTTTCAGAAAAGAAAATAAAAGAAGCTAAAGAGCTTCTTCCCAAGGTATATAAAATACTGGACAAATCAGCTAAAAAAGGAGTAATTAAAGAAAATACAGCTTCAAGAAAAAAATCTAGGATAGCTTCTTTAATAAAGAAAAACTCCTAAATTCCTGCTACTATAAGATCTAGAGCCGTTTCCGGATCTATCTTTCCCACCTTTATGCTTAAATCTGCCTCAAATATTTTCTGGTAGATTTTTTTTAGTTCGCTCAAAGAAAAAGAGCTGCTTTGGTAATAGCTTTTCTTAAAAACAAAGGGATGAAGACCTGTCTTTTTAAAAGCTTCATTATAAGAAAAATTCCTCTCTGTCATTTCTTTTACCGACAATATATTTCTTATCTGATAACCTATCATGGAAAGAAGATAGGGGGGAGAATCTCCCTTTTCTAGGTGATTGTGCATAAAAGAAAGAGCCTTTTTCTTGTTTTTTTGGGCTATAGCGTCTATTGTCTTAAAAATATCAGTTTCAATTTCGGGTTTCACTAAAAGATCTACATCCTCTTCTTTTATCTCTTCCCCTTTTTTATAGCTTGTCAGCTTTGATATTTCATTCTCCATGCGCCATAAATCGTTTCCCACAAACGAAGCCATCTTATCAGCTACTCTGCTGGTTATTTTAAAGCCCCGTCTTTCAAATTCTTTCTTAATCCAAGAGAGAAGCTTTAAGCCGGATAACAAAGAAAAATCCTGGGTTTTAGCTTTTTCTTTTAAAAACTTCAAAAGCTTGTCGTTTTTCCTAACCTCTCCTTCTTCAAAAAGAACTATAATGTCTTCTGAGTTTAAAAAATCTTCTTTTTTTTCTAAAAACTTTTCTTTAAAGAGCTTGTCAGAAAAAGGATTTAAAACAACTTGAAGCTTTTTCTCTTTGAACATAGAGGTCTGCCGAATACTGTCATTAAAGCCCTCAAACCCTTCTTCCTTCAAGTCCAAAAAGTTAATATTAAGCCCTCTTTTATGGGCTTTCTTATAACGATCTATAATTTCCTTCAACTTTCTTTTAGATCTGTAAGTGTCTTTTCCGTAAAGAAAAATTATCATAGCTTTTGGCATTTGGGGCAGAAATGAGTACTTCTGCTCCCTATTTTTTTTCTTTTTATTTCCTCTCCGCATTGAGGACATTTTTCTCCTTTTCTTCTATATACTTTCCTAAAATCGTCAAATTTTCCTTTTTCTCCTTCCAGATTCCTATAGTCTGATATACTCTCTCCGCCTTTTTTTACGCCCTTTTTTAAAACATCAATTATGTTTTTGTATAAGCTTATTAATTCCTTTTCTTTTAAGGAAGAGGCTTTTTTAAAGGGGTTTATTCCAGCCCTAAAAAGGGCTTCGTCTGAATATATATTTCCTATTCCAGCTATCAATTTCTGATCCATTAAAACCTGCTTTATTTTTCCTTTTTTTTCTTTTATGATATTTTTAAATTCCTCAAAGCTTATTTCTAAAGCATCAGGCCCTATATCCTCCAGCTCTTTTTCTAACTCTTCCTCTTTGAGAAGTTTCACTTTAGCAAACTTCCTTAAATCAGACAAAGCGAGCATGCCTTTGTCTAAAAAAAAGATAAGGTGTATGTAGCTGTTGTATTTATCTTCCATAGGGCCCTTTTTTAAGGAAACCCATTTGTCTTTTTTTTCCCACCTTCCGTAAAGAAGGTGCCCTGTCATTTTTTGATGGACCAAAAGGTAGTAACCGCTTGATAAAACTAAAATTATGTTCTTTCCCCTTCTGTAAACACTTTTTATTTCTTTTCCTCTTATTTCTTTTTTGAACTTCTTAAAACTTGGCTCTTTAACCAGTTTCTTAAAGTCTGTCCAAACATCAACAAAGGTCCTCGAAAGGACCTTTTTTCTTAAACCTAAAACAGTTGTCTCTACCTCGGGCAGTTCGGGCATAAAAGTTATTTATCAAAAACAGTGCTAATCTTCTTGATAATTTCCTCCGGTGTAAAGTGGGCTTTTATCAAGTAGTCTGCAGCTCCCATTTTCAGGCCTCTTTCTATATCCTCTTTTTGGCCCAAATTGGAAAGAATAATAACCGGTATCTCAGAAACATCGGGGTCTGACTTTATTCGAGCCAAAACCTCAAAGCCATCTATGCCGGGGAGTATAAGATCTAAAAGAATAAGATCCGGTTTCTCTTTCTTTATAGTCTCCAGACCCTTTTCTCCGTCAACGGCTTCTGAAATATCGTATCCTTCCGTGGACAGCTTTTGAGTAATAAGCTCTCGGAGAAACTTATCGTCTTCTACAACTGTTATTTTCTGAGCCATAATTTAACCTTAGTATTTATTATCACTTTTATTTTACCTTAATTTAAAAACAACTACAAGTGGATTAATAAAGTTCGGGGGGGATATGCTCTCCAAACTTTTCTTTAATAGGAATGGTGAAAAAGAAAGTTGTCCCCTTTCCTTCTTTTGACTCAAACCAAAGATCTCCTCCATGGGCTTCAATAATGTTTTTGGAAATATACAGCCCCAAGCCTGTTCCTTCTGTTTCTATTTTCATGATATTTTTCGATCTGAAGAATTTTTCAAAGATCCTCTCCTGATCAACTTTCGGAATTCCTACTCCCGTGTCTTTAACTCCAACCTTAATAAGTTTATCTTCTTTGGTAATAGAAATCAGAATCCTTCCTTTTTTAGGAGTATAGGAGATGGAATTCTGAAGAATATTAGAGAATGCTATCCTCATTTTTTCTTCATCAATCATTACTTTAGGCAGTTCCTCCGAAGGCTCTTTAATTTTACAGCTTAGGCCTTTATCCTCTATCTGTTTTCTATAGCTTTCAACTGCTTTTTCTATTAAATCTGTTAAGCTGTTCAGAGATGTTTTAGATATATATCTTCCCTCTTCTATTTTGGCTACATTTAAAAGATCGCTTATAAGCTCTATCACTTTATTGTTGGTATAATAGGCTCTTTCCAGTATTTCTTTTTGTTTTTGGGTAATTTTCCCCGCTTCTTCGTCAAGAACCATCCTCAAAGACCACTTAATGCCCGACATCGGGGTTCTAAGCTGGTGAGCTGCCAGAGTGACAAATTCTGTTTTCATCCTTTCAACTTTTTTCTCCCGGCTAATATCTTTTACAACCACAAGAGTTCCTACTTTTTCCTCAGATCCTATCTTAATAGAATCTATTTCCAAAAAAAAGTTCTCCTCTATCTCGATTTCTTTCTCGGAAAGCTCTTTTATTTCTCCTCCCAAAACAGGGACTATCTTTTCAAGACGAGGAAAAGAACTGAGTCTTAAAATGTTTTTTCCTAGTGCTTTATCTTTATCAATTCCAAGAATCTTTTCAGCTTTCGGGTTAATAAAAGAAAGCTTACTCTCTTTATCAAAAACTAACACTCCCTCTGTAAGATGATTAACAACAGAGAGAATTTCTTTTTTTTCTAATTTATTGTTTTCTTTTTTTGGCCAAAACATCAAATTATTTTAAGCTGGTCTTTCCCTTTTATTTCTTCCAGCCTAGGAATTAAAGTTTGAAACTGATATTTTTTAAGAAATTCTATAACTTCTTCTTCTTTGTGACCTCCCCACTTTAAATCTTCAATACTAAAGTTTAAAGGAGCATCGCATTTCAATTCTACCAGATATTTAGACAAGAGAGCTTTATCTTTGTTCTTTTTCAATGTTTTCTTCAAAGAAGCCTTTATCTCCTTTTTATCTATGTCCTTGTAAAGCTCTTCTAAAGAGTTGAAACGAGAGATAAGATCTATAGCTGTTTTTTCTCCCACACCTATTACTCCGGGAATATTGTCTGAAGGATCTCCCCTTAGGGCCTTGTAATCTGTAAGCTGAGAAGATGTTAAGCCCTTAAACCTTTCTTTTACTTTTTCTTTGTCATAAAGAACCGTATCTTTTACTCCTCTTTTAGAAGTATATACTTTTACCTTATCATTTACCAACTGGAGAAGATCCATATCTCCTGTTACTATAACAGTTTCTATATTATTTTTTGACGCTTTTTTGGCTATGCATCCTATAAGGTCGTCTGCTTCAAGACCTTCTTTTTCTATAATTTTTACTTTAAATTTTTTTAAGGCCTCTTTAATAATTGGTATTTGGGAAATAAGATCATCCGGAGTTTTTTCTCTATGAGCTTTATATTCCTCATATTCTTTGTGCCGAAAGGTTGGAGCAGGATAGTCAAAAGCCGCTATTGCATACTGAGGCTTCAGCTCTTTTAAAGCCCTAAAAAAGATTAAAAGGAAACCGTAAACGGAATTGACTAGATCCCCCTCTTTTGTTTTTAGGGGCGGGAGGGCGTGATAAGCTCTGTGGATTAAAGCGTTGGCGTCTATGGCTAAAACTTTCTTCATTGTTTATTTTACCATAATTCAGAATTTTTCTGAATTGAAGGTTATTTTTCTTTTGTTCTCCTCCAAAAACTCAAACTCAATAGTTAGTGTGTTCTCTGGTAGAATCTTTTCTATTTTTTCCGCCCATTCTACAGCTACAATGTTTCTGGGATTTTCTATAATTTTTTTAAACCCCAAATTTAAAACCTCTTTTGGATTTTTAATTCTATAACAATCAAAATGGTAAAAATACTTAAAATCAGGAGAGGAAATTTTAAACTTTCTGAAGATAACAAAGGTAGGGCTAACCACGTTCTCTTTTATGCCCAAACCCTCAGCTAGGCCCTGAACAAAAGCTGTTTTTCCTCCTCCTAAATTTCCTTTTAAAGCAAGAACAAAAGCCTTTTCTTCCTTATTTTTCAAAATATTTTCTGCCAGTTCTTTTCCTTTTTCTCTAGTTTCTTTTGTTTTGTTGCTGATTATTATTTTCGGCATATGTTTTTATTCTACACAAGAAAGAAACCTTAGCAAAGCTTTAACACTTATCCACTTTGACTTATTTTACAAAATAAGATAAGTTGGAGTAACCTAAGCTTAAGCCATTATGCTAGAAAACAAAAAAATAACAGGCGAAGTGAAAATAACAGAAAGAACTGTAAAGGAAATCGAGAAAGCAATAAAGAATATTCCTGACTACAAAGAAAAAACAAAGAAGTCTTTAGATCTTAAAACCACAGAGCTTGTTGAGGTTCTCTTGACAGGAGCTTTCTATTTAGACGCTTCCGATATCCACATAGAACCGAAAGAAGATAAGGTAAAATTAAGAATAAGAGCTGACGGAGTGCTGCATGATATATTGTTTTTTGACAGAAAAATATATCGAGGCCTTTTGTCTCGGATAAAGCTCTTATCGGGCATAAAGCTTAACGTGACCTCGCGGCCTCAGGACGGCCGTTTTTCTATTTTAATAGAAAGAACATCTGTTGAGATAAGAACTTCCTCTTTGCCCTCAGAATACGGGGAAGCTTTAGTCTTGAGAATACTGAATCCTAAGTGGATAGTAAGCATGGAAGAACTGGGTCTAAGGGAGGACATGCTTAAGACATTTAAAGAACAGATTAAAAAGCCCAACGGAATGATAATCTGCACAGGACCTACGGGGTCTGGTAAAACAACCACTCTTTATGCTTTTATCCAAAAAATAAACAATCCTAAAATTAAAATAATCACAATAGAAGATCCCATAGAATACCACTTAAAGGGGGTCTCTCAGTCTCAAGTAGACGAGGCAAGGGGCTTTACCTTTGCTAACGGCTTAAGAGCTGTGGTTAGGCAAGATCCAGATGTAATTTTGGTAGGAGAGATAAGAGATAAAGAAACAGCGGAAATATCTTTACAGGCTTCTTTGACGGGCCATTTGGTTTTAAGCACGGTTCACACTAACGATGCTGCCGGCACCATAGCCAGGCTTCAGGCCTTAGGTGAAAAGCCAGAAAACATAGCGCCTGCTATTAATATGGCCATAGGCCAAAGGTTAGTCAGAAAGGTATGCAAAAAATGCGTAGAATACAAAAAACCCTCCGCAGAAGAGATAAACAGAATAAAAAAAGCTCTTAAAAGTGTTCCCAAGAAAGTAAAGATACCTGAAATAAAGAGGGTACCCGTAGCTAAAGGATGCCGAGACTGCAGTTTTACAGGGTATAAAGGAAGAGTGGGAATCTTTGAAAGCTTTATCGTAGATGATAAAATGGAAAAATTTATCCTGCAATCTCCCTCCATAGCTGAAATGGGGGATAAAGCCATAAAAAGGGGGATGGTTTTGATGAGACAAGACGGATTTATAAAAGTATTAAATGGAATCAGTACTTTAGAAGAAGTAGAAAGAGTAACTGGGGAAGAATAAAAAGAAGCCCAAAGAAGGGCTTCTGCCTAAACTGGCCTCAGGGCTGGGGGAAACTTAAGCTTAGGAACTAAAGTCCAGAATTTTTTCGAGGTATAGGTTCGCCTGAGCCAATCTACCCATCTGCAAAAAATTCCTAGTCCCCCAGCCCTGAGACTAGTTTAATAATACTATTCTAACAAATTATGGAAGATTTGTCAAGAGAAAAAGACATTCCTCCTCTTTCCCCGAAAGACGAAACTTTAGACTCTGCTTTAAGGCCCAAAAGGTGGGATGATTTTATAGGACAGGAAAAAACTAAAAAGAACCTCCAGGTAATGTTAAAAGCCGCTAAAAAAAGAGGTGAGTCTTGTCCTGAACACCTCCTTTTTTACGGAAATAGCGGATTGGGGAAGACAAGTCTATCATACCTTATCGCAAAAGAAATGAAAAGTAATATCAGAACTATTACAGGGCCTGCTATCAAAAAGGTGGGAGATTTGGCAGCTATTCTCACTAATTTAGAAGAAGGAGATCTTCTTTTCTGCGACGAAGTGCATAGAATGAATAAAATGATAGAAGAATTTCTTTACCCTGCCTTAGAAGATTTTAAATTAAGCTTAATTCTTGGAAAGGGGCCCATGGCCAGAACCATGGACCTAAAGCTTCCCAAATTCACTTTTATAGGAGCTACCACTAGAGTAGCTTCAGTCTCTGCTCCCCTAAGAAACCGCTTTGGGGCCACTTTCCAGCTTAATTTCTATACTCAGGAGGAAATAGAAGATATAATCAGAAATTCAAGCGAGTTGTTAAATGTAAAAATAGATCCGGAAGCTATTGAAATGATAGCTAAAAGATCCCGCTTTACTCCAAGGGTAGCCAATAGATTACTGAAAAGAGTAAGGGATTTTGCCCAAGTTGAAGAAAAGAACGCAATAGACAAAAAAGTCGCAGAGTCGGCTATGAAATTCCTAGAAATAGACAAGGGAGGACTGGAGCCCGGAGACAGAAAAATACTAAATGCTATTATACATAAGTTTAGCGGAGGCCCTGTGGGATTACAGACATTGGCCGCCGCCACAGCAGAAGAAGAAGACACTATTTTAGACATCTACGAACCTTATTTAATGAGAATGGGTTTTATTACAAAAACCCCTAGGGGCAGAGTAGCCACTAAAATAGCTTACCGCCACCTGGAGCTAAAATTCAAAGGAGGCCAAGAATACTTAATCTAATAATTTCCCGTTAAGATTATTATAGCCGAGAATTTTTCTCGGTTTTTAAGTTGTTTACTCGCATTATTGAGTATTATTGGATATAATTGGACATAGTTAATGTATCTAATTAATTATGGCAGAAAAAAACAATCCTAATCAGCGATTAGCTCAAATTCCAGCTAGTATCTGGTCTAAAATAACGAAGATAGACGAATTTAAGGGACAATGGATCGCCAGAGCAAAGCTAAGCCCCCAAGCCTTAAGAGAGCTATTTTAGTTACTTCTACCGGCGCCTCTACTCGCATTGAGGGAGCTCGGCTTTCCGATGAAGATATCGAAAAAATGATGCGGGGCATTGATATAAAGAAATTCAGCAATAGAGATAAACAAGAGGTCAGAGGGTATTACGAGCTTCTTGAGAATGTTTTCAACTCTTGGAAAAAGATTGATTTTAACGAAAACACTATTAAGCATTCTCACCAAGAACTTCTTAAATATGTTGAAAAGGATAAAAAGAATAGAGGAGAATACAAGAAAAGGGAAAATAAGGTGCATATGATAGACAGTTCCGGCAAGTCAGTAGAGGTGTTTTTCAATACCACTCCTCCTTACTTAACTCCCAAAGAAATGCAGGAATTAGTTGAATGGACCAAAGAGGCATTAAGGGAAGAAAAATTACATCCTTTGCTTGTTGTGGGCAATTTTTTAGTAGAATTCTTAAAAATCCATCCTTTTGAAGACGGGAACGGAAGACTCAGCTGCATTCTAACTAATCTTTTGCTTCTTAAGGTTATGAGTATATGCCCTACATCTCCCACGAAAAATTGATTGAAGATAACAAATCAGAGTATTATCTTGCTCTTCACAAAAGCCAAAAAACTTTCGGGACCAAAAAGGAAGATATTAATCCTTGGCTGGATTTCTTTTTGACAATATTTTTAAAACAGTCCGAAATGGCTATTAAATTGCTGTCCAAAGAAAATATAGAGAAACTTCTTTCGACAAAGCAATTAACTGTCTGGCAATTTTTACAAAAAGCCGGAAGAGCTACAACAGGCGAGATTACCAAAGAAACAAAAATTGCCCGTCCAACCGTCAAGCAGGCTATTGATAAGCTTTTAAAATTGAAAAGAATTGAGCGTCTCGGCCAGGGCCGAAGCACCCGTTACAGAATAACTGGTTAGCGTTTTTAGTTAATAAAGTCCTTGAAAGATAGAATAGTTCTTTAAGCTAAAACCTATAGAATCCATCTTGTTATCCTGTACATAAATTTACAGAATAAGGAAATAAAATATAACTAAACCCTGAAAATATTTCTATTTCAGCGAAAGCCAACCCTTATCTTCTATTGAAACTTTTACTATAATCTAATAATGGCCCATAAAACTATCATTCTCTTGTTCCTTCTTTCTCTGCCTTCTTTTGTTTCCGCTTCCGTAGTTATAAATGAAATAGCCTGGATGGGAACAGAAAGTTCATACAATAATGAGTGGATTGAATTAAAAAATTTAGGAAACGAAAACATAAGTCTTGACGGCTGGATTATAAGAGCAGAAGACGGATCTCCTGAAATAAAGCTAGAAGGAGAAATATCAACTTTTTATCTAATAGAGAGAACAGATGACGATTCCGTTCCCGGAATAAAAGCTGATCTTTTTTATAAAGGCGCCTTAAGCAATAAAGGAGAAAATCTAAACCTTATAACTCCCTCGGGGGAAACAATAGACAAAGCTTCTTTTTCTGACGGATGGCCGGCAGGAGACAATAAGACCAAGCAAACAATGGAAAGAAATAATAATTCTTGGCAGACTAGCCAAGAACCGGAAGGAACACCTAGAAAAGAAAACTCCCAAGGAGTCTCCGAAAAAAAGAGCTCTCCCCAGCTTTCTGCTGAGGAAAAACCCTCTCAAACTGAAAGCTACCCAAAAAACATTATCTTTACAGAAATCCTCCCTTCTCCCGAGGGACCTGACTCAGAAGAAGAGTGGATTGTCCCTACAAAACAACAAAAAGTTTCAGAATGTTTGTA
>CAZDXV010000004.1:0-46680 GCA_964509645.1 uncultured Candidatus Saccharibacteria bacterium | reverse complement strand
ATGTTGGGAACAGTCTATATATTGACCCAGGGAGATCTGACGTAGTATAATGGAATTGACGCTACGTCAGAAGTCAGCTAGATCATAGTACCTGATTTATCGGGGAAGGATCTTCTCTAATGTATGATTAAACCAGATTATATTATTGGCTTGGTAGATGGAGAAGGAAGTTTTACGGCTTATGTTCGTAATCCTAAAGATAGAAGCAAAGGAAAAAGAAGAGCTCTTGTAGAGCCTAGGTTTTATCTGAAACTTGTTTCGAAAGACAAAAGAATTCTTTATTAATTGAAAGAATTTTTCACTTGCGGAAATGTGTATTTCCAAAAAGATATCTGAAGAATAAGCTTAAGCTGGAAAGCAAAAGAAATGATTTTAAGGTTTTTTGTAAAATTATGGAATTGGTTGAAAAGAAAAAACATCTGGAAAAATCTGGTTTATTACAAGTACATAAACTTAAAGAAAAAATGCATTAGAGCTCGCCGTATGCGGGAAATCTGCATGTACGGTGGGAACGTCAATGCTAAGTTCCTAGTAGACAATCGCCCGTCACATCAAGAGAGCTGACAGTACCCGAAGTCCTTCTTTAGAAGGCCGAAGGTAAGGTCAGTAATAGGGATGAAGTCGTTGATGCAATCTGCATGTTGCGACCCCTGAGAGAGATCTTAGGGAAAAACTCGGCTATATGCTGGAAAGACTGAGTATTTAGAGCTACTTATGTTATAATTATTTAATGGATAGCATAAGTAAAAATGCTACTAATGCAGTTAATCAGCAGGGAAGTCTTTTTCTGAAATTAGATCAGATAGACCCCTCAGAGACTACACGCCGAGCTCCTCTTTCTAGGAAAGTAATTAAAGCTTATCTTCTCGGTTGCTTGCATGATGGAACTTATAGTTCTTGGCACCCGAGAAAAGTAAAAACTCTAAGAAAGAGGATGGTGATATAGTCCATGCTCTATAGCGATATAGGGAATAACATGAACAAGGCACGGGTAGGGGAACCTGCTCGTGGATCAATTAAACAAAACAACTTTTTTAGTTGTTTGTGTCGGCTATTGTTGAGAACGTAGAATTCTGTTTTCAACGATAAGGCATTAATCGAGGAACCTAAAATTTCGATTATTTTGATAGTCGGAGCAACTTTTAGGAATTGAACCCGTTGAGGAGGCCACTTTTTGGTGGTCTTTTTCTTTGACCGGAAGCTGTTTTTTTGCTAATATTTAGATGTTATTGAGGGCGTGTAGCTCAGGCGGTAAGAGCGCAGCTCTGATAAAGCTGAGGTCCGTGGTTCGAGTCCACGCACGCCCACCAGGGCCGTTAGTTCAGTTGGCTAGAACGCCTCATTTGCAATGAGGAGGTCGCCAGTTCGAATCTGGCACGGTCCACCATAACTTATCCGGAATTAGTTTTCCGGATTTTTTTATTAGGAAAAATTTTAAAAAGATAGTATTTCTTTGAAATAAAAAGGTGGTTTTTCTTATTAAGGGATATGTTTCAGCTTTTAAGTTTTCCACAAGACAGGGTGGTTTGATTGTGGTATATTATGGTAATAAAAAGGTCGGTCGGTTTAAACTTAAAGAAGATAAAATATACATGATTTTAACAGAATGGGGGAATATAACGATGAAGGCTTTGATTGATCTTTGGGCAGGTCTTATTAACTTTATCCCAAGATTAATAGGGGCTCTTATTGTTTTTTTGATTGGCTGGCTGATCTCAGTCGGAGTTGGAAAATTAGTAGCCGAAATTCTCAGAAGGTTGAAATTCAATCAAGTTTTTGAGAAAGGAAGCTGGAAGACAGCTTTAGAAAGAGCTGAAATTAAAGTTGATCCAGCAGGCTTTATCGGCGTTATATTCAAATGGGTCTTGTTGATCGTTTTCTTGGTGGCAGCTGTAGAAATACTAGGTCTTGTCCAACTTGCTACATTCTTGACCAGCGTTTTAGCTTTCCTTCCTAATGTAATTGTAGCTGCTTTAATTCTTGTAGTAGCTGTAATTATAGCTGATATTTTAGAGAAGGTAGTGAGAGCTGGAGTAGAAGGAATGAAAGTAGGATATGGACAATTAGTTGGAGCTATTGTTAAATGGTCAATATGGATTTTTGCCATTTTGGCTATTTTAATCCAGTTAAGAGTAGCACCTACCTTGATTCAAACCATCTTAACAGGAGTAATAGCTTTGATTGTTATTGCTGCAGGATTGGCCTTTGGTTTAGGAGGAAAAGAATTAGCTGGTGAAGTTCTCCAAAACCTGAGAAAAAGACTCAAAGAATAGATTTGTTTTAGAAAGGAAGCAGACCTCAGTTTTTTACTGAGGTCTGTTTTGTTTTACTCTTGACAAAGAATTTTGTTTTGCTAAAATTGAAAAGTAGTTATGATAAGTAACGAGAAAACTCGTCCCAACAAAAGAAGCGGTTAAACAACAGCCTATTTTTGTGGAATGTTTAGACCGCTTCAGAGCGGTTTTTTGATTGTCAGAATGAGGAACTTTGAAAATTCTTAGAGTCATAACCTCTAAGATGAATATGGAGAATTACAGTTATTAATTGTTAGTCAAGTTTTTCTAGCTTTCTTTAACAAAAGAAAGCAATTTTTTAGAAGCAGATGGTGGATGCCCTGGGATATTGAGGCGATGAAGGACGTGGCGTGACTGCGATAAGCTTCGGGTAGGTGTCTAGCAACCTTTGATCCGAAGATTTCCCAATGGGGAAACCCATCTATGTGATAAAGCATAGATACCAGGCTTTAATGTCTGGAGCTAACCCGCTGAAGTGAAACATCTCAGTAAGCGGAGGAAAAGAGAACGAAGTTTATTCTCTTAGTAGCGGCGAGCGAAAAGGGAAAAGCCCAAACTCACTTTTTTGTGAGGGTTGCAAGGGGATAACGTCAGGAGCATCCTTTGCTGTTTTTTTGAACGGCGAAGGATTCTTGCTGAGGGAGAATGTTAAAGAGGTTAAAAGAACGACCCTGGAAAGGGCGGCCAGAGAGGGTAAAAGCCCCGTATTTGAAAATTTCTTTATGCTCCTTGTTGTCTTACTTAAGTACCATGGGGAAAGAAAGCCCTGTGGGAAGCAGGCCGGACTAACCGGCCAAGGCTAAATACTCAATATCACCGATAGCGAACCAGTACCGTGAGGGAAAGGTGAAAAGTAGGGGGTTGACCCCGGTGAAATAGAACCTGAAACCATCATGCTTACAAGGAGTCGGAGCTCTGTTTACAGAGTGACGGCGTGCCTTTTGCAGAATGAGCCAACGAGTCTTAGTATCTTCTTTTTGTCTAAGGGGTTCCGCCCCGAAGGCTAAGGGAAACCGAGTGTTAATAGCGCAATCTTTAGAAGATGCTAAGGACCCGAAGCCAAGCGAGCTTGCCATGGCCAGGGTGAACCTTGTCGAAAGACAAGGGGAGGCCCGAACCTGTAAGTCGTGCAACACTTTAGGATGAGCTGTGGTAAGAAGTGAAAAGCTAATCGAGCTTGGGAATAGCTGGTTCTCCCCGAAATAGCTTTAGGGCTAGCGTTTAGTTTACTTGCGGGGGTAGAGCACTGGATGGAATTACGTGGGCTTTGCCCAGTCTTTCCAACCAAACTCCGAATACCGCAAAGTTTAGCTAGGCAGTCAGACTGTGGGGGCTAAGCTCCATGGTCGAAAGGGAAACAGCCCAGATCTTCATCTAAGGTCCCTAAATCAAGCTAAGTGTTTCTAAGGAAGTAAGATCCCTCGGATAGCTAGGAGGTTAGCTTAGAAGCAGCTATCCTTTAAAAAGTGCGTAACAGCTTACTAGTTAAGGGTTTTTGCGCCAAAGATTTCCGGGACTAAAGCTTGATACCGAAGATAAGGTTTTTTATCTTTTAGATAAAAGAGGTAGGGGAGCGTTCTTAAAGCGCTGAAGCCGAGCTGTAAGGCTTGGTGGAGTTTTAAGAAGTGAGAATGTTGGCACGAGTAACCGCAACATGGGTGAGAGCCCCATGCACCGAAAACCCAAGGTTTCCTTGGCAATGATAATCATCCAAGGGTTAGGCGGTCCTAAGGGGAAGCTGAACGGCGTACCCGATGGACAGCCGGTTAATATTCCGGCCCCTCCTTTAATGAGTCCAGTGAATGACGGAAGCTAGTAGTTTAGGCGGGTTATTGGATTCCCGTTGCCTGTTTAAGGTTTTTCCAAGAGCAGGCGAAATGTTCTGTTTCGACAGAACAGATCTAAATGAGCAGTTTCCCGGGAAAAGTTCATTGGAAGTTATCATTAAGGGAGACCGTACCGCAAACCGACACAGGTGGGTTGGCGTTAGTGTGCCAAGGTGAACGGGTGAAATCTCCTGAAGGAACTCGGCAAAAAAGCAGGTGTAACTTCGGGATATACCTTGCCCCTTTATTGGGGCCGCAGCGAAAGTACCCCTAGCGACTGTTTATCAAAAACACAGGTCCCTGCTAAACTCGTAAGAGGATGTATAGGGGCTGAGACCTGACCAGTGCTGGAAGGTTAAGCTTGCCGGTAGCTGTCTTCGGACAGCAGCTAAGCGAGTGAAGCCCCAGTGAACGTCGGCGGTAAGAAAGTTGCCGCTCTTGAAAGTAATTTTTCAAGAAAAAACCTGACTATATGCTGGAAACACCGGGTATATTGAACTACTCGCTTAAAAGCAGTAAAAAAGTTCAATTGAAGCGGTCAATCAGCAGGAAAGGCTTTTAGCGGAAAGCTAAAAGAATCCTCAGAGGCCATACGTCAGGTTCCCGTTCGGGAAAAGATATGGTCCATACTCTATAGCGATATAGGGAGTAAATGAACTATAACCGTCCAAAGGTAGCGTAATCCCTTGCCGGGTAAGTGTCGGACTTGCCCGTAAGTTAGCTCATAACGGGGAAAGAAAAAAGAAAACGTTTCAAGGAACGTTAGGTCAATTCTTTTTTCCAATCTCGTGGGAATCAAGTTATATTACTTGGGCCCGTAACGACTGAGGAGAAATCCGAGATAGGAGTATTCGAACCTCCTATAACACGCTAACCAATAATGTTTCAGAAAGAAACATATGAGAATTCTAGAAGAGTTAAATCATTATTGAAGGTATAGTCTATTTGAAGTTCCGGCCCGCATGAAAGGTTCAACGACTAGGGGACTGTCTCCAGGAGTAGCCCGGTGAAAATGCAGTACCGGTGAAGATGCCGGTTACCTACGGCTAGACGGAAAGACCCCGGGAGCTTTACTGTAGTTAGGTATTGAGTTTTGGTTTTAGATGCGTAGTGTAGGCGGGAGACTTTGAAACCCTGATTTCGGTCGGGGTGGAGTCGCCAATGGAACACCGCCCTTTTGAAGCCTTAGTTCTAATCTCGCGCTTGACGCGGGAAACAGTGCTTAACGGTCAGTTTGAGTGGGGCACTTGCCTCCTAAAAAGTAACGGAGGCGCTCAAAGGTCGGCTAGCTCCGGATGGAAATCGGAGCGATAGGACAAAGCCATAAGCCGGCTTTACTGCAAGCAAGTTAATGCGCGCAGTTGGGAAACCAGGACTTAGTGAACCGATGGATTTTCGTAGAAAATCCAGAGATCATCAGACAAAAGTTACCCCGGGGATAACAGGTTAGTAGGGCCCGCGAGTCCACATCAACGGCCCTGTTCGACACCTCAATCGGGGTGTTACGGCAGCAATGCTGTTTAAAAATTCGGCTAATAACGGTGAAATCCGCTATGCGGACAACATCGTGGGAAGTACTTTATGTACCCCGTAGAGACTGATCCTGAGACTAGTTTCTTGAAAAAGAGATTAGTGCAAGGTGAGATAGGAATAAAATTTCTATCATACGCCGACTCCATGCTCTTTTTTAAAAGATAATGGATGAAGATATAGTCCGATCCTCTTCGTAAGAAGAGTAAAATCCGACAGCGATGTCGGCTCAACGCATCCTGGGGGTGGAGCCGCTCCCAAGGGTTTGGCTGTTCGCCAATTAAAGCGTTACGTGAGCTGGGTAAGTGAATATGAGCCCAGTAAAAACTGACTAATAACGGTGGAGCCCTAATTCTTTTAACGATATATGCTAAAATAAAAGAATGGGTAATACCGTGGGAAGACAATTTTTCATCTCAAAACTACAGAGAGAAGTTGCTTTAGGATGTCTTTTAGGAGATGGACGACTAGAATGTCGATCAAAGACAAAAAGCGCTCGATTAAGAATTCACCATGGATGGAAACAAAAGGATTTTGTTTTTTGGAAGTATGGAGTGTTTAAAAATCTAGTTTTATGTCCGCCTAAAAAAATAGTTTGTGGAAAAAACCTTAAAAACAATGAAGATTATTATTCTTGGTACTTCCATACTAGAACAACTACAGAGTTTAAAGAAATGTATAAAATGTTTTATTCTGGAAAAACAAAAGTATTACCTAAGAATATTTCTGATTTGTTAACACCAATAACTCTCGCAGTCTGGATTATGGATGATGGGTGCAACGATGGAAAATCTCTTATCGTAAATACTCATAATTTTTCTTTTTTTGAAAATGAAAAATTAAGAAAAATTCTGAGGAGTAAATTAAGTATTATTTCCAGAATAAACAAAGATCGAAACAGATGGAGGTTAAGATTGGATAATACTGGAACTTGTAAATTAAGAAAGATTATAGAACCCTACATAATTCCTTCAATGAGATATAAAATTGTCCCCGTAGAGACTTCTCGAACAATAATCGAGAGATAGTGAGCAGTCATTATAAATCACTATAATACGTCAGCCAAATACTCAATCAGAGTGTTTGGAAGATATAGTCCATATCTGTAGTAATACAGAATTAATATGTCAAACCGTCAGTTCGGCGGCTTTTCGTCGAGAGACGAACTGTAAAAGCTGACTAATATCGGTGAAATCCTAATACGATTACCTGTCATACATTAGGACAATACCGAGGGAAGCTGTAATCTTTTAGAAGATTACTAGCCCCGTAGAGACTTCTCTGTACTATTCAGAGGGGTGGAAGTTATAACCTTCCACAATACGTCAGCCCCCATTAAAAGAATGGGTGGTGATATAGTCCATACACTTAGTAATAGGTGAGATAATATGCGTGAGACAGGTTGGTCCCTATCTACCGTAGGCGTCGAGTCTTGAGGGGACTCAATCCTAGTACGAGAGGACCGGATTGAACTGACCTCTGGTCTACCAGTTGTTCCGCCAGGAGCATAGCTGGGTAGCTAAGTCGGGAAAGGATAAGCGCTGAAGGCATCTAAGCGCGAAGCCTACCCCAAGATTAGGACTCTTAGATTCCTCGAAGATAACGAGGTTGATAGGCTGCAAGTGTAAGAGCAGTGATGTTCTAAGCTGAGCAGTACTAATAAATCATTTTTTACTTTCTTTTGTTATTTCAAAGAAAGCGCTTGGCTAACAATTAATAGTTGTAATTTTTATTCTAGGTTGTGAATACTATAAGGGGGCTATACTGAAGGTGCTCCACCTGTTCCCATTCCGAACACAGAAGTGAAATCCTTTAAGGCCGATGATAGTCCTTTAGGGCTAAAGTAGGTAGCCCCCCTATAGTGTTCATGACCTTTTTTTATTTGCTCCTTTAATCTAACTTAAATTTAAGGTAAAATAGTATACAATGACGATAGAGTCCAGGAGAAAAAAAAGAACAAGAAAAGCAGTAATAGTTTTTTTAGTTGCTGTTTTAGTTTTGGTTTCTCTTAATGTTATTCAAAAAGAAGTGAAATCATTTTTTTACTTTATTTCTTCTCCTATTCAGGGAGCTTTCTGGAGCTGGGGAGAAAGGAGCTCGGATTTTCTTATAGGTTTTATGAAAAGAGGAGAAATAGAGAAGCAAAAAGAAGACTTAAAAAAAGAGAATCAAAAGCTAATGTCGGAAATTCTTTACCTTCAGTCGATAAAAAAAGAAAATGAAGAATTAAAGAAGGCTTTAGATTTAAACCTTAGAAAAGAGTTTGATCTCTCAATAGCGAGAATAATAGCAAAAAATCTTTCAGAAGATGTTCTTTTAATAGATAAAGGGGAAAACAGCGGTATTTCTTCTAACATGCCCGTTATAACTTCAGAAAAAGTGGCAGTGGGCTTAGTAAACGCAGTTTACAGCGATTTTTCCGAGGTAAAGCTAATATCCCATAAAGATTCAAGGTTTGGAGCCGAAGTCAAAGAAGTCGAAGGAGTAATAAGGGGGCAAGGTGGTTTTGAGCTTCTTCTTGATTTAATTCCAAAGGACAAAGAAATTACTGTTGGAGACAGTGTTGTTACAGCTGGAATAGAAAAAGATTTTCCTCCGGGTCTTTTAATAGGAAGAGTGTCAAAGGTTTTAAAAGAAGATGTTGAAAGTATTCAAAAAGCCTATTTGGAAATGGGCTTTAGCTTGGATAGAAATTCTTATTTATTTGTAATAAAAAACTTTTAATGAAAATTTTGATACCCGCACTTTTAATACTTTATTTTTTAACCTTGTTTCAAACAAGCTTCCTTGTTCATTTTCAAATAGCCGGATATACTCTTAATTTAGTTTTAGTTTTAGTTTTAGCGTGGAATTTTTTAGAGGATTGGAAAAGATTTCAGGGAATTTTTGTAGCATTAGCTGGAGGACTCTTTTTGGATATTTTTTCCGGTCATTTTATAGGATTTAACATTTTAATACTTGTTTTAATGTCTTTGGCTATAAAAATTATACTTAAAAGATATGTGGGTTTCTCATTCAAACTTTAAAAGAAAAGTAAAAAGAAAAATAAATCAGGATATAGAGCCCCATGAAGTTTTTTTAGATACAATGTCTGAAGAAAAAGAAGGGGATCATAAAATAGAAGTTCCTTTGTCAGCCAAGATATTACGGTGGTTTTTAGTTGTGGTTTTCTTCGTCTTTGCTTCTCTTTTTATTAAAACCTTTCAATTTCAGGTTTTAGAAAAAGAGAAGTATTCAGTTTTAGCTGAAAGCAATAAATTTATTTTCCACTCTATTAAGGCCGAGAGAGGAGTTATTTATGATTCTCAAGGAGAGCAGATAGTCTTTAACGAACCCGGCTATGATTTAATTTATGTTAAAAAGAACGGTTTTCCAGAGGCAGAAAGAAAAAGGGATTTTTCTGAAATAGCTTCTGTCGCAGGAATAAACCCCGAGGATAAAATAGAAAAAGATGAATCCCTTATTATAAGAAACATAGATCATAAAACCTTGATATCTTTAGAAACAAGAATAGACGAGTTAGAAGAGTTTGAAATTCAAAAAAGAGCTGTAAGAAAATACAAAGACGGAGAAGTTTTTTCCCATATTATAGGATATACAGGAAAGATATCAGAAGAAGATTTAGAGAAATCTAAAGATTATTCTCTTTTAGATTTTACAGGAAGAAGCGGTATTGAAAAGACCTATGAGGACTATCTTAAAAAGAAAGCGGGCAAACTGAGAATGGAAAGAAATGCTTTAGGAGATATCCTTTCAGAAAAAGTAGTTTCTTTTGCGGAATCTGGAAATAGCTTAAAATTATGGCTTAATGCAGATCTTCAAAGAAAGATTTATGAAACCCTGAGTAAAAAACTCGAGGATTTAGGAGCGAGCAAAGCTGTAGCTGTAGCTTTAAATCCTAACAATGGGGGAGTGTTGAGCATGGTTAGCCTACCCAGCTTCGATAATAATATATTTTCCAAGACAGAGGAAAACTCAAAAGAGATAGTCGATCTTCTTTCAGCGAAAGAAAACCCCTTGTTTAACAGAGTTGTTTCAGGGCAATATGCTACAGGTTCTATAATAAAGCCCTTAATAGCTTTAGCTGTCTTGGAAGAGGGAATTATAGCAGCTGATAAGAAGATAAATTGTACAGGAAAAATATCTATTCCTCACAGGTATGATCCTGAAATAACTTATGAATATAAAGATTGGAGCGTTCATGGAATGACCGATTTAGGAAAAGCTATTGCTGAATCTTGCAATGTCTACTTTTACACCGTAGGAGGGGGATACAAAGAACAAGAGGGACTGGGTCCTTCAAAAATAAAGGAGTACCTTAATTTATTTAATTGGGCTAAAAAAACAAATATTGATATTCCGGGAGAAGAAGAAGGTTTCATCCCTTCTTCTGAATGGAAAGAAGAAGTTAAAGGAGAGGGGTGGTGGGACGGAGATACTTACAATTTATCAATAGGGCAAGGGGATATGGCCATAACGCCTCTCCAGGTTGCTGTTTCTTTTGTTGCCATAGCTAATGGAGGAACCCTATACAAGCCCCAGGTCGTAAAAGAAATTGTAGAAGGAAAAGAAATTGATCCTCTTGTGTTGAAATCCAACCTTATACTTATAGACAAGGATAATCTGCAAGCTGTAAGAGAGGGTATGAGAAGGGGTGTTACGGGAGTGGATGCTCCTCAGGCATCTTCTATGATTCTTAACTCTCTTCCGGTTTCCGCTGCAGCCAAAACAGGCACCGCCCAAACTCCTTTATCTAATCATCATCACAATTGGGTAACTGTTTTTGCTCCCTATGAAAACCCGGAGATTGTTTTAACTATCATGATAGAAAATGTTAAAGATGTACAAGCAGCGGTTCTTCCTGTCGCAAGAGAAGTTTTAAACTATTACTTCAAAGATTATGAAAAATAAATTGACAAAAGAAGGATACAAAAAGTTAAAAGATGAGTTGGATTATTTAAGAACCACTAAAAGAAAGGAGGTCGCAGAAAGGCTCAAGCAGGCCATATCCTATGGCGATTTGTCAGAAAACGCAGCTTATGACGAAGCAAAAGAAGCCCAATCTTTTTTAGAGGGAAGAATTAAAGAGCTGGAGCAAATGATAAATTCAGCTGAAATAATAGAGAAAAAGAAAGACGGAAAAGTTAACGTAGGATCCAAAGTTTTCTTAAAAGACGAAGAAGGAGAGAAGGAAGAATATGAAATTACAGGATCTGCTGCAGAATCAGACCCCTTAAAAGGAAAGATTTCTTCTGATTCTCCTTTAGGAAAGAATCTTATGGGAAAAAAGGTTTCGGACAAGGTTGCTGTAGATACTCCCGGAGGAAAAATAAATTATCAAATTCTTAAAATAGAGTAGTTTGTGATATAATTTATTTATGGCAAAAGAAAACATCAGAACAAGATTTGCTCCTTCTCCTACGGGTTTTTTCCATATAGGATCTGCTAGAACAGCTCTTTTTAACTATCTTTTTTCTGAAAAAGAAAAAGGTTCTTTTGTTTTAAGAATTGAGGATACAGACAAAGAAAGATCAGAAAAAAAATATGAAAAAGATATCTTAAACAGCTTAAAGTGGCTGGGCTTAGATTGGAATGAAGGACCTGAAAAAGGGAAGTTCGGCCCCTATAGACAGAGTTTAAGAGGAAATATCTATAAAAAGTACCTGGAGAATCTTTTAAATGAAAAAAAAGCTTATTACTGTTTTTGCAGCAAAGAAGAGCTGGAAGCTAAAAAACAGGAACAGATGAGCAGGGGACTGCCCCCGAAATACAATGGAAAGTGTGCCAAGCTTTCAGAAAAAGAAGTAGAGGAGAATCTAAAGAATGGAAAAGAATACATAATTCGTTTTAAGGTGCCAGCAGAAAAAATAAAAATTGAGGATTTGATTCGTGGAAAAGTAGAGTTTGATGCCGGCTTGATAGGGGACATAGCCATTGCTAAAAACCTGGAAAATCCGCTATATAATTTCGCTGCCGTAGTAGACGATTATGAAATGAAGATAAGCCATGTAATAAGAGGGGAAGACCACCTATCTAACACTCCGAAACAAATGGCTTTGCAGAAAGCGTTAGGTTTTCCTCACCTCAAATATGCCCACCTCCCATTAATTTTAGGGCCTGATAAGTCTAAACTTAGCAAAAGGCACGGGGCAGCATCTTTATTAGAATACAGAGAAAAGGGCTATCTGCCCGAGGCCATAGTTAATTTTTTAGCCTTTCTAGGGTGGAATCCTGGGACAGAAAGAGAGGTTTATTCTTTAGCTTCTTTAGTTAAAGATTTTTCTTTAGATAAGGTTCAAAAATCAGGAGCTGTTTTTAATTTAAAAAAACTTGATTTTTTGAATTCCTATTACATCAGGCAAAAAAGTTTAGATAAAGTGACAAAACTGTGTATTCCTTATTTAATAAGCGAGGAATTAATAATACCCGAGTTTGAAACCCAGGAAAGAATTCCCAGTCTGACAGGATACTTCGGAAGAGAGATTGTCCAAGAAAGCTATATTATAAAAGAAACAAAAGAAAAAATATCTTTTAACAAGATAAAGAATATAATATCACTCTACAAAGAAAGGATGGTAACGCTGTCTGAAGCCCCAGATCTTACCAGGTTCTTTTTTACAGATGAGTTAAGCTATAAAAAAGATCTTTTGAAATGGAAAGACATGTCAGATGGAGAGCTCCAGACCTCCCTTGACAGGAATAAAGAATTATTGTCTAAAATAGACAATTGGGATAAAGGGGAGTTGGAAGAAGTTATCGCAAAAGAAGCTAAAAACTTTGCTTTAAAGCTTAAGGGATCAGAGAATAGGGGATACTTGCTTTGGCCTCTGAGAGTAGCTTTAACCGGTCAAGAAGCTTCAGCCGGTCCTTTTGAGATTGCAGAGGTTCTGGGCAAAGAAAAAACATTAAAAAGGGTAGAGAAAGCCCTTAAAAAAGCATGAAAAAAACAATCATTTTAGCTCTTTTAATTATAATTCCTGCAGTATCCTTTGCCCAAGCTCCGGAAAACCTTGAAGAAGCTAAGGGTTTAGGGGTCAGGCTATTGGAAAAAATGCCCCAGGCCTTCAAAGAAGGATCTGATGAGTTTATTTATTATTTAAAAAAAATATGGAACTCTTATGTAGTACCTGCTTTTAAATGGGTTTGGTCCTGGTTAGAAATAGAAGTTGAAGAAGAATCGATTAAAAAAGAATTAAAAAAAGAAAAAGAGGAAATGAAACAAGAGATCCCCAAAGCGGGAAGATCTTTATGGGAAAGGTTTAAGGACCTTATAAAATAGACTTTTTGCACAAAAAGCTCCTTGACAGACCCTAGGGGAGTAGATTATTATAGAAGTAGTAAATGTCGGACAATAAAGGTAAAGCGGTATCTAAAGCAGGGCTATTCTCTACCTGCTTAAAAAGCACTATAATGGAAAAGTCTCAAAAACCAATAATAAAACATATAATAGACTTTTTAGACTACTGTGAGGTTGAAAAAGGTTTATCTAGCAAGACCCAGGAAAACTATAAAAGATACTTGGATAAGTTTGTATTATGGCTTAAAAAAAATAATAAAGAAGATTTACAGCCGCACGAAATAACTTCTGAAGATGTTTGGAACTACCGTCTTTTCCTTTCCCGTCACAAGGCAAACAGCGGCAAAAATTTAAAGAAGAGCACTCAAAACTACTATTTAATCGCTCTGAGAGCCCTTTTAAGCTATTTTTCTGTCCGAGATATACATTCACTCCCCTCAGACAAAATATCCCTTCCAAGAGACGCTAAAAAAGAAAAATCCGTAAAATTTTTAACCTTAGAACAAATAAAAAAGCTTTTAGAAGCTCCTGATACAAGAAGAAAAGAAGGTTTGAGAGATAGAGCTATTTTAGAAACTTTATTCTCTACAGGATTACGGATTGCGGAGCTTGTATCTCTTGATAAAGAACAATTTCAAAATATCGAAAAGAAAAAAGATTTTGAATTAAGTATAGTTGGTAAAGGAGATTATCCTAGAACAGTTTACTTTTCAGAAAGAGCACTTTCTTGGATTAAAAAATATTTAGAAACAAGAAAAGACCAAGAAAAGCCTCTCTTTATAAGGTACTCCGGCAAAAAAGATGCTGATTCGCGCCTTACGGCAAGAACCATAGAAAGATCTGTTAAAAGATATGCTGTTAAATCAGGAATTCCCGTATTTACTACTCCTCATGTATTAAGACATAGCATGGCCACAGATCTTTTAGGAAAAGGGGTAGATTTAAGAACCATACAGGAATTTTTAGGACACAGGAGTATTACCAGTACTCAAATATACACCCATGTAACCAATAAACGCTTAAAAGATATACATAAAAAATACCATAGTGGAAAAGATTTATAATGTCGCACAATAATAAAGCCCCTTGGTGTTGTCCCAAGGGGCTTTTTGTTTTTTCACGGCCAGGGCATGATGTCTCCTTTGGCGCGATGCCTATGAGAAGGCCGTGCCTTCTCTGCTGGAGGTTCACGGATTCAGCTCACGACTGCTGTGGTAACTCATGGCTGCTATCACCTCCTTTCGATAGCCTGTTGAGGGTTCTTGTTCCCCTGCTGCCAACTTAAAAGAACTGATACAAGTATTATATCATAGTATAAAAATATTGTCAAGATTAAAACTCTACCTTCCAGTTTTTTCTTGGTCTGAACCTTTTTCCTGTTTTTTTGGTTTCCTTTATTTTCCCTAGAATAAAAGAGTCGCAGTGCTTATCTCCGCTTCCCACAGTAAAAGCGTTAAGAATATGACCCGGCTCAAGTATATCTTCTCCGTAAATAACATGCTCTCCCTCAGGCCCTACGTCATTAGCCAAGCTGTAGGGTTCGATTTCTCTCCATCCCTCGGGAGTATTTTCTGTTTTTGGGTAATAAATTATTACCGTTTCTCTATTCCGGGCTGCTTCTGCGATTGTTTTTACTATTTCTCTAAAGTCCATGTTTTTATTCTAGCAAAGTTTAACTAAAGAAAAAACCGCTTTAGAGCGGTTTTTCAATGTTTTGCTTATTCTTCGTCTAAATCTTCGTCATAGTCCTCTCCCTCAAAATCTTCTTCGTCGTCTAAATACATATCTTGAGTCTCTTCGAATTCGTCTTCTTGCATTAGGTATTTTAGCTCTTTCATTTATTATTATTCCTTAGCATTCTTTGTTTCTGCAGCTGCGGGAGACCACGCCGTTTTCAGCTGCTAAAAATAATTGTATAGAAACAAAAAATCTTGTCAAGAGAAAATATTAATAAAAAATTCGCTTTTTTATCAAATTATTTTAAGAAATCAGATTCCATTTTATTTTCAGACGGGAGAAGCCAGGGAAAATTAAAACCGAAAAAATAAACTATTTTTGTTGCGCTTTTAGAAAATATTATTTTAGGAATAAAAAATCTTCTAGCTTCTCTTCTGTATTTTTTAAAATCAGGAAAGTTTTTAACAAGCATATTACAAGCGGTTAAACTCCACACCACTCCCCCACCCGACCAAGGCTTTGTCATGCCAGCCGCATCCCCAACTAAAGTTATTTTGGTGTTATCTGGAATATTAAACCCCTGAGGTATTAATCTTGCATTTTTTCTTTTTAAGGAGATGTTTCTTTTTTCTATGAAATTATTCAGCTCTTTTGTTGCCCTCTTAGGTTCTGTCATTATACCGTATTCTGTTTCTTTCCCTCTTGGAATTTCCCAGATAAAGCCTTTTTTAACCGGCCAAACTTCAACATAATCTTGGTTTGATTGTTTTTCGGTAAAACCTAGAATGCCTATTCTGTATTGAGGATCTGGAACATTTAGAGATTTTCTTACAAAAGAATTAGCTCCGTCGCAACCTATTATTCTATCAAATCCTTCAGGAATAAAATTAATATTATAACCAAATTTTATTTCAGCTTTTTTAATTAAGCCAAAAACTAATTTATCCAGTTGAGAATGATCCATTACCAAAAACTGTTTAGAAAAATTAACTTTAATTTTCTTTCGGGGAAAGTTTATCTCAACAAAATTTATTCTGTTTTGTATCAGTTTCTCGCTTTGAGGTATATATTCCAATATTCTCTTCGAAAAAAGACCGGAGCAAGCCTTATTCTGTCCTATATCTTTTTCTTTTTCAAATAAGGTAATATCATGGCCTTTTTCTGAGAGTTTCCAGGCCAAATACAAACCGGATATTCCTCCTCCTATTATGGCTGTTTTAATCCGTTTCATTTTTAATAGTTTCTACTGTAAAATCTTCTTTTTGGTTTTCTGCTACTAAATACCCAAGACCAAAAGAAATTAAAGATATTAAAAAAACAGCTAAAAAGACTATTATTTTCTCTTGATGGTCTTTGACAAAAAGTTTTATTTTTGCTAACATTTTAATATATGTCAAAAGTAAAAGCTACAGGTACAACTAAATTAGGAAGAGATTCAAACCCTAAATATCTAGGGGTAAAGCTTTATTCTGGACAAAAAACTGAGCCGGGCATGGTTATTATAAAACAGAGAGGTTCTAGATATATCCCTGGAAAAAATGTCAAAAAGGGTTCAGATGATACTCTTTACGCTTTAAAAACTGGTGTGGTTAGTTTTAAAATTTCAAAAAAGAAAAAGTTTGATGGTTCTAGGAAAAAAATAAGAATAGTCAGCGTTCTAGAAAAATAGATTTATAAAGCAGCTCTCCTAGGGCTGTTTTTTGATTGCGCTCTTAATAAATTCTTTAAAAAGCGGGTGAGGATTTAGAGGCCTTGACTTGAATTCAGGATGAAACTGAGTAGCTACAAAAAAAGGATGATTTTTAAGTTCTACAATTTCAACAAGATCTCTTTTGGGGTTTAAGCCCGCCAAAATCATTCCTTTATCTTCTAGTTGTTTTCTATAGGCGTTGTTTAGTTCGTATCTGTGGCGGTGTCTCTCTGAAATAATTTCTTTTTTATATGCTTTGTAAGAAATAGTTCCTGGCTGCAGTTTGCACTTGTAGGCTCCTAATCTCATAGTTCCGCCGTAATTGCTTTCTTTTATCAGTTTTTTCTGTTCCTCCATAACATCAATTACGGGATTTTTACAGTTCTTTTTTATCTCTGTAGAGTGGGCGTCTTTTATATTACAGGCGTGACGGGCAAACTCTAGCACAGCAAGCTGCATTCCCAAACAAAGACCCAGATAAGGTATTTTATTCTCTCTGCAGTACTTTATAGCTTTTATTTTCCCTTCTGTCCCCCTTTTCCCGAACCCTCCGGGAACTATTACTCCATCATACTTTTTAATCTCTTTTAGCGCAGAAGAAGATTTTTCGTATTTTTCTGCCGAAAGCCATTTGATCTCTGCCTGTTTTTTAAAAGAAAAGGCGGCATGCTTAATAGCTTCTATAACTGAAATGTAAGAATCCATTAAGGTGAACTTTCCTGTTTCAAAATACTTCCCTACTATAGCTATTTTCACTTTTTCGTTGTCTTTATCTATATTCTTTACCATCTTTTTCCATTCTTTCATATCTCCTTTCTTGGCTTTAAGGCCCATTTTTTCTAGGATCCTATTTCCTAAGTTTTCTTTTTCAAAGTTAACCGGTACTTGGTATACAGAATCCACATCAGGAGCTGAAATGACATCTTCTAAAGAAACATTACAGAAGATAGATATTTTCTTTTTTCTTAACTTATCCAAAGGAAGAGAAGCCCTGGCCAATATTAAATCTGGCTGTATTCCTGCTGAATTAAGAGTTCTTACAGCGTATTGGGTGGGTTTTGTTTTCATCTCTCCGATTTTCTTGGGGATGGGAAGATAGCTTACCAAAACAAAAAGAATATTTTTAGGGTCTGCCAGTTTCATCATTCTGGCAGCTTCCAGAAAAAGCATATTCTGATACTCCCCCACTGTTCCTCCTATTTCAATTAAAACAAAATCAGCTTTAATTCTTTCAGCTGATTTTTTTATCCTTGAGATTATTTCGTTGGGAATATCAGGCACCACTTCAACGCATTTCCCCTTATATTCCAAGTTTCTTTCTCTGTCTATTACGGCCTGATAAACTCTTCCTGTGGTAATATAGTTTTCTGTGTAAATATTTTCCTCTAAAAATCTTTCATAATTTCCAACATCCTGATCGCACTCTGCTCCGTCATCGGTGACAAAAACTTCTCCGTGCTCAATGGGATTCATTGTTCCGGCATCAACATTAACATAAGGATCTATTTTTATGGCTGTAACTTTAAAGCCCTTGCTTTTCAATACTCTTCCGATCGAGGCTACAGCTATGCCCTTGCCTATGCCGGACATTACCCCGCCTGCTACAAAAATATATCGAGCCATTATTTTTCCTCTGATATTATCAGATTTATCTCGCTTTCTAAATTGTGATCTAACTTTATTTTAATTTGAAACTCCCCTATTTCTTCAATGGGTTTTTTGAGATCAACTTGATTTTTGCTTATATCAAAACCCAGCTCTTTCAATTTTTCTGATATTTTCTGAGAAGTTATTTTTTCAAAAAACTGCCCCTTGTCTCCTGTTTTTACGGGTATTACTACTTCCGCGCTTTCTAAGCTGGAGGCTACTTTTTGGGCGTTTTCGAGCTCTCCTTTTTCTTTTTCTTCCTCTTGTTCTTTTGTTTTTACAAGCTCCTTAAGAGTTTCTTCTGTGGCGGGTTTAGCTAAGCCCTGAGGTATTAAAAAGTTTCGGGCATATCCGTCCTTAAATTCTTTTACCTCGTTCTTTTTCCCTATATTTTCTATATCTTTAAGAATAATAACTTTCATATTTGTATTCTAAAACAATTATTCCAGTAATTCAATAGCTTTTTCTAGTTGAGGGTCTCTTCCTTCGTTATAATCTTCATCTGTCATTTCAATTCTAATATCCGGTTCTAAACCGACTTCTGATATTTGCTTTCTGCTTGGAGTGAGCCATTTGGCTATTGTTACCTTTAAGCTGGCGTTGTTTCTCAATGTAATAAGTTCCTGAACAGAACCTTTTCCAAAAGAGGTCTCCCCTACAAGCTTTACTCCTCTGTTATCTCTTAGGGCGGCCGCTAGTATTTCTGAGGCTGAAGCTGAGCCCTGGTTTATTAAAATAATCAAAGGATAGCTTAAAAGCTTAGAGTTTCCCTCTGCTTTATAGGTTATCTCTCCTTTTCCGTTGCTAAAATCTTCTATCACAACAATATCATTTTTCTCCAAAAACCATCCTGCGATATCTTGAGATATTTCAAGATAACCTCCCGGGTTGTTTCTTAAATCAAGTATTATTTTCTCTGCTGGGCTGTTAAGAATCTTCAAAGCTGTTTTGGAAAATTCAGAATCCGCCTTTTTTGAAAAATGGTACATATTGATATAGGCAATATTTCCTTCTTTCATCTCCCAGGTTAAAGAAGGGACTTCTATAACATCTCTTTTAATTTTAAACTCCTGGGGAGATTCCCAGCCGTCTCTAAGTATGGAAAGTGTCACCGTGGTTCCTTTCGGGCCTCGGATAAGAGATACTGCTTCCTCCAGACTGATATCCACGGTTCTGGTATCGTTAACTTTCATTATTATATCCCCCGCTCTTAAACCGGCCTTTTTAGCCGGGGTTCCCTCTAAAGGAGCTATCACTTGAAGCCTCTCGTTTCTCAGACCTACTTCCATCCCCACCCCTTCAAATCTTCCTCTTACTTCTTCTAAAAACTTCTCTGTTTTCTCCGGGTTAAAAAACGTTGTATAGGGATCTTTTAAGGATTCCACCATTCCAGAAACAGCTCCGTATATCATCTCTTGAGTATCAAGGTCTGAAGGATTCACATATTTTTCTTTTAAGGTGTTCCAGGTTTCCCAAAGAAGGGAAAGATCTACTTCCTGGGGCGAACAAATAGGGCAAACTACAGAAAGTTTTCCTATCCAAAAACCTCCTCCAAAAACTAAAAGGATGAATAAAGATAATAACAGTTTTCTTATTACAGAATTCATTGTATTTACCCTTTATATCAAAAAGAAAAACCAAAGGCAAATTAAATTTTAACCCTTAATCCGATTAATCGAATTGGTTTAAGGTTTTCTACGATGAACTTTAAAAAAAGCTTTTTAGCTTCTTTATTAAGAAGTTTTAAATCCTTTGTTTTTTTGAAGGTTTTTGACTTGCTATGGGTTTCAAACCCCGAAAAACGGCAAACAACTGTTATGGTTTTGTAAGAAAGATTTCTCTCTTTTATCTCTAAAGATACGCTTGAAATAATTTTTTCAAATCGAGAAAAAAGTTCTTGCGGATCTCTGGTATCTCTTAAAAAGGTGTATTCTTTGCCTATGGATTTTACATCTCTTTTTTCTTTAATTTCTCTCTTGTCTATTCCTCTTGCTTTCTCGTAAATGGAAAGGCCGTTTTTTCCTAAACTTCTTTGGAGCTCTTTTCGATTTAAAGATCTAAGGTCTTTAATGGTTTTAAAACTTTTAAGTTTCTCTGCGGTTTTAGGTCCTATGCCGGGCAAAGATTTAATTGGCAAAGGAGAAAGGAAGCCCTTAGCTTTAGAAGGGATTATAATCTTAAACCCGTCAGGCTTGGCCTCGGAGCATGCTATTTTAGATATCAGTTTATTCGGTCCTATTCCGACAGTAGAAGTAAGTTTTTCTTTCTTAATTATTTTATTTTTAATTTCTTTTCCTATTTTTTCCGCTTCCTTAAAGCTTAAGTGGGAAAGATCAAGATAGGCCTCATCTACTGAAACTTTTTCGGCTTTGGGAGAAAATTCTTTTATAATATTCCAAATGTTGTCTGAAACCTTTTGATAAAGTTCCATGTTAACTGGCAGATAAACAGCTTCGCAACACATTTGTTAGAAAACGGTATTGATACTAGATACGTACAAGAGCTTTTAGGTCATCGAAATATCCGAACAACACAAATCTATACTCAAGTAACAAATCCAAATCTTAAAAATATTAAAAGTCCCCTGTAAACAACAGCCATTTTCTTGAGAGAAAGTTCTAATTTGGTGGACCCAGCGAGACTTGAACTCGCGACCTCGTGTATGCCATACACGCGCTCTAGCCAACTGAGCTATGGGCCCTTTTCTGTGCGCCCAGAGGGAATCGAACCCCCGACCCACGGCTTAAAAGGCCGGTGCTCTGCCTAGCTGAGCTATGGGCGCATTTAATATACTCTACTAAATTTTAACTTAAAAATCAATATGCTACAACCCTTTTTCTTTTAACTCTTTTAGGAGTTTCTTTTGCTCTCTTGTAAGCTTTTGAGGAGTTTTTACTTTTAAGAAAATATAAAGATTTCCTCTTCCGTATCCTGAAAAATGAGGAATTCCTCTGTTTGATATTCTTAGTATCTTGCCTGACTGAGTGCCAGAGGGCACATTAAGCTCTATTTTTTTGTCTTCTAACGTAGTAATTTCTATCTTATCTCCCAAAGCTGCCTGAGAAAAAGATATTTCAGCTGAAGTATAAAGATCATCCCCTTTTCTTTCGAAGTGAGGATCTTGTTTTACAAATATTCTGATATAGAGGTCTCCCGGCTTTCCTCCTTTTCTTCCTGCATTTCCTTTGTTATCAACTCTTAATATTTGATTTGTATCTACACCAGCTGGAATATTTATAGTAATTTCTTCTTCTTTCTTCACTCTTCCTTCTCCAGAACAAACATTGCAAGGTTTTTCTGGATTGTATCCTTCACCCTGGCATTCAGGACAAACACTCCATTGAGTTATAGATCCAAGAAAAGTTCTTCTTACCTGCTGGACTCTCCCCGTACCGCGGCAAGAAAAGCATTCTTTGACTGAAGTTCCGGGCTCTGCCCCTTTTCCCTGGCACCTGGAGCAGGTTTCAAACTTCTTTAAAGAGATAGTTTTTTTAGTTTCTTTAAGGGTGTCTTTTAAGGGAATTTCTATGTCTATTCTAATATCTTTTCCTCTTTTAAAGTCTTTCTTTTGAGATCTTCTTCCAAAACCAAAAACGTCTCCAAAGATGTCCCCTAGATCAAAATCCTCAAAACCCATGCCTTGAGAAGAAAAATCCTGCCAATTGAAGCCCTGTCCTTCCGGTGCGGAGCCAAACTGGTCATACTGGGATCTTTTGTTTTTATCCGAAAGCACCTGATAGGCCTCGTTGATTTCCTTGAATTTATTTTCGTCTCCTCCTTTATGAGGATGATGTTTGTGAGCCAATCTATGGAAAGCCTTCTTAATCTCTTCCTGGGAAGCCTCTTTGGAAACGCCTAGGATTTGGTAGTAGTCCTTCATTTTTCTTTATACTCCCCTTCTTCTGTGTTATCATCTTCTTTTTTTTCTTGGTTTTGGTTGTTCTGCTGATACATTTGAGCTCCAATCTTTTGTATTGCCTGAGAAAGCTCTTCTATCTTTTTATTTATCTCTTCTGGATTTTCAGATTCTTTAGCTTTTTCAACCTCTTTTATCTTTCCTTCTACCTCTTCTTTAAGATTTTTATCTATCTTGTCTCCTGCATCCCTTATTGTTTTTTCTGTACTGTAAACCAAACTGTCTGCTTTGTTTTTGGCTTCAATAAGCTCTCTTTTCTTCTTGTCTTCTTCTGCGTGGGCTTCAGCTTCTTTTTTTAGCTTTTCTATTTCCTCGTCAGACATTCCAACAGATCCTTCAATCCTTATTGATTGAGACTTACCCGAGGCCTTGTCTTTGGCCGAAACATTCAGTATACCGTCGGAATTAATATCAAAGGTTACCTCTACTTGAGGCGTTCCTCTTGGAGCCGGAGGTATTCCGTCTAAAATGAACTTGCCTAATGTTTTGTTGTCTTTAGCCATCGGTCTTTCTCCCTGGAGAACATGAACCTCTACTGAGGTCTGGCTATCAGCTGCCGTAGAGAAGATTTGCGTTTTACTGGTAGGATAGGTAATGTTTTTGGGAATTAGAACCGTATTTACTCCTCCAAGAGTTTCAATTCCCAAAGAAAGAGGAGTGGCGTCCAAGAGAAGAACCTCTTTGGCGTCTCCTCCCATAATAGCTCCCTGAACAGCAGCTCCGATAGCCACAACTTCGTCAGGGTTGATTGTTTTATTAGGATCTTTTCCAAAAAGCTTCTTAATTTCTTCCTGAATTGCCGGGGTTCTTGTTTGTCCTCCGACTAAAACTATCTCATCTATATCCTTGGTTTCCAGATTAGCTTCTTTTAAGGCCTCTTTGGTAAGGTTTATGGATTTGTCGATAAATTCTTTGACTAGATTCTCCAGCTGAGCTCTCGTAAGCTTGAGGTATAAGTGTTTAGGGCCTGAAGAGTCAGATGTAATAAAGGGTATATTTATCTCTGTTTCCATTGTGGCAGAGAGCTCTATCTTTGCTTTTTCTGCTGCCTCTTTTACTCTTTGAAGAGCAAGCTGATCCTTGGAAATGTCTATTCCTTGGTCTTTTTTGAATTCATCAATAATCCAGTCCATTATTTTTCTGTCAAAATCTTCTCCTCCCAGATGAGAATCTCCTCCTACGCCGACAACTTCAACAGTATCAGGATCTTTTTGAATATCCAGAATAGAAACGTCAAAAGTTCCCCCTCCAAAGTCGTAAACAAGAACCTTCTCGTTTCCCTTTTTAGTCAATCCGTAAGCCAAGGCTGCCGCTGTAGGCTCATTTAAGACCATTTTAACATTAAGCCCCGCTATATCTCCCGCTACTTTAGTGGCTTTTCTTTGGGAATCGTCAAAATAGGCGGGACAGGTTATAACAACATCTTTTATCTTTTCACCCAATTTTTGTTCTGCATCCTGTTTCATTTTCTGCAAGATCATAGCCGAGAACTCAGGAGGTCTTAACCACTTATCTCCCATTTTAATCTCAACTCCTCCGTCTTTGGCCTCTTTTATCTCGTAAGGAAGGCGCTCTTTGTCTTTTTGAATGTCTTTGTCGGAAAACCTCCTTCCGATTAGTCTTTTGGTAGCGAATATTGTATCTTTGGGATTAGTAATCTGCTGACGTCTAGCTACAACTCCTACCAGTCTCTCCCCTTTTTTGTTAATAGCTACAACAGAGGGAGTAGTTCTTGTTCCCTCTTGGTTTTCTACTATTTTGGGCTCGCCCGACTCCATAACAGCCATGGCGGAGAATGTTGTGCCCAAGTCTATTCCTAGTATTTTTGACATAATTTTAATTTATTTTAATTTATTTTGGACCTTAGCGCTGTCCACAAAATGGACAGCCCTAAAACCCAAACTATTTGGATTCTACTTTTACTTTTGTGCCCTTTTTCTCTTCTTTTACAGGTTTTGCTTTGGGAATTACAACAGAGAGCAAACCACCTCTGTAATCAGCTTTGGCTTTCTTGTCTTCTACCTCTACAGGTAAAGGCAAAGATCTCTTGTAAAAGCCCCTGCTGATTTCTTTTCTGAAATATCCTTTCTTCTTCTCTTCTTTCTTCTCTTCCATTTTGCCCTGGATTATCAAAACATTGTCTTTTACCTCGACGTCTATGTCTTCGGGGTTCAATCCGGGAAGCTCTACCTTGGCTACAACATCCTTTTCTGTCTCATAAATATCGGTTCTTGGAACCCTCATTTCAGGAAGCTCTGAAAAAAGGCTTCTGTCGTTGTCCCAGTCATCAAAGAACCTGTCTATCTCTCTAAAGGGTCTCCATGGAACTAAAGGCATATTTTTCTGTACATTCTTTTTAAAATATACAGTATTAATTGCTTTTATCCGACCTTTTAGATATTTTTACTTTGGCAGGTCTTAAAACCTTGCCGTTTATCTCGTATCCTCTTTTCTCAACCTCTACTATGGTTTCCGGGTCTTTTTCGGACTCTACCTCTCCTGTTATCTCATGCAGCTTAAGGTCTACCTTTTTATCCAAACAGTTCATTTCTTTTATTCCTTCTTTTTCTAGAATATTTAAAAGCTGGTCTTTTATCTTCAAAAATCCCTTGACCCACTGGTTTTTCTTCTCTTTGGCTGTAAGCTCTTTTTCGGCTAAATATATATTATCCAATACCGGAAGAAGCTCAAGAATAAATTCTTCTTTTATGTATTTTGAAAGATTGGTCAGTCTTTGAGACTCTTCTTTTTTGTAATTGATAAGATCTGCCTGAGCTCTTTTCCATCCCTCTAAATATTTTTTTTCGATATCTTCTTCTTTCATTAAAAATCCTCTAATATTTTAGTTAAAGACAATACAACCTTTATGTTCTTTTTATATGTCATTCTGTTAGGTCCCAATACGGCCATAACAGCTTTGCTGCGTTTTGACGCAATCAAGCTCATCTCGCTTGATTCTAGAAAAGATCCCTCTCGTCCTATATACACCTGGACATTAGGCCCTTCTAAATCTTTTATCTTGGATTCCATTCTTTCTACCGCTTTAATAAAATCATTTCTGAACTTCCTATCCTCAAACTCAGGATAAGAAAAAACATCTTTCCATCCATCCTCCCACAAAAGATCCCTTTCTGAAAGATAGGTCAAAGCTATTCCGGAAGAAAGCGAGGACAAAAGCTTTGTTGTCAGCTCGGCAAGCCTGAAAATGTCTTTTGTTTCTCTTTTTAATATCTGAAGATCTTTTAAAAAGAAATCTTCCTCTTCATTTATCAAGTCCTTAACAAAGTGCCTGTAAGCTTTATTGGTGGGTACTCTTCCAGCTGAAGTATGAGGCTGCTTTAAATACCCTTTCTTTGTAAGATCTTGCATTTCGTTTCTTACGGTAGCCGGACATACTTCCAGCTTACATTTTTTCTTTAAAAGCTCTGAGCTTACGGGTTTTGCCGTTTCTACATATTCTTCAATTAGCCTATTAAGCAACTCTGTTTGTCTTTTTGTAATGGGCATTCTGCCTCCATTTTAAAAAATTAGCAGTCTAATGTCAAGAGTGATAAAATAAAAACCCGCTTGTTTAGTGTAAGCGGGCTTAGATTCCTATTGGAACCCTTGCTTCCTTTCCTCAGATATAACTTCGTTGTCAGGGGAAACGAGAATAGTTTTACCGTTTTTTTCATTCTTTTTTCTAATGTAACGGGCGTCTTCTGGGAACGGTTCGGAAACCTTAACACACAGGAGATCGCCATCAAACTCTTCTAGAATAATTACGGTTGACTCCTCAGAAAAATCAATTTTCCCGGCCACTTTGTAAATAATGCCGTCTTCAATGTTGCTAGTGGTTCCTAATTTCCCTACTCCGGCCTTGTAAAAACTAAATCCGGATAGAGCAGCCGCCGCGACAGCGAAAATAAGAACTAGGATTCCAAGTACCTCTTCCCTGCGATCAATAAACAGCGAGGTAGCAGTCACCGTAAGAAAAAGTGCACCTAGCATCAGAAGAATTCCTAGAGATAACATGAAAATTCCTAGAGATAACACAATTCATCTCCTTTCCTTTTTTTGACAAGATAACCATTATCTTGCTCTTAGAAAGTGCTAAATAATTTTAACAAATTAATAAAATTTTATCAATAGATAAACTTATTGACATAACAATAAACCCTCTTATAAAGGAGCTAGAAATAGCGATGATAGAAAAAGAAGAGGACACTCTCAGTCGCTACGAAATAACCTACAACACTCTCCTCAGAGGAGAACCAAAAGCGCCCTTCTTTTTTTTATTTCGCTATGATATAATATTGTAATGTCTTTTCTTACAGAAAAAAAGGTGATAATATTCCTTTTAATAATTATAGCTTTAGCTGTCTTTTTTAGGTTTTGGGGATTAGATTCAGCTCCTCCAGGCCTTTATCCCGATGAAGCTATAAATGGAAACGACGCTTTAATAAGTTTGAAAGAATTCAGCTATAAGCTTTTTTATCCTGAAAATAACGGTCGCGAAGGTCTTTTTATTTGGCTTCTTTCTCTGTCTTTCGGTTTATTTGGCCCAAGCATAGTAGCCCTAAGAATGCTTCCCGCTTTCTTTGGCGTTTTGACTGTATTAGGAATTTATTTTTTAGCTAAGATTCTATTCTCTAATTTAAAGCACGGCAAAGCTATAGCTCTTTTATCCTCCTTCTTTTTAGCTATTTCTTTTTGGCATGTTAATTTCTCTAGAATAGGATTTAGAGCTATTTTAGTTCCCTTTTTATTAGTATTCGGCTTTTACTTTTTAAATAAGGGGATAAAAGAGAGAAAATGGATCTTTCCTGCTGTCTCTGGCATATTTTTGGGTCTTGGCTTTTATACATACATTTCTTACAGATTTGTAATCTTTCTATTTTTACTTAATATTATTGTGGGGTTGTTCTATTACAATAAAAAGATGGTTTTAAAAATAGCTGCTGTCTGCGCCATTGTCACTTTTATTGTAGCTTCGCCTTTAGGTTTTTACTTTTTAAAGAACCCGGAAGACTTTTTTGGGAGAGCTTCTGGAGTTTCCGTATTAAGCCAGGAGAATCCCTTGTATAGGGCGGGAGAATCTTTAGCGGTTCATCTGGGAATGTTTAATGTTTACGGAGACGCTAATTGGCGCCATAACTTTTCAAAGTCTCCTCAGTTGCTGTGGCCCCTAGGAATACTTTTTTTAATAGGTTTTATCATTTCTATCTTTTATTTAATAAAAAGGAGAAATAAAGATGAGGTTATCCTATCTTCTGTTCTGTTGGGATGGTTCTTTATCTTTTTGCTTCCCGGAGTTCTAACTTATGAGGGAATACCTCACGCCTTAAGGGTTATAGGAGCAATGCCCCCCATATATATATTTTCTTCTTTAGGTTTTGTCTGGCTTTTTGAAAAACTTAAAAGACTATTCAAGGAAAAGGAAATATTTTATTATGCCCTAACAGCAATTATCCTTTTATCTTTAGTTTATGCTCAAGCTGATAAATACTTTAATTCTTGGGCTCTCAAAGAAGAAACTGCTGGAGCTTTTTCTCAAAACTTTGTTTTGATGGGAAGATATTTGAATGATATAGAAAAGGATACTTATGTTATAGTAAACAAAGGAGGAGTTCCCGTCCCCTATCCTGACGGAATTCCTATGCCCTCGCAAACTGTTCAGTTTGTAGAGAGGACTAAAGGAAACCAAGTTGACGCTGTATACCTTAAAGAAGATCAATTAGATAGAATAAATAAAGATAAAAAGTCTTCAATAGTTCTTATGAGTTATGAAGAGAACTTAATAATAAAATTATATAAGAAGTTTCCCAACGGCTTTCTTGAAGAAAAAGAAGGTTTTTGGGTTTATAATATAGATTAAATTATGCCAAACAAAAGAACATATATCATAGTAGCTCTACTCTTAATATTCGCTGCGTCAATATGCGTTTTAAGCATAAGAAACGACTCTTTAACAATGGACGAACAAGCTCATCTTCCGGCGGGCTACAGTTATCTTACCCAGCAAGACATGAGAATAAACCCGGAACATCCTCCTCTTGTAAAAGATTTATCGGCTGTTCCCCTCCTTTTTATAAAAGACATAAATTTTCCTTACAAAGCCCAGTCCTGGGAAGAAGATATAAACGGGCAATGGGATTTTGGAAACAGGTTTCTGTTTAAAAGCCAAAATCCGGCAGAAAAAATGATTTTTTGGGGAAGAATACCTATGATTTTTCTTCTTTTAATTCTTGGATTTTATGTCTTTTTATGGACAAGGGAAATATTCGGAAATAAAGCAGGCCTGATAGCTCTTTTCCTTTATTCTTTCTCCCCTACTTTTCTGGCACACGGAAGGTTGGTAACAACTGACCTAGCTGCGGCTCTAGGAGCTTTTATAGCAACCTATTATTTTGTTAAGTTCTTAAAAAAACCTGTCAAGAAATATATTATTTATGCCGGAATAGCTTTTGGCATAGCTCAGCTGCTTAAATTCTCTCTTATACTCCTTTTCCCTCTTTTTATCTTTTTGTTTATTGTTTGGGCTATAGTAAAAGCTTCAAATAAAAAAGATTTTGTTGAAAATTTGGGTAGATACTTTGTTTTAACGGTCTTGGTGGGATTAATAGCTCTAGCTTTAATTTGGGCAGTATATGTCTTTCATACTTGGAACTATCCCCCGGAAAAACAGGTCTCTGACACAGAAAATATACTGGCTTCTTTTGGAAGCAGACCGTTAGCTAACGCTGTTGTTTGGATGGCCGACAAGCCCATATTAAAGGGTTTGGGCCAATATATCTTGGGTATATTTATGGTCCTCCAAAGAGCTTCTGGTGGGAACACAGGATACTTTTTAGGAGAGGTTTCTTTTGTTGGCTGGAAAACATACTTTCCTGCTGTTTACTTCCTAAAAGAAACTTTGGTTTTTCACCTTTTAACTGTAATATCTTTGTTCTATGCTGTTTGCCGCATTAAAAGACCTTGGCAGAACAATATTCCGGCAAGAGTTTCCGAATGGATTAAATATCATTTGCCAGAGTTTGCTATGCTGGGTTTTATCGCAATCTACTGGGCTAGCAGCCTAAGCTCCAATCTAAACATCGGAGTAAGGCACCTCCTCCCCACCCTGCCTTTTGTTATGGTTTTGGTAGGAGGAGTAACCAGCATGTGGCTCAAGGAACCTCGAAAGAAACTAAAAACCGCCTTTATTATCTGGCTTGTTTTGTGGCAGGCCTATAGCGTTGTATCTGTCTATCCCCACTTTCTAGCTTATTTCAACGAAACAATAGGCGGACCCTCTGAGGGACACAAATACGTGGTTGACTCTAATCTTGACTGGGGACAGGACTTAAAAAGGCTTAAGCAATGGACAGAAAAAGAAAACATCGACAAAATATATGTCGATTACTTTGGAGGAAGTGATCTAGAGTATCATTTGGGAGACAAATACAAACCCTGGAACGGGACATCAGATCCTGAAGAGTTTCCAAAAGGAAATTATTTAGCTGTTTCTGCCACCTTTCTTCAATCAGGAAGAGGAAAACCCGCTCCTACTTTTAAATCTGATACAGATTTTTACAGATGGCTTGATAATGAGACCTTAGCAAAGAGAATAGGATATTCAATTTTCGTCTACTATATCGACTAAAGGAGGAGAGACAAAAACCCTGTTTCCGAATCTTAAGTCAATATAGTCCAAATTTTTTCTGTTCTCTATAGCGATTTTTTCTTGTAAAACCAGCTTTAAATTAAAAAGCTGGTTTTCTGTACTCTCTTCCAAAGTAAAATACGAGTCCCAATTTCCCAGTTTAACTGTAAGTTTTTTGTCTTCAATAATGTATTCTTCAGGATCTAATTCTATTCTTTTTAATTCTTGCTCAATTAAAATTATCGATTCAAGATGCTTCTTTTCTATCGCAGATTTTCCTAAAGAAATATTTTCTTTGAATTCTGAGCTTTTTATCCTAATATCGCCTCTTTCTTCCGTTTTAGAAAAAGCTATCCCCTTGCTATCGACATAGAAACATTTTTCTTGATAGCAAAAATCAGCTACCGGATTCCTTTCTTCTATTTTCGAAGTTATAACGTCAGGAAAATCCCTTTTAGAGGATATTTTTTCTATCCTGGGAAAGGTTTTTTTAATCAAGCTGTTTATTTTTCCAAGTCTTACCAAAAAAATACTCCTATTCTCCCAGAAGAGTATTTTCTTTTTGGTGTTAGATTCGATTATCTTTTCCAGTTTTTCTGCCGAAACCTCTTTATTACCCGAAACCTTTATTTCTTTTATTTGAAAAAATGAGGAAAAGAATAAAAAGTAAGAAATTAAAGAGAAAATAACAAAGATTAACAACAGAAGCTGAAACAGACGAGATTTTAAAATTGATTTCTTTTTTTTAACCTTGTATCTCTTCTTGTATTTTTTTTTGGCCATTTTAATACCCTCTTCTTCTCTTTCTCAAAGATTCAATAAAATAATTAATAATGTATTTTCCAGAAAAGGGAAAGTCCTGAGTTTTAACATATTCTTTTCTGCGACCTGAAAACCCCATCTTAAAAAGAGTAAGGCCCGCCCAGGGATGGTTTGATTTTTTAAGATCTTCTTTTTCTCTTATCTCGGGAGCTATTCCCCAGAAATTATATTTTTTACAGCCCCTTCTCTTCGCTTCTTTAATAGCTTCCCACTGGAGAAGATAAGAAACAGGAACTTTTCTGTATTTTTGCAAAGAGGCGCCGTGATGGTAAAAAGCTCTATCCTGCCAAAAAACTACCACAGAAGAGGCTACAACTTCCCCCTTGTATTTCCCAAGAAAAATCGCTATTTGATCATCCTCTTTAAAAACCAAGAATTGATTTTTTAAAAACCTTAAAGAAAAGGGAACAAAGTCATGACGTTCTGCTGTTTTTTGATAAACCTTGTCAAAAGCTTCTAGATCTTGCAAGTTCTGAGTCTGAACTGCTTCTATATCATTTTCCTTGCCGGCCTTTCTTATTAAATAACGGGTTGTCTTTCTCATGTCCATTAAAAGATCCTCTTCCGACTTTGTAATGTCCAGCTCCCAGCTTACTTCAGGATGCATATGAAGAGGAGCTTCTCTAAAACCCAGGCTGCTGAAAAGATTTTTGTTCTCATCTGTCCTCTTTGCTATCGGAGCTACCCTTAAAAAAACAGCTTTTTCCTTTTTAGCTGTTTCTTTCCCCTTTTCTAAAAGCTCTCTTAGAACCTTTTCTTTTTCTTCTTTTACAACGGGACCATGGGGAACAAAAAGAAAAGTTCCTCTCCTAGCTTTAATTTTTAAAACTAAAGCTAAAGCTATAAGCTTGTCTTCATTGTAAAATCCCCACCTCCAGATCTTACAGCCTTCTTTTTTCTGAAATTCTCCCCAATTCCAAGAATTTAAAAAGGTTTTTTCCTCTCTTTCTTTGAGGAAATTTTCCCAAATATTTTTGTCTGTTATTTCTTTAATCACAATCGTTAATTTTAACAAAAAACAGCCCTTTCTTAAAGAAAAGCGCTAATATTCGCTCTTTCTTCTTATTAGAGTATATGTAAAGTCTCCCCGATTATACTCCAAAGTCCAATCTCTATCCATGTCATCTTCAAACTTGGCCTCCCCCTTTTTTCTGGCAGTATAAAAGAGAGGTTCTGTCTCGTCTTTTTGAAGATCATAAAGAAGATGTTTCAAGCCTTCTTTTGCGTCGTCCTCGTAGATCACATATTTTCCATGTACGTTTCTTTTGTTCATATTTTTATCTTAAAACTTTTTTAAAAAATCAACAATTTTTCCAGCTTCTTTTTCTCTAATACTAATATGAGTGGGAAGGTTAAATGTAATTTTTGAAAGCCTTTCAGCTTCAGGGCAAGAACCCTTTTTATACCCTACTTTTTCTAATTGGGTATCGTCCGGAGCTACGGGAGAGGTGTACCAATCCCCTATCAGAATATTTTTATCCCAGGCCCTCCTTATAATCTTATGGGCTTTTTGGCTTTTAACGCTGAATCTTAAAAATATATTCTCTCTTTCCGGAAAAGAGACCGGGAGTTCAAAGGAGCCGATTTTTTTATAGTAAAAGCTAGATATTTTTTTTCTGTGGCAGTTAAACCTATCCAACTTTTTCATTTGGTTTAAAGCTAAAAGAGCCAAAGCGTTGGGCATTCTTTTGGGAAAATAGGAAGGGATTTTTCCTTTTTTTTCTTTCCAGTGAACAGCTTTAGAAAGAATTTTCAACCATTGGAAAAGAACTAAAAAGTATTTTCCGCAAAAAGAATAGGTAGGAAGAATAAAACAATTCATTAAAATCGGGTGAAGCAGCTGCTGGAAAATCCACCAAGAAGAAGGAGAATCAGTTTCTTTTTGGAAGTTCCTTATCTTCTTAGCTAGCTCGTCATCGTTTGTAGCAACAATTCCTCCGTAAACAGAAGAAATAACTTTGTCTCGAGAAAAGCTGAAAAAAGAAGCTTTGCCGAAGGTTCCAACTTTTTCTCCCTTGTATTCTGCCCCCAAAGAATGAGCGCAGTCTTCTATTAAAACAAGATTTTTTTCTTTAGCTATTCTCTTTATCTTTTCTATGTCAGCTGGCAATCCAAAAGTATGCTGAACCATTACTATTCTGCTCTCAGAACTTATTTTCCTTTCTAAATCCTCCGGATTCATATTAAAATCGTTTTCATTACAATCTACAAAAACAGGCTTCAATCTGGACCATTGAACAGGATTTGCCGCAGCATTACAAGTAAATGCCTGCAAAAGTACTTCTCCTTTAACCTCTAAACCCCCCAAAATAGCCATTAAAGAAGTTCTTCCGCTATTAAAGGCAAACACATGGTTAACGCCTAAAAACCCCTTAAACTCCTCTTCTAGGGCCCTGGAAGCTATTCCTTTTTTCCAATTAAAAGGATTAAAAATCAGCTTAAAAGCTAGGGATATATCGTCTTTTTCTGTATTAGGAGAAAGGGATATAGTAATAGGTTTTAGCATTTTATCTTTAATTTTTTGTTGACATAACAACTGAGGTGGAAAACAAAAGATTCTTATTTCAAAAACTCTTTTACCTCTTTAGGAACTCTTCCTTCTAAAAGAATAATATCTCCTGAGATTAAAGAGGACTCTATAAAATTATTTATCTCTTCTGGATTTTCAATAAAGAATATCTGATTCTCTTTCATTCCTTCTTTTAGAGCTTCTCTCTTAATATCTTCAAAACGCTCTTTGGCAGTAATAACAGCCAAATCGCAAACCTCCCCTATTTTCTTTCCTATTCTTTGATGGACTTCCTTTGACATTTTCCCCAGTTCTATTAAGCAAGGCATAACAACAAGCTTTTTGCTTTCCCAAAGACTCAAATAGTCAAGATCTGCTAAAACTCCATCCGGATTGGAAGAATAGGAAGAGTCTATTACATTAACCCCCTCTCTTCCCTTTAAAAGCTTTGTCATTCTTTTTTTACTTTCTATTTTAGAAGAAGAGACAGAAATCTCCTTTAAGCTCATCCCCAGCTCTTTTGCTGCTGCAACAGAAGCTAAAATATTGGAAACAACTTGCTTTCCTATAGCTTTTATCTCAAAACTCTCTTTTTCTCCTTCTTTTGTCAAAATATCAAAAGAAATCGACTTCTTTTCTACTTTAATGTTTTCCGCCCAGAGATCAGGCTTAATGTCAGACACGGGAGAAAGTTTGGAATCTGAAAATATTCTTTTTTTCTTAGCTGTTGTCTTGTAAAGTTCGGTGCAGTACTTATTATTTCCATTAAAAATTGCCACTCCATCTTGAGGAAGGCTTTCTATCAGCTCGTATTTTGTTTTGATTATGGTTCCCTGAGATCCAAATAAAGCTAGGTGCTGTTCATTGATGCCGGCCAAAATCCCTATTTTAGGCTTGGCGATATCAGTTAAAAGCTTTATGCCCCCTTTTCCGTAAGTTCCCATTTCAACTACAAAAATATCGTGTTCCGGCTTTAATTCTTCAAGAATACGCCTGGATATTCCTATTTCACTGTTCTGATTTTCTTTGGTTTTTAAAACTCTGTATTTTTCAGAAAGAATATCTGATAAAAACTCTTTAGTAGAGCTTTTACCATAGCTTCCGGTTATTCCTATTACTAAAAGGTCTTTTTGCTTTCTTATCTTTTCTTTTGCTTTTTTTATCGTCCAAAGCTTAATTAAGACAGACAAGGGCTGAAAGAAGAGAACCACCAAAGAAAATATTAAAAAGGAAAAAATATCAAAAAGAAGAAGATAAAGAACAAAAAACTCAGAAGATATCAAGAAAAGAAAGACTGTTTCCAAAGCAACTCCGGCAAAAACTATTACAGAGATTTTTTTGGTAAAAACAGGCCTTTTAAAGTTTCTTTTTAAAAGGCGAAAAGATTCTGCCAAATAAATTAAAATTAAAATTAAAGAGAAGATGAAATAAAAGGTCGGAAAGACGCTTCCCTGAAAGGAATTTCTCGCAAAGAAAAAAAACAAGAAAAATAAGGCAAGAAAAATCTTAAAGAAAAAAAGGCTGTTAAAAAATATGCTTTTCCCCTTATGAGTCCTGAAATGATCCAGAAACCTTTTCACCTGATATTCTTTCAGCTGCCAAAGATAAAAGAAAAAAAGAGCTGATTTGGTAGTTCTTAAAAGCCATAATAGAGATAAGATAAAAGACATGGTTATTTTAAGAAAGATATTAATACTTCTAAAAGCTTTTCTGGGTTTTCAATATGAGGACTATGGGCTGCTTTAGGAATAGTTATCAAGCGGGAGTTTGGAATTTCTTTTTTAAAAATGTCAGCATATTTTAGGGGTACTATCCTGTCTTTTTCTCCCCAAACAAGAAGAGTTTCTGATTTTATCTCTAGAAGAAGAGGGGTAAGATCTTCTGCTAAAACCTTTTTAATAGTTTCTTTCATTATTCCTTGGGCTTTTACATAATCTGTTTTTCTTAACAAAAGGTAAAATACAGCCCTTACTGTTTCTTTGAATTTCCTTAAATACTTGATATTAAAAATAATATTTCCTATCCTGCTTGTCCAAAAAGCTAATTTAGCTTCAATTGTTTTTTTGGGTTCTACTCCGGCAGGAGAACAAAGAACGAGCTTGTTTATTTTTTCTTCATTTTCTGCAATATACTTTATAACAACCCGCCCGCCGAAAGAATGAGCTATCAGGGAAAAATTACCAAGATTATAATGGGATATAAGCTCTTTCAACCAGTCAGCATAATCTGAAACATTCCAGGGATAGGGAGGCTTACAACTATTTCCAAAGCCCGGAAAGTCAGGAGCTATTACTTTAAAGCCCTGAAGAGAAAGAATTTTCTGAATCTTTATCCAGGAGTTGGACGACCCCAGTCCCCAACCGTGCAAAATTAAAAGAGGTTTTCCCTCCCCTATTATTCTGCAGTTAGATTCTGTATCTTTAATTCTTATCTTTTCTTCCATGTTATTTTAACTGGGCAGAATAAGAAGCATCAAGAACCGGCCCCGAAGAAGTATCATTAGTTACAACCCAATTAAGACCTAAAACAATTACAATTACAACTATAATGGCTAGTATAACCTGCATCTATTTTATAACTTTAAAATTTAAATATTTATGTAAAGCTTCCGGAACCTTTATGCTTCCATCCTTTTGCTGGTAATTCTCTAATATAGCTATAATAATTCTTCCAATAGCCAGGGCTGTGCCATTTAGAGTATGAACAAACTCTAACTTATTGTTTTGGTTTCTGTACTTAATGTTCAACCTCCTGGACTGGAAGTCTGTACAGTTTGAAGTAGAGTGAGTCTCTCTATACCTTCCTTCCGATGGCATCCAGGCCTCAATATCATATTTGGCAGCTGCCGGCCTTCCCAAGTCTCCCGTACAGATATTTATTACCTGATAAGGAATGCCCAAAAGCTTCATTAATTTTTCTTCTAGAGATAAAAGAAATTCATGCTCTTTTTTTGATTCTTCGGGTTTAACAAAACTGAACATTTCCAGCTTGTCAAACTGATGGACTCTCAGTATTCCCCTTGTGTCTTTACCGTAAGAACCCGCTTCTTCTCTAAAACAAGTAGAGAAGGCAACGTATCTTTTAGGAAAGTTTTCTAAAACCTCGTCTTTGTGCATAGGCCCTATTGACTGCTCAGAAGTTGCCACCAGAAAAAGATCATCTTTTTCCAGATAATAAGTTTCATCTGCATCTTCTTTGCTGTCAATATACCCCATTCCCCACATCATTTCAGGCTTTACCAAAACAGGAGGAAGAACAGGGACAAAACCTTCTTTTCTTACCATATCAAATACTAAATTAACTAAAGCGAATTCCAACAAAACAGCTTCTTTCTTTAAATAAGCAAACCTACTTCCTGCCACTTTAGCGGCTCTTTTAACATCGATTAAATCCAGTTTTTCTGCTATCTCTAAATAGTCTTTGTTTTTAAAATCAAACCTTGTTTTTTCTCCTTCTTTTCTTAAAACAACATTTTCTGTATCGTCTTTTCCCACAGGAACTGTATTAAAAGGAATGTTAGGAACTTTATACATTAATTCCGTGAATTTTTTATCCAGCTTTTTCTGTTTTTCTTTCAGTTTATCTGCTTTCTCGTCCACTTTTTTCATTTCAGAAATAAGCTTTGATTTGTTTTCTTTGTTTTGGGATATTTCCTTTGTGGCTTTATTTTTTTCAGCTCTAAGATTTTCTAGCTGGGCAAGATTTTTTCTTCTTTTTTCATCAATATCCAAAATCTCCTTAACATCTATATTAATGCCTTTATTTTTAGCTCCTTGCTCAACCTTTTTTGGATTTTCTCTTATATATGATATATCTAACATAATTATTTTTTAGGTTTCATTGTGGGAAACAATATTATCTCCCTTAAACTGTGAGAATCGGTTAGCAGTGCTGCCAGCCTATCTACGCCCATGCCAAACCCCGCAGCAGGAGGCATACCGTACTCTAGGGCCTCCAAAAAGCCCTCGTCCATTCTCTGAGCTCCTTTCAATCCTTTTTTTAAATACTTTTCCTGATCTTTAAATCTTTCTTTCTGCTCTAAAGGATCGTTAAGCTCCGTAAAGACCTTGATAATCTCCCAGCCTGAAACTATTAGCTGGAAACAAGCAAGCTTCTTTTCGTTTTTCTCATAAGTTTTAGATAAAGGAAAGGATCCTGTGGGATAATGAAGAACAAAGGTAGGCTGTGCAATTTTAGGCTTGCATGTTTCTTTAAATATTTTATCTGCGATTTGAGGTTTCTGATCTCCTTTCTCTATTTTTACCTTAAGTTTTTTAGCTTCTTTAGCAAGAGCACCCCTGGAAACCTCTTCTAAGTTGATTCCTGTTTCTTTGTGGAATAGATCAAAATAGTCAATTCTCTTCCAAGGAGTTTTAAAGCTTATCTTCTTTCCTTCATACTCTATCTCTTTTTTCCCAAATACGCTCTTTAAGACATAACCCAGCATCTTCTCTGTCAAGGTCATTATGTCTTTGTGGTTGGCATAAGCCCAATAAAATTCAAGCATTGTAAAGTCAGGATTGTGGGACTTGTCTATTCCTTCATTTCTAAAACACTTTCCTATCTCATACACCTTCTCAAAACCTCCCACAAGAAGTCTTTTTAAATAGAGCTCTGGAGCTATCCTTAAATAAAGATCTATGTTTTGAGCTTTTAAATGGGTTTTAAAGGGTTCTGCTTCAGCTCCCCCATAAATAGGCTGTAAAATGGGGGTCTCTACTTCGGTAAATCCTTCTTTGTCGAGAAACTCTCTTAATTTCTTTATAATTTCAGATCTTTTCTCAAACTTTTCTTTTATGTCCTCGTTAAACAAAAGGTCCAAATATCTTTTTCTATATCTTTCTTCAACGTCCTTCAAGCCGTGCCACTTTTCAGGCAGAGGAAGAAGAGACTTGGCCAGCATCTTATAATCTGAAACTAAAAGAGTTTTCTCCCCTCTTTTGGTCTTCATTAAAACGCCCTTAACTTCTATAAAGTCTCCGATATCAAAATTATCTGAAAAAAACTCATAACCTTTCTCCCCTATTCTGTTTTCTCTGAACATTAGCTGTATACTCCCCTCTCCGTCTTTTAAATTAGAGAAAGTTAAAGCTCCATGCTGCCTTAAAGAAATAATTCTTCCGGCCAGCGTTATTTTTTTCCCAGACTTAAACAGTTTGCTGAAGTCCTCCAACGCTTTTTTCGCGCTGTGTGTTCTCTTAACCTCTGAGGGATAAACTGAAATACCGGCAGATTTAACTGCTTTAGCTTTTTTTATCCTGTTTTTTCTTATTTGGTCTATTGTAGCCATGATTTTTTCATTTTATCCTATTTTCTTAAAGAAGACAATAAAGCTATGTCTAGGTTCAGATAGATAGTATCCACCCTAGGCCTGTAAAACAATAACATTTTTAGTTGGTAAAATCTCGACTTTGTATTTGTTTGAATATTCATCTGGTGTCAGATACCCCAGCGCCTCGTGCGGTCTGATAAAGTTCCAAGTATATTCCCAATCGTCAAGCTTCTTCTGCGCAACTTCAATGGTTGAGCAGTATCCGTTTCCTTCCCGTCACTCCCGCCAAAGCTGGAGTTGGAACCGAGGATCCAACTACAACAGGGGCAGAGGCCCTGGGGAAGCCCTCAATCGCTTCGATTGAGGGCTTCAACGGCGCGATTTGGAAAACCAGATCGCGCCCTTTTTTTACTTGAAATAAGGCTGAAAGCTTTCTGAGATTAAAATTTCTTTAGAATTAACTTCTTTAATTTTCTTGTTTTTTACAATAACCTCCAACAAAAGCCCTTTCATTGTTTCTTCTAAAAAGCTCTGATCAAATACAAAGTTTCCCAGGCTGTATGCTATCCATCCTTCTCTGTGCTTCTCGACGGGCTGTACTACATGAGGATGATGGCCTATAACAAGATCTGCTCCGGCTTCAATAATATTTTGGAAAAGGTCTTTTTTAGATTCTTCCGGCTCTAATATATATTCTCCCCCTGAATGAAAAGAGACCACTAAAAGATCTGCTTTTTCTTTTGCCTCTTTTATAACTTTTAAAGGAGCTTCTTCTGTCCAGGCAATGCCCGCGCTGTCTTCTCTTGCCCTCCAGCCTTTCGGGCCTAAGTCGGTAAAAGCAAGAAAACCTATATTTAAATCATTTATTTTCCTAATCTTAGGGGAGAAGGCCTCTTTCTCGTTAATTCCCGCTCCGACGTAATCAATATCTTTCTCTTTTAACCTTAAAAGACAATCTTCTAAAGCTTTACTGGTATAATCTAAGGCATGGTTGTGAGCCAAAGAAACAATATCAAAGCCTGCGTATTCTAAAGCTTCTATAGCTGCAGGATCTGCCCTGAAAGAATATTTGCTTCCTACGTTCTTTCCTTTATCTGAAATAACGCTTTCTAGGTTCCCGAAAAGAAGATCTGCTTTTCTTAATTCATCTGCTATTTTAGAAAAAACAAATTTAAAATCTCCTTCGCCTTCTCTTTTAACTTTAAGCTCCACTCCCCTGTCTAACATTATATCACCTACAAAAAGAAGGGTTTTCTCTTTTTCTATTTCAAATGGTGGATTTTCTTTTTCAACGATAAAACCCCTAGAAGGAAAAAACTGCAGAATTAAAAACCCGATAATTATAATTAAAATTAAAATTAATGCATACCTCATCGAGAAAAATTAATTATTGAGTCAGATAACTTACTATATACTCAGCTATTATAGTTGAAGCGTCAGGTTTTGAAAAATCTCTGGCTATTTCAGACATTTTCTTAAGCTTTGTTTTAGAGGAAAAAAGATTTCTTATTTTCTCCAAGAGAAAGTGGGGAGTAAAATTCTCTTCTTCCATAACTACAGCGGAACCTTTTTCCGCAAAAGCATAAGCGTTTCTTACCTGATGATTTTGAGCTGATTCTTCTAGAGGCACTAGAATACTTGGTTTTCCTAAAGCTGCCAGCTCAAAAATAGTACCGGCTCCAGCTCTTGATATTACAAGGTCTGAACTCTGATAGGCGCAGGCAAGCTCTTTTTCGTTTAAGAAAGGGAAAGGATGATAATCTTTTATCGCATCTTTATCTGTCACTACTTCCGCTTCGGCTTTTACCTGCTCGAAATTTCTGTCCCCTGTTTGATGGATAATTTCGAAATCCTTTAAAAGCTTTGAAAGAACGACTAATATCTTATCGTTAATCCTTTGAGCTCCCTGAGATCCCCCCAAAACAAGGATAATAGGTTTTTCTCCTTTAAGATTGAAAACTCTTTTAGCCGTATCGTAGCCGCACTTTTCCAAAAGATCTTTTCTTATAGGGTTTCCGACAGAAAACATTTTCTCGGTAGGAAAATCTCCTGTTTTTTCTACTGGAAAAGCTGTAAATATCTCCAGGGCCATTCTTCCCGCAACTCTGTTAGCTAAACCCGGAGCTATATCCGATTCATGCAAAAATATGGGGGCAAAAAGAATCTTTCCTGCGAGTATAACAGGTATGGAGCCGTACCCCCCTTTGCTAAAAATTAAATCGGGAGAGATTGCAAAAATATGGAAAAAGGATTGCAGAATCCCCAAAGGTATTTTAATCAAAAGATCTGTTACATTTTTAAAAGAAAAATACCTTCTTATCTTGCCCGCAAATATTGTTTTTACCTCAACACCCTCCCGAGAAAGAAGGGTTAAGGCAAAATCATCTTTAGGACCGATATAGTAAAAATCAATATTCTTTTCGGAATGGTTTTTTTTAATCTCCCTGACTATTGAAATCAAGGGAAGAATATGGCCTGCGGTTCCCCCGCCTGTTAAAACAATCTTCATATTAAACTATTTTATCATTTTTTCTTTGATTTAGAAATGTTGAGTATAATCCCTATGCCTATCATTTCAACTACAATATGAGATCCCCCATAACTTACAAAAGGAAGAGGTATCCCGGTCAAAGGAAGTACTCCTATCATAGCTCCGATATTAATAAAGGCCTGAATGCATATCCAGGAAGTTATCCCCAAAACAGCAAGCTTGGAAAATTTATCTTTGGAATTTTTGGCTATCTCTAATCCTCTCCATAAAAAAACAAGAAACAGCACAATCAATAAAGAGGAACCGAGAAGTCCTGTTTCCTCTGCAAAAATAGCGAAAATTGAATCTGACATAGACTGGGGAAGATAGCCGAATTTTTGAAGAGACATTCCCAGACCCACTCCGAATATCCCTCCAGAACCTACAGCTATTAAGGCCTGTTTTATCTGGTATCCCATTCCCATAGGATCCAAGTTAGGATTGAGAAAAACAAGAAATCTTCTCATTCTATAAGGAACCATCTTTATAGCAAAAACCAATCCGCCGGCTCCCAAAAGAAATATTAATATGCTATGCCACAAAGGAGTACCCGAAGAAAAATACATAAGCAAAGCTACAATAAAAACAACTCCTAAAGTGCTCAAGTCCGACTGCATGATAAGAAACAAAGTTAAAAGGCCCAAGATAACCAAAAAAGGAAGCAAAGTAAATTTTAAGTTTCTTTTTTCTCTTTTGGGCTTTGTCCTTGTTTCAAGCCATCCGGCAAGGTATATAATAAAAGCAAGCTTTAAAAACTCCGACGGCTGAAAAGTAATAAAACCAAGATTAACCCATCTAGGAGCTCCTCCCGCCCTCATGCTTGTCTGGGGAATAAAGACAAGAATCATTAATATTAAAGCTCCTAAAACAAAAAACAAGCTTTTCTTCTTTAAAAAATCTAGAGGGATTTTAAAAGCTGCAATTCCTAATATTCCTCCCGCTAAAAAACCGTATAAAAGCTGGTGAAAAAGATAGTAAGTCGGTTCTCCTGTTCTCTCTTGAGAAAGAATAGCTGAAACACTGGCTAGAATGGCTATTCCGGTTAAAATTAAGAAAATAGATATTCCTAAAAAGAAACGATCTGTTCTATTTTTCATTTTTTAAATTTTCAACTTCTTTGTTAAATTTCTTTCCCCTGTCAAATTCATTCTTAAAAAGATTAAAACTTGAACCCCCAGGAGAAAGTAAGACAATGTTCCCTTTTAAAGAAGAGCTTTTTTTAACAGCTTCTTTCATATTTTCCGCTAAAAATATATTTTCAAATCCTATTCTCTCCAATTCCTTCTTAAGCTTATCTGAGGCAGTTCCAGGAAGAAGAACTAAAGAAGAAACTTTATCTTTTATCTTTTTGGCTAGATCTTTATACTCTGATCCTTTATCAACTCCTCCGGCTATCAAAACAATATCTCCTGAAAAGGATTTAAGAGCTTCAATAACAGCATCTGGTATCGTAGCTGTAGTATCATTGTAGTAATTTTTTCCGTTAACCTCTGTTATAAACTGCTGGCGAAAAGGAACGCCTTCAAAATCCATTAAAACCTTTCTAATATCTTTAGAAGAAACACTGTATATTTTAGCCGCTGCTACAGAAGCTAAGACATTAGAAAGATTATGATTCCCTTTTAATTTAATATTTTCTAAGGAGCAAACTTCTTCTTTTTTAAAATATATTTTGCCTTCTTTCAGAAAAGAACCTTTGATAATGTTTTTTGTTGAAAAGAAATAAACTTCTGATACGGCTTCTTTAGCAAAACTTCTCACTTTTTTATCATCATAATTTAAAATTAAATTGTTTTTTTCTTTTTGGTTAAGAAAAATCTCTTTTTTGGCTTCAACATATTTATCAAAACTTCCATGTCTTTTTAAATGATCCTTTAGCATATTAGTAAAAACTGCAGTTTCAGGGCTTCTTTTTAATCCCTCCAATTCAAAGCTTGAAAGTTCCAAAACAGCTATCTTAGCTTCTTTATTTTTTAAAAGAAGCTCTAAAGGAGAAACTCCTATATTCCCTCCCAAGACAACTGAATATCTTTTTTTTAAAAAAAGATAAACAAGAGTAGCCACAGTAGATTTTCCTTTAGTCCCTGTTATCCCTATAATTTTTCCTTTAAATAAATCAAAGAAAATCTCTATATCTGTCTTGATAGGAATACCCCGCTCTTTAGCTTTTTTAATAAAAAAAGAATCCCAAGGGACATCAGGATTTCTGATAATCAAATCTGCATTGATAAAATCTTCTTCTCTGTGCTCTCCTAAAACAAAAGAAATATCCAGACCTTCTAGTTTTTCCAAAGATTCTTTAAGCTCCTCTTCTTTTTTTAGATCTGTAACTAAAACATCAGCTCCCATATTGCAAAAAAATTTTGCTGTTCCAACGCCTCCTCCATGAAGACCCAGCCCCATTACAGTTATTTTTTTTTCTTTAAAATCTTTCATAAAGGCTTTATCAAAATAGGTTTTATCTTATTACCCAGACAAAGCCTGCTTATCTTCTCGCAATTATAGGGATTGTCTGTAAAATAATACTTACTTTTTCCTTTGTCTTTAGAAACAGGATTTTTCTTTAAAAAAGAAGCTAATTCCTTAGCTAAACTTTCAGCTGGATTCACTATTTTAATCCTTTTTCCGGATATTCTTTTAATAACATTTTTTAATAAGGGATAATGGGTACAGGCTAAAACCAAAGCCTCAATTTCTTTATCTTTTAGAGGTTTCAAATATCTTTCCGCTATCTCTTCTGTTACTCTTCCTTCCAGCCAACCCTCTTCTGCCAAAGGAACAAATAAGGGGCACGATACAGAAAAAACCTCAGGATCTAAACCCCCGACAAAGAGTTTTTTGTTGTAGACTTGGCTTTCAACAGTTCCCGGAGTCCCTATAACCCCTATCTTTTTAAAAGGATCCATATCTTTTATTGCAGGAGTTATCATTTCAAAAATAGGAGTTTTAGGAAACTTCTCTTTAAGGTAATCAGAAGCCCAGGCAGAAGAAGTGTTGCAGGCCACAACAATAACATCAGCTCCCTTGCCTAAAAGCCACTTTGTTATCTTTTCAGAGCTTTCCCTTACAAACCTCTCCCCTTTTGTCCCGTAAGGAAGATGAGCTGTATCGCCAAAGTATATTATTTTCTGCTCTGGAAGAAGCTTTTTAATCTCGGAAACAACAGTAAGTCCTCCTACCCCAGAGTCAAATACGCCTATCATACTTTCAGTATAGCAGAAATGAAAGCTAAAATTAAGCATAAAAAAGCCCCTCGGTTTAAACCGAGGGGCTTTTTAAAAAACCAGCTAAACAATAAATCTATTCGGAAAGACCAAAGCACTTTTTATTCTTTCCTGTAACCGACACTCAAAAAATGATAATCAGCTCAATCATTACTTCTTCTACTTTTTAAAAATCTCAGGTAATATCGTAATCTTCTCCGGCTATTCAACTTTCTCCTCCATTAAGAAAAGTTACTGTAATGGATTTTTATTTTACAATACATTCCTGCAAGTAAAATTCTCTAATAATATCTGCGTCATCTTCATTAATTACCCCGTCATTGTTAATATCAGCAATTTCACAATCTCCAGAAACGTCCTCGCCAACACATTGACGAACTTTTAATAAATCATAAACATTAACTGTTCCGTCAGAAACTCCTGAGGCTGAACTAGAAATATCTGCGTCATTACAATCAAAACTTCCAACAATGCTGAAATAGCCATCACTTTCATCGGAAAAAATAGTATCGCCTGAAGAGGCAACTACTTCAATTTTGTATTTACTTCCTACTTCAAATGAATCAGAAATTGTCCAGGAATATAAAAGTTCCGTAGAGTGGTGGTAGGCAAGATGATATCCGGTTGGATTTGAGAAATCGCTGTAGTCAATCAGAGATATAACTTCTATATCATCAGCTCCTATTGATTCCCAATCGACTACATATGTTTTTCCCTTTTCCCATTCCTCTCCTCCGTTGGGAGAAACAACAGTGATTGATTTCTGAACCGGATTAACCATGGTAAATGATGTGTCACTAAAGTCCTTTGTTTCTTCGCAATCAGTAACCATTATCCTATAAGAACCCACTGCTGGAATCGTCTTTCCTTCGGCATTCTCTCCTACTTCCCAGTTCCACCAAAATTTTGTGGGTTGGCTACTGTCTTGATAAAGACCGGCTGTACCGCAATTTTTCAAATCCGTAACAATTGTGTCGTTATTAACATTTACTAAACTGATTTTGAATTCATCGGGAGGTAGTGGCTCATAATTCCAAATTATCTTCTGAACAGAACCTCTTTCCCATTCTTCTCCTCCATTGGGAGAAATCACCTCTATAGTTTTTTCTTCTTCCTCTTTCTCTTGACAAACATCCATCTTGCTGTTTTGCCCATAATCCTTTCCTACATTATAGGCACAGTATCCTGTAGTACAATCATCATTTGAATCACAATCCCCTTCTCCGGCATTACACTTACAGTCTGAAGTACAGTACTTCCAACTCCATAAATCAGAGGTATGGCAATCCTCCTCTTTTGGTTCTTCCTCTTCACACTTATAAAGATCGTTTAGTTTGGTAATAGTAGTAGAGCCCACATAACCTGTTCCATGCGTTAAACCCCAAGAAGCTAAAATATCTGAAGCATATTTTTCCTGAAAACCAACTACTGCTGAAGCGGTGTACTCATCGAAATAACCTGTAACTGATCTATTGTAAAATCCTTCTTTTTTTAAAGCTGTCTGTAAAGATCTTACTTCTGATCCTCTCATTCCGTATCTTAAATTAACATTAAAATCATGACATCGCAACAATGGCTCTTCGTTTTCTCTGTTTATTTGATTTTCAAGATTGGAAAGCCGATTTTGAATATCTGTGATTAAAACCTGCAATTTTTCTAAAGAAACTGCTTTAGCTATAGAAGATTCCTCTGCCTGAAAAAAGGCAGGGCCTAAAAGCAAAAAAATAACTAACATTACAGCAAAGAAAGCATAAAAGAGTTTATAATATTTTTTCATAATATATTGTTTTAACTATCTCGTTAATTCTCATAACCTTTATCCTAGAATATCAATTTAGGGAGTTCTTGTCAAGAAACTAAAGCATAAAAAAGCCCCTCGGCGTAAACCGAAGGGCCTTGAGTTTCAGGTCTTGCGCCGCCGAAGAATCACTCCGGCAACACCCAGACCCAGAAGGCAGAGGGTAGCCGGCTCGGGGGTAACAAACTGAGACCCCAAAGCCTGGGCTTCTTTGTGGCTGTCGGCAAGGAACCTCCCTTCGATGTGAAAATTACCGTGCCACCTCGTTTCCGGCTGGCCGAAAGAATCCTTGTACTCGCGATAATCGAACTGGGCGGAATCGATCGCTGCCGGCTCCAGAGACAATCGTCCTCGAATGGTTTGGTAATCATGAAAATCCCCCGGCTCGCCGAAAGTTGTTCTGTGAACAGCGTTGCTGGTAGTAAGAAATAGAGGCCCCCTTTCGATCCAGCTTTCCTGGTTTTTCGAAAAGAAAATGGGTTCCTCGCCTTCATCCAGCAACACTCCGCTCGCATTGAAGCTAGCGAACCATTGACTGGGATCGTGATTCCTGGCGTAAAAAGACCAGCCAGTAGTCTGAACCTTATGGTGTTCAAGGTTCAGGTAAATAGACGCTTCCGCTTTTTTGTCGTTGGTGGTAGTCCACCAGCCAAACTCCACATCCTGAAGATGCACGTTATCCCCCATGAAAACGTTTGAGGGCGTATCCAGGATGGGACCGGCACCAAAAAGAGTGCTCGAAAAAGCCAACATCATTGCAATCATCGTTACCTGTTTCATCTTTCTCCCTTTCTTACCCCTCTCTCTTGTTTCACCTCATCCAGCATCTCTACTGTTGTCTATCAGGTTGTTCTCACTCTGTCTCCTTTCTTATCTTTTAATATCCCTTGTTTTTAACGTACTCAGTTTGCTATATTAGCATAATATTATATATTTGTCAACCCAAATAGGGTTTTTATAATTTTAAAAACTAGCTAATTATTGTGAAATATAAAATACCTCGCTAGCTTCTATTTTATCCTCT
>CAZDXV010000003.1:0-52039 GCA_964509645.1 uncultured Candidatus Saccharibacteria bacterium | reverse complement strand
GAAAAGAGAGAAGAAATTGATAGCGCGGGTTGTGAGGACAGAAGAAGAGTGGATTAAAATATACAACAATAATGATTTTCAAGTAAATCTTAATTTTTGGCAGATAAGAGACAAAGAAGGAAGTATAACCACTTTTACTTTTCCAGAAACAATAATCTCTCCAAAAGAATACCTTCTTTTAAAAAGGCCTCAAACAAAAATAACTCTAAATAATTCAGGAGATGCTCTAGAATTAATTAACCCAAAAGGAGAGATAATTGATTCTGTATCTTACACAAAAGCTGTTTTAGGAAGCTCCTATATTAAAGAAGGAGATTCTTGGAACTGGAGTAAAAACCTTACGGAATCTAAAAATACTGTAAAATTGGACTCTTCAAAACCTGAAAAAACAATCAGCGAGACCTTTTCAGGAAATAATACAGCTCAAGCGGTTAAAAGCTTGGATAAGAATAATAAAAACGCTTTTTTAATAGCTTTTATTACAGCTATAACTTCAGCTTTTCTCTTTTTATACATAAAGAAAAGCTTTGCTTTGTGAAATAAAAAGAGCAGAAGGATAAGCTCCTGCTCTCTTAAAGAACTACCTTTTTCTCAGCAGAATAGAGGCTCCTGCCAAGAGAAGAATAAGGGTTGTGGGCTCTGGGATGTAGGCTCCGTAGATGTTGCCACTATGATCTTCCCAGACAATTAACTCTCCGTCTGTGTTAGGATGATGGTAATAACCCTCGCTAATCAGAAACTCCTGCGAAGTATTCAGGTCATAACCGTAAATCCCTCGAGGTCCCTCATCGCGGGAATCTGCCCAAACAATCATATCCCCGCTCATATGAATATCTCCTTGCTCTCCTTCAGAAAGACAAACGGGGAACTCTTCTCCCGTTGAAAAATTATAACCGTAGATGTCTTTTTCCCCGTTAAAATCTTCTCCATTTCGCCAATCTTGCCAAGCAACAATCTCCCCATTAGTAGCTACCTCTTCCCAAAAAGAAACTTTATTCTGAGAGACAAAAATGTTTTCCCCGCTAGTCAAATCGTGAAGAAAAACCCCCGTTCCATATTGATACCAAGCAAGCTTATTCCCACCAAAAACAGGGTAATGCTTCGTCCCACATCCAGGATTGAGTACTGTTTCTTCTTGCGTAACAAGGTTAAAAAGAGAAATTGTCGTATCGTTGCTCCAAGCAACAAAATTCCCGCTAATATCTGGGTGCTCATTTCTTTTTGCTCCGGTAGCAATAGGGAACTCCGTTCCGTTAATAAGATCGAAGCCGTAAATATCATAGTTAACATCCTCGTAATATCCTCCTTCAGTGTCGTCAAGATTTCTTTCGTCCGTCCAGACCACTGTATTTCCGCTAATTTTGGGAATGTCAGAGGGCCTTACTGTATTTTCACAAATAAGAAACTTCTGCTCCTGAATCAGGTTGTAACCATAAAGACTGTTCCCTGATTCTTCTCGTTCAATCCAGATTACATTATTGCCGTCCACATCGGGACACGATCCCGAAGAATAAATAAGAAAACTGTCAAGTTGGGCGGAAGACGAATCCGCCAAAAAAAGAGAAACAAACACTAATCCAAAGATTTTCGCAGAGTTTTTCATTTCCCCTCTCCTTATAAAAGGAACCCTTGTTAAGAACTAATATAATTTTAGCTATTTAAAATATATTTGTCAAATTAAAACCCGCTCTAAAAACGGGTTTTAATTTAAAACGGTTCTTAAAAGGGGATTATCTCCTTCCATTCCAGAGACCTCAAGATATCACCCACTGCTATCTTCAAACCAATACTACATGTATTACCATTGCTTGTAGCTCTAAACCAAAGAATATCGTCAATAGGTGAATTGTAAACATGGTCCGAGGGTGTTGGAATCTCTTCATCATCGATTGAAAAAGTCCAATCATCCTCTTTTGTTTCCCACTCATAGCTACACCCAGGACAATTAATTACATCTGTATCTGTAATGGTCAATTTAACCCCTTCTTCTATTTCTAAATATTCTCCCCCATTGCAATAACAAATATTAGAACCTCTAGTACAACTATCGTCATTACATCTTATGTCGATCCCTCTATCGTCCAACTGATATTCAAAATCAGGTCTAGGATAAAGAGGGGCTGTATCAAATGACGCTATTGAAGGCCAGACAGACCAAGCACCATTATCATCCCGAACCTTGACTCTCCACCAATAAGTAGTATTCGGCAAAAGCTCATATGTTATAGAATTTGCACCGCTTTCAGCTTGTGCTTCTACACAATCATCATCAGAATCACAATCCTCTAAATTGTTATCTTTGTCTATTTGTATACGATATGCACTCTGAGTATCTCCGTCATCTTCATCAGAGAACAGCCAGTTTAGGGTATAGATAGCAACATCATCCCAACATCCTGTTCCTTTTGAACTTGTGAGGTTTTTTGCCTCAGGAGGATTATTATCTGAAACTGTAACATAAATATCTGTCTCTGCAAATTTTTCTTCATTTTCGATTCTTACCTGAGCTGTATAATCGCCAACTGAATCAGAATAATCACAAATAAAATTGCAACTAGACTCGTCGCATGAGCCTCCAAGATATGTTCCTTCTTCGCCACAAACATCCTTTCTGTTCTCAAAATCACACCTATCTTCTCCTTCGTGACAAATCCAAGGAAGTCCATGATCAGGATCAGTTGAATACATATCAGAATAAGCAAGAGTATATGTAATTTCTTTGCCAGCTTCTATTTCAGCTGTACTTCCATCAATGTTACCCGGTTCAACGCCGCTTGGTGAAACGGAGGAATCTGCTATATGAATAGTATATGTTTTCTTTAAATAATCGTATTCCATTGGATAATTGTCCAATTTCATTGGATAATACATTCCGTGACATTCCTGATTTTTAATTTTCTTTTGGAGATCAAGCCATTCACAGTAGCAGTCTCCAAATTCTCCAAAGGGCTGACAGAAATGAGCCCCATGATTTTTATTTTCCCACCTATGATAAGCTCCATCTTCTACTTGAACAAAAACCCCTCTGTCTAGATAGGCGAAGCAATCAAAATATTGCCTTGTGGTTATCTGGACTTCTTCGTCAGATACTTCTTCTCTTGGATAACAGTGGGAGTTTATTTCTACAGCTTTCAAAGAGCAAGACCCCGTTCCATCCGTGCTGCAGCTTTCTCCCGTACTGCTGTTTTCTAGTTCACAAACCATTTTAGAATCATCGGAAACGGTGATATTCATTGTTCTTTCGCAGGTCACTTGGGTTCCAGCACAAACTGAATCATTATACCCATAGAAACCTGTAGGAATTAAACCAAAAGAAGTATAAGGAACAGTTTGAGTTGATTCTTCTGGTAACTGAAAAGCTGTTTCTTTAGGATGATAGGAAATGTTTTGTTGCTCGTTGCACCAATCAGAGAACTCATTTGCATTCTGTCCGACAAACCAAGGGGTATTAGGCGGACAATCAAAATCATCAACGTCATCATAGTTTTTACAAGTTCTACTTGGATCAGAATAATAGACAAGACTTCCGTCGGTTCCAATATCGTCCACCCAATTAATGGCTGGGGTAGCAAAGAAAAGATCTTCTACTATATAGTCACCGCCGGGAGAAGGATGAATGTCATAAATACTATCTTCAGATGAAATATTGGTAACAGTGCCTCCTTCTAATACTGTATGATCATTCGACATCTTCGCAACGGTAGGGCTTGTTTTAAACATAGAAGCCAAAGGAAGAGTTATCTCAATATCCTCCCAGGCAAAATCTTGGTCCCCCCAATAATCATAAAGGTATTGGCAACAAGGCTGATCTGAGCCTATGCATTCAAAGTTTGCGGGGAATGAGACAGAAGCATATACACCTAAAAACACTATCAAACCGCCAAACAAAACTAAAACTACTAGCAAGGATTTTTTTCTTTGTCCTTTTATTCCTTTTTTAATAATTACAACTACTAAAGATATTCCTATAACAATTCCCAAAACAATCAAAGCAATCTTAATTATATTAATGGGCTCTTTTCCTCTTTCTCCTGAAAAATTATCAGCATTATATTCTGTTTTCGCTTCATCCAATAATTCACCTTGAGCATTATAAATCCGGGAAATTAAAATCACATTATCGCTATAGCCTCTTGCTTTAAATTGCTGATTTAATCCGGTTGGTTTCAAAGTTATATCTCCTTCATGAGCCATTTCTGCCAGCAAGTCCCCTGAGTCCTTATCTCTAAGCTCCAATAAAATCCTTCCCGCAAAATCATCAAAATATATGCCTACATCTGTAGCATTAGAAAAACAAGTAGCTAAACTGAAAGTTTCTCCCTTTTTAAGGGGAAAATTACTTAGAGAAGAATTAATTATTCTTGCTGTGCTACCCAGAACCGTAAATCTTAAGCTTAAGAGAGATTCTTGGTTTTCCCCTTGAGCTTTTATTTTTAAAACATAGCTTCCAGGAGCTAACCTTGTATAAGTAAAATCAACTATCTGCTCTTGAGATTCTAAAGAAACTGTCTTTTCTTTGTGATGTCTTTCAATTTTATTGTCTTCACTGAGCAAATCAAAGTTATATATATCAGCTGAAATTTTTGCTGTTCCGGAACCGAGAGTACTCTTAAGGAGAAAAGAAAAAACAGCTCTTTCTTCTTTTTGAATAACTGGAACCCAAGTAGGACTTTTTACCTCTTTATCGTTTACAATAATAGTATCCCCATCTATCCAAAACCCGTCTTTAGAGCCTTCAACGCTTAATCTTATTGATTTTTCAGATAAGCCAGGGAGAAAGGTAATACCGCTTATTTGAAAGTGTTCGGAAGAGGCAAAGTAGAAAGAAATCGAATATTCTCCTTCAAGAGCACTTTCTGGAATTTTATAAGAAAAATTGAAATCCTTTCTTTCGTTTGGCCAAAGATTTATATCTTTCAAAGCCACGAACTCATCAACCAAGAAGTCGCGACTTGCGGATATTGCATCTTCTTTCAATCTATGCACCTTAACAAAAACTAAACCCTCTGCGACAGGGAAATTGTTTTTATTGCTTAAAGCGCCTTTAAATATTATTTCTTCTCCTGCCTTAACTTTGTGGCTTTTTGTCGAAAGCTGTTCAAACTTTACACTTCCACTTTTAAAATTATCTTTACAATCAACAATATTAACTTTACTGGCCATTTCACTATTGTCTTTTCCCAAAAACCCAATAGCAGCCAAAGCGCGACTAAACAAAGAGTCTTCTTTTTGGGCAAGATTTACTCTATTAATCCCATAATTTCGCCCTTCTTCCCACCAGCTATCAGGCATGGCCGCAGAACATTGTCCACTTAAATAATTGTGCGATTGACCATCATCTCCTGTATAAGTCTGGGTTTTACACCAATCATCACATTTTACCACCTCACACAAGCATTCGTTGGGTTGTCCGGGAGGAATACATCCCACCCCTTCCGGACAGGCATCATCACTAGTGCCATCACATTCTTCATAATTAGAATATTCTACAATATTATTGCCGCAAACACCTCCTGATTCGGGAGTAGGCGTAGGCGTAGGCGTAGGCGTAGGCGAGGGTGAAGGTGAGGGTGAGGGTGAAGGATCAATACCATCGCCCCCGCACCCGTACAAAAAGGGACAATGAATACAAGCATCAAAACAGCAATCATCGCTCAAATGGCACGCGTTGCTACACGAACAATCATCAAGGATCTCTCCACAAGCCCCTTCGCAACTAGAATGTGAGGTGTCACACTGAGGATGATCACAATAAGTACAAACATCAGGACAGCAATCATAATAATCAAAGCATTCCTCATCACACGCACAATCATCAAGGATCTCTCCACAAGCCCCAGCGCAACTAGAGTAAGCTAATGCTATCCCTGATCCTAAGGGCCCATATCCTGAAATAGGGCTTAAAATATTAATCATTAGAAGTATGCCCGTTAGAATTACACTAGCAAAAATAATTTTTCTTGAGAATATTTTTTTCATTTTTTAAACTTATTTTAATTTATTCTTACACCTAAATTATAACACTCCTAAACAAAATAACAAAAAAGTTTTCCCCAACTTAATCTCCTCTTTAAATTAAAATGGAGCTCTTTACCGCAAAGAAACATCTTTATGCAGCGATTGAGTTATTTAAGGAATCTGACAGCAGATACATCTTTTATACTTGGAAGATAAATAACGATTTGCAAAGCATAAAAACTTGACAAAATCTTTTAAAAATAGGAAGATAAAGATAGTATTGTGTATGTTCTTTAAAAAGCCCTATCCCCTAATCGAAAATCGAACTGGAAAGGAGACTGACCATGCGGTATTCAACGATTATCGTAGTGCTCGCAGGAATCCTGACAACGATTCCGGCAGTCGCAGAGGAATTTCCCGTAGGGAAAGAGTTCTCAGTCAAGAGCCTCTATGCCGGACCGGCGGATCGATGCGCGGTTTACCTCCCCCCCGACTACACCAAAGAAAAGCTGTGGCCTACTGTTATTTGCTACCACGGAAGAGGAGGAGGTCCAACAACTCTTCCCTACAGAAACTTTGTGGAAAGTAAGAATTTTGTTCTTATTGGCACTGACTATTACTGGAACAGCATGGACACCAACAGCAAAATCGACGAAGATGTTGCAAATGCCAAAAAACTGTTCGGAAAAATGATGGATAAGTTCTCGCTTCATCCGAACTATGTTTTTTTGGCCGGTAATAGCGCTGGCGGATTCCTTGTCAGCGGCATCATGGAAGAAAACCCTAGTCTCTGGGCTGGCCTAATGATTCTAGGCGCCGGCCGGTATGAGCATCTTCACGAAAGACCCTCTGTTCCAGGCTTAAGCGCAAAGAATCTTTTCGGCGGATTTCACATTGCGGCGCCAAACAGCCCCAAAAGAAACGGTTTCCAAAGAATGCCCATCTACATAGGGGCTGGCGAAAGCGACCCCAATCACTGGTGGGCTGAGAAAGCAGCAAGTTATTATCAGCAAAAAGGTGCGGCTGTTATCTTTGAAACTTATCCAGGTGGCCACGGTAGCTACCCAAAAACCAAAACAATAAGCCGTTTTTTTGAAGAATTCGGTCCCTTGAGAGAAGCAAGAAGCAACCTAGATCAAGCAAAGAAAAACCAAGAAAAAGGCGATCTAGGTATTGCTTACGAGAAATTCAAAAACGCTTCCTCTATTCCCGGTGATTATGACTTAACAAAAGAAGCCGGAAAAAGTGCTGATGAGCTTAAGAAACAAGCTGAAGACCTTTTTTCTGAGGCAGAAAAAGCGTCTCAAGAAGAAAGATACCAAGATGCTATTAAAGCGTTAAAAAAGGTTTCTAGCCTGTTTAGAGGATCCGAAGAAATAGAACAGAGAGCCAGCAGAGCCCTGGTTCCCCTTTTAAGAAGCCCCGAAAAACAGAAAATAATTGCCAGAGCAAAACTTAACGACAGAGCAAACTATCTAGAGAAAGAGGGACGGCAAGCTGAAGGAAAAAAAGATTACTTGAAAGCTTTTAAGATTTACGAACATTATCTCATTCGGTTTCAGGAGGCGGATCGTTACCCGATCGTACAGAAACATTATTTCTCTCTTAAGACAGACCCGGTAGTCGGAAGTATCCTCGAAGTCCAGAAAAAAGAGCGGGACTGCCAAAATTGGTTCAACATGGCCAAGAATTTTCTAAGAGCAGGAAAAGAGGAAAGGGCAAGAAAATACCTTGAAAAAATCATTCAGGAGAACGACTCTCTCTGGGCCGAGAAAGCCCGGACTATTCTTGAGAGAATCTCCTGATCCTTAATGGGCGATTTCGGTCGCCCTTTTTTATTTCCGTTGTTTCTAAAACCCATTTTTGCTATTATTTATAAACATGATAGCCCTGATTTTTTTCATATTTTCTCTTGCTATAGGACTTTCTCTGCTTTACTTTTTAAGAATAAATTTGCTTTTTGAAGAAAAAACAGCTTGGGCTTTGGTTTTGGGAAGCGTAATTCTAACTTTCTCCTCTTTCGTCTTTTCTTTTTTTGGGGGATTCAATAGAGAAATTATATTAATCTCTTTTCTTTTTATTTTTGCTCCAGCCATATTCTTTTTTTTAAAAAGAAAAGAGAGAATAAAAAGAAACTTTCTGGATGACTTAAAAGATTTTAAAAAGAGGCTGTACAGCAGAGAAGCCCTGCCCTTTCTTATTATTCTCATAGTATTTTTTCTATTTTTTTCTATTGTCTGGCCTAAGGTTTTTTTTCAAACAGACGAAGGTCTCTTTACTATAGCTATCGGAGGCGTTTGGGGGGACTGGGCAGCTCACAACACTTATGTTTCCCATTTTTTTCACTCAAATCAGCTTTCTTTTAAAAACCCTATTTTTGTCGGAGAATCCTTTTCTTATACTTTTATGGCCGACTTCCAATCAGCTCTTTTAATGAAATTAGGGGAGAGCAGGATCCTTTCTATGATTTTACCTGGGTTCTTTTATTCAATCTCTTTAATAGTTCTCCTCTTTTATTTTATCTTAAGAATAACTAAAAAAAGAAGTGTCGCTGTCTTGTCTCTTTTTCTGTTTCTTTTTGGAAGCGGTTTAGGTTTTTTTTACTTTCTAAGGGATGTAAATGGAATGAATTTACTGGAAATTGGGGGGTATCTTAAAAACTCTCATACAACTTTCACCCACCTGGCAGATAAAGGAATCCATTGGACAAACTTCATGCAAGCGCTTTTACTGCCTCAGAGAGCTCTCACAATGGGATTCCCTTTGGCCATAATTATCTTATCCTCAGTTTACAAAGGACTGAAAGAAAACAGCTTTAAGCTTTTAGCATTGGGCGGGGTGGCAGCTTCTTTTCTGCCTGCTCTTCATATCCACTCTTTGATTGCTGTATCCATTACTTCCTTCTTTCTTATAATTTTTCTTTCGCAACAGAAAAAAACCTTTAGAAAATTGACCGCTTTTTTCTTTCCCATAATACTCCTCGGTTTATGGCAGGTATTACTTCTTTTTCCCGGAGGAGAAAGCGGTATAACTTTCCGATTGGGATGGATGGCCAAAGAAGAAAATTGGTTCTACTTCTGGTTTAAGAACCTGGGGGGTTTTCTTGTTCTTTTCCCTATTAGTTTCTTTTTTATTAATAAAGAACTTAAAAAAATATATCTTTCTTTTTTCTCTTTATTCGTTATCACTAATCTCTTTCTTTTTCAGCCCCACGACTACGACAACATAAAAATATCCACCTACTGGTTTCTGCTCACAACTATAATTATTTCTGTGTTTTTGATAAAGTTTTGGAAAAAAGACATCGCTTTTAAGTTTCTGGTAATAATCTTTGTATTTACAATGACCTTTTCTACCTTTTTGGATGTTGCCCGCCTGTGGACTAAAAAAGGATACCTTTTTATCTCGCAGGAAGATATTAAAAAAGCTGAAATTATCCGGGAAAAAACAGAGGTTGATTCTGTTTTTCTTACATCAGACAACCACAATCATTATCTCCCCTGCCTAACAGGGAGACAGATAGTAGCAGGCTACGGAGGATGGCTTTGGACTTATGGCATAGACATATCAGAGAGATTTAAAGAAATAGAGATTATGTTTCGAGGAGAAGAGAGATCTAAAAAACTGCTAAAAAACTACGGGGTGGATTATGTTTTAATAGGCCCCAGCGAAAGAAGTAAATTTAAAGCTAATGAAGAGTTCTACGCGAATAACTACTCTTTTTTCTTAAAAATAAACGGCACTAAAATTTTTAAAGTAAATGATAATTAAATATATTAAAAAAAGATGGCCTCTCTTCTTTTTGACAGCGTCAGCTTTTTTAACTCGCTTTATATTTTTAGCTTATCCTTCAGAAGCTGTCTTTGACGAAGTTCATTTTGGGAAATTTGTGAGCTATTATTTTAACAATCAGTACTATTTTGATATTCACCCTCCTTTGGGGAAAATGCTTATTGCCGGTTTTGTAAGAATTTTTGGTCTAAGTCCCGAAGCTGCTTTTTCTAATATAGGAGAAGCTGTAAACAGCGGTGAAATATTCCTTTTAAGATTTTTGCCCGCCCTAACAGGAACCTTATTGGTAATCCTAATTTATAAGCTGGCCCTTAAAATAGACCTTTCTAAAAAAACCGCTTTTTTGGCGGGCTTTTTAACTCTCTTTAGCTCAACTCTATTAGCTCAATCAAAATTTGTTTTAGTGGATATTTTTCTTTTATTTTTTGGCTTCTTATCTCTATATTTGCTTTTTGACTGGCAGAAAAAAAGAAAACTATACATTCTTCTGGCGGCTGTTTTTTTTGCAACTCTTTCTTTTAGCATTAAGTGGACCGGACTCACCTTTTTTGGGCTAATTTTTATTTTTACCTTTTTAGAAGCAATTAAAAATAAAGATGCGGTTCTAAAACTAATGCTTCTGGCTTTAGTTTTTCTTATAACCTATTTTGCCGTTTTCTTTGTCCATTTTAAAATCTTATACAAGCCCGGAACAGGAGACGCTTTTATGAGCCCAAGATTCCAAGAAAGTTTAGAGGGCAAAGAAAGCATGGGAGACTTGGAAAAGTTTATAGAACTTAATAAAACTATGCATAGGCATAGTGCCGAGCTAGAGGCGGGGCACCCTTTCGGTAGCGGGTGGCATCAATGGATCCTAGGAAAAGGCTCTATATGGTACTGGTCAAAAAAGATGGATTCTAAAACCGCTAACATTTATCTTATAGCTAATCCCTTAATCTGGTGGAGCATTCTGGCTGGAATAGCAACAGCTGTTGTTTTCTTTTTTAAAAAAAAGCTGAGAGAAAAACTCCCTTCTTCTGTTTATTTTTTTACGGCTGGCTTCTTCTTAAATCTAATTCCTTTTTTGGCAATAACCAGAGTAACTTTTCTTTATCATTATCTGCCATCTCTTCTTTTTGGAATAATCGTTCTCTCTATTATTTACGAGAAATTTATTAAAGAGCGTCTACCTGCTTACTTTTCTCTAGCGTTCTTGGTCTCTATTGTTTTGTTTTTCCTTTTACTCGCTCCCTTAATCTACGGATTACCTCTTGGAGAAAATATCCTTGATAAAATATATGGCCCTATAATACGCTTCCTAAGCTAATTATCTTTGTTTGATTTGATATAGAATATATCGGTCTTTCCATAAATTGATATTTTGTGGACTATAGGATAATCATATTCTGAGCCATAGCAGGATGCCATTAGGAAATAATCACTTTTCTCGTCACATCCAAAAGTAAGATCTTCTCTTTTAGGAAGATTCCAAGTAACATGTTGCGGCCCAGAAAAACAAATGCGAGAACCTGGTTCGGCGTTTTCGTTTATCCATTCGTTGCCTTTTCTGTAAACAGAGCCCCAATGAGCAAGAAGAAATTCCTTCTCGAGATTGTCCGGCACCAACAGTCTCACCAAACCATTAACATGAGTCTGCTCAAAGGGATGAATAATAACAACCTCTCTTAATAGAAAAACAATTATAATAAAAAGGACTATTAGGGCTGTTTTTTTGCTGTTTTCTCTTATTTTAGATAAAAATCGATCTAAGCCAACCCCGGCAGCAATAGTTAAAGAAGGAACAATAAAGAAAAGGTGCCTGTTCATGCTATATCTTAAATCAACAAAGCCTATAAATACTACTATGGGGATGAAAAACCAGAAAAAAAGAATAAAAAACTCCAGAAGATTTCTTCTTAAAAGCTTGTAAAATCCAACTAGAGACAACACTAAAACAATTATCGGCGTCATAACAAAGACAGAAAAAAGAACATAGTGCCAGGGAACTTCACTGGCAAGATAGGTTGTTCCAAAGTAAATGGTTTTTGTATAGGTAAATTCTCCTGAAAAATGACTCAAAGACTTTACCAGAAAAAGAGGATCCCCCCACATATAGGGCCATAAAATAAATATTGAAATTCCCGCAAAGAGCAGAAAAACAGCTAACTTTGTCAGAATTCTTTTAGAAGGAGGCCTTTTTTTAAATATCCAGTAAAAAATTAAAGCTGAAAAGATAATCGGTACTATAAAAACTCCTGTTATCTTAGAAGCAATACTCATCCCGGCAAAGAGACCGGCTAAAATCGGCAGGTATCTTTTTTTACTTTTAAAAGAAGAATAAAGAAAATACAAAGAGATTATCATAAGAACCATAACCGGAATATCTTTTTGGTTGTAGTGGGAATGAGCAATTAACCGAGGATAAAGCATTGTAAAAACTAAAGCATAGAGGCCTATTTTATCGCCAAGCATAGATCTGGCAAGAAGAAAAAGGAAAAACAAACCTATAGAGTATGTTATTACAATAAGAAGGTGGCAAGAATCGATGTAGCCTAGTCCAAGATACTTTCTTCCAAAAATTGAAAATAAGTGATTAATAGTAGCAAAAAAGGGCGGGTGAGATTCTATTTGTTTGTTCCATATTTCAAAACTGAAATCGCCTGTTTCAAAAACTTTTGAGATATATTCTATTGTTCTCTTTCCCCGCATTACAGAAAAAGCTTCGTCTATTGTTTCGCCATAATTCTTTAAGGTAAATATATTTATTGTTAAAAAAAATAACACCAAAAAAAGAGCAATAATTAGGTGTTTATTTTTTCTTAAAAAACCAATAAGCATTTTAGCTGTTCCTAAACTTTTTATTCTCGGAAACAGCTCCCGGTATATCACGCCAGTCTTTTTTGCCTCGAATCTCTTGGTTAAATTTCCATATTTTCTTTAGTAAAACCGGGTCATACCCCTTTTTTTCTGAACAAGAAATCATCGCCCTAACATCCTTGGGAAAACACTTCCCGCCAAATCCCAAGTTGCCATCGGGACCTGGAACATCTATATTCCTAGCAATTCTTTTATCAAGCAACAATGTTTTCTTTAAAAAATCATAATTCACATTTAAGACTTGGCAAACTTGATAAATCTCGTTAGCTAAAGCAATTTGTCCTGCTAAAAAAAGATTGGAAGCGCATTTTATGCTCTCAGCTGTTTTAGGATCAGTTTTGATATATTCAGCATTAGGAATAATTTTCCTGTAAAGAGATTCCAAGGGCTTAGATTGCCTTTTGTTTTTAGCCCCGATAACAATCCTGCTAGAGCCTAAAAAATCCTGGACACTGCTCTTTTCTCTTAAAAACTCTGGATTGACAACGAATTGAAGGTTGGGATACTTTTTTTCAAGAAAATCTGTGGTTCCGGGAACAAAAGTTGAACGAATTACTACTAGGGGGCCTTTTTTTGAAAAAAGAGAACTTATTAAATCCATTGATTCGTAAATAGCAGACAGATCCATCACATTGCCGTTTTTCTCATCTAAGGGGGTCGGTACGCAGATAAAAATCATATCTGCCTTCTTAAGATCTTCTTTTTTAGAATAACGAATTTTATACTTATCATAGGGAAAAACTTCACATGCTTTTGAAAAAGCTTTTGAGGTAATTTTACCGACAAAACCCATTCCAATTATACCTATTTTTGTTTTGTCCCCCATTTTTAAAAATCTCCTTAAAAAGAGTTTTTATTCTTCTCTTTGTAGATTAATATTAGATTGCGCAGATAAAAAAATATGCCCAAGCCTTGCCCAAGAATAAAAACAATATCTTTTATATGAATAGCGTAGATAAAAAGACCTGCTCCTCCGGCCAAGCTAAAATACCAGAAATAGACAGGCATTACGCTTTTTTTCTTTTTTTCAGAGGCTATCCATTGAAGAAAGAACCTCATAAAAAAACAGCCTTGAGCAGCAAAACCGAAAATAATCCAAAAGTTTAGCTCCATTTTCCAGAAACAATTTTATACTTTAATTTAATAAGAGTCTTCAGGTTCCCAATAACTCTGTTTATAATACCATATTTGGACTTGCCGTAAAGGCGCGGATAGTGATCTATTTTTTCCTCGCAAATTTTATAACCTTTATTTTTAAGCAAAGGGGGAATAAACCGATGAAAGTTTTCAAAAAAAACGAACCCATCAAAACAAGATTTTTTAAACACTTTTAGAGGACAATCATTATCGTGGATTTTGAGGTGAAAAACCGTATTTATCAAGATATTACCCGCCCAAGAAAAAATCTTCTTAGAAAGCTTATCTTTTCTTTTGTAGCGCCAACCGCAAATAAGATCACAATTTTTTCTCTTTAACTTTTTAAAAAGAAAAATAACATCTCTGGGATTAATCTGTAAATCCGCATCAATAGTGGCTATGATTTCACTTCTTGCTTCTTTAATGCCGTAAAAAAGAGCGAGGGACTTTCCTTTGTTTTTTTTAAAACCTATAACCCTAACTTTTTTGTCTTTAATTTCCTTTAAGGATTTGCGAGTATCATCCGTAGAACCATCGTCAATAAAAATAATTTCGTAATCAATCTGGCTAAGATTTTTCTTAAGAGAATTATACAACGGAAGAATGTTTTTCTCTTCGTTAAAAGCCGGTATTAATATAGAAAACCTTTTTTCGTTTATCATTTTTTTAAGCCCTAAGAATAAGTACATTACCTACATTTTCCGTTATTGTAGTGGAATATTAGACATCTTCTTAAAGAAATTTTCTTTTAGAGGCTCTTAAGAGTTTTTTCTGAAGGAGCAGAGAACTCTCTTTAGATTGTTGAGCTCTGATGTAGCTGGAATGATAAAGCTAAACGAGGGGAATAAATATTTTAGAACGGTTTTTTATTGGCTTCAGCAATTTCTTAATTTATTTTACCCCTTATCTTAGGGCTGTCAAAAACTATGTGGAAAACTTGTTAATAGGTTCTTAAAAAATAGACAAAAGAGATTTATTTTAGTAGACTTAAAGAAGAAAATGAAATCTTTAAACAAAAAGGTGCTTACAAGATTTAAAAAAACAAGATAGGAGCTTTTATAAATTGCATCAAAAAGGAGACATACATTAATGAGCGGACACAGTCACTGGTCGTCAATTAAACACCAAAAAGGGAGAGAAGACGCCAAGAGAAGCAAGGCTTTCTCTAAAGTCTCCCGCCTGATTTCCGTAGCTGCCAGAGAAGGAGGAGGAGATCCTGAAAAAAACCCTAAACTAAGACAAGCTTTGGACAAAGCCAAGGGTTTTAATATGCCCAAAGACAATGTTGAAAGGGCCATTAAAAGAGGAACAGGAGAAATAGAAGGAGGAAAACTTGAAAATGTCACTTATGAGGCCTACGGTCCCGGAGGAATAGCTTTAATAATAGAGGGGATAACAGATAACAAAAACAGAACACTAGAAGAAATAAAGCAAATTTTAAACCAAAACAAAGGAAAATTAGCAGACGAAGGCTCTGTTAAGTGGCTTTTCAACAGAAAAGGGGTAATTACAATAGATCCCGAAGGAAAAAACAAAGAAGAAATAGAATTGTCTCTCATAGATGCCGGGGCAGAAGACATTTACACAACAGACGCCCTTCTTGATGTTTACACAAAACCTGACGAACTTGATAAAGTAAAAGACGATTTAGAGAAAAAAAATATTAAAATAAAGTCTGCCTCCTTAGATTGGGTTCCGAAAGAAGAAATAGAAGTTGAGGAAAAGAAGGCCTGCCAGAAACTTTTTGAGCAGCTGGACGAAAATGACTCCGTCCAGGATATTTATTCAAATCTTAAACTATGATTGTTATAGGAATAGATCCCGGAACCGCTACTATGGGTTTCGGGGTTATTAAAAAGGGAAAAAACGCAAGAGACGTTAAAACTCTAGCTTACGGCTGTATTACCACAGAGCCCTGTTTTTCCGACTCAGAAAGATTAAAAAGAATAAATAACGAATTAAACGGCCTTATTAGAAAATACAAACCCGAAGTTTTAGCTGTAGAAAGTCTTTATTTTTTTAAAAATCTTAAAACCGTCATGCCTGTTTCTCAGGCAAAGGGGGTAGTTCTCCTAACAGCGGCTAAAAAGAAAATCCCTGTTTATGAATTCACTCCCCTGCAAGTAAAAATGACTATTACCGGATATGGAAGAGCTGAAAAAAAACAAGTCCAGAAAATGATCCAGACCATACTTAACTTAGAAGAAAAACCAAAAGACAAAAACAAAAGAAAAGATGATGCTACTGACGCTCTAGGAATAGCTCTTTGCTATATTATAAAGTCAGAAAGCAATATAAGAATCTCTTAAATTTCTAATTCTTTAGCTACGCCGGGGTCAAGGTTTGTGGTTATCAAATCCCGCATCTTGAAAACTTCAACCCATTTTATCTCAGCTACTTCGTGAGCTTCTTTCGGCTCAGCGGAAGGTTTCTCAGAATTAAGCCTGCATAAATGGTAAACAACAGCTACAGGAAATTGAGGATGCATTCTAACAGAAATCTGCTTAATTGAATCAACATCATATCCCGTTTCGTCTAATATCTCCCTCTTAACACATTCCTCTCTGCTTTCTTTAAGCTTTTGTTTTCCTCCGGGGAAAGCCCACTCTAGAACAGAACTGTCTCTGCCTTTTTCTTTTATAGCCCTTTTTATCATAAGAACTCTGTTTTTATCGTCTAAAACTATTCCTAAATTAATAAAATCTTCGGCTTCTTCCATGATTATTTAACTTTGACAAACTTTCTTTTGCCTACGTTTATTACGGTTCCTTTTTTAATTTCTACTTTTTCCTTCCAATCTTTTAAAGTTTTTTCGTCAATTCTTACCCCTCCCTGTTCAATTAATCTTTTAGCTTCCGCCTTGGAAGAGGCTAGTCCGGTTTTTACCAGAAGATCCAGTATAGAAAGTTTCTTTTCTTTTATCTTAATTTCGGGAATATCTTTTGGAGCTTCTTTTTGCCTAAAAACCCTGTCAAATTCTTTTTTTTCTCTTTGAGCTTTATTTTCTCCATGATAAAAAGCAACCAGCTCTTCAGCCAGCTTAGTTTTTTTATCCTTAGGGTTAGATATCTTTTTTACTTCCTTCAAAGAAACTTCTGTACAATACTTGAAAACAGAATCTACAACCTCGTCTGGCAAAGCCATAACCTTGCCGAACATTTCTTTGGGCTTGTCCTGAAGCGAGATATAACCTCCTTCGCTCTTAGACATCAGCTTTTTCTTTGTTTTTGGGTTTTCCAGCAAGGATGTAGTTACTACAAACTTCTCTTTCTTTTTATGTCTTTTAAGAAGTTCTCTTCCTACAAGCATATTAAAGGTCTGATCTGTTCCCCCTACCTCTCCGTCAACATCCATAGCTACAGAATCGTATCCCTGCAAAAGAGGATAAAGAAACTCATGAAGATATATCTCTTGATCTTTTTTCAGTCTTTCTTGAAACATTTTTCTCTTTATCATTTTTCCATGAGTATAGCTGGCCAAAAGATTTATTGCGTTTTCCATTCCCATTTTTTCATACCACTTGCTGTTGAATTTCAAGATCACGGGATTTTTCTTAGATTTAAAATCCAAGATTTTTGCTGCCTGATTCTTATAGGTTCTAAAATTTTCAAAGACTTCTTTTTTGGTTAAAGATTTTCGAACAGAAGATTTTCCCGTAGGATCTCCTATTTGAGCTGTAAAATCTCCGATCAAAAGTATAATTTTGTGGCCTGCTTCCTGAAACTTTTTGAGTAAAAAAAGATTAGTTGAATGCCCTAAGTGAAGATCGGGAGACGTAGGATCTATGCCGTGATAAAAAACGAGTTTCTTTTCTTTAAAAGCCTTAAGAAACTCTTTTTTAGAAGGATAGATCTTATCCGCCCACCTTGATAAAGCTTCCTCTGTCTTTATTTCCATACAATTTTATTCTAGAATAAAAGAAATAAAAAGTAAATTATGGCTAAGAGAAAATATAAGAGAAAATTATATAAAAGAAAGAAAATTCTTTATTCTTTTGTTTTCAGTTTTTTCGCTTTAATATGTTTTGCCGTGTTCGCGGGAGCTTTTTTGTTTATCTACTACGCAAAAGACCTTCCCAGACCGGAGAAGTTCACCGAAAGAGTATTTGCCCAATCCACCAAAATCTACGACCGAAAGGGAGAAACTCTTCTCTATGAGCTATATGGCGAAGAAAAAAGAGAGATCATTTCTTTAGATGAAATGCCTGACCACTTTAAAAAAGCTGTTATCGTTACAGAAGATGCAAACTTTTATTCTCATGTTGGAATTGACTTTCAAGGAATTATAAGGGCTATAAAGATTAATTTAAAAATAGGGGAACCGGTTTATGGAGGATCTACCATATCTCAACAGTTAATAAGATCTACTTTTCTAACTTTAGAAAAAACAATAAAAAGAAAGGCTAGAGAAGCTATCCTTACCTTAGAATTAGAAAGAAAGTATTCCAAAGATCAAATTTTAGAGTGGTATTTAAACCAGGTTCCCTTCGGCCCCAACCTCTACGGAATCCAAGCAGCTTCTAAGGCCTATTTTAATAAAGAAGCCCGAGACCTTACTGTGTCAGAATCTGCTTCCTTGGCTGCTATGATTCAGGCTCCAAGCTATTACTCCCCTTATGGGCAGAACAAAGAAGATCTTTTGAAAAGAAAAAACTATGTTTTAAAAAGAATGGCTCAAGAGCACGTTATAACAGAAGAAGAAAAAGAAGGATATCAGGAAGAGGAGCTTGTTTTCTCTGAAATATCCCAATCCGTAAAAGCTCCTCATTTTGTCTTTTATGTTTTAAATGAATTATCCGAAAAATACGGAAAAGAATATTTAGAAAGAGAGGGGCTTAAGATTTACACTTCTTTGGATTGGGAATTACATCAAAAAGCCCAGAAATCAGTTGAGGAAGGAATAAAGAATAATGCTTGGGCCAATGCTCATAACGGAGCTTTGGTGGCTATAGACTCTGAAACAGGAGAAATTCTTTCTATGATAGGATCCGCTGATTGGTTTGGAGAACCCTACCCCGAAGGTTGCGTTTCCGGAAAAAACTGCTTATTTGATCCTAAGGTTAATGTGGCAGCCTATGGAACGGGCAGACAGCCAGGCTCTTCTTTTAAGCCTTTTGTCTACGCTACGGCCTTCGAAAAGGGGTATGAGGATGATTACATTGTAATAGACGAAAAAACAGATTTTGGAATTTATGGAGGAAAACACTATATTCCTCAAAATTATGATGGGAGATTCAGAGGCCCTGTTACTTTAAGGCAGGCTCTAGCCCAATCTTTAAACGTGCCCTCTGTAAAGGTTTTGGCTTACTTGGCGGGACAGAGAGATAGCATAGAAACCGCTAAAAAAATGGGTATTACCACCCTAAACAGAGACCCCTCCTTTTACGGTCTTTCTATTGTTTTAGGGGGAGGAGAGGTAAAATTACTTGATATGACTTCCGCTTACTCTGTTTTTGCCAGAGAAGGGACAAGAATCCCTCCAATATCAATTCTTAGAATAGAAGACTCTAAAAGAAAGGTTATAGAGGAAAACAATAAAACACCCAGAAAAGTTATTAGCACAGAAACGGCCCGCATGATTACGGATATACTTTCTGACAACAAATCCAGGTCTCCCATGTTCGGCTCTAACTCTTTGATGCATTTTCCAAATTATGACGTAGCAGCTAAAACGGGAACTACCAACGACTACAAAGACGCCTGGATTATAGGATACACCCCCTCTATTACAGTAGGCGTCTGGGTGGGAAACAATAATAATAAGCCCATGTCTCCCCAGCCCTCTGTAGTGCTGGCAGGACCTATCTGGAGGAGCTTCCTGAATCAGGTACTTCCAACCCAACTTACTCCCCCAAAAGAAACTCCTTAAGAGTATTTTTCAGGGGAAAACTGAGTTTTGTTGCTTTTTTCTTTATGTTATAATAAATCGAAGACAATCATGCCAAATTATCCAAAAGAACAACTTCAAGAGCTTTATAAAGATCTTCCCGAAACCCTGCAAGAAGCTCTTTTCTCAGAAAAGGTAGCAGATAACATTAACGAAGCTTGCAAAAAGAATAAAGTAGAAGGAAAAGGAGTATCAGAAATTACAAAAAACATAGGTTATGTCTTTTCAGGACTTCTCGCTCCCTCCGAATTCAGAAAAACTTTAGAAGAAGAAATGGGCTTGGACAAAAAAACTTCAGGCAACATAGCTTCTGAAATTGAAGCCTTAGTTTTTCTGCCTCTTAAGAAAGAGCTAGAAGGGCTTTACCAAGAAAAAATTAAGAAACCTAATAAAAAAGAGTCTTCCAAAAAAGATAAATACAGAGAAGTGACAGCAGAATAATATGCAGTTTACAATTCCACAATTTATAGAAAGAGAAGCGAAAATAGTAGGTCCTTTTACTTTTAAACAGTTTGTTTTTGTAGGTGTTGCTGGAGGCCTCTGCCTTTTCCTGTATTTTACCGTATCTTTTACAACCTTTATTGTTTCAGCTGCTTTTATCATGGGAATAGCTTTCTCTTTAGCTTTCGTAAAGATAAAGAAGACTCCTTTGCCTATTGTAATCAAAAACTTTTTCTCTTTCTTAACAGAGCCTAAAGTTTATCTTTGGGAGAAAAAAACGAGCCCTCCTAAAATAAAAAGAAGAAGGGAGCAGACAATTGAAAAAGAAATAGAGAAGAAAGAACCCAAGCTGGCAGAAAGAAGCAAGCTTAAAGATCTTTCCACCAGACTCAAAATAAAATAAATATGGCCAAAAATACAACCCAAGACTTTTTAAAGTTCAACAGAATAAGAGACGGCGTAGTGATTCTCAAAAATAAGGGGTTGAGAGTGGTTTTGATGGCCTCTTCTGTAAACTTTGCTTTAAAATCAGACGAAGAGCAAGAATCTATTCTTTACGCCTTCCAAAGTTTTCTCAATTCCCTAGACTTTTCTTGCCAAATAATAGTCAACTCCCGAAAGATAAATATTACAGGATATATTGAAAAGCTTGAAGAAATAGAAAAAAAAGAGGAAGAGGAGCTTCTCCAGATGCAGATTTCCGAATACAACAAATTTATTAAAAATCTTGTTCAAGAGGGATCCATAATGCAAAAAAGCTTCTATGTCGCCGTTCCCTTCTCTATTGCTGAAACTAGAGGAATATCAACTGCTAAAAAATTTCAAAAAGGAACAGAGCTCACAGAAGTAGAATTTCAAAGAGCTAAAAATCAGCTTTTTCAAAGGGTAGAGTTTGTAATTTTAGGGCTCAGAGCTTGTGGAATAGAGGCTGTTCCCTTAAGAAGTTTGGAACTAGCTGAGCTTTTTTGGGGCCTTCATCATCCTCTTGAAGCGGAAAGAGGATATTACCCTGAAATACCAGCTGACTTAACATGAAAATACCTTTTTTAGACAAATTTAAAAGATCAGAAATACCAGATGAAATAATATCTGAGGAACCCCTGAGGATTTCGGATATCGTAGCCCCTTCCTTTATACAATTAAAGCAGAATTATCTTGCAATAGGAGAAAAGCTGGCTAAAACATATTTTGTTTTTTCTTACCCCCGGTACCTTCAAACGGGTTGGCTTTCCCCTTTAGTTAACCTGAATGTTCCTCTTGATATTTCCTATCACCTGCACCCTGTTCCGACAGAAGATATTCTCAAGAAGTTAAGGAGAAGAGTAACGGAAGTCCAGGCGGAAGTTGCAGAAAGAGAAGAAAAGGGATTGATTAGAGATCCAACCCTGGAAGCTGCCCATCAAAATCTAGAAGAATTAAGAGACAGGCTCCAGACAGCCCAAGAAAGAATGTTTAGATTTTCTCTTTATGTTACAGTATACGGCGATTCAGAAAAAGAACTGAGACAAACAGAAACAACTTTAAGATCTATTTTAGAATCCCGCCTCATATATATTAAACCGGCCCTTTATCAGCAGAAAGAAGGTTTTGTTTCCAGCTCTCCTTACGGGTTGGATATTCTGGGAGTAACAACCCTAATGAATACCTCTCCTCTTTCCTCCACCTTTCCTTTTATCTCTTTTGACTTAAGTTCTAATGAAGGAATACTTTACGGCATAAACAAGCATAATAATTCTCTGGTCCTCTTTGACAGGTTCACTCTTCCCAATCCGAACTCATGCGTCTTCGCAGTCTCGGGAGCCGGGAAAAGCGTAGTTGCTTCTACTCCGGTATTATTCAAAGAAAAAGGCAAAACCAAAATGTCAAAGATAGGACCCTTGATCGAAAACCTAATAAAAAGAAAAGGGCTAACTAAAATCGACCAAGATTTAGAAGGGGTAGTTAATCCAGAAATAGAGGTTTTCAGTTTTAACAAAGACCTTAAAGGGGAATGGTCTAAAGTAAGCGTTGCCGCAAGAAAAGACGCCCCCAAATATTTTTACAAATTTAAGACAAAAAGCGGCAGGGAAATTACTACTACCGGAGATCACAATATGCTAGCTCTAAAAAAGGGGAAAGTTATAGCCGCCAAAAGCTCTGAAATTAAAAAGGGAGAATACGTTCCTTTGCCTAAAGAGGTAGTCCAAAAGGGGGAGTTAACATATATCAACCTCTTGAATATTCTTAAAAATTCAGAAAAAGCTTATGTGAGGGAAGCTGGAGACCTTATAAGAAAAAATTACGATATTTTGAAAAAGACCGTTATATCTCAAAAATACGACCGTTATCTTTATAAATATAGAGACGGCCGCCCTGTTCCTATCAAGTATTTCTGGAAAATTCTTGGTGTTTTAAAAATTAAATCCGACAGCAAAAAAATAAAACGTTTAAAAATTGCTTCAAAGAACAGAGGAAAACAATATTCCTTGCCAATTAATTTCCCTATAACAGTTCCCTTTTTAAAGCTTTTAGGGTTTATCGCAGCAGAAGGAACTACGGGAGAAAAAGCAATTATGATAAGCAACCTAAATAAAGAGGTTTTGCAGGAAATAGATAACTGCTTCCAAAAGCTCAATATTCCTTTCTTTTATGGAAACCAAGGCATTAATTCTTCCGACCGAATCTATTTAGAATTAGTAAAAAAGCTTGGAGGCTTTGGTAAATCGGGACATAAAAGAGTCTGTCCTTTTATCTTTAATATGGAGAAAGCAAAGATAGCTGGCTATCTGTCAGCCTACTTTGAAGGAGATGGAGGAGTAGAAAAATCTTCAGTAACTGCCGCTTCTAAGTCAAAAAGGCTAGTTTCGGAAATATCTTATCTTTTATACTGCTTTGGAATTATTAGCAGAATATCAACAACCAAGAAGAAAACTTCTGATTGGAAGCGTAAAAAAACCTACTACAAACTGACAATATCAGGACAAGAAAACCTAGAAAGTTTTGCTAAAAACATTAATTTTCTTTCTAAGGAAAAAAGAGGGAAACTTCAGCAAATTACAGGAAAAAGGGGCAATACTAATATTGATATTGTTCCCGGTCTCCAGTCAGTATTCCAAGAAATATATGATTTATTTTCTCCTCAGCTGTACGGCATCCGTGAAGTAACCGCCTTGAAATTGGGAAACTATAACCCCTCCCCAAAACAGCTTCAAAGAACAATAGACAAAATCGAAGAGAGAATTCAGCAGTTTAAAAAGTTGGAACCAACTCTTAAAATTTTAGAAGAAATACCTGATTTAGCTTGGATTATTGAAACCGGAAAAGGCAGCCAAGAATTAAATAGCAGATTATGGGAGAATCTTGGCTGGAGCTGGGGAATAATGAAAAACCAAAAATTTAAGCCCCTTTCAAAAAATGCATTCAAAGCTATAAAGACAATTAACGGAGACAATTATTCTCTGGTGGCTCTAAAAGAAAGAATTCATTCTGGATTTAAAGAAATGGGCCTTCAAATAAAATACCATAAGAAACCTGCTCTGCAGAGAATATTAGTTCAAAATAAAAAAGAAAACTGTTCCTATGAAACAATCCAAGAAGCAAGCCGGTTTGTCTGGAAAAACTACCAAAAAATGCTGAATAACAAAGTGCCCTTGGTCGAAGAAAAACTGGAACAGCTAAAAGTGCTAGCTAACTCTAATCTTTTATGGGATCCAATTGTTAAAATCGAAAAAGTTAAAAACAAAAAAGAAAATTATGTTTACGATCTAACCGTAGACAACGAAGTCTTTTTAGCTGGCCAAGGAGGAATGTTTGTTCATAACTCTTATTCAGTAAAATTGGAAATTTTAAGATCTTTAATGCTTGGAACGGATTGCATTGTAATAGATCCCGAAAACGAATATAAGTTCTTGTGCGACGCCGTGGGAGGATCTTTCTTTAATATTTCTCTTGCTTCAGACAGCCATATAAATCCTTTTGACTTACCTGTTCCGGGCGAAGACGAAAGCCCAGAAGATGTCTTAAGATCTAACGTAATAAATCTAGTGGGATTGATAAGAGTCATGCTAGGAGGGCTTTCTCCGGAAGAGGACTCTATTATAGACAAAGCCATAACAGAAACGTATGCCGCTAAAGACATTACAGCAGAATCCAACCCGAAGCAATGGGGCAAAGAGCTTCCATTCCCCACTCTAGGCGACTTTGAAAGCGTACTATCTACTATTGAGGGAGGAGAATCTTTAGTAAGAAGAATACAAAGATTTACCACGGGAGCTTACTCGAAGTTTTTCAACAACCCTTCTAACGTTAACGTTAAAAACAGGATGGTGGTTTTTGGCATAAGAAATATGGAAGACGAATTAAGGCCTATGGCTCTTTTCATTATTCTAAGGTATATCTGGAAAACAGTAACTTCTAAAATGAAAAAAAGGCTTTTAATAATAGATGAGGCCTGGTGGCTGATGAATAACGAAGACGGCGCCTCCTTTCTTTTTGGCACAGTTAAAAGAGCTAGAAAATACTGGCTGGGAGTAACTACCATAACTCAGGACATTAACGACTTTATGAAATCTGACTACGGAAAGCCGATTATAACAAACTCATCTTTAACTCTCTTGATGAAACAAAGCTCTGCCACCATAGACATGGTTCAAAAAACCTTTAGCCTTACCGACGAAGAAAAAATGCTTCTTTTAGAGTCTCCCGTGGGGGAAGGCATATTTTTTGCCGGAAACAAACATATCTTGATGAAGATTAGAGCTTCCTACGCAGAAGATCAGATAATAACTACAGCTCCAGAAGAAGTCCAAAAAATAAAACAAGCTAAAAAAGAGCTTGAAGGATAATGCCAGAAAATCAAAAAGAAGAAAATCTTTCTGAAAACACCCGAGAAGAAAAACCAAAGGATAGAGCAGAAGAAACAGCTCATGAAATACAAAAGATAGGAAATTTCTTAAGCCTGTACGGGATTATCCTGTTTTTACTGGCTATTGTCTTGGATTTGGTAGGGCTTGTTGTTTTTGTTTTAAGTTTTTTTGGAATAGGGATTCCTATTTCCTATATCCTTGATATTATCGGCATAGTGTTTATAGGAGGCCTGATGCTCTTAAGCCCCTCTGGAGGAGTTGTCCTGTCTAAGGGAGCAAATAAGTTGACGAAAAAAATAGCTAAAAAGATAGGGAAAAAACTTGGCCTCGCTTTTCTAGGAGAAATAATCCCCTTTGTGGGAGATTTTGCCCCCTTCTGGACCTTAGCTGTTTATTACCATCTAAAAGGCAGCTAGATTATGGGAAAAAGAAAGAAAATAATTTTATTCTGTTTTTTGCTCCTTTTATTTTCTTTGGGAGCAGATTTTGTTTTGGCTTTAGAGATAAACTATCCCACTCTTCCTAACGCAGAGCCTCCCCAAAGTTTTCTACAGAGAGTTCATCCGAACCAAGCTTTCCCCTTATACATTAATTATTTCTTCAGACTGGCTATCTGGATTCTAGGGTTTGTAGCCTTTGGGGTTATAGCTTATGGAGGAGTACTTTATCTTCTTTCTTACGGAAATCCCACCAACCTTTCTAAGGCCAAAGAGCTTATTTCTTCTGCTTTTTTTGGCATTCTCATTCTCTTAACCTCTTATCTGGTTTTAAGCGTGATAAGTCCAGATCTTATTTCTTTAGAACCCTTTGAAGTAAAAGAAGTAAAAGTTGAAAAAATACCTGATGTCCCAAACCCCAAAATCTTATCTGCCAATACCTCAATCCATGTAGAGCTTCCCATAGGAAGAATCATTGAAGGCGATATTTTTGAAACATATATTTCAGACCCCAACAGCGTCCCAGAAAACACTCCCAGAATAACAAGAATATCAACTAATGCCATTTCAACTCTGGACATATCAAAAAAGCTGTCTCAAAACAGCAAGCAGTTAGACAGCCTAGCCCAGCAGTGCGATTGTAGTCAGGCAGATCCTGTTTGCGGATGGCCTCCAAGCTGCAGTCCGATGGGAGCTACTCCCCTTACAAATATTTTAGGCCCTCAGGGCCTATTAGCCTATTCAAGTATTATGGAAAGCCTTTCTGATATGTTAGGACCAGACAATTTAAGTTTTGCTTTAAAATTATCGGAGTCTGTCGCCCAAGGAACAGGAAACATAGGGGAGCTGTCTGGAGTCTTAAATTCTATAGATGGCCTTTCGCAGAGCTTAGGACTTTCTCAGAACTTTCCTAAAGTTTTTGATATTGTCGGAGAGATTTCCGGCATAACTCAAAATCCTCAAAACCTTACGGGGATGGTTGGCTCTTTAAATAATCTATCTCAAATAGTAGAAGTGCCGGCGAATCTTTCCAAGGCCTTTTCTATAGCCACCCAGGTGGCTTTAATAGCTGAGAATCCCGAGAACCTGGGAAGCATTTTAAGCTCTACAGAAAACCTTACTAATATTTTAGGCGTCACAAGCGAATTGGGAAATACTTACAATATAGGGTATAACATAGCTTCTATCGTAGAAAACCCAACACAATATTCTTCTCTTGTGGGATCTGTCGCTAATATAACGAACATGCTAGGAGTACCAGGCGATCTTTCCGGGGTTTTTAGCACAGCTTACGATATAGCTTCTGTAGCTGAAAATCCTACTAACGCCGTCTCAGTTTTAAATTCCAATAAAGACATTGCTCGAGTTTTAGATTCTATCGGAGGATCTAAAAGAATAGAGGATGTTTTCAATGTGGGCTATAATATAGCTTTAATAGCTGAAAATCCGGGTGAATACTCTACTATGGTCGGAGCTGCCTCCAACATTGCTACTATTTTAAACGCTCCGGGAGATTTAGGAGAAACTTTCAACGTTGCCTATAACATAGCTTCCATAGCAGAAGAACCCGAAAACCTTTCCAGAACTTTTGCCTCTTTGGAAAGCATAGGCAATATCGTAGGAGCTAACGCCTACCTCACTCCGGCTTTTAAAACAATTAGGGACTTGGGGGCTATCACAGAAAACCCCGCTGATCTGGATACCGTCCTTTCTTCTTCAGAAAGAATAGCTAGAAGATTAAGCAGTTCTCAAGATATTCCCATAGCTTTTGACAAGGCCTATGAAGCGATTTCTCTTTCCCAAAGCTACCAGGAATACCCCGAACTAATAGAGTCTATGGGCAGACTTTCTAATAATTTTGAAAATTCAGCCCACCTAGAGCAGATTCTGGATATAGCTCAAGAAAAAAGGAACCAGACAGAAAACACAGAAGAGCTTGTCCGAATTTTAGAAGAAGATCTTAACTTTATTCATGTAGTTCCGAGCGAAAATCTGGTAAGCACTTTAGAAGAAATAGAAAAGATAGCTGAGAGAACAGGGAACCTAACCGAAGTAAAAAGAATCACTATTGAGATGAGAAGCATGACGCCCTACGCAGGAGAGGTTTTTCAAGGGGTAGGCAGCATTTCCAGGGCAGTAGAAAATCCTTCTGACTTAAGAAACATATCTCGGGTTTTAAAGGACTTTTCTTTTCTATCAAAAGACTCTAGGGAAGCCGCTGTATTGCTGGAAGACTTCGGAGAAATTTCAGCTATAGCTAGAGACATGTCCGGAATAGAGAACCTTGAAAAACTAGCTATGGAGCTTACCTATATCACAGCAGACCATCACGGCTTCACAGAAGCTTTGAGAAGCTTTCAGGGGGTAGCTTCTGCTATCAAAGAGCCGGAGGACCTAAGAAATATGCAGCGGGCCATGGAAGATCTTTCTCTGATAGTTCCGGAGCTTGGAGGAATAAGTTCTGTATTAAATGACTTTCAGGGAATAGGTGCTGTAATTCAAAACCCAAGGGACATGAGGAACATTCAAACAGCTCTAACCGATCTCTCCCAATTTTTCCCGGAAGCAAGAGAGATGTCCCAGTTTTTAGGAGAGTACGCCGGTATAGCCTCTTTAATAGAAGACCCTACAGATTTCCAGAACCTCCAAGTGGCAACAGATAGTCTGTCTGCTGTGATTCCCCAACTAGAAGACGTTTCCCAATATTTTGAAAACCTGCAGGGAATAGCTTCTTTTATCCAAGACCCGACTGACTTTCAGGAACTTCAGGGAGCCCTGAACGATCTTTCCCAAGTAATACCCGAAGCGGCTGAATTATCCCAATTTTTAGGAGAATTTAAAAATCTAGCCGCTGTTATTCAAGACCCCACAGACTTAAGCAATATTCAGGCCGGATTAAATGATCTCTCTCAAATAATCCCTGAAGCAGATAAGTTGTCCCAGTTTTTAGGAGAGTACGCTGGTATAGCTGGCTTAATACAAAACCCGGGCGATCTTTCTAACATAATGGCTGCGGCTTCTGACTTGGCCGCAATAGCTCCAGAGCTTTCTCCTATTTTAGGAGAGCTAGCTAGTTTGGGGGGGCTGTTTGGAGGGCCTCAAGCTATTATAGGAGCCTTTTCCTCGGGTTCTTGTACTTGCGACACCTGTGCAAGCTCTAGGGGAGAAATAGAAAGGCTTCAAAATGAGAATACTGACAATTTAATTCCCTCCCTAAGACAGGAACAACAAAAAACCATAAAAGAAAGAGAGGATCTTCAGGAAGCATTAGACAGACTAGAGAGAGCTGCCGACTTTACAGATAACTGTCCCTACAACTTAAAAAACAGCTTAAGCCACTTTTTCCCCGTCAAAGAATCCTATATCGCCAACAAAAGCGGAATAGTAAGACAATTTCCTTTCTGGGATGATATTATAATTCCTTATCTAACAAAGCAAAACGAAACCGTTTCCGAATGGGTTTCTTTTCTCTGCTTAATAGGAGGAAACATCCTTTCTACTCAAAACCCCGTAGGAACCTTAGGAAACAAAGAAATAACTTTAGGAGCTGAAGCTTGTTTTAATGAAATTCCTTTAGGAGACATAGTAGAAAGAACGCTAAGAACCGGAAGCCTAATGACAGAAAAAATGCAGACCCTAATAGAGCTGGACCGAGAATTAATTTCTGAAGTAGACAAGCTTCATGTTTTAATAAGCAAGTGCACCTCTCAATCTCCTTCCTGCTATTCTGTTTGCATCCCGGTATTCGATGACGGAGATTTGGTGGGCTGTGACGAGTGGTGCGAAGGATCTGCTTGTCCCTACGGAGAAATATCCGAACAAGCTAAAAAAATACAGCAGATTTTAGAAAGAAAAAACGGTATAAATTTTATAATAGATAATCCAAAAATCGTTGATAAAAAAGGAATGCAGAAAAAAACTCCTAAAGAAGAAATCGGGTTAAGAAGCATTATAGAAAGCATCATCCCTCCTATTCTAAAAGACTTACAACTTAAAGTAAGACAGCCCATGCTCGTCTGCGAGCCTCAGCACGGAGGAAACCTTCTCCCCTGCAATCGCTCAATAGGAAAAACTACTCCGGAAAAAGGACTGATAGAAGGGTGCGCAAGAGAAGAAGACTTCTTTCAACCCTGCCTGGAAAAATGCTACCTTAAAGAAAACATGGAAGAATATAATTTATGTCTTCAAGGATGCCTCCTTTTGCAGGAGCAGAACTATTCTGGCTTGGAAGGATCTGAAAAAATACCTGGCTACAGGCATAGATTAAACTTTTTCTGTTGCTCTGCCCAAATAAATGAATAAAAAAATACTAACAATTGCTATCTTTTTTTCTCTTTTCTTTTTCGCTTTTGCTTTAGCTCAAGAAAGAGCTTTAGAGGTGAACTATCCTGGCTTTTCCGCCTCTAAAAACCTTTTTCCAGAGTATATAAAGTATATTTTTAACTTTGTAGTGGCCGTTTCCGGCTTTTTAGCTTTAGGGTCTTTAGTTTACGCAGGAGCCCGATATTTAACTTCAGCAGGAGATCCTTCTAAAATGCAAATTGCTAAAGACAGAATAACTTCGGCTTTTTGGGGAATTATTATCATTTTGGCCTCTTTCTTGATTTTACAGAATATTAATCCCCAGCTCACTCTAATAGATTTAACAACAAAAGAGTTTAAAAATCTTCCCGCTCCAGAGCCTGCTCCTCCTCTGGCTCCTCCGGCTTATCCTAATTATTTGTGGCGCATAAGCGAAATAGCAGACACAACAAAGCTTATTATAAATCAAGATCCTGGATTGATAATTGCAGCAGGCCGTCTTCATTCTTTAACCAGCAAATGCAACTGTAATTTGACTAACCCTCTCTGTCTTTGCAGAAGCTACATGGGAGGGGGGTGCGAGGCTGCTTATTGTTATGCGGGCTCTGAAAACCAGCCCTGCCCTGACGAAGAAGGAATTAAAGAAGAACAGCAGAATCTCGTTGCCTCTTTGTCCGAATTGCTATATTATAGAAAAAGAGCTGTAGCAGAAAGAAAAGATTTTCTTCTGCATATAAAAGACCTTGAAAAAGAAATCCAGTTTTACAAAGAAAAACTGTCTGTAGAAAAAAGCGATTACCTTAAAGGAGAACTGGAAAAAAGCTTGGAAAAAGCTGAACTAAGAATAGATCTTTACAGTCAGTTAGAAACGAAACTCCAGGAGCTCTCTGAAACAATAACAGGGGCTTCTCTGGCGGCCGACAAGCTTTCCAAGCTTCCTGACGGGACAGCTGGCATACCCGGATGCCTGGATAATGTAAGGAATCTTTGCCAGGGGGAATGCTCCGGCGGATGCCATAACACTCTAGAATGCTCCCCCATAAGCTGCAGCGGGGGAAATCCTTGCCCTATGGCTCAGATAATACAAGAAAAGCAAACGCTTAAATCTTTTGGAAATAGAATTACAGCTGTTTGCGATGAAATTTTAAGAATATTAGAACAAACAGAAAAAATCATAATAAAATGAGAAAAATAATTATTTTCATTCTTTTAATTCTTTTTTTATCCTTAGCTGGAGCTTGTTTAGCTCAAAGGCCTTTAGAGGTAGATTATCCAAGGGTAGGAAATTATGAAATAACAAAAACTACTGTTGAAATCGGGAACTATATTAAATATATATACTTTTTTGCAATAGCTATAAGCGGATTAATAGGATTAGGAGTTTTAATATGGGCAGGCTTTCGCTATATGACCTCTTCCGGAAACCCTGAGGGAACAAAAGATGCTAAGGACTGGATAACAAAAGCTCTTGTCGGGATTTTGATTATTTTTTTATCGTGGATAATAGCAAACACTATAAATCCAAAATTAACAGTTCTGGAAATGAAGTCTAATGTTCCTTTTATTGCTGATCTTCCCAGGGGGGTTGTTTTATGCGAAAGACAAGTTGGAATGCAGAGCGCTTGGACCCTGGCACAAGAATACAAAGGCCTTGAAGCTTCAGATGAAAATATAGAAAACAGGGAAAGAATAAAAAAAGACTACGAACTAATAATGAAAGATGTAATAAAATACTGTATTAGCAGGACAGGAGCTGTTACCGGTCTTCGGAGAGATTTTAAGTACGCATATTTAGTCCCTACAGAAAAAAGGAAATATGGAACTATACTTTTTGAAAAACCGGATTTTGGAGGAAAATTGCAAATTTTTATGCCAAACAGAGATAATAATCCGACAGAAAAACCAATAGCCCTTGGCAATGTTTCTTCTATGTATTCTTTTGCCTTAGACCTAAACCCCGACCCCTCTTGGAGTGTTACTCTTTATAGCGAAGAAAACTTCAACTATGGACTTGGTAGACCCTGCGTGAAATATTCTACCGTGAAATATTCTACTGACGGAGGAGATTCTGGTCCTTGCGATTCCGGAACCATACCTTGGATTAAAAGCTCTGGTTTGGGAGTTCCGGACTTTAGTGTTAGTAGCCTAGGAGGGAAAAGCCCAGAATCTATAAGAATAGAGGGCAACCTGATGGTGGTTTTAATAAAAGAAGAAGGAATTTCTTCTTCAGATCCGGGCTTTTATACTGTAAAAAAAGGAAACGATCCTTCGCTTCTTAACGACGATGCTATTATAACCTGGGAGCATGCTATCCCAGAAGGAGAGAACAAAGATCGCCTTGTGCCTGTAGCTGCCGCAAAGAAAATGTATATAATTTCTTACTCAACAAGCTTAGAACCCGAAACTGATTAAAGAGGCCTTATAACAACGCTTCTTTCGGGCTCTTTTCCTGCACTTTCTGTTTCAACATTATTCCTTTCAGACAACTCCATATGTATAACCTTTCTTTCAAAAGCGGGTAAAGGGCCGAGCTTTTGTTCTTGGCCGGAAATAACTGCTTCGTCTGCTGCTGTTCTGGCAGCTTCTCTTAGATATTCTGCTTTCTTTTCCTTGTATCCGTTTACATCGAGATTAACAAAAAATCTCTGCGCTGGAAATTTCTTCATTAAAAAAAGATTAAGAAGTTTTTGAATATCAGCCAAAGCTTGCCCCTGATGACCCACCAGAAGCTTTGGCTCTTCTGTCCTGATTTCCACCGAAATACTTTCTTCTTTAGACCTCTTAACCTCTAAAGAAATATTGAGCTTTGCTCTTTTAAAAAATTCTTCTGTTTCTTTTTTTATATCTCTAAAATTATCCATTGGACTTAGGTTTTTTTTTAAATACCACATACTGTTGAATAATAGTAAATATTGTAGTTGTCATCCAGTAAAGACCTATAGCCGAGGGTAGCCTTAAAAGTATAACTACCGTTATTACAGGAAAAAAATACTGCATTTGTTTTTGCATCATAGAAGAGAAATCTGCTTTTTTTTCTGTTTTAGTTTTGGGAAGAGTCATTCTTGTCTGTAAAAACTGAGATATGCCCGCTAACACAGCTATATATATTGAAGGTTCTACAAGATTTAAAAATCCCAAAAAATAAGGGTTAACTGTTTCAGGCCTAGGAATAAAAGAATAAAGCATTTGAAACTCTACTCCTGATATCCCTCCCTCAAAGGCCCTAAAAACCCAGAACAAAGCTATTAAAACAGGAAGCTGGATCAACAGGGGAAGACAACCAGAAAAAGGGTTAATTTTTTCTTCTTTGTAAAGCTCCATCATTTTTTTGCTTTGTTCTTCTTTGTTGTCCTTGTATTTTTCCTGAATCTCTTTTATTTTCGGTTGAATTCCGGAAAGAGCTTTTTGAGATTTTACAGCTTTTAAACTTAAAGGAAAAAATAAAAGCTTTATTAAAACCGTAAGAAGAATAATAGCTACTCCTAGGTCGTTTCCCGGGATATAAGCATAAAGAAAAATGAGGATATTAAACAGCGGTTGGTATAATATTGTTCTAAAAAATTCTATCATGGCAAATCTACCCCTCCTTCATTAAAGGGGTGGCACTTAACAATTCTTTTCAGCCCTAAAAAGAGACCTCTCAAGGCTCCGTGTTTTTTAATAGAAAGCAGACAGTATTGGGAACAGGAAGGATAAAACCGGCATTTATTTCCCAAGAGAGGAGAGATAAAAACTTGATATCCTTCTATGGTTTTCAGAAAAAGTTTTTTTATCATTTTAATTTTGCTTTTACTAAAAGTTTTCTTACGCTCTCTTCAATATTTTCTGTTCCTTTGGCCCCGGGCAGAGCCACTATAACGCACTCAGCTTTTTTCTTTAATAAAGGAATTTCTTTTTTAACAGCCTCCCTCATTTTCCTTTTTATTTTATTCCTTTCTGAGGCCTTTGTTGAAACTTTCTTGCTGACAACAAAGCCGAACCTCAAATCTCCCTTTTTCGCCTTTAAATAAAAGCTTCCCTCTTTAAACCCCTTTCCTTTTTCAAAAACTTCTTTAAAGTCCTTTTCTTTTTTTAATCTGTTTTCTTTTGGGAGCATTCTAAGCAGCTAGTTTTTTCCTTTTCTTTCGCCTTCTTCTTTGAATTACTTTTTTTCCTGCCTTAGTTTTGCTTCTCTCTTTGAATCCGTGCGTTGTTTTTCTTTTTTTCTTTTTTGGGTTATATGTTAAAGACATAATTTTTAGATTATCGATGTAATGTTCCAGTATAATATTAAACTCTGAATAGGTCAATTCTTTTGAAAAGTTTCTTTGAAAAATCCACAGCTAATTAACAGGTTGTTAACAAAAAAGAAAATTTTAAGTTCATTTACTTTTAGGATTGACATGCTATACTTGAATATTAGAGAATAGAAAATAGTTATATTTTTACTTCTAAAAACAATGTCAAAAGAAGAACTCTGGCAGTCAGTTCTTGCCCAAGTACAGCTTAATATATCTTCAGCTAATTTTGCTACCTGGTTTAAGAACACAAATATTGCCGCCCAAAAAGAGCATAAAGTAGTAGTTTCTGTACCTAATTCTTTTGTTAAAGAGTGGCTGGAGAATAAGTATCACAAATCTATAATAAAAATACTTCACAACTTAGACGGCCAGATAAAAGAGGTAGAATACGCTGTTGGAAAGAACGTTAAAACACCTCCTAAAAGACCTTCTGTATCTATAGAAGAAGAAACAGACCAGTTGGAATTCCAGGAATTTAAAGTAGATAAAGATACTAATTTAAACCCTAAATATATTTTTGATAATTTTGTAGTCGGTCCTTTTAATGAACTCCCTCACGCTGCGGCAATAGCTGTATCTGAGAGCCCGGGTTTGGTTTACAACCCTCTTTTTGTTTATGGCGGAGTAGGCTTAGGTAAAACCCACATATTACAAGCTGTAGGAAATGAAGTTATTAAAAACTTTCCTAAAAAGAAAATCAAATATTTATCTTCTGAAAAGTTCACTTCGGAGATTGTAGGTTCCATACAAAACCATAATATAGACGAGTTAAAAAAGAAATACCAGGCAATAGATCTCTTAATTATCGACGACATCCAATTTTTAGCAGGAAGAGAAAAAACGCAGGAAGAATTTTTTCATATTTTCAATGTGCTTTATGAAAAAAACAAACAAATCATCATCTCCTCAGACAGGCCCCCAAAAGCAATTTCTTCTTTGGCCGAAAGATTAAGATCCAGGTTTGAGGGGGGAATGATAGCAGACATCAGCTCTCCAGACTATGAAACAAGACTAGCCATACTAAAATCCAAAGCCAATGAAAAAAACTATAATTTTCCCGATGAAATTTTTGAATTCTTAGCTACTTATATTAAAAGAAATATTCGAGAGTTGGAAGGAGCTTTAAATAGATTAATAATTTATCAAAAAGTTAATAATAAGCAGCCAGATGTAGATACCGCCAAGAGCTTATTAAAAAACCTTCTCTTTTCTCCAAGACAGATTATTACCCCTAAAAAAATAATACAGATGGTAGCAGAGTTTTATGACTTAAGAGAAAGGGATTTGTTGACTTCTTCTAGAAAGAAAGAAATCGTAAAACCAAGACAAATAGCTATGTTTCTTTTGAGGGAAGAGCTTAAAAATTCTTTTCCTTTTATAGGAAGGAAGTTTAACGGAAAAGATCATACTACAGCCATACACTCCCATAAAAAAATATCTAAAGAGGTTAAAAAAGATAAAAAATTAGAAGAAGAAATAGAATTAATTAAAGACAGAATAAGTACGGTTTAGTTTTCCCCAGGTTTTTAAGATGTTTAAAAGGTGTTGAATCTTCTGTTAATAGAAAAGGTAAAAAAGTATAATAAAAGAGAAGTTATAAAAGTTAACAAGTTATAACAATTTCTTTTTCTCTTTTTCCCTTATCTTTTACCCAGTTCAAATAAGAATAAACTAAAAGTTTTTAACACCAGTAATAATAGTAATAATAATTTTAAAATATTAAAAAGATTATGAAATTTACTATCCTCCAAGAAAAATTAAAAGAAGGAATTAATGCAGTTGAAAGAATTTCTTCAAAGTCTCTTACTCTTCCTGTTTTAAATAATATTTTAATTTCTTCAGAAAAGAATTTTTTAAATTTAGCTGCTACTGATTTAGAGGTCGGGATTAATTGGTGGGGACTGGCTAAAATAGAAAAACAAGGAAAAATAACAGTACCCGCTAAATTATTATCCAGCTTTGTCGGTTTATTGCCCAACAAGAAAATAAACTTAGAGGTTAAAAATAATAATCTTTCTTTGGAGTGTGAAAAATATAAAACGCAAGTTAAAGGGGTTTCGGCAGAGGAATTCCCTATTATTCCTAAGATAGAAGAAGGAGAAAGCATTATTATAAACAGCCAAAATCTATGTAAAGGGATAAACCAGATAGCAGATATAGCGGTTCCTTCTACTACTAAACCCGAAATATCTGGAATATTTATATCTTTAGAGGGAAAACAAATTACTTTAGCTGCTACAGACAGCTTTAGACTAGGAGAAAAGAAGATATTTTTAAAGAAAAAACCTTCTCTTAAAAACCTTTCTTTGATTATTCCCCAGAAAGCAGCCAAGGAAATAACAAATATTTTTGGAGAATTAAATCAAGAGATAAAAATATATTTTTCCCCCAACCAGATAATGTTTGAGCTTCCAATGGAGGAGGCCTCCCACCCTAAAATACAATTAGTTTCCAGGTTGATTGAAGGAGAGTATCCTAATTACCAGGAAATAATACCCTCTAAAAACGATACTCAGATTATTATGGAAAAAGAGAAAATACTAAATCAAATAAAAAGCGCCAGTCTTTTTAGCGGGAAAGTAAACGAGGTTAAAATAAAAGCAGATCCTAAAAAGAAAGAAATAGAACTTTCTAGCCAAAACACAGAAATAGGTGAATTTAATTCAGCTGTCCCAGCTAAAATAAAAGGGAAGGCCTGCGAAGTTTCTTTTAATCACAGATATTTAATGGATGGCTTAATGAGCATTAAAAGTTCAGAGGTTTCCTTTGAGCTGAATAAAGATGCAGGACCTGGCGTATTAAAGCCTGTAGGAGAGGAGGGATATGTTTATGTGGTAATGCCTATAAAATCAAACTAGGAAAGAACAATTTTCTTAAAAAGAGAGCGGCTCTATACCGCTCTCTTTTTGTTGACACCAATCAATTTAAATGATATAATAAGAATACTTGAGAAATGGTTTCTCAGGCTAGACAGCACATTAAAAAAAGGAGAAAAGAAAATGAAAAACGCGAACAGATTTTGGATTTTGATATTATCAGTGTGTCTCTTTTTTTCGGCTCTGACTCTTCCTGTTCTTGTTTTTCTCCTGATCAGTCCTAATCTTTTGTTGGGAGGATTGATTCTTGGAGTGCTTCTCGCTGCTTTGTTGTTGTTTTTGATGGTTTTCTTTTGGTGGGCCCCCAATAATCTTTTTTTTACCTTTGTGCCTGAGGGCAGGGCAAAGGTTGTGGTTAAGGGGGACGCCTTCCAGAGAATCCTTATTCAGTGGAAAGGATTTAGCATTAGGAAAGATCTTGAAGGAGGATTGGGCCAAATACGAGACGTGGGTGATATTGTAGAAGGAGACGCTCCGCAAAAAGGCTGGTTTAATAGTTTTTTTGGGGGCTTAAAGTTCTATGGGTTCTGGCCCATAGAAGATATTTACCTTTATGATTTTACCTGGACGGGTATAGATCCCGGAGGGAGTCCTCGAAAACATGAGAAGGAAACCTTAGATTACATCCTTCTCAAAGAGGACGTTTATTACGCAGAAGTTTTAAAGGCGGAAGACAAAGACTTGCTTCCCCTTGACGTAAAGTTAATTCTATCGATTAGGGTAGTTAATCCGTATAAGGCCCTTTTCCGGATTCAGAATTGGTTGGAGGCTGTCCAAGGACGGATTGCTCCCGCCGTCCGAAACAGAATTACGGAAAAGCCTTACTCTGAATGGATTGAACCGAAAAGAAAAGACTCAGCAACTAAGACAGAAGGGAAAGATCTCGCAGATGAAATATATCGAGATCTGGAGGAAGCCGGAATCCTCCGCACCTTCGAGGAAGATTACGGCGTTAAGGTTAACGCTACGGAAGTTCGCGAGATTGATCCAGGAGAGGAACTTCGAAACGCTTCACTTCAGGAATATCTCGCTAGCAGAGAGGCGGCACGGATTGAAACCGTTTACGGTGCAATAGCGGAACAAGGCGAAATCGGAAAGATGATAAGGATTGCCGAGTCAATGGAAAAGTCTGGGGGGACATATCTCCTTCCCCTCCCCCCCCAGATTATGAAGCTCTTCCAAGGGGAACAAGGGGAGTCCCACGACTCCTAAAAACAAAGGAGGTCTTACTAACAAGGCCTCCTTATTTTTTATAATTTTTTATGATCTTCTTCCCCGGGGAGTATTGTCATTATTGGATTTTCTGCCCTGAGAGGATCCTGGCGCCCTCCTGCCTCGAGGAGCCCCTCCCTTTTTTAAGGTTTCTTGATATTTTTTTATAGCGTTTGTCTCTCTTTTAGTTTCTTCTTCTTGAGATAACGAAGATTTTCTAATAAACTCATCCATCTCTTCTTTTGTTTTTATTATTTTGCCTCCGGGTGTTTTCCACTCATTAAGATATGCCTGGCCTCCGGGGGTATAGGCCATCCTCAAGAAAGAAGGATTAGTTCTTGCCGCTTCCTCTATTCCTACTCTGTCTTGAATGGCTTTCTGGATATTAGCAAGGTGGTTTCCTCCTTTTGTTTCTCCTATTTCTTTAAGGATAGAATTAGAAGCATATTTACCGAGAGCCTCTTGGATATCTTTGTCGTTAAGAGTTTTATCTCCAAGATTTTCAATATCAGTACTTTTAAGGGCTTTAGCTGCTTCTTTATAGGTAGCCTTTACTTTAGCTGTCGCCATATCCATGCCTCCCTTCATTTGCTCGATAATATCTTTTTCATTTACAAGATTGTTTTGAATTAATTCTCCAAGTTGGACATCTTTTATAAGTTCTGGTTTGTGCTTTATAAGGTTCTTTAACTTTTTAGGATCGTATCTGTCGGTCTGCCTGATAATGCTGCGTAAATCGGTTTCAGGGAGGGCATCAAGACCCTTTCCTCCTTTAATTTCCGCTAAGGCCTGAGCGCCAGCCATTTTCCCTGTGTAGTTTGTGGCAGAAAGAGAGGAGACATAAGCTGCCATGGCTTCGTGGTCGCTGCCAAATCTTTTCTTTATTTTCTCTTTGTCCTCATTAATATTATCTCCTATTCCCGCTGCATAATTAATAGCAGCCGCTCCTGCTTTTCTCTTAGCATAGCCGAGGGGCGTAAGTAATTTTCCCGCCGCCATGCCAACCTTTCCCAAGGTGGTTTTTGCGTCTCGAACGCGGCCAATCTGTCTTCTAGCCATCCACCTTGAAGCTTTTTTGCCCCAGCTACTATTAAGAGCTCGACCGACGCTTTGTCTTGCCAATCCCTTTCCTCCCCACATTGCTCCCTTTCCTCCTTTTTTAGTTAAATTAACAATAGTACTGGCTCCCATAGCGCTTACAGAGACGGATAAGAAAAAGCCTATTACTAGAAAACCAGAAACTACTCCATAAGGAAGGAGTTCATTTAAAAGGCCCCAGTCATCATTTCCTGTTCCTATTTTAGAGTCAATGCGCGCATCGGTTGTTTTTTGCACATAGTCCTCAATATTTATAGAAGCTATCATGTGAGCCCCTAAATAAATGAAAAAAGCAGCTATTACCCCTATAAAACACCAGGAAAGAAACTGCTTCCACCACATATCAAAAAAAACTCTTGTTTTGGGAAGAATATAAGCTACAAAAGCTAAAGGAGACATTATTACAGCTATCCAGATAGCGATATAGCGAAAAACAAACAGGGCGGCAAACAAGAAGAAAATAAAACCGGCTATCAAAGAAAAACTAACTGAAACTAAAATTTTTCCTAGAAGAGCAGTTTGCGCTTGTAGACTAGCAGCCTCTCCTAGGTCTGTCCCTATCATTTTGATCTCTTCGCTAAAAGAATTGCTAATCTTGGCAAAATCAAGGGTTCCTCCCTCCTCCGTCGATAAAAATAAGTTCATTAAAATATTGGAGGCATCGACTATGACGCCTAAAAATACGGGAGCGAAATTTACCAGAAGGGCTACAATTATTAAGACGGGAAGAGTTTTTTGTGCCTGGTAATTTTCTTTTCTTAATATAGTGGCCAACCCTATAACTATTAAAGCCAAAACAATGCCCATATTAGCTAGGCCGCTTGTCATGTCCCATCCGTATTTTATTATAGGGTTATCCAACCTTGTATAAGAAAGAGATATAAAATCAGGGCTCATGACCCACTCTAGAACAAATACTGATGTGCCGAGCCAAAGATTTGCTAGAGTAAGGACAAAAGAAATAATAACAAAGTTAATAGTCATTAGAAAGGTTCCTGCTGTAATATTAACAAGAGACTTTACTGTAGAAGAGTTTCCTGTAAAAATTGACCATACAGCGGTAAAAACACTGGGGTTTGCTATAGGGACAGAGGCAGCGGTTATTCGACAGCCAAAGAAAAGAAAAATTATTAAAACCAAAAACAAAAGAAATCCTTTTTTCTTCAAAAACCCGATTAGTTTATTCAGTTTATCTCCCATTACAGTATTATACCAAAAGTTAAAAGAAAGTAGCAAGTGATTTAGCTAGTTTTACCCAGTCCTCAACATTTAATGTCTCAGCTCTAGCTTTAGGGTTAAGCCCTTCTTTTAAAAGAATTTCTTTAATCTTATTCTTATCAACTTCTTTTGAAAGGTTGTTTAACAGTTGTTTTCTAGGATGAGAAAATCCAAGCTTTACGACTTTAAAAAAAAGGTCTTTGTTTGTTTTATGTTTTGAATGAGGCCTGATCTTTAAAAAACTGCTGTCTACCTTAGGTTTAGGCCAAAAAGAATTCTTGGAAACCTTAAACAGTATTTCAGGGCTTCCGTAAAACTGGACAGAAATAGCCAGAAGATTCATCTTGGGAGGATTGGCTGTTATTCTTTCAGCTACCTCTTTTTGAACCATTAAATACATTTTCTTGATAGAAGACTCTTCCAGAAGCTTCCTTATTGTAGGAGAAACAATATAGTAGGGCAGGTTTGCTACAACCTTAAAGCCCGTAAACTGCCAAAGGTCTTTTTTTAAAATATCCCCTTTTATTATCTTAACATTCTTTTTGGAGAGGCTCTCTCTCAAAATCTTGCACATTAAAGGATCTTTTTCTACGGCGACAACCCCTTTAGCTTTTTTGGAAAGCTCTGAAGTTAAAGCTCCCAAGCCCGGCCCTATTTCTAAAACCTTTTCATTTGAAACATCGGAAGACTCTACTATCTTCCAAAGAATATTTTTATCTATTAAAAAATTTTGGCCTAATCTTTTAGAGGGTCGCCTCCCTTTTAGAAGCTCTTTTATTGTTTTGGGAGATGTTAAGTCCATTTCCCTATTTTATCTTTTTTTTTCAGTTAAACAAGGAGCAGGGAAAACATGTGGAAAATACCCTTGACCTGCGGTGCCAGTAGTATATCATAGTAGAATAGTAATAAAATTAAACCATTTATTATTTCTAGACTTTTACCAGCAATAATAAGGAAAGCCAGAGAGTGCTTTAAGAGCATTTATTCCAAGAAAGAATTATTAAAAGATTCTTCTTTTTGTATAAAAGTTTTTTTAACTATTACCCTCTTTGCAGGTCTTGTCTTGGGATCTACCGCGACTTTAAAATTCCTTCCTCTTAAGGAATTTTCTTTTTTAACAGCCAACTCTTCAAAGAGTATTTCTTCTGGCGATATTTTTGCAGAGCCCGCCAAAAACTTTCTCAAGGACTCTCCCGATGTTGTTTTCTCTGAAGAAAACAGCGTTTTAGGATACGCTCCTCATTCTGTAGTTAAACCTCAGGTCCTAGGTACTCTTAACAGTTCTTCTAGAAACAAAGAGATAAGAGAGTATATTGTAGAAGAAGGGGACACCCTTTCTTCTTTAGCTGAAAAATTTGATATTTCCTTAAAAACTATTCTTTGGGCTAATGATATGAACAGCTCTTCTGTAATACAGCCGGGAGACGAGCTTGTAATTCCTCCTGTTACGGGTATTATATATCATGTTAAAAAAGGAGATACTATAGGCCAGATAGCAGAAACCTATAAAGGAAATACGGACGAAATAGTGGTCTTCAATGAGTTAAATAACGAAAACGATATATTTATAGGAGATATTATTATTGTTCCCGGAGGAGAAGTGTCTAAGACTACTACTCAATATGCCAGAAAGCCTGAAACTACGCCCATCGCTTCCAGTTATTTTATTTGTCCTCATTCCGCCTGCTATATCAGCCAGGGCCTCCACTGGTACAATGCCATAGACTTTGCCGGGAACTGCGGAGATTCTATCAGAGCTGCGGCTGCCGGTACGGTTCAAAGAGTAAGATATGGATGGAACGGAGGAGCTGGAAACTATGTTACAATTATTCATCCTAACGGAGTAGTTACCATGTACGGACACATTCAGAAAGCTTTAGTGGTTCCGGGACAGCAGGTCTCTCAAGGGGAAAGAATAGCTCTAATGGGAGGATCTCCTGGAATGCCGGGAGCGGGTATTTCAACGGGATGTCATGTCCATTTTGATGTCAGAGGAGGAATTAACCCTTTTAAATAAAAGTATCTTAAAAGCGCTTCTCTTTAAGGAAGCGCTTTTTTAATTGGTCTTATTTCACGCATTTATCGCACAGTTCGGCTTCGGGGTAGGCTTTAAGCCTCTTTTCTTCTATCTTTTTCCCGCAACTTTGGCACCTTCCGTATTCTCCTTTCTTTATTTTCTCTAAGGCTTTGTTTATTTTCAAAAGGCGGGATTCTAAACTGTGTTCTATTGGGAGAAGAGTGGCATATTCTTCAACTTGGTCTGCCGCGTCCTCGAGGGCTTGGCCCCCTACTCCGCTGGCTACCTTAGGAAATTTTGTGTCCCAGTCCCCTTCAAGGTTTTTATCTTTTGAGGCAAAGCTTTCAAGGTCTGATTCCAGAACTTCCCTTTCTTTTTCTAGCTTTTCTTTTAATTCTTTTTCTAGCTTCTTTTTCATCTTCCGTATAATTCATTTAGTTTTTTGCGGGTCAGAGCGTCGACAACGCCTGTGCCGGTATTTATACCCTGGGGAGCGAGTATTTCTTCTCCGTATTTGTTTTGGAAGCTAATGACAGCTTTTTGGGTCAGAGGGCCGAACCATCCGCTTATTTTCCCTTCGGGATATATATTAGGATCTTGAGCCAGCCATTTTTGAAGAAGCCTTACTTCGTCTCCGTGGTCTCCATATCTTAAATCAATAGTTATCTCAGGCCTTGGAGGAATGGCTCCCGACTCACCATAAAGCTCGTTCAGCTTTAACCTTGTGTAATACCCCGCCTTTCCTGTTCCTTTAACTTTTCCTTGAGGGGCTAAAATTTCCGAAGCGTATTTTTCCTGGAACTTAGTTATAGCTTGAACAGTTAAGGGGCCGTAGTATCCGGTAACAAGGCCTCGTGGATAGGTGGCAGTGTTTTGAGCCAGCCAGGTCTGGAGAACCTCTACTTCATATCCCCTGTCTCCAAGCTCAAGATCTTGAGTTATTTCTACGGTGGGCCCGGGAATCCCCAGTTTCTCCGTAATCTGTTCCATGCTGGCAAAAGAACTGGCCAGAACAAAGTAATTATTTGAAACAAGATAACATATGCCTACGTCGCTTGTGGCCAATGTTTGGTATCTGAAGTTGTGGCCTACATATCCTGGAAGCTGGTTAGCGTTTCTGAAATAACTGACTAAGGGGGGCCTGTCTTCTATTATGAGAGTAAAGAAGGGTTTAAAGTCCTCTTTTAATTTGGCTTCTTCGGCCAGAAGAATATTTTCTAAAGTTTCTCTGTTTTTAACTTCTGTAACAAATCCCAATCTGTTTCCTTGGGGCTGAGAATAAATAAAGAGGTTAAAGTTCTCTCCTATTGTTTCATAAATATTTCGGGGAGCTCTTATCTGAAGAGCGTCAAAAAAGTTCTTTATGCCTAGATATTTATCTTCTGAGGTGTTTTTAAATATTATTCTTTTAAAGCTGCCAATTTCTACAAACTCCTGAAGAGTCTGCTTTAAAAGTCCCTCTACTTCGTTTAAATTATTTATCTCAAGAGTCCTTGTTTCGGAAACAGGGAAAAGAGCTCTTGGCGCTTCAGCTTCCTCTTTTTCCCTTAAACAAACTCCTGCCTGGCAGTAAAAGTCCTCTTGGCAGTCTGAATCAGAGGAGCATTCTTGGGTTGAGGGAGCTTCTTTACAGATTTTATTAGGGCCGCAGATAAAGCCCACAGGACAGTCTTCGTTTGTTTCGCATCCTACAACGGGTTCGGGTCTTACCTTAAAATACCAGTACCAAAAACTGGCTACTCCTGCTAAAACAACAAGAATAAGGCAGAAAACAACTATTCTTACCCATAGTTTCTCTTTTAATGAAGGTTTTTTAGGTAGGGGCCCGACAAAAGAAGGAGTTTTTTCTTGAGCATCTTCCTTTTTGGGCTTTTGAGCGGGCGAAGAAGGTCTTCTAAAAGAAAGAGAGGGCTCTAAAGAGAGTTCTTCTTTTGCCAGAGGAATAGGAGCTGTTCCTCTTATCTTTTTTTTACCTTTATTTTTAAAAGAGGCCAATCTTTTCTTTGCTTTGCTGATTCTTTCTTCAGCTGAGCTTTTCTCTTCGTTCTGTGTAATCATCTCTTCGAGAACTTGAGTAGCAGAAGCCCCTCTTTCCAATGCTTTTTCTAGGTTTTCTTTTTTAGAGGGGTTTTGGCTTATTATCTCCTCAAGTATTTTTTTATCTTCAATGCCTCTTTCTCTAGCTTTTTTTATTGAATCTTCAATGCCCATATTTTTATATCTTAAAATCTAAGTCCGAAAGATCGGGCTTTTCTTTTTTAGGGGTTTCTTCTTCTAACTCTCTGGGCTCTTTCTCCTCGGGGGGCTCTGAAGTTATTTCCGGAGCTTTCTCATTTTCTTTTTCCTCAGGTTTTTCTGAAACTTCTTTAGGTTTCTCTTGGAGCTCTTTCTCTTTGGGGGGCTCTGAAGTTCTTTCCGGAGCCTTCTCGGGCTCTCCTGAGATAGCAGTGTCTATCTCCTTTATTCTATCTAGAATACTAGCAGCTTGACTTAGGATATCCTGTCTTCTTTTTTCGCTGTCCTCAATCTTATTTTCTGCCTGCTTTTTCTGGTTTTCAAGATCCCATCTTTCTTTCTCCTTCTCTTTCCTTTTATCTTCTATGGCCCATCTTTCTTTTTCCAGTTTTTGCTTTTCTTTAAGATCGTCTGTTATTTCCTCCTCGTCTTCTATGAGTTTTTTGTCTTCTTCTATTTGCTTTTCTTCTTCTCTTGTTTTTTCTAAAGCGCTTTTAACCTCGTTAAATTTCTCCTGGGCTTTCTCTTTTTCCTTTGCAAGAGAAGACTTAACACTTTCTATTCTTTCTAATTTTATTTTAAGATCCATTTTCTCTATTTCCATATCTATTTCTTTCTTTTTTTCTTCTATTTGAGACATCTCTTCTTGAGTTTCTTTTTCTTGGCGCTGAAACTCTTCCAATTTTCTGTCTATCTCTTTTGTTTTAGCCTGAAATTCGCTTATTTTTTTATCCCAAGGCCACCTTTTCTTTTCTTGTTCTCTTCTTTTTTCTTCCACGTTCCACCTTTCTTTTTCAATTTTTCTCTTTTTTCTTTCATTTGAAGCCTCTTTCTCTTTCTCTTCTAAATCTTTAAGCCTTTCTTCCAGCTTCTCTTCTCTTTTAGAGACAACCGTAAACTTTGCTTCGGTGTTGTCTATTTCTTTTTGAAGAGTTTCTTTTTCTTGAGATAGAGGGGCTTTTTTATCGAACACTTCTTGAAGCTTGTTTTTCAGTTCGTTTTCTTTTTGCTTCAAAACCTCCTTTTCTTCTAAAAGGATTTGTTTTTTATATTTAGGATCTCTCTTTCTTTCCTCTTCTTCCTCTCTTTTCTTTCTTTCTTCCTCTTCCTCTCTTTTCTTTCTTTCTTCCTCTTCCTTCTTTTCTTCTTCAGCTTTTCTTTTGGCCTCCTCCTCCTCCTTTCTTTCTTCTTCAGCTTTTCTTTTGGCTTCCTCCTCTTTCTTTCTTTCTTCTTCAGCTTCTTGCTTTTCCTTGTTTTCTTTTACTGGATCTTTTTCCTGATAAGGTTCTTTCTTAGGAACTTCTTGAGTCTCTTCTTCTGGTTCTTCTTTAGGAAGGCCTCCTTTTTTAGCCCGTTCAATATCCTTTTTCATTGTTTGGATATTTTTGTTGTCTTTTTGGGCCATAAAATTATTAAATTATTTATTATTTTTTAGTAGCAAGAGGTCTATTTTTCCTTGGTCGTCCACAGAAAGAACTTTTACCGAAACCTTGTCTCCCGTGTTAACCACGTCCCTAACCTTGTTTACTCTTCCTTTGGCAAGCTTAGAAATGTGGACAAGGCCTTCTTGCCCCGGAAAAATCCTTACAAAAGCTCCAAAGTCTGTAATTTTTGTAACTTCTCCCTCAAATGTTTCTCCTTTTTCAACTTCTCTGGTTATGTTTTTTATAGTTTCCAAAGCTTTTTGCGCCGCCTCTTCTTTCTCTGCTGTAACGAATATTCTTCCAGAATCTTCAATATCTATTTCAGCTCCAGTATCGTCTATTATTCCGTTGATGGTTTTCCCTCCGGGGCCTATAACGCTGCCTATCTTTTCAGGATTTATTTCAATAGTAAGGATCTTCGGCGCGTAGGGGGAAAGCTTTTCTCTGGATTGGGGCAAAGTCTTTTCTATTTTCTCCAGTATTCCTATTCTTGCCTTTTTGGCCTCTTCTAGGGTCTTTTCTATTATTTCCGCCGTTATACCATCTATTTTAACATCCATTTGGATTGCTGTAATCCCCTTTTTAGTTCCGGCCACCTTAAAGTCCATATCTCCGTGATGGTCTTCAGGTCCTTGAATATCTGTTAAGAGCTTGTAGTTTTCTTCGTTGTCTTGTATAAGGCCTATAGCTATTCCGGCAACAGGGCTTTCTACCGGCACTCCGGCGTCCATCAGGGCCAAAGAAGAACTGGAGACAGAAGCCATAGAAGTAGACCCATTGGAAGACAATATTTCAGTTACTATTCTTATGGTATAAGGGAAGGTTTCAAACTCAGGGATTATAGGTCTTAAAGCTCTTTCAACTAGAGTTCCGTGTCCTATTTCTCTTCTGCCTGGACCTCGCAGAGGCTTGGCTTCTCCGGCAGAATAAGGAGGAAAATTGTAATGATGCATAAATCTCTTTTTCCCTACAATCTCCATCCCTTCTAGGAGCTGGCTTTCTCCGGGAGATCCTAGTGTGAGTATAGAGAGTCCTTTGGTAATTCCCCTGCAGAAAAGGCCTGATCCGTGGGCTCTGGGAATAAGTCCTGTCTGGCATTCAATCTCTCTTACTTGATCAAGTTTTCTTCCATCAGCTCTCTTATCTAATTGTAAAACATTTTTATGTATTAATCTATCAGTTTCTTCTTCTAGAAAGTCCAAAGAATAAGTGAGCTTTTCTTTGTCTTCTGGGTATTTTTCTTTAACAAAAGAAAGCACCTCTTCTTTTAAAGATTTTAAATTTTCTGATCTTTTAGCTTTATCTTCCTGAAAAACAGCTTTTTCTAATCTTTCCCCTAAAAGGTCTTTAAGTTCTTTTTCTAGTTCTGGGAAAGAAGGAGCCTCGAAAGCGGCTTTTTCTTTTCCTATTTTCTTTTTAAGTTCTTCTTGAAATTCTATCATTTCCTTTAGGGTTTGTTCTGCTTTAGAATAAGCTTCCATTACAGATTTTTCGTCAATCTGTTCAAAGTCTCCCTCTATCATATTGATCAAGAGCTTACCGCCTTTCATGGTTCCGGTAAACACTACGTCTAGTTCGTTTTCTTCTCTCTCTTTGTATCCTGGGTTGATGATGTATTCACCGTCTTTTTTGGCTATTCTTACAGAGCTTAAAGGTCCTCCCCAGGGAATGTCGGAAATAGAAAGAGCTAGTGAAGCTCCGATTAACCCTAAAACATCAGGATCATTTTCTCCATCCCAGGAAAGAATAGTTGCTATTACTTGGGTTTCAGCCTTAAATCCTTTTGGAAACTGAGGCCTAATGGCTCGGTCTATTAATCTGGCGTTGCAAACAGCTTCATCTGAGGGTCTTCCTTCTCTTTTTATAAAGCGGGAGCCTTTTATCTTTCCTGCAGCATAATATTTCTCTTCGTATTCTACTTTTAAAGGGAAAAAACCGAGATCTTCTTTTGTTTCTCCCATGACAGCGGTAACCATTACCAAAGTATCTCCGCATCTTACAAAAATACTTCCGTTGGCCTGTTCTGCCAGATCTTTTTTTTCTACAATTATTTCTTTTCCTCCTGCGTTTAAAGTAAATTTTTCTTCTTTCATTTTTTTAACAAAAACTTATTATGTGATTTTTCTAAATCTATAAACTCGTCTGCTTCTTCTCTCAAATGGGAGGAAGCAGATCTTCCAAAAGCCAAAACTTCAACTCTTTTACCTTGGTTTTTAAGATATTCAACTAAAGGAACAAAGTCTCCGTCGCCTGAAACCAAAACCAGCGCGTCTGTGTTGGAAGCCAGTTTTATGGCGTCAACTGCCAAACCCACATCCCAGTCGGCTTTTTTAGCTCCTCCGTAAAACTCCTGAAGGTCTTTGGTTCTCATTTCAATGCCCAGCTTGGATAGGGCTTCGTGAAAGGCCTTTTCTTCTCCTGTTTTTGTTCTTACAACATAAGCAAAAGCCCGGATGAGATTTCTTTTGCTGACAGCCAGCTTTAGAATTTCTCTGAAGTTGACCCGGGCTCCGTAGAGATTTTTAGCCGAATGATACAGGTTTTGGACATCTATCAGAACGCCTACTCTTTGTCCGCTGTGCTTTATTACCATTTACTTCTTAAGCCCGATTTTTTTGACCAGGCTCTTATATTTCTTTTCATCTTCTTCTTTTAGGTACTTCAAAAGCTTTCTTCTTTTGGAAACCATTTTCAAAAGACCTCTTTTGGAATGAAGGTCTTTAGCATGTTTTTTTAGATGAGAAAGAAGCCTGTTTATTTCTTCTGTTAACAGGGCTATTTGAACTTCAGCGGAACCCGTATCTGTACCGTGAAGTTTGTACTTCTCTATAATTTGTGTTTTTTCTTCTTGTGTAAGCATATTTCACTTTATATTTTACATTTTTAAAACAAAAAGGTAAAGAGTGCCCCCACTAGGGCTCGAACCTAGAACAAACTGCTTAAGAGGCAGCTACTCTTCCGATTGAGTTATGGGGGCTTGCTTAATGAGAGGGGATAAGCCTTGCAATCCTTCCAATTGTTTCGCCTCCCTCCTCAGATACTGTAATTGTGTAGTGGTCTTTTGTAAAGTCATCTATACTGCTCTTCTTCCAGTCAGTGCTTACCTTAATTGTTTTAGTCTTCCCAGGCTTAATCGTAACCCAACCTCCCTTTTGGACAAGCTTCCCTTCCTCCCCCTGCAAGAGTATGCCATCCCAGAGTATGGCTCTGTATTTTTTAGATTCGCCGCTAGTATTTTTCACTTGTGTGTTTACCGTAATTTCATCACTTCCTATCAATGCGACGTCCACCCTATCTTTTACAGAAATTACTTCTCCTATTTTTGGCTTTTCTCTAGATGGTGTAGTTTGCTGGGGGGTGGGAGAGGATTTTTTTGAAGAAGGCGTATTATAATTCGGACTTGATCCTGATGAGGGAACAGAAGATTCACAATCTATTTTCCACCATCCCTCTCTCAGCCCCGTCCATTCATTTACTCCTATTACCATAAAGAAACTATTAATTATAATCCAAGCAGCATAGATAAGAATAAGGCCTATTGCTACAGATTTTAATAGCGCTCTAGCCTTAGATAGGGTGTCCGGACCTCCTTTTCCTGCGTAAGCTAACATAAACATGAATCCTCCTATGGCTATCATTAATACCGCTACAACAGGAACTATCTCGAATAAAACATAATTAATTATTCTGGAGAACATTACAAAAAGGTCGCATAGGGTGCAGGGACATCCCTCTGTCCCGCAGGGAACAAGACCTTCGGATGGACATCCTATTCTTGTATCAGCAGAAGCCCCTCCTATTACCAAGAATAAGGCGGAAAAGATTATTAAAAGAAATAGTATTTTTTTCATGTTTCTCTATTATACTATACCTATAAATAAAAGGGCAAGTATACCTTGCCCTTTTTTGTTATCCTTGACAGAGCAATACAGCAAAAACGATAATAACTAAGATGACAAAAACCCAAAAAAACCTTTTCCAGCTTTTCTTTTGGTTCATTTCCATTTCCTTTCAAGGTTCTAAAACATAGACATTTTAACTTTTTTATAGTTTTCTGTCAAGCGCTTTACGCTTAAAGAGAAAATCTTGGAGAAGAGCTGCTCTTTGATTGCTCGCCCTAGCTGATGGAGGCGGGCGGATGCTGTTTTGTACCCCCGGCAGGAGTCGAACCCGCAACCTTGTGGGCCGAAACCACACGCTCTATCCAGTTGAGCTACGGGGGTAAAAGTTCTTTTAATCTATCACAGAAGAAAGAGAAAATCAATTGATAAAAGAGCGTTTTTGGGTTAAGGTTAAATATAATGAGGATTCCAAAAGAAATAAAAGAGGTTTTGTTAAAAATAAAAAAAAAGGGGTATGAAGCCTACTTAGTCGGAGGCTGTGTTAGAGATCTCTTTCTAAAAGCGAAACCCAAAGATTGGGATATCGCTACTAACGCAAAACCCGAAGAAATAGAAAAACTTTTTTCTAAAAGCTTTTCTAATAATAAGTTTGGAACAGTTACAGTAGTGGCAGATTCTAAGGACCCCAGTTTAAGAGAAATAGAAATTACGCCTTATAGGATAGACGAAAAGTACACAGACAAAAGACATCCTGACAAAATAAGATGGGCAGAAAAGATAGAGGATGATTTAGCCAGGAGGGATTTTACAGTAAATGCTATAGCCATGAGAGGAAAAGAAGTTATAGATCCCTTTTCTGGAAAAGAAGATTTAGAGAAAGGCATTATTAAAGCTGTAAGAGATCCAAAAGAAAGGTTTTCCGAGGATGCTTTGAGAATGATGAGAGCTGTAAGGTTTGCTACAGTTTTAGGTTTTAAAATAGAGAAAAAAACAGAAAAGGCCATAAAAGAAAACTCTTCCTTGCTTAAGGTTATCTCTAAAGAAAGGATCAGAGATGAATTAATGAAGATTATAATGTCAGAGAGAGCGGCTCAAGGAATAGAGCTTTTAAGAAAGCTTTCTCTTTTAAAGTACGTTATCCCCGAGCTTGAAGAAGGATATAAAATCTCTCAGAACAAGCATCATATATACGACTGTTACGAGCATTCCATTAGAGCTTTAGATTATGCTGCAAAGCGAGGTTTTAACAAATATGTAAGATTAGCTTCTCTTTTGCATGATATAGCCAAGCCCAGAGTAAAAGAAGGAAGGGGAGAAGAGGCTACTTTTTACAATCATGAAGTGGTAGGAGCTAGAGTGGCGTATAAAATTCTAGAAAGATTAAGATTCCCTAAAAAAGACACAGAGAAAATTGCTAAGCTGGTTAGATACCACCTTTTCTATTACAACGTAGGAGAGGTTTCAGAATCTTCTGTAAGGAGGTTGGTAAGAAAGGTGGGCCTTGAAAATATGGAAGAGCTTATACAAGTGAGGATGGCAGATAGAATCGGCTCTGGGGTTCCTAAAGCAGAACCCTATAAATTAAGGCATCTTAAATACTTGGTTGAAAAAGTATCTAGAGACCCCATATCCGTTACAAAGCTTAAAGTTTCAGGAGAAGATGTAATGAAGATGATCGGGATAAAGCCGGGGCCTAAGATAGGGCAGATTCTGGACATTCTTTTGGGATATGTGCTCTCAGATCCTAAAAAGAATAATAAGAAGTTTTTAAAAGAGAAAATTGAAGGTCTTGGAAAATTGTCTGATAAAGAACTAGAAAAAGAAGCTTTAGAGGTCAGAAAAGAAAGAAATGAACTTGAAATGAAAAGAGATAAGATGACAAAGAAAAAGTACTGGGTAAGTTAACAGGATGTGGTCTAGCAGCAAGGACGCCGGTTTCGGGAACCGGAGGACGGAGGTGCAAGTCCTCTCATCCTGACAAGAGTTTTTAGCTGTTTTTATTCTTACAAGAGCTTTGAAAATAATCAAAGCTGTATTCTAGGGCCCATAGTTTAAAGGCAAAACACAGCTTTCGCATAGCTGAAATGGTGGTTCGATTCCACCTGGGTCCACTCTTTTCTTTTTTAAAAGATGTTATAGAATAGATAATATATGGAAGAAAACACTTGCCAGATAAAAGGAGCT
>CAZDXV010000002.1:0-66314 GCA_964509645.1 uncultured Candidatus Saccharibacteria bacterium | reverse complement strand
GGCAGCTAAATATTTGAGAAAACAATAATATGAAAAAAGAAAAATCTTTTACAGTGATAGAACTCTTAGTAGTAATAGCTATTATAGGGCTTTTGTCTGCTGTTATTTTGGTTTCCTTGAAAGGAACTAGAAAAAAAGCCAGTATTGCCAGCGGAGAGCAGTTCAGCAGTCATATTTACCATCGTTTTGGGGCTGATGCTGTAGGGGTTTGGAATTTTGATGATGGGACACCTAAAGACAGCAGCGGCAATGGCAATGACGGAACTTTAGAGGGTAACGCAGAAATAAATGAAGACAGCGCTAAGTTCAGACAAGGACTTTCTCTTGATGGAAATTTAGACTATGTGGAAGTGCCAGATCCAGGAGAAGAATCAAGCTTGGATATTGACGGGAATACTATGACTGTTGAAGCTTGGATTAGACCTGAAAATATAGGAGATTGGGATACGATTGCAAAGAAGCATGAATCTTGGTTTTTTACCTTATATAATGTTATCTCAGGAGATGATCCCGGTCTTAAATTTAGATATTATTCAGGTGGTTCTTCTTATACCTTGTATGTTACTGATTGTATAGAAAATGAAGAATGGCAGCATGTTGCAGCTACCTATGATGGAAATGAAGACGGGATTAAAATATTTGTGAATGGGAAGGAAGTAGACAGTAACTCCGAATCGGGAAATATTAACACAAACAATGAGCCGGTTTTAATCGGATCATATAGTAAAATTTGGGTCGAGGGATCTTTCAAAGGAGCTATAGATGAAGTAAGGGTTTACCCTGAAAGCTTAAGTTCAGCCCAAATAAGAAAACATTATGTAGAAGGAGCAGAAGAGAAAGGATTGGTAATAAAGTAATCGTTATGAAGCCCTTGGTGGTAGCAAACTGGAAAATGAATCCTTCGACTACTGATGAGGCAATTAAATTAGTTGAAGGAATTAAAGATAAGGACAACTTTGTGATTTGTCCTCCTTTTGTTTTTTTGCCTTTATTTAAGGGTGTTAAAAAAGGAGCTCAGAATCTTTTTTGGGAAAAGGAAGGAGCTTTTACAGGAGAGATTTCTCCTTTGATGCTAAAGGATTTGGGATGTGAATACGTTATTGTGGGGCATTCTGAAAGAAGAGGATATTTTGAAGAAACAGATGAGATGGTTAATAAAAAAGTTAAAGCTGCTTTAGAAAATAGTTTGATTCCTATTGTTTGTATAGGAGAGAAAGAAGGGGAAAAAGTAGAAGAGATCTTAAGAAGAGAGATAGAAGAAGGACTGAAAGGTATTGATATATCTTCTGTTATTATAGCTTATGAGCCCATATGGGCTATCGGTACGGGGAAAGCCTGCGATCTTAACAAGGCTTTAGAGAGAAAAAATCTTATTCTTAATATTTTGAAAGAAGCTTTTAATTTCTCAGACATACCTGTTTTGTACGGGGGGAGCGTTAAAAGCCATAATGCCTCAGGATTTATAAAAGAGGCCGACTTTCAAGGCCTTTTAGTAGGAGGAGCTTCTCTGGACCCTGAAGAATTTTCTAAAATAATTGATAGCGTTGTTTGATTTTCGGGATTTTAACTGTTAGAATACTCTATTATGCAGCAAGTTTTAGAAGGCCATTTTTATAACCCTACGAGAGGAAATTTAAGGATGGAACAAGTTATAGATGAAATAATAGGATATATTCAAGAGTACCCCGACAACCTTTATGATGTTATCGTAGGATGTGACTCTTCTTCTGAAGAAACACCTCATTTTCCGGTTGCAGTAGCTGTTTTAAGAGTAGGGGAAGGAGGAAGGTTTTTTCTGAAAAAAGTAAAATATCCTTCTTCTTTCAATAAAAGGTTTGCCAATTGGAGAAACAGAATTCTTCAAGAGGTCTTGTTGTCCTGCGAACTGGCTCTTTTTTTGAGAGAAGAACTTAAAAAAAGGATTGAAGATCTAGATGAAAAGCTTGATTATCAGTTTAAATACATTCATGCAGACATTGGAGTCAAAGGGAAAACAAAAGACATGATAAAAGAGCTTGTAGGATTAATAAGAGGGAATGGCTTTGAGCCCAAAATAAAGCCTGAAGCCTGTATAGCGTCTATTTTAGCTGACAGGTACAGTTAATATGAATTCTTTTGAGCTAAGAAACAAATTTTTTAATTTTTTTGAAAAAAGAGGGCACAAGATAGTGCCTTCCAGTTCTTTGATTCCAGAGGATAAAACCGTTCTTTTAACCACGGCTGGGATGCAGCAGTTTATACCCTATCTTTCTGGTCAGAAAGACGCTACAGAAGATTTTGGAGGTAAAACCTTGGCCTCTATCCAGAAGTGTTTCAGGACAAACGATATAGAAGAAGTCGGAGACGATACCCACCACACTTTTTTTGAGATGTTGGGTAACTGGTCTATAGGAGGAGGGAAAAACGGGTATTTTAAAGAGGGAGCCATTGGCTTAGCCCTTGATTTTTTATTAAAAGAATTGGGACTTGAAAAAGAAAGAATATGGGTTACGATTTTTTCAGGAGAAGGCAGTGTTCCAAAAGACAATGAGGCGGCTGAGATATGGGAAAAGAAAGGAATTCCACGAGGGAGGATATTGGAATTTGGGTCCGAAGACAATTTCTGGGGCCCGGTTTCAGATACAGGTCCCTGCGGTCCCTGTTCTGAAATTCATTATGACAGGGGGGAGAAATTCGGGTGCAAAGACTGCGGACCAAACTGCGACAAATGCAACAGATTTGTTGAGATTTGGAATCTTGTTTTTATGGAGTATGATAAAAAAGAAGATGGATCCCTTAAAAAACTTCCCCAAAAGAATGTTGATACTGGCATAGGGTTTGAAAGAGTCACAGCTCTTTTACAGGGGAAAAAATCAGCTTTTGAGACGGATCTTTTCGATTCTATCATAAAGAAGCTGGAGGAAGTGTCGGGGAAAGATTACAAAGAAAACACAAAAGCCTTTAGGGTTATTGCGGACCACGCCAGAGGAGGCGTGTTTTTAATCTCAGATAATATTCTTCCAAGCAATACGGAAAGAGGATATATTTTAAGAAGAGTTTTAAGAAGGGCAATAAGATTGGGAAAAGTTTTAAAAATGCCAGACAGCTTTCTCGTAGTTCTGGCTCAGGAAGTTATAAATAAATTCGGGGAAGCCTATCCCGAGCTGAAGCTTAAAGAAAAAGAGATTTTAAATGTTATTCAAAAAGAACAGGATAAGTTTGAGAAAACTTTAGAAAGGGGATTAAAAGAGTTTGATAAAATAGGGTACAAAAAAATATCAGGAAAAGAGGCCTTCCGCCTCTACGAATCCTATGGATTTCCTCTAGAACTTACAAAAGAACTTGCCGAAGAAAAAGAGATAGAAATTGTTCAAGAAGAAGATTTTGAAAAAGCTTTAAAGAAACACAAAGAAATATCTAGAGCAGGAGTTGAAAAAAAGTTTGGAGGAGTAGGTAGAGAAGCAGGGTACCAGGAAGCAAAACTTCACACAGCCACTCATCTTCTTCACCAGGCCCTAAGAGAGGTATTAGGGAAGGAGGTAAAGCAAATGGGTTCCGATGTTAATTCTGAAAGATTAAGGTTTGATTTTTCCTACAACTTTAAAATGACAGACGAAGAGATAAATAAAGTTGAAGATATTGTCAACGAAAAGATAAAAGAAGATCTTAAAGTTGAAAAAAAAGAAATGAGCTTGAAAAAAGCTTTAGATTCCGGAGCGCTTGCCTTCTTTAAAGAAAAATATCCTGACAAGGTTAATGTTTATTCTGTAGGAAGTTTTTCCAAGGAGATTTGCGCCGGGCCTCACGCTAAAAAAACTTCTGAACTGGGGCGATTTAAGATTATAAAAGAAAAATCATCTGGAGCCGGAATAAGGAGAATAAGGGCTGTTTTGGAATGATTTGAGAAAAATCATCTAAAAAGGTAAAATAAGGTAAATGGGAGCTTTTTTTAGAAAAGAAAAAAAGAATATCTTTTTGGCTCTGGATATAGGAACAGAAAGCGTAAAAGCCGTATTCTTTTCAGATAGAATAGAGGTTTTGGGTTCCTTTTTTGAATATTTTGATAGATATAGTTCTTTTAAGGGAGATTATGAAATATCCTTGATGAGAAAAGCGGCTTTAAAAGCCATCGAAGGAGCTAAAAAATCTCTTTTGAGGCCTGAAAAAATAAGGCCGGAGAAACTTAAATGTTTTGTTTCTTTATCTCCTGATTATTTAAAAACGAGAGTAGTAAGTATTTCCTTTGAGAGAAAAGAAAGCAAGACAATTTCTTTTAAGGAGGCTGAAACAATTAAGAAAAAGGTTTTAAGTGAAGTTAAAAAAGAAACTTCAGAAGAGTTTTCTAAGAGAAGCGGTATTCTGCCCGGAGAGATAAAATGGATTAAAGAATATCTCGCAGAGATTAAAATAGACGGTTACAGAGTGGACTCTCTCAAGGGATATCAGGGGAGAAATCTAGATTTTAAGGTAATAGCTATTTTTGCTCCCGATTTCTACCTTGAAAAGATAAAGAAGGTTTTAAACGGATTTAATATTTCAGACTTTGTTTCCAGTTCTTGCTATCTTGACAGGGTATCAAAAGAGGCAGTTTTTATTGACATAGGAGGAAAAGTAAGCCAGTTTCAGCTTGTGGAAAAAGAACTTTCTAAGGTGGGAGAGTTTAATGCCGGAGGGAGGGCTTTTACAGAAAAGTTAATGGAGGATCTTGGGTTAGACGAGAATTATGCTCGAGATCTTAAAGAGAGATATAGCAGAGAGGAGCTAAGCGAAGATTCAAGAAAAAAAATTAAAGAGATTTTTAGCAAAGAGAGAAAGAAATGGTATAATGCCTTAAGGAGAGAAGTTGAATTTTTAAAAACCCATATCCCCAAAAATGTTTTTATATACGGAGGATCTTCTCAGCTCCCAGACATAGGGGACGCCTTAAAAGAAGATGAGTTTTCTCTGGAGAGTTTGCAGGTTGAAGTTCTTTCTCCAGACAAGCTTCCCGATATTAAGGCAAAAGAAATTAATAACCCTCAATTTATACCAATATTATTAACCCTATACCATGCCAAAGAAATTTTACGATGTAATTCCGCCAAATAGTAAAAAAGAAGAAAAACCGGTTTTAGAAGAGAAAAAAGAAGAGGTGTCGAAAGAAAAACCGGTAGAGCCCAAAAAAAGAATCTGGTTCAAGAGTTTAATATTTTCTGTCTTGGGACTGGTGATTGTGGCTTTGGTCGGATTTTTCTTTTTCTCTGATATTAAAATCGAAATATGGCCCCAACAGGAATTTTTGGACTTTGATTATCAGATTTTACTAAGCAAAGAGGCAGGGGAGAATCCTGAAGTCTGGTTTGAAACAGAAATTCTTCCCGTAGAAGAGGTTGAAGTCCAAAAAACCAAAGAGAGTAATTTTATGGCTAGCGCCCGAGCAGAAGTGGAAAAAAGAGCGGAGGGTGTTATAAGGGTTTACAACGCCCATTCTACTTATGACCAGCCTCTAGTGGCTAATACAAGGTTTGTTTCTTCAGAGGGAAAGCTTTTTCGTTCCTTAGAAAGAGAAGTTGTTAAGGGGGGCCATTACGAAGGAGGAGAATTTGTCCCGGGCTATACAGATATTGAGGTAAGGGCAGCCGAACCGGGCAAAGATTACAATATAGGGCCGACCACCTTTTCCATACCAGGATTCGCCGGTACAGAAAAGTTCACTACCTTTTACGGAAAATCTTTTGAAGATATGAAGGAAGGTTTTGTGGGGGAGGTAGCCCAAGCTGCAGAGGAGGATCTTGCAAAAGCTGAAGAGGAAGTCGTCTCTGGGCTCAAAGAAGAGAACAGCCAGTTCTTAAAAGATACTCTTTCTGAAAAACATATTCTTTTGAAAGATTCTATTTCTCATCAAGTTTTAAATACGGAGTCTTCTGTAGAGCCCGAAGAAAAGAGCGACTCCTTTACTTATAAAGCGGAAATAAAATCTCAAGCCTTAGCTTTAAGAGAGGACTATGTAGCAGATTTTGCTAAAAATCTAATAGCATCTATGATTTCAGAGGATATGAAAATAAAGGAGGAAACTCTTGCTCTTAATTTTTCAGTTGATTCTTTAGATTTAGAAAAAGGAGAGGTTTCTTTGACTCTGGCCGTTAAAGCATCTGTTTTTAAAGATATTGAACTCGAGAAAGTTAAAAAATCTATTGCCGGACAAGGATTGAACGAAGCTAAATTATTTTTGGGAAGGCTCTCTGGAATAGAAAAGGTAGAGGTAACATCATGGCCTTTCTGGAGAAGAAGTTTGCCTAAAGAGAAGGAGAAGATAAATTTAGTTTTAAGGCTTGACCGATAACTGAATATTTGTTAGACTATTAGCTATACAATGGGAAAAACCAGTAAAGAAGTTATTCAAAAAAAAGGAACAGTGACAGAGGCTTTACCTAGTACTCATTTTAAGGTAGAATTGGATGACGGAATGGAGATTATAGCTCATTTAGCGGGGAAACTTAGAATGTATAGGATTAAGGTTCTGCCAGGAGACAGAGTAACAGTAGAAATGAGTCCTTATGATAAAGAAAGAGGCAGAATAGTCTACAGGGGGAATTAATTAAAGTTATCTTTAATATTTTTTTTTGTTATGAAAGTGCGTCCATCAGTAAAAAAAATGTGTAAAGATTGTAAAATCGTCCGAAGAAAAGGGCGAGTTTATGTTATTTGTAAAAATCCTAAACACAAACAAAGACAAGGATAATTATGCCTAGAATTGCAGGGGTTGATATACCCGAAAAAAAGAACATAGAAACAGCTTTAACCTATATTTACGGAATAGGCTATTCTTTGAGTAAGGATATTTTAAGAAAAGCCAAAGTAGAATCCCAGAAAAAAACTGCTAAGCTTACTTCGGAGGAGCTGAACAAGATTAAAGGGATTATTGAGAAGGATTATAAAATAGAAGGGGATCTAAGAAGAGAAAAAACGGTAAACATCAAAAGGTTGAAAGATATCAATTCCTGGAGGGGAATAAGGCATAAGAAAGGTCTTCCTGTAAGAGGGCAGAAGACAAGAACTAATACCAGGACGGTAAGGGGCAATGTAAGAAGAACCATGGGTTCTGGAAGAAAATCTGCTCCAACCCCTAAATAATTATGGGAAAGAAAAGAGTTGTACAAAAAACAAAAGAAGAGCTTTTAAAGGAAAGAGAGAAAGTTGAGTCAGGAGTTAAAAAGGATGTAAAAGCTAAAAAAGGCCTTGCTTCAAGAGAAGGCCGGGTTTATATTTCTTCTTCCTATAATAACACTGTTATTACCCTGACTAATTCTTCGGGAGATGTTTTAACTTGGTCAAGCGCAGGATCAATAGGATTTAAGGGGACTAAGAAAGCTACTCCTTTTGCTGCTTCGAAAGTAGCAGAGTCTATATCTTTTGCTGCAGGAAAGCTTGGAGTGGACAAGGTGTCTATCTTTGTTAAAGGAATAGGGTCTGGCAGAGATTCTGCTATAAGATCTTTAGTTAATAAAGGTTTAGAAATTACAGCTATAAAAGACGTTACTCCTATGCCTCATAACGGGTGCCGTCCCAGAAAAGCTAGAAGAGCATAATGGTAAATAATAAATGTAAAATTTGCAGAAGGGTAGGAACCAAACTCTTTTTAAAGGGAGATAGGTGTTTTTCTACTAAATGTTCTCTTGTAAGAAGATCTTATCCTCCCGGCCAAAAGGGAAAGAGAAGAAGAAGAAATATCTCAGAATATGGAAAAGAGCTTCAAGAAAAGCAGAAACTGAAGAGATGGTATCACTTGAGAGAGAAGCAGTTCAGGAACTATGTCCAGGATGTTTTGGAAAAAAGAGGCCAGATAGAGGACACCGGAGCTTATCTTATCAAAAAGCTTGAGAGCCGTTTGGACAATGTTGTTTTTAGGGTGGGTTTTGTTCCCTCAAGAATTCAGGCCAGGCAAATTGTATCTCACGGCCATTTTTTGGTAAACGGAAAAAAGACAAACATACCCTCTCGCCAAGTGAAGAAAGGAGATGTTGTTAGTTTAAGTCCGAAAGCTCAGAAAAAAGAAATTTTTAAGAATCTTCCAACTATTTTAAAAAAACAAACGCCTCCTTCCTGGCTTAAAGTCAGAGCCGAGAAACTTGAAGGAGAGGTTATAGGGGAGCCTACCCTGGAAGAAGTAGCTCCTCCAGCTGAAATATCAGCTATTTTTGAGTTTTATTCAAGATAATAATTTTAAAAATATGGAATTTTTACCAAAACCGCCAAAAGTTACAGAAGAAAAAGACAACAAGGCCGTCTTTGAAATAGAAGCTCTTTATCCTGGATACGGAATTACAATCGGCAACAGCTTAAGAAGAGTTTTACTTTCTTCTTTAAAAGGAGCTGCTGTAACAGAAGTAAAGATAAAAGGTGCTCAGCACGAGTTTTCTACGCTTTCGGGAATCTTAGAAGATGTTTTAACTATTTTAATGAATATTAAACAGATGAGGTTTAAGGTTCATGAACAAGAGCCCCAAAGTGCTAGTCTCAAGGTGTCGGGAGAAAAAGAAGTAAAAGGTTCTGATTTTGATCTTCCCAGCCAGGTAGAATTGGTAAACAAGGATTGCCATATAGCTACATTAACAGATAAAAAATCCTCTCTAGAGATTGAGATTAAAATAGAGCAGGGAGTTGGATATCAGACAATTGACCAGAGAAAAAGCCAGGAAAAGACAGAGACAGGGGTTCTTCCGGTTGATGCTGTTTTCAGTCCTGTAAAACAGGTAAGCTTTAAAGTTGAGAATATGAGAGTCGGGGAGAGAACAGACTTTGACAGGTTAAGAATAGAAATAGAGACAGACGGAATTGTTTCCCCCCAGCAAGCGTTTTACAGAGCCTGCCAGATCCTTTTGAATCACTTTTCTTTATTGAAAGAGCCCTTCGAAGAAACTCCCAAAAAGAAAGTTACTAAAAAAGAAGAAAAGGAAGAGGATATTACCAAAAAGAAAATGGAGGAGCTTAATCTCTCTACTAGGACAATAAACGCCCTAGAGCAGAATAATATAAAAACAGTAGGAGGGCTTTTGAGAAAGTCAGAAGAGGCTCTTAACGAAATGGAGGGTCTGGGAGATAAAGCTGTAAAAGAAGTTAAAAAAGCCCTAAAGAAATTTGATTTAGAGCTGAAAAATGAAAAAGCTTAAAAAAGGAAGAAAACTTTCAAGAGAAAAAGACCAGAGAAACGCTTTAAAAAGATCTCTTCTCAGATCTCTTTTTCTCAATGGAAAGATCAAGACAACTGAAGCTAAGGCAAAAGAAATAAGGCCTTTAGCTGAGAAGATAATTACAAAAGCAAAAAAACAGGATTTAAATTCTACAAGACACCTGACAAAGTATTTTTCTAAAGATCTTTCTTCTAAAATAATAAAAGAAATAGCTCCGAAATATAAAGACAGAAAAGGGGGATATGCTAGGATTTTAAAAATGGGCCCCAGAAAATCAGACGGAGCTAAGATGGCTTTTATTGAACTAATATGAAAAGAGAAACCCACACAATAGACGCTCAAGGAAAAGTACTCGGAAGGATGGCTACCGAGGTAGCAGACCTTTTAAGAGGGAAAGGAAAGTCTGATTTTGTTCCCTACAAGGATGTAGGGGATTCTGTTGTTGTTAAAAATATAGACAAGATGAAAATTACCGGGAAAAAAATTGAACAGAAAAAATATTACAGCCACTCAGGGTACTTAGGAGGATTAAAAGAAAAGCCTTTAAAAAAGGTTTTAGCCAAAGATCCGGGGGAGGCTTTGAAAAGAGCTGTTTTCGGAATGCTTCCTAAGAATAAATTAAGAAAAGAGCAGATTAAAAGGCTAAAAGTAGAGTAATATGGCAGAGAAAAAATATATTGAAACTATAGGAAGAAGGAAGACCTCTGTGGCCAGAGTTCGTCTTTTCAGGAAAAAAGGAAAGATAACAGTCAACGAAAAAGACTTTAAAGAATACTTTCCAACTTATGAAATGCAGGAGATAGTTCTTTCTCCCCTGAACAAGCTAAAAGTTTCAGACAAGTTCAGTTTTTCTGTAAAAGCTAAAGGTGGAGGGATCCATTCTCAAGCGGAAGCTTTAAAGCTCGGAATCTCAAGAGCCTTAATTAAGATTGATGAAGAGTTTGAAAAGAAACTGAAAAAAGGAGGTTTCTTAACCAGAGATGCTAGAATGAGAGAAAGAAAGAAGTTTGGATTAAAAAGAGCCCGCAGAGCTCCCCAGTGGAAGAAGAGATAAAGTTTTCAGCCCGGTTTCCCCCGGGCTTTTTTATTTGCCTAAAAATCTTTTTGGGGGTAAACTGAAACAATGCTAAAGGAAATTATAGACAAATTTTATTTAGACAGCAATAAAGACAGAGTTCAAACAAGCTTTTATGTTTCCCAAGCTGGGAAGTGTCCCAGGCAAGTTTTCTTTAAGTTTAAGAACGCTCCTAAAAAAGAGCTGGAAGCCAATATTTTAAGACTGTTTGACCACGGAGACCATATGCACCAGCTCATAATGAAACCCCTTTTAAGTACAAGAGATATCCATGTGGTAGCTTCTGAAGTGGATATTCCTCCCCAGGAACTGGTAAGAGGGAGAGCTGACGCTATAGTTTCTGACGGGAAAGATCTCTATGTTTTAGATATTAAAAGCATGAATAGTATGATGTTTCAGAAAATGACAGAGCCAAAAGAGGACAATGTAGATCAGCTCCAATTTTATCTTCACTATTTTAGAATACCGAAAGGAATTCTTCTTTATGTCGATAAAGATAAACTTCAGTTAAAAGAGTTTATTGTAGAGTACGACAAAAATAAAACAAAAGAAATGATAGAGGGACTAAGAAAATTAAAAAGCCAGATAGAATCTGATGTAGTTCCTCCCAGGATACCAGAATATCCTGCTAAGTGGCCCTGTGGCTACTGCGAATACAGAGCAGTTTGTGAATTAGGAGAGGAAGGGGAGATGAGGTGGGAAGAGCTAAAGTCCAAGATCCAGGAAGCAGATTAAGGGATTAGAGTTTCTGAAATGTAGAAATTATTTTCTGAAAGAAAATACAGTTCAGGGCTTTCCCAAAAAATTTCAGGATTTTTGAACTGGGCTAAAGAAACCATGTTTATTTTATCCCGGTCGTCGGTCTCAGCTATTTTAATATCTTTTGCCGTACTGAAAACCAGATAATGGTTTGTGTACCAGAAAACATCCTTTATTTCTTCTGACAAGCGGGTGATAAAAACTTTTTCTCCCGCTTTTCTTTTTGGATATTCGTTAGTGTCCTCCAAAATGTAAAGCCAGAGTTCTCCGTTGTTGGAATAAGCTATTTTTTTTCTGTCTGGGGAGAATTTAAAATCTTTAATATTATCTGCTATTTTTTTAAAAACTTGGTCTTTTAAGTAATAAAGAGAGTTTTTTTCCTTTAAAAAGAAATGGGGAGGGGATACCTTTAAAGAATATTCTGTTTCTTTTTTAATAGGAAAGGCCTTTCTGTTAAGCTTTGTTTTCTCTTGGAAAGACAAATCGCTTTGGAACAGAAGCCCTTCGGAGTCAAGATAAAATACCTCTGCCTTTTCTGTTTCTAAAGAAACAATATCTTCTACAAGAGGTTCTGAAAGTTCTTTTTCTGGCAGGTCGGCTTTTCTTAGTTTTCCCTGTTTAAGGACAAAAAGGCTGTTTTTTTCTAAGTAAACCTTTTCCGGACTGGGAAGAAAATCAAGGGGTATTATTTCCAGAGGGTTTCTTTTTATAATATAGTAGCTGAAGCTCTCTCCTTCAAAAAGTTTTGCCAAAAGATCTGAGCTTTCTTCAAAAAAAAGAATATCTATTAAATCAGATTCTTTTTTTGAAAAATCTTCTGTCAAAAGGCTTTTTACATTGTTTTTAAGGTCATACGATTTTAGGGCCCAGCTTTCTTCTTCTTCCTTTAAAATTATTTCTCCGTTTTTAAAGTAAAAACTCTCTGTGTTTTGGGATATTTTTTCAAAATCTGGATTTTGAGGTATTAAGATAATATTTTTAGCTTCTGTCACTTCTCCTCTTTTTATTTCAAGGTTTTTTCCCCAATTATGGTAGTTTTCTTTTTTTATTAGCACCTGGTATTTTTTGGGGAGAAGGTTGTCTATAACAACAGAACCGAAGAAAAAATCGGTTTTGTCTTCTGACTCTCCGTTTATAAGAACTTTGGCAGAATTTGGTTTTACTTTAAAAAAGAAAATGCCAGGCCTTGTTATTTCTTTTTTGCTCCAGTCAAAACGCCAGCCTAAAGAATAAAATATAGTTAAGGGGGCCGCAACAGCAAAAAACAGCGCTAAGACAGCTATTAAAATTTTCCTTTTTCTTTTTGTCATTCTGTAATTTTAACAGAAAAAGATGTTTTTTGAAACACTTTTTCCTTCTTGCCAATTGATGAAATTTAGATTAAGATGGAATATAATCTATGGACGGCAAATTTGTAATAAAAGGAGGGAAACCTCTTAAAGGAGAAGTTGAGATAAAAGGGGCTAAAAACGCCGCTTTTCCTATATTAGCTGCTACTCTTTTAACAGAAGAAGCCTGTGAGATTGCCAATATTCCTCTAATAGAAGATGTCTTTAAGATGATAGATATTTTAGAGGGTTTGGGTTCTGAGATAACTTGGCTTGGAGAAAGAAAGATAAAAATCAAGAACTCTTCTGTTGACCCTTCAGCTCTCCCTAGCGAAATAGTTAAATTCCTGAGAGGCTCTATTTTAATAATGGGCCCTCTTTTGGCGAGGTTTAATAAAGTAGAAATGCCTCCTCCCGGAGGATGTATTATAGGGTCAAGGCCCATCAATACTCACTTGGATGCTTTTTCTCAAATGGGAATTAAAGAGACGCTAAAAAACAATGCCTTCATTTTAAAAAAGAGAAAAGATTTTAAGCCAAGCTACAATACAGTTTTAAAATTTAAAAAAGACAACCCTATTGAGGTTGTTTTAAGAGAATTCAGCGTTACAGCTACAGAAAATGTCCTGCTCTTTGCCAGCGGGAATCCAAAGAAAACAGTTTTAAAAATAGCGGATGAGGATTATCAAGTTCAGGAGCTAGTTAAGGTTTTAAAACAGATGGGAGCTGAGATAGAAAAAAAAGAATGTAACAGCTTTGAAATAAAAGGGAAAAAGAAGCTCAAAGGTTTTAAATGCAGTATAATATCAGATCCTATAGAAACGGGAACCTTTATTTCTGCTGTTTTAGCCACGAAAGGGTGGGCAGTTATCAAGAAAGCTCCTCTTTCTTTTTTAGATTTGTTTTTAAAAAGACTTTCCGATTTTGGGGCAAAGATTGAAATTGTAGATCCTGAAACTATCGAAATTTTCCCTTCGGATTTAAAAATAGACAAGATACAAAGTCTGCCTTATCCCGGAATTCATACTGATCTTCAGCCCGAATTAGGCGTCTTGGCCACCTTGACCCCGGGTCCTACCCTGATTCACGATCCTTTGTTTGAAGGGAGATTGAAATATTTGGAGGATTTAAATAAAATGGGAGCTGACATTATTTTCTGCGATCCTCACAGAGCCATAGTTTACGGACCTACCGTTTTGCAAGGAGCTGAAATACCAAGCTCTGATTTGAGGGCTGGGGCAGCTCTTGTAATAGCGGGGCTTATAGCTGAAGGAGAGACCGTTATAAACAATATTTATCAAATCGACAGAGGATACGAGAAGATAGAAGAAAGGTTGAAAAAACTAGGAGCTGACATCAAAAGGATAAAATAATATGTTTGTAAGGAAAATAGGCATAGATTTAGGAACTTGCAATTCGATCGTTTTTATATCCAAAAAAGGAGTGGTTTTAAATGAACCCTCTGTGGTGGCTGTAGCTCTTTCTGAAAACAGAGTTTTAGCTGTGGGAAAAGAAGCTAAGGAAATGACAGGAAGGACTCCTGACACCATCCGAGTGTATAGACCCTTAAGAGACGGAGTGATAGCAGACTATAGAGTGACAGAAGCTATTCTTCGCTATTTTATAAAAAAGATACCGGGAACCTATAAGTTTTTTAAACCTGAATTGCTAGTAGGGGTTCCTGCTGGAATCACCTCAACAGAAAAAAGAGCTGTTATTGAAGCCGGAACTGCAGCCGGAGCAAAGGGCGTGTATCTTGCCAAAGAGCCCGTATTGGCAGCTATCGGAGCCGGAATTCCGATAAATTCCTGCTCAGGCCACATGATAATAGATATAGGAGGAGGAACTTCTGAGGTAGCCGTTATTTCCTTGGGAGGAGTTGTGACTTGTGACTCTCTAAGAGTAGGGGGAGACAAAATGGATGTCTCAATTTCTAATTTTATCAAAGAGAAATACAATTTAGCCGTAGGAGAGCAGACAGCTGAGGAGGTAAAAATGAAAATAGGCACTGCTGTACCTCAAAAGAAAGCAGAAGAAATCGAGATAAGGGGAAGGCATTTAATATCCGGTCTTCCTCAAAATGTAAAGATATCTTCTAACGAAGTGTGTGAGGCGATATCAGAAAGCTTAAACGAAATTGTTCAGGTTGTGAAAAGAGTTTTAAGAGAAACTCCTCCAGAGCTTGCTGCCGATATTATGGATAAGGGAATGATAATATCCGGAGGAGGGGCTTTGATTAAGAACATAGACGAGCTTATCTCTAAAGCTACAGGGGTTCCTTGTTTTATAGCAGAAGAGCCTCTTTTGTGCGTAGCTAAAGGAACAGGAATGGTTTTAGACAATCTGGATGTTTACAAAAAAAGCATAATGTCCAAAAAGTAATGGTTTTGGGACATCAAAAACAGAGAGCTCTTTTAAGAAAAATTTCGGAGCTAGGAAAGCTTCCCCACGCTGTTCTTTTTTCAGGTCAGGAGAAGATAGGAAAGAAAACTTTAGCTTTAGATTTTATAAAATATCTTTACTGCGAAAATCAAAAAGCCTGTGGCCAGTGCAGAAGCTGCAAAGAAGTAGAGAAAAGAAAGCATCCCGATCTAGCCTTAATAGAAAACAAGGGAAGCATTCAAATTTCCCAGATAAGAGATCTCATCTCTCGTTTATCTTTAAAGCCCTATTCTGCTCCCTTAAAGGTGGGAATAATAGATATGGCCCACAATATGACTTTGCCGGCTCAGAGCTGCTTTTTAAAGCTTTTAGAGGAGCCTAAAGGGGATACTCTCCTGATAATGATAACAGAATATCCTGAGACCCTTCTTTCTACTATCACCTCCCGCCTTCAAACTCTGAGGTTTTCACCGGTTGAAAAAAAGATAATAAAGGAATACCTTTTGAAGAAAGGAATTTCTAAAGAAAAAGCAGAAGAGCTGTCCTCAATTTCCCTGGGAAAACCAGGAAGGGTCATAGATTTTATTGATTATCCTGAAAAGCTAAAAGAAAGAAAAGATATAATTTTAGACTTGCTTAAGCTTAAAGATTCCAGTTTTTCTGAAAGGTTTAAATATGCTAAAGAAATTTCAGGATCTTCAGAAAAAACAATGGAAATTTTATCTGTTTGGTCCGAGTATTTAAGAGAAATCTTAATTTCAAAATCCGGCTTTAAAGGTTATTCTCCTTTAAAAATTAAAAACTTTATTAAGAAACTTCAAACAACCCAGTTTTTAATATATACTACAAATGTAAGCTTAAAATTTGCTGTTGAAAATCTTTTAATCACACTTTAATTATGCATCAAGAAGCAATAGACAATATAAAGCCAGAGCTAGAAAAGGCCTTAAACTACTTAAAGGAAGAATTAAAAAAGATAAGGACGGGAAGAGCTAATCCTTCTTTGGTTGAGGATATTACAATAGAATGTTTCGGCCAAAAGTTTCCTTTAAAACAACTAGCTGCAATTTCAACCCCGGATCCTAAACAGATTGTAATACAGCCCTGGGATAAATCCTATTTAGAACCAATCGAAAAAAGCTTAGCCAAAGAGGATCTCGGTACTTCTCCCATTGTTGACCAGAATGTGGTTAGGATAAAGCTTCCTGCAATGAATGAAGAATATAGGCAGAGGCTTATTAATATTCTTTCTGAGAAACAGGAAGAAGCAAGAAAGACGATAAGGAGGTGGAGAGAAGAGGCATGGCGGGAGATTCAGGACAAAGAAGAAGCAGGAGAAATAAGAGAAGACGACAAGTTTAAGGCGAAAGAAGAGCTTCAGGGCTTGATAGACGAGTACAATAAAAAAATTCAGGATTCAATAGAAAATAAAAAGAAGGCGATAAAAGAAATTTAATGGTTTTTACTGTTTTAATAGCTATATTTTCTCTAATAGCTCTAATATTTTTTCATGAGTTAGGGCATTTTCTTTTAGCCAAAAAGTTTGGAGTAAAAGTAGAGGAGTTTGGTTTCGGCTATCCTCCCAGAATATGGGGAAAGAAAATAGGGGAAACCATTTATTCTATCAATCTTATACCTTTTGGAGGTTTTGTTAAGATATACGGGCAGGAAAAAAGAATAGAAGAACCGAGGAGCTTTACGGTCAAGCCCTATTGGCAAAAGGCTTTAATAATTGCGGGAGGAGTTATGTCTTTTTGGATTATAGCGGTTATTCTTTTAAGTATTGTTATGAGTTTGGGCTCTCCCACTGTTATAGACGATTCGGCTCAAGGGATTAAAGATTCCAAGGTTCAGATTCTCGGGGTAGAGTCTGATTCTCCAGCCCAAAAAGCGAACTTGGAAACAGGAGACATTATAAGGGGAGCGGAGTTTAGAGGCGAAGATTTAGCCGTAGACAAGGTAGGTCAGATTCAAGAGTTTGTTAAAAAGTACAAGGGAGAAGAAATTACTCTTAAGATTCAAAGAGGAGGAAATATGTTAGAGCTTTCTTTGACTCCCAGAGTTTCTCCACCAGAAGGGGAGGGAGCTATGGGGATAGCTTTAGTGAGGACGGGTCTGGAATCCTATCCCTGGTACGAATCTATCTGGAGGGGTGTTTTGGCCACCGGTAGTCTGACATGGGGTATAATAAGGAGCTGGGGCATGCTTTTTTCCAGTCTTTTTCAGGGAGAAGGAGTTCCTGCTGGAATGGAAGTTACAGGAGTTGTGGGCATCTTTCAGCTTTTTTCTCGAGTAGGAGGGCTTGGCACCAGTTATTTTCTTAATTTTGTAGCAGTTCTGACAGTTCACCTTGCTATAATCAATATTCTTCCTATCCCGGCTTTGGATGGAGGATGGCTTTTATTTCTTACAATTGAAAAGATAAGGAGAAGACCTTTGAATGCTAAAATAATAGAAAAAATAAGCGGAGTTTTCTTTATTCTTTTAATTCTTTTAATGATTTTTATAACAGTAAGAGATATAATAAGGATATTTTAATATGGGAAAAAAGCACTTAATTAAAAAAACAGATAATTTTTCTCAGTGGTATACAGATGTGATTATAAAATCAGAGTTGGCAGATTATGCACCCGTAAAAGGATGCCAAGTGATAAGACCTTACGGTTTTGCTCTTTGGGAGAATATCCAGAGCGTTTTAGATAAGATGATAAAAAATACCGGAGCCGAAAATGCCTATTTCCCTCTTTTAATTCCAGAGAAGTTTTTGAAAAAAGAAAAAAAGCATGTAGAAGGATTTTCTCCCGAGTTAGCAGTAGTTACTATCGGCGGAGGTAAAAAATTAAAGGAAAAGCTGATTGTAAGACCTACTTCGGAAACTATCATAAACAATATGTTTGCCGATTGGATTGATTCCTGGCGGGATCTTCCTCTTTTAATAAACCAATGGTGCAATGTTGTCCGTTGGGAAATGAGATCCCGATTATTTTTAAGAACAACAGAATTTTTGTGGCAGGAAGGGCACACAGTCCACGCCTCCCACAAAGAAGCAATCGATACAGCAGAAAAGATGATGGAAAATTATATCCAGCTTTACCGAGATTATTTTGCAATAGCGGGTTACAAAGGAGTAAAATCTGATGCTGAAAAATTTCCTGGAGCTTTAACTACCTATACCTACGAAATGCTTATGCCGGACGGGAAGGCTCTCCAAGGGTGCACTTCCCATGATTTAGGGCAGAATTTTGCCAAGGCCTTTGATATTAAGTTTTCAGACAGAAAAGGTGAAAAAAAAGTTCCCTGGCAGACCTCATGGGGTCTTTCTACTAGGAGTATAGGCGCTTTAATTATGTCTCATGGAGATAATTCAGGTCTTGTTCTTCCTCCTAAGCTTGCTCCGATTCAAGTGGTTGTAGTTCCTGTTCTTAAGAAAGGAAAAGTTGACAAAAAACTGTCTCAAAAGATAGACAAGATTAAGAGCGATTTAAAGGGCTTAAGAGTAAAGGTAGATCTCAGAGAGAATTATAGTTTAGGTTGGAAATATAATTACTGGGAGGTAAAGGGCGTTCCTTTGAGAATTGATATAGGCGAAAAGGAGCTGAAAGAAGGAAAAGCCTTATTAGCTAGAAGAGACACAGGAGAAAAGAGAAAGGTTGGTTTTAGCTCTCTTCCTTCTCAGGTAAAAAAGATTTTGGATTCGGTTCAAGAAAGACTATTGGAAAAGAGCAAAAAGCACCTTCAAGAAAATACCAGAAAAGCTTCCAATTATAAAGAGTTTAAAGAAATTATTAAAAAAGAGAAAGGGTTTATTGAATCTCTGTGGTGCGGAGATCCAAAATGCGAACAAAAGATTAAAAAGGAAACTAAAGCCACTACCCGTCTTAAGCTTTCAGGCTCTTTTAAGGGAAAATGTGTTAGCTGCGGTAAAAAAGCTTCTCAGAAATGGCTTTTTGCTCAGGCTTATTAAATTATGATAAACAGAATTTTAAGCAAATTTTCACATGATATAGCTATTGACTTAGGGACAGCAACTTCTTTGGTTTATGTTAAAGGAAGAGGGATTGTTATAAACGAGCCCTCGGTTGTCGCCATTAACCAGAAAACCGGGCAAGTTTTAGCCATAGGAGCTGAAGCCCAGAGAATGGTCGGAAGAACTCCGGGATACATTACAGCTACCCGCCCTTTAGTAGACGGGGTAGTTTCAGATTTTGAAGTTACAGAAGAAATGCTTAAATATTTCATAGAAAAGGTTCACAAAAGGAAATTTATTATAGGTCCCAGACCCAGGGTAATAGTAGGGATACCTTATGGGGTGACCGAAGTTGAAAAAAAGGCTGTTTGCGATGCCGCCAAGAACGCAGGCGCAAGGCAGGTGTTTCTAATAGAAGAGCCGATGGCAGCGGCCATAGGGGCTCGTTTGGACGTTCAGGAGCCCGGAGGCAACTTTATAGTCGATATAGGGGGAGGAACCACCGAAGTAGCAGTTATTTCTCTGGGAGGAGTTGTTTTAGCTAAAAGCTTAAGAATAGCAGGAGATAAGTTTAATCAGGACATTATCAGATATGCCCAGGAAGAATACAATCTTTTAATAGGGGAAAGGGGGGCCGAGAAAGCTAAGATAAGCATAGGTTCCGCTCTTCCTCTGGAGGAGGGCTCAGAAATGCCCTTGCGGGGGAGAAATCTTGTTACGGGTCTTCCAGAGGAGATAATAGTAACAGATAAAGATATCAGAAAAGCCATGGAGAAGTCAGTAAAACAAATAGTAACTTCTGTAAAAGATACTATAGAAGAGACGCCCCCGGAACTTGTAGCGGATATTATGAACAAGGGAATATATCTTGCAGGGGGAGGGAGTTTGCTTAAAAAGCTGGATGTTTTAATACAGCAGGAAGTGAAGATACCCACAAAGCTTATCGAGGATCCTACTACGGCTGTAGTAAGGGGAGCCGGCTTAGTTTTAGAAAACCTAGACGAACTCCACGAGGTTTTAACAGAAATTGACCAAATGGAGGCGCCAAGATGATAGAAGAAAAAGAAGTAAAACATATAGCAGAGCTTGCCAGGTTGGGACTGCTTGAAGAAGAAGTGGGGAAGTTTCAAAAAGAGCTTTCTTCTATTTTAGATTACTTTGATGCTCTAGATGGAGTAAAGGCGGATGTGGAACCTACCTTCCATCCTTTAGAGAGATTTTTTGAAAAGAAGCTTGAAATTATGAGAGAGGATAAAGCAGACTCCGAGAAGATAAAAAGAGTGGAGAAGATAAAGAAACTTTTCCCTGATTCCGAGAACGGGCACCTTAAGGTTAAAAGTATTTTAGGGCGCTGATTATGAATTTTAGCATTAGAAAAATACATAAATCTCTTCTTGAAAAGGAATTTTCAGCTAAGGATTTAGCTAAAGAGTTTTTAGATGCAATAAAAAAGAAAGATAAAGATATTTCAGCTTTTATTACAGTAACAGAAGAACTGGCTATCTCTCAGGCAGAAAAAGCAGATAAGCTTATTTCTTCTGGGGAGAATGTTCCGCTTTTGGCCGGTATTCCCATGGCAGTAAAGGATAATATTTTAGTAGAAGATATTAAAGCTACTGCAGGATCTAAGATATTGGAAGAATATACAGCTCCTTACAATGCTGCGGTTATAGAAAAGCTGATTGATTCCGGAGCTGTTATTTTAGGGAAAACCAATCTTGATGAATTCGGCATGGGAGCCTCTACCGAGAACTCCGCTTTTTTCCCGACAAAAAATCCCCACAATCTAAAAATGGTTCCCGGGGGCAGCTCCGGAGGATCTGCTGCGGCTGTAGCTGCCGGTATGGCAGTTTATGCTTTAGGATCTGATACGGGAGGATCTATAAGACAGCCCTCTTCCTTTTGCGGGGTAGCCGGTTTAAAGCCTACTTATGGAGCTGTTTCAAGATACGGGTTGATAGCTTTTGCTTCTTCTCTGGATCAAATAGGCCCTATTGCTAAAACAGCAGAGGATGCTGAAATTGTTTTCAACGAGATAAGAGGAAAAGATAAAATGGACTCTACTAGTATTAACTTTTCCTGGAAAGACAAGATTGAAGTTGATCTTAAAAAGATTAAAATAGGAGTTCCCAAAGAGTATTTTATAGAAGGAATAGACAGGGAAGTAGAAAGAATTGTTAGGGAGGCTGCCAAGAGATATGAAAAGATGGGAGCTGAAATAAAAGAGATAAGTCTTCCTAATACAAAATATGCTATCCCCACTTATTACTTGATAAATACTTCTGAAGCCTCGGCTAATCTAGCTAGATATGACGGTATAAAGTACGGATTATCGGAAAAAGGAGAAGAGCTTCTTGATGTTTATAAAAAAAGCAGAGACAAGGGTTTTGGACCCGAGGTTAAAAGAAGGATTATGCTCGGCACTTATGCTCTTTCTTCCGGGTATTACGACGCTTTTTATTTAAAAGCTGAAAAAGTAAGAACTTTGATTATAGAGGATTTTAATAGGGCTTTCAAAGAAGTAGATGTTATCTTGTCTCCCGTTTCGCCCGTTCTTCCTTTTGAGATAGGGGAGAAGATTACAGATCCTCTTTCCATGTATTTATGCGATGTTTTTACAGCTCCGGCTTCTTTGGTGGGGCTGCCTGCAGTTTCTGTTCCAGCAGGGCTGTCAGAAAGCGGTCTTCCCGTAGGTTTTCAGTTAATAGGCCAGCCCTTTGAAGATAACAAGATTTTAAACATAGGAGAGCTTTTTTCATGAATTCTTTCCTTCAGTTTCTTATAAATCCAGAAAACTACGCTTTTTACAAAATAATCCGCTTTGTTTTCTTAGGAGTGACTTTTTATCTTTTTGCCTGGATTTTTTTCCTTTTAACTAAAAATAGCTGGCTAAGGCATAGATATTTTGAAGACTATACAGAAGCCTTTTCCTACAGGCCCTTTGAGAGAAAGGAGACAGGAAAAAGATGGGATAAGATTATGAAGCTTTTGGATTCTGGAAAAGAATCTGAGCTTAAGCTGGCTTTAATTGATGCAGATAATCTTCTTCTGGAGGTGTTTCAAAATATAGGATATGAGCAGGAAACAGTAGGGGATATTTTAAAAGGCGCAGAGGAGGGTGTTATTCCTAATCTGGAGGACATAAAAGAAGTTCACCAAACCAGGAACAAGGTGGTTCATGATCTGGATTACAGCTTGGATAGAGAAGAGACTGAAAGAATACTTAAAATTTACGAAGAAACCCTTAGAGATCTAGAAGCTATTTAGCTTTCCAAAAAACACCTCTTGAAAGGTGTTTTTTGTTTGCGCGGGCGATGGGATTTGAACCCACGGTCTCCGCCGTGACAGGGCGGCGCTTTAAGCCGCTAAGCTACGCCCGCAATGTGCCGGGGGCGGGAATCGAACCCACTTTAACCGCTTATGAGACGGCTTTAGATGCCATTCTACTCCCCGGCTACGGCTTAATTTGTTGCGGGGGCCAGAGTTGCACTGACGTCTCGAGGTTATGGGCCTCGCGAGATACTACTTCTCCACCCCGCAAGTAATATACTAACTGATTTTTTAGATAAAATCAAGTGTTGACAGAGGGGATAAATATAGTAGGATAAAAGATCTTTGGTTCTTTGAAAAAAGGAGAAAAGAATGATAAAGCTGTCAAACGAACACAAGTTTGATTACATGGTGGCTTCTGGAGCTCTTGCTTTTGACGGCAAGGGCTGGTTCTGGGAATGGCCTTTGAGATGGATGAAACTGATTGATCCCAAGCTATTTACGGTTGTAATAAAGACGCTTACTTACGAGCCGAGAAAAGGTAATTTAAGGTGGTATAATCCTTTTGGCTGCGTTCGCCTCATTAAAGAGGGAACAGTTAACTCTGTAGGCCTTACAAACAAAGGGTACGAATGGTGGTGCAGAGAAATAGGGCCTGCCGTTTCTCGAGAGATACCGTTGGTTGGATCTGTCTTCTGCGAAGATCCGGACGAAGTCTTTAAGATGTGTTTGGCCTTAAACCGTTTTGACTTGGTCGGCATGGAGCTGAATGCTTCCTGTCCCAATACTAAAGAAGGAGTTTTGGAAAATACAGAAACCATTGTTCGGTGCTGTCAAGCAGCAGAGAAATCATCCAGATTCCCATTGATCTTAAAGCTTTCTGTTATTCATAACGTGGAGGTAATTATTCCTGAGGTAGAGGGGGTAATAGAAGCTGTTTCTATAAACAGCGTGCCTTGGCACATTGTTTATCCCGGCAAAAAAAGCCCTCTGGCTCATTTAGGGGGCGGAGGAGTTTCGGGAAAAGCGGCTTCTCCTTTTACTTGGGACTTTGTTGAAATGTTTTCTTCAAAGTTTTCAATTCCGGTGATAGGTTCCAGCGTTTGGGACTTTGAGGATATTCAGGAACTAAGGGATTTAGGAGCTAAAGCTATAAGCTTTGGTTCTATCTTCATCCCTTATCCCTGGCGCCCTACGGCATTTGTTCGGAGAGACATGAAACAGAAGAGAAAGGAGAGGTAAGATGGAACTGAAACCCCATCAAAAAATTATTCACGCTCTTGATGTTGATTCGCCGGAGAAAGCAATGGATTTAGTTCAAAAACTGTTTCCGTTAGTGGGATGTTTTAAGATCGGACTGGAGTTTATTACCGCTATGTTAGCGTCTCTTGGTCCGCCAGAGAAGAGAGACTCAGCGATGAATAACTTTCTCAATATTCGCCGACTTTTTTACTTGTTAGATGGAAATGTTCTATGGGATGGTAAGTTTGATGATATTCCCAGTACTGTCGGGAAAGCTACGGCTCAGGTGAAAAGAATGGGTTTGAAGATGCTGAATCTTCATGCTTCTGCCGGAGTTGAGGCTATTGTCAAAGCGGTAGAAAACAAGGGTAGCTCCCTTCTTTTCGGAGTAACTGTTTTGACTTCTCTTGACGAAGAAGCGTGTAAATCTATTTTCGGAGCTGCTCCTGGTTCCAAGGTGCTTCAGTTTGCCGATATGCTTCTTGATGCTGGAGCCGACGGAATTATCTGCTCTCCTCAGGAACTTAAATTAATCAGGAGCAGGGTGAGATATAAAAGTCTTCTTACGGCCACTCCCGGAATTCGTCCTTCTTGGGCGGCTAAGGGAGATCAGCAAAGAATTATGACTCCCGCTGACGCTGTGAAGGCAGGAGCTGATTACATTATTATCGGCAGGCCTATTCGCCAACCTCCGCCGGAGATCGGTACTTCGGAAGATGCTGCCAGGAAAATTGCCGAGGAAATTGCTAAAACTGTCAGAAAGGAGAAATAAGATGAAAAGGGCTCTTGTCGACAAGATCATAGCCTTAAGCTATGATACTTCAAAGATTCTCTCTGATCCCCTAACAGAAGAGGAGATTCTAGAAGTTTTCCAGGAATACGGAGCCGTATGGCTTCACAATGGAAGTTCTGAAAAACCCCATGCCGAGCTTACCTCAGGCAAGCACAGCAATGGATTTTTTAACTGTCCGAGAGTTCTTTGCGATACTAAAATTAGCAGTCTTTTTGCTCGTCAACTTGCTTATAATTTAGAAACGACGATTGCAGAAGGAGTGGACTGGGTAGTCGGTTCGCCTTATTCTGCGATTGCTTTTTCTTACGAGGTTGCGAGAATCTTGGGCGCAAACCACGGATTCCCGAGAAAGGATCCCAGCGATCCTAAAAAGATGATCTGGAAGGATTGGCAAATTCCCGAAGGCTCTAGGATTCTCCAAATTGAGGAGTTGATTACTACGCTTGGAACGACAATGAAAGTGAGGGAGGCAATAAAAAAGGACAACAGGGCGAATGTTTTTTTCCATCCTGTTGTCGGTTCTGTTGTTCATCGTCCTCCAGAGCTCCCGGTTCATTATGAAAACGGGATTTGCGTGGTTTCTCTTTTAGAGAGAGCAGTTTGGGCAGTAGAGGCCAATGATTGTCCTCTTTGTGCTCAGGGTTCTAAGGCCTTAAGACCCAGAACCCACTGGAACGAATTGACAGCTTAAACAAACCAGCCACCGCTCTAAACGGTGGCTTTTTTATCCCCAAATACCCAGTTGATTTCGGGTCTTTTTTAAGGTAAAATAGATATAATATGGAGTTAAAAGATATAGATAATATTAAGGAAAAAGCCCTAGAAAAGATAGAGAAATCCGTTGACCTAAAGGAGCTTAGTGAGGCTTATAAAGAGTATTTAGGCAAGAAGGGAAAACTTTCTGTGATTTTTCGCTCTCTTAAAGATGTTTCTGTTTCTGAAAGAGTCAAAGCGGGAAAGAAAGCTAATGAGGCCAAAAAGTTTTTAGAGAAAAAAATAGAATCTAAAAAGAACTTTCTTTTGTCTAAGAAAGGAGAAGAGAAAAAAGGAAGTTTAGATATTAGTATTCCGGGAAAGAGGCCTTATTCCGGCCATCTTCATCCTTTGACTTTGGTAAAGAGAAGAATCGAAGATATCTTTAAGACTATGGGTTTTGGCACGATAGAAGGTCCTGAAGTGGAGACCGAATTTTATAATTTTGACGCTCTAAACATACCTAAAGACCATCCTGCTCGGGATATTTGGGACACTTTTTATTTAAAAAAGGGAAAGCTTTTAAGAACCCATACCTCTCCTGTCCAAATACATTATATGGAGAAAAACAACCCTCCCCTTAGGATTATAGTTCCAGGCAGGATATATAGGCATGAGGCTACGGACGCTTCCCATGATTTCCAGTTTTATCAAGTTGAGGGCTTAATGATCGGCAAAGATGTTTCAGCCGCCAATTTCAGAGCTGTTATAAGGGAGTTTTTAGGCAGGTTTTTTGAGAAGAAAGTCAATGTGCGTCTACGGCCGAGCTTTTTTCCTTTTACCGAACCCTCTTTTGAGGTGGATATAAGCTGTTTAGTTTGCAAGGGAAAAGGATGCAGTGTCTGTTCTCAAACGGGTTGGGTAGAACTCATAGGGGCCGGCATGGTTCATCCAAACGTATTAAAAGCTTCCGGTATAAATCCTAAAAACTGGCAGGGTTTTGCTTTCGGCATAGGCATGGATAGGCTGGCTATGATGAAATACAAGATCGAAGACGTAAGGCTTTTTAGGAGTGGCGACTTAAGGTTTATTAATCAGTTTTAATATGATTTTTTCCTATAACTGGCTACAATCTTTTTTTGAAAATAGAATTTTAAAACCTGAAAAACTGGCAGATCTTTTAACTATGCACAGCTTTGAGGTAGAAGGCATTAAAAAGAAAAAAGGAGATTTTCTTCTTGATATTGATATTCTTTCCAATAGATCTTCAGACTGCCTTTCTCATGAGGGAGTGGCCCGAGAGATATCGGCTATCTTAAGCAAAAAGATGAAGAAACCGGAGAGCAAGATAAAGAATGGAAAAAAGAACCTTTTAAAAGTTGAAGTCAAAGATAAAAAAAACTGCCCTCGCTATACAGCAAGAGTTATGGAAGGTGTCAAAGTGGGGCCTTCCCCAAAATGGATTAAAGACAGGCTTGAGGCCTGCGGTCTTCAGCCAATTAACAATATAGTGGACATTGCAAACTATGTCATGCTTGAAACAGGTCAACCTCTTCATGCCTTTGATTACGAGAAGGTTTCAGAGAAAATTATAGTAAGAAGAGCAAAAGAAGGAGAAGAGATTGTAAGCTTAGATGGTAACAAATACAAACTGAGCAAGGATATTTTAGTTATAGCAGACAATAAAAGCCCTTTGGCTGTAGCTGGAATAAAGGGAGGGAAGAAAGCCGAGATAGAAAAAGACACCAAAACAATAATTCTGGAATCTGCTAACTTTAAATATTCTTTAATAAGGAAGACCTCCCGAAAACTTGATCTTAAAACTGATGCTTCCTGGAGGTTTGAGAACGAAATTGATCCCAATCTAACAGAAAAAGCCATAAATAGAGCAGCTTTTCTAGTGGAAAAAGAAGCCAACGGAAAAGACGCCTCCGGTTTAATAGATTGCTATCCTAAAAAGAGAACCCCAAAAACAGTAAAGCTTAACAAGGACTATTTAAGAAAACTTTTAGGTATTGATATTAAAGACAAAGAGATAGACAGCATCTTTAAAAGACTGGGGTTTGAAGTTCTTGGCAAAAAAGTCAGAATTCCTACTTTTAGGCTGGACATCTCAATAGAAGAAGATCTGGCAGAAGAAGCGGGGAGAATCTACGGTTTTGAAAATATACCGGCTGTTTTTCCTTCAGCGGCTCTTGTTCCTCCTCAAAAGAATTTCTCTATTTTTTGGGAGAACTTTGTTAAAGACAACTTAAAAGAGATGAGGTTCTCCGAAATATATAATTATTCTTTTATATCTAAAAAACAAGCAGAGGACTTTAATTATAAAAAAGGCAGCTTAAAAGCTCTTGATAACCCCTTAAGCTCTGACCAGGAATATTTAAGGCCCAGCTTAGCGCCTAACCTTTTGAAAAACATCAAGGAAAATGCGAATAATTTTCAGGAAATTAATATTTTTGAATTAGGAAAGGTGTTTTTAAAAAAAGAAAAAAAGATGCTTTTTGTTTTTTCCGACAAAATGGACTTTTATTCCCTTAAAGGAATATCAGACGAGCTTTTAGAGAGGATGGGGATTAGCGAAATATGGTATGACGATTTTAAGGCTACTCCAGAAGAAAAGAGTCTTTGGGAGAAGAGAAGAGGCGCCGAAATCAAAGTTGGCTCTGAAGAGATAGGTTTTCTGGGGGAAATATCCTCTGATGTCTTAAGGAAGATGAAGATAGATAGAAAGGTTGTAGCTTTTGAAATTGATTTTGAAAAATTACAGAAGATAGCCTCAGAGGAGCAAGAATATCAGCCTATTTCCCGCTATCCTTCGGCCGTAAGAGATGTTGCGGTTTTAGTTCCCTTGGGAGTAAAAGTGGAGGATGTTATGAATATAATTAATAAAACGGGGGGGTCTTTGGTGAGAGATGTTGATCTTTTCGATATTTATGAAGAAGAAGGCCTTCCGGGAGGAAAAAAGAATCTAGCTTTTCACATTATATACCAAGCAAAAGATAGGACCTTAGAAAACAAGGAGATAAGCAAAATGCAGGATAAAATTATAAAGGCATTGGAGTCAGAAGTCCAATGGCAAGTAAGAAAATAAATCATGGCAAAGAAAAGGAAAACTTCTTCTAAAAAGAACACAGAGTACGGAGCAAAAGATATTTATGTTTTAGAGGGTCTTGATCCCGTAAGAAAGAGGCCTGCTATGTATATTGGCTCTACAGGTCCTGATGGCCTTCACCATTTAGTTTGGGAAACCTTAGATAACGCTTTAGACGAGGCCATGGGAGGACATGCTCAAAATATTAAGGTTACTCTTTTGCCGGATAATAAAGTTAGAACAGAAGATGATGGAAGAGGAATTCCCGTAGATAGACATCCAAGAACTAAAAAATCAGCCCTAGAGACTGTTATGACTACTTTGCACGCCGGAGGAAAGTTTGGAGGTAAAGCATACCAAGTAGCAGGAGGTCTTCACGGTGTAGGGGTTTCTGTGGTCTGCGCTTTGTCAACTTATTTGAAAGCAGAGGTTTGCAGGGACGGGAAAAAACATTCTCAAGAGTACGCTAAGGGAAAAACAAAGACAAAGCTTAAAAAAGAGGGGAGTTGCAAGAGTACTGGAACTACAGTTACTTTTTCTCCCGATCCTGAAATATTTGGAGAAATAAGCTTTAACGCCAAAAGAATTATCAAGCATTTGCGTCAGCAGGCCTACCTAACAAGCGGAGTAAAAGTTACCTTTGAGGACCAAAGAGAGAGAGCAGATAAAAGATATACCTTCTACTTTGAGGGGGGGATAGCTTCTTACATTAAATATCTTACTCGTGGCATTAAAACCCTTCATGATAATATTTTCTATGCTTTAGGAGAAAAAGAAGGAATATTGGTAGAGGCTTCTTTTCAATATACAGAAGAGTTTGAAACTTATGAAGAAAGTTTTGCTAATAATATCTTTACAGCAGAGGGGGGAACGCATTTAACGGGTTTTCGAGCAGCTTTAACCAGGAGTTTGAATGATTATGCCAGAAAGAATGATATTTTAAAAGAATCAGATGACAATCTTTCGGGTCAGGATGTTAGAGAAGGCTTAACTGCTGTAGTCTCTGTAAAGATAAGGGATCCTCAGTTTGAAGGGCAAACTAAGGCTAAGCTGGGAAACATAGAAGCTAAACCTGCTGTAGATCAAGTAGTTTCAGGGGCTCTGACTGACTTTTTTGAAAGGAACCCCAAAGATGCCAGGGCTGTCATAGAAAAATGCCTTTTGTCTGCTAGAGCTAGGAAAGCTGCTAAAACAGCTAAGGAAACGGTTCTGAGAAAAGGAGCCCTGGAAGGGTTGGCTCTACCAGGAAAGCTGGCTGACTGTACCTCTAGAAAGCCCGAAGAATCAGAATTGTTTGTTGTGGAAGGAGATAGCGCAGGCGGGAGCTGCAAAAGTGCCAGAGATAGAAGGTTTCAGGCAATTCTTCCCCTAAGAGGAAAAATACTTAACGTGGAAAAGGCAAGAATAGACAAGATACTTTCTTCAAAAGAAATAAAAGCTCTTATTATAGCTATGGGAACCGGCATAGGAGAAGAGTTTAATATTGAAAGGGCAAGATATCATAGGATTATTCTGACTCTTGATGCTGATGTCGATGGATCTCACATTAGAACTTTACTTTTAACTTTATTTTACAGGTATTTTAGTCCCGTAATAGAAAAAGGATATTTATACATAGCTCAGCCTCCTCTTTACAAGATTCAGGCGGGCAAAAAGAAAGAGTATGCCTATTCAGAAGAAGAAAAGAAAAAGCTTGTAGAAAAGATTAAGAAAGAGAATAAGAACATTAAGTTTTCTATTCAAAGATATAAGGGTTTGGGTGAAATGAACCCTTCTCAGCTTTGGGAAACAACCATGAACCCAGAAAACAGGATTCTTCTCCAGGTTACAGTTGAAGACACCAAGTCCGCAGACAAAGTTTTTGATACTCTGATGGGGGGAGAAGTGGCTCCTAGAAAGAAATTTATTCAAACTTACGCCAAAAAAGTGGAAAATCTTGATATTTAGTTTGACTTTTAACCGGTCTTCAGTTAATATTTAACTGGGGGCCAAAAAGGCCTTTTTTAAAAGACAATGAAAAACATTTTCAAAAAAATAGTTCCTTTTCTGAAAGAAGTAAAATTAGAAATAAAGAAAGTTAATTGGCCCAGCAGAAAAGAAACAATAAAATATACCCTTGTTGTCATAGGGTCTTCTTTGGCTATCGCAGTCTTTCTCGGAGGACTCGATTTTATCTTTGCTAGGATTTTGCAAGCTTTTATTCTTTAATTTATGCCAAAACAAAAATTACCCCAAGAGAGAAATTGGTACGTTATACATACTTATTCAGGGTATGAAGATGCAGTGGCTAAAAACCTAAAGCAAAGGGTTGAGTCTTTGGGAGTGGAGGATAAGATATTCGATGTTATAGTTCCCAAAGAAAAAAAGATTAAGATAAAAAGCGGAAAGAGGAAAGTGGTAGAAGAAAAAATATATCCGGGATATGTTTTGGTGGAAATGATGGTAACAGACGATTCTTGGTATATAGTAAGAAATACCCCGAATGTTACAGGTTTTGTTGGGGTTGGCACAACTCCGGTCCCTATCTCCCAAAAGGAAATAGATAGCCTTAAAAAGAGAATGGGCGTTGAAGATCCTCAGCACAAGATTGAGTTTAAAATAGGGGATTCTGTTAAGATAACAGACGGCCCCTTTAAAGATTTTGACGGAAAGGTTTCAGAGATTGACGAAGAAAAAGGAAAAGTTAAGGTTCTAGTTAATATGTTTGGCAGGGACACTCCTGTTGAGCTGGATTCATTACAAATTAAAAAACTTTAATTATGGCAAAGAAAGTAAAATCTGTTGTGAAACTTCAAATAGAAGCTGGTAAAGCTACGCCTGCTCCTCCAGTAGGGCCTGCTTTAGCTCCCCACGGAATAAATATTTCAGAATTCTGTCAGAAATTCAACGATGCTACAAAAGAACAGTCAGGTTTTGTTATTCCTGTAGAGATTACAGTTTATGAAGATAGAAGCTATGGTTTTGAATTAAAGCAGCCACCAGCTTCAGAGCTTTTAAGGAAGGTTTTAGGAATTGAAAAGGGCTCGGGGGTTCCCAATAAAGAGAAGGTAGCTAAGATTTCTCGCGCCCAGCTAGAAGAGATAGCCAAGAAAAAGATGCCTGATCTCAATACAGATGATTTAAACCAAGCAGTTAAAATAATTGAAGGAACGGCTAAAAATATGGGTATTACTATTGAGTAATACCCTTTTAATTATGGAAAAAGACTCAAAATATATAAGACCTACTTGGGACGAGTATTTTTTAAGTTTAATCAACCCCATAGGAAAGAGGGCTACCTGTGATAGGGGTCGCAGCGGAGCTGTTATCGTAAGTTCTGAGAACACTATTTTGGCTACAGGCTATGTCGGATCTCCTCCGGGTCAGCCTCATTGTGATGATGTGGGCCATATGATGAAGACTGTAATTGATGAAAAAGGCAATAAATCTCAGCACTGTGTAAGAACTCTTCATGCCGAAGAAAACGCTATTTTACAGTGCGCAAAAGATGGTGTAAGGATCAAGGGAGCTACTATTTACTGTAAAATGGTTCCTTGCTATAATTGCGCTATGAGAATAGTAAGAGTAGGTATTAAGAGGGTGGTTGCTCAGAAAAGATATCATGCTGACAAGCTTTCTTTGGAGCTTTTTAAAAGCGCAGGAGTTAAGCTCGATGTTGTAGATAATAGCGTAGAAGAATACAGTAAACAATAAAAAAAATGATAAAAAACAATTATCCCGGAAAGTTTGTAGTCTCAGAAGGATTGGACGGTTCGGGCCATAGCACTCAGCTGGAGTTAATAGCTGATTTTTTATCAAAAAGAGGGATTGAAGTATTGATTTCAAAAGAGCCTACTACTTATACTGTACCCGGGGAAAAAATAAAAAAAGTTTTAGAGAAAGAAATAGAGGTTGAAGCTGGAGAGCTTCAAGATCTTTTTATTCAAGATAGGAAGGAAAATCTTGAAAAAGTTGTGATCCCCGCTTTGAAAAAAGGAAAGTATGTTCTTTTAGATAGATATTTTTTCTCTACTTTAGCTTATGGGGCAGCCGAGGGGCTGGATTTGAATAATTTAATAGAAAAAAACAATGATTTTTTGCTTCCTGACATTACTTTAATTTTCATAGCTTCAGCCAAAACTTGTATCGAAAGGATAGAAAAAAGAGGCATAGACAAAACTTTATTTGAAAAAGAAAAAAAGCTTTCTAAGGTCCTTAACTACTACAAAAAATTTCCCAAGATGTTTGATGATGTTATAGCTATTGACGGAGAAAAATCTATTGAAGATATTTTTGAAGAGGTAAAGAAACTTATAACTTCAAAATTTTTAAAATAATTATGGCAGAGATTTTAAAAAATAAAGGAATTCATAAAATATTATCTATTATGACAGGAGCTGAGGGGGAGAATCCTCTTCAGCTAATTGAAGTAGCGGGCAGAACGGCCTATCAGAGCAGAGATAAAATTACTCACGAATCAGCAGCTAAGTTTGTGGAAATGCTTAGGAAAAGGGGACATGAATCAGTTTTGGAACATTCTTGTATGACAGTAGAGTTTGATGATGTTTGCCGTGGATTTACTCATGAGCTAGTTCGCCATAGATTAGCGGCCTATACCCAAGAATCTACCAGATATGTAGATGAAAGCAAATTTAAGGTTGTTATCCCCCCCGACAAAGAAAAAGACGAAAAACTTGTTGATTTAAAGCTTCCGGATGGAAATAGTATGCCGGTCTCTTTTCAGGATTGGGTTGATTTAAACGAGCAAATGTACAGGGGCTTAAGAGAAAAGGGATGGATTCCCCAAGATGCAAGACAGACTCTGCCCATAGGCATTAAGGCTCAGATTGTTATTACGGCAAATTTCAGAGAATGGCGCCATATTTTTGCTTTGAGGTGCGGGCCAGCGGCTCACTGGGAGATAAGAAGAGTAATGGTTAATCTTTTAAAGGATGTTCAGAAAAGAGTCCCTGTAATATTTGATGACTTTGAGGTTTCAGAAGATGGACTTTCTGCTAAAAAAGTTTAATTATGAAATACACTACAGTTATAGGACTAGAAATACACATAGAGCTAAATACTAATTCTAAGATGTTTTGCTCTTGCAAGAACGACTCTGAAGAGAAAAATCCCAATGTTAATATTTGCCCTGTTTGTACTGCTCAGCCGGGTTCTCTCCCTGTTATAAACAAAGAGGCCGTTAAAAAGGTAATCAAAACAGGATATGCTTTAAGGTGCTCCGTAGCTTCAATTTCTAAGTTTGACAGGAAAAACTACTTTTATCCAGATCTTCCCAAGGGATACCAGATTTCCCAGTACGATATTCCCTTATGCAAAGGAGGTTTTTTAGAGGTTGACGGAAGAAAAATAGACATTACTAGAATACACTTAGAAGAAGATACGGGGAGGCTTATTCATTCCGGCGGAGATTCTTTGGTTGATTTTAATAGAGCGGGCGTTCCCTTGATGGAGCTTGTTACAGAGCCTGATTTAACTTCGGCTCAAGAAACAAGAAGGTTTGCAGAAGAATTACGTTTGATAGCAAGATATCTAGATGTTTCCTCAGCTGATATGGAAAAAGGACAGATGAGAGTTGAAGCAAACATTTCCTTAAAATCAGGAGAGAAACTGGGGACTAAAGTAGAAATTAAAAACTTAAATTCTTTTAAGGCCGTAGAAAAGGCTATTGAGTATGAAGTAGAGAGGCAAAAGGAAATATTAGATTCTGGTAAAGAGATTATTCAAGAAACAAGGGGTTGGGACGATAATAAACAGATTACAGTTTCTCAAAGAAGCAAAGAAGAGGCGCATGATTACAGGTATTTTCCAGAGCCCGATCTTCCTGCTTTGGAATTTTCAGAAGAGTTTTTAAATGAGATAAAAGCTGATATCCCGGAGCTTCCTCAGAACAAAAGGAAAAGGTTTAAGGAAGAATACGGACTAGGGAAGGAAGAGATTGAGATTTTTGTTTTTAATAAGAACTTGAGTGAGTATTTTGAACAGGTGGTATCTGAGCTTAAAAACTGGCTTAAGACAATAAAAAAAGATGTTTTGGAGAATGATAAAATCGCAAAACTTGCTTCAAATTATATTCTCACAGATCTCCAAGGTCTTTTAAAAGGAAAATCTGTAGAAGAGGAGGATTTTCTGATTACCCCTGAAAACTTTGCTGAGTTTATAGTTTTAATATTTGAAGGAAAAATATCCAGCAAAATAGCAAAGAAGGTTTTAAAGGAAATGTTTTCGACGGGCGCAGATCCCTCTCACATTATAGAAGATAAAGGGTTGTCTCAAATTGAAGACACAGGAGAAATTGAGAATGTTGTAAAAGATGTTATTTCAAAAAATGAAAAAGCCGCAGAAGACTATAAAAAAGGAAAAGAAAACGCTTTGCAGTTTCTTGCAGGACAGATAATGGCAGCTACAAAAGGGAGAGCTAATCCAGAAACCGTTATTGAGATTTTGAAAAAGAGTTTAAAATAATAGAAATACAAAAAAGCCACATTCAACTTCAACGTGGCTTTTGTTTTTTTCTCAACGACAAAGAAAATCTCTTATCAGTTTTTCAGCTTCTTTCTGATTCTTTATCCAATGAATTCTTTTGTCCTTTTTAAACCAAGTCATTTGCCTTTTGGCAAAGTGTTCTTCTTCTTTTTGTAATTTTTCTTTCATTTCTTCTTCTGTTATTTTATTCCGAAGATATTTTGCAATATGTTTGCATTCCAATCCAAAACTTTCCAGTCTTTTCCAAGAAACGCCTGAATTTTTTAATCTTTTAACTTCTGCAATCATTCCTTGATTTAGTCTTTTCTCTAATCTTTTTTTTATTAATTTCTCTAATTTTTCTTTTGATTTCTTGATCCCCAGGATAAGAAAATCAAAATCTGAGTTTTGGCTTTTAAGCGGGGGAACGGGTTTTTTTGTTTTTAAAATTATCTCCAGAGCCCTTATTAATCTTCTCTTGTTGTTTTTCTCTATGGTTTGAGCCCTTCTGGGATCTAGCTTTTTTAATTGATTGTAAAGCTCTTCTTTTGTTTTTTTTTGGAGTTTTTTCCTTAACTTCCAGTCAGGTTTCACGCCAGGTATTGATATGTTATCTATTACAGTATAAAGATAAAGTGCTGTTCCTCCGACCAAGAAAGGGATTTTCCCCTTTTTGTGAATATTTTCAATGGCTCTTAAAGCCTTTTTCTTATATTGAGCTACAGTAAATATTCTTTTAGGAGAGACTACATCTAAAAGGTAGTGGGGAATATTGTCCATTTCTTTTTTTGTTATTTTTCCTGTGCTAATATCCATTCCTCTGTAAACCTGTCTTGAATCAGCTGAAACCACTTCTCCCGAAAACTTTTTAGCCAGTTTTATAGAGAGATTTGTTTTGCCTGCAGCGGTAGGGCCTACTATTGCTATTGCTTTTTTAGTTTCCATTTTTAAAAATGAATTAATAGCTTCTTGGAAGAAACCGAAGATTCTTCATTCTTTTATGAATAGCTTTTTATTTCCCCTTTCAGTCCCCAAGGAAAAGCTTCTGTAATTTTTACTTTTACAAACTCTCCCAAGAGGTTTTTATTAGAAAACACCTTAACTGTTTTATACTTTCTGCTTTTTCCTGTCCATCCGTCTTTTGTTTTAGCGCTAAGCAAAACATCTATCTCTTTTCCTATGTATTCTTTATTATTTTTTAAAGCAGTTTTTTTAAGAATGTCTGTAAGGACTTTTTCTCTTCTGTTCTTTTCTTTCTGAGGGACGTTATCTTTCATTTGAGCGGCTTTAGTCTGAGGTCTGGGTGAGTATTTAGCGATATAGGCCATATCATATTCTATTTCTTTGAAAAGCTTTGCTGTATTTTTGAATTGCTCTTTTGTTTCTCCTGGAAAACCTACGATAATGTCTGTGGAGAGAGTAATATTTGGTATTTCTTTTCTTGTTTTCTTGATTATCTTTTTGTACTCTTCTACGGTATAGGGTCTGTTCATTTTTTTAAGTATTTCATTGTCTCCTGACTGGGCCGGAAGATTAAGGTATTCTGTAATTTTTTTTGAATCTTTAATGGCTTTTATTGTATTTTCTGAAAAGTCTTTAGGATTTGAAGAGGTAAATCTTATCCAGAAGTTTCCCGGTATGTTATTTATTTTTCTTAAAAGATCCGCGAAAGGTATCTTGTTGTATGAGTTTACGTTTTGGCCCAAAAGCCATATTTCTTTATATCCTTTTTCTGCTAAATTTTGAGCTTCTGAAACGATGTCTTCAACAGGCCGGGATATTTCCTCTCCCCTGGTGCTAGGAACAACGCAGTAAGAGCAGTAGTTATTACACCCTGTCATTATTGGGATATTGGCTGAAAACCTATTGTCGTAGCATGGCCTTATCTTTAAATAGCTGGATACTTTTATTATATCTTTTCCGGAGATTATTTTCTTTCCCGTAATAATTTCAGGCCACTTAGACAGGCTTTCAATATCTAAAATAAAGTCGAAGATCTTAGAAAGCTTTCTTTTATCCTTATTTAAAACACAACCCGTTAGAAGGGACTGCTTGTTTTTTAATTTTGGTACTAGCCCGTAGACCCTGTCCACAGGGGATTGTCTTACAGAACACATATTGATTATGGCCAAATCAGCTTCTTCTATTTTTTGAACAGGCTTGTACCCCGATTTATTCAAAACAGAACTTATTCTTTCAGAATCTGACTTGTTCATTTGGCACCCAAAGGTTTTGATCCAGTACTTCATAGGGCTTTATTCTATAACAAAAAACAGCCTCTTTCAAGGACTGTTTTTTTGTCGTATTATCTTTTTCCTGTTTGTTATTGGAGCAGGGTTTGCTGTTTTTTTGCAAATAGAAAATAATGTTCTCGTTCTCCTAAAAAGGTATTTTTTCCTTTGCTTCTTGGAGTCTTTTTCTGAGCCGTGATCCCTCTTGGATTCGCGACTCTATCTGATCCATTATTCTTAATTGTTCTTTCATATACTGTTGGAATCTTTCTTGTTCTTGCTGGGTGGCGCTTTCCAGATTATTTTTAAGGCTTTCTAATATTTCCCTTTCTTTTTCCTGAAGTTTTTCCTCAATTTCTCCCGGCATATTCTTTCTTATTCTTTCTATTATTTCCAGATTTTTGAATTCTTGAAACTGACTTCCAGTTTGCTCTTTAACGGAGTCAGCAATTCTTTCGGCTATCTTTTCTTTGTCTTCTAGCTTTAGCATGACATTTTTAAACCTTTCCAGATGTTCTTGCCTTGCCTCCTCTATTTTTTGAAAAGTTTTTTCTGGAACCTGGTTTTCTAATTTTTCCAATATTCTTTGGTGGAGAATTTGCTGATTAGTATACTTGTCTAGAAATCTATCCACTGCTTCCTGGCTTTTTATTCCTTCAGTTGCTTTTTCTAGATCTCCCATTCTTTCTTGGTATCTGCGGATAGTTTTCTGTAGGACCTCTTCTTTGCTGTTTTTTTCAACAAGTTTTTTTAACTCTAAAAGATTTTCGTTGGCAAATCTGTTTTTTAATTCAAGCTTTTCGACATTATTAAAGGTAAGAAAGGAACGAATGTTTCGACCCCATTCTTTTAAAAAGTAAAAAGGACTGTCAGGAAGGATTTCCGGATCTTTTATATTTAAGCTTTCAGCTGTAACCTCGGTATCCTGAATTACCTCTTCAAGCGTTTGTTCAGCAAGAGCCGGGGAGGCCATTAAAAAAACTGTTAATATTATGAGGAGTAGTGTTTTGTAAATCATATTAATGTATTTTTTCTTTTCTTTCTTTTAAAAAGTATCTCCATTGTTCGATGAATTCAATGAAGAGAGTGAAAGGCATATCTATTAAAGCTGAGAAAAAGGCGGCTATTATATTATACCTTTTCCATCTGGCAGTAAGCCATTTTCCCAGTTGGATAATGGGAACAGCAAAGGGGTCGAAAAAGAAATGAAGAAAGCTCTCTTTCTCTTCTATGACCTGGAGCTCTTTTGCTCTTTGCCTTATTTTTGCTCCGGCAAAAGCTATTAGAGAAAGGAAGATTATGAAAATAACATAAGAGAGAGGAGGGAAGTTGACGTGGTAAAGCCCCCAGATTATGAGGCCCACTACAATAGTGAATCCCAGAGTGTAGAGAAACCTTACAATAAAGTTGATAATAAGGCTTCTTTTGGGATAAGATTTTATCTCGTAGGTTTCCTTTTCTTCTTTCGGATAAATTATTTTCATTACCTCCAGTATAACTTGATTAAAATTTTCTCTTTTTGGGGGTTTTATGGTTATCACTAAAAGAAGCATTAAAACAGTGGGGCCTAGAATATCTACCCCTATAGCCCAAAGGTTAAAACTCCCCGTAAGTAGTTTTGTCGCTGGTATTTCAACAGCTAAAAGGGATACTATATTGGTTAAGAAAATGGAGAGAGTGGAATAAAAAGCAGCTCTTCCCAGCCTTGATTTTAAGGTTTTAACTCTGGTATTGTAGGCTTTTCTTACGGCGCTTTCTAGCTTCTCTGGATTCTTAAATTTTTCTTCTCCTTTATTCGGGTTTTCTAAAAGAACGTCGCCCAAAAGAAGGTAAGGAGTATCGTATTTTTCTGCTATTTTGTAGAACTTGTCTGACAAAGGATGATTTAATTCATTTTCAATATCTGCCCATAAAGAATATATATTATCTGCTGCCTCTTTCAATTTATCCTTGGAGAGGGTTTTCCATTCCGGATACCTGTACTTTATTAAATGATAGCTTATAACAGGACTATCTAGCTTAAAAAGAGCTTTTTGAACTGCGATGTAGGCTTGGATGCTGCTTTCTTTCTCTGATACTTCTCTTTTTAAAACGTCGTTGCTTACATTTATTTTTTCTTTTACAGAGCGGAACATAAAATCTATCAGAGCTCTTTCTTTAGATGGGGGAGTGAGTATTTCTTCTATCTCGCAGGCCGCAATAGAACAGAGCCAGTTGTAAAGCTGAATTTTTGATTTGTCTTTTTTAGAACTGTAGTTGAGTATAAAAACATATTTATTTATAGTCTCTTGTACATGGGATATTTTGTATTCTTCTATTCTGTCGTTTGGAAAATGTCCTCCTCTAATCAACTCTAGCACCAAAGGTCTTGCTATTTCCTTAGCTGACAAGTTTCTATTGGCAACATCAACTCCTGAAAAAAACCTTCTTTTTAAAATTCTTTCGATGGCTCTTTTCCTTAAAAGATGCTCTTCTTTCCAGTCAATTATTCCTCTTAATTTTTCATAAAAAGCTGCAACCCTTGAAGCAACCTCATCTACGTGAATGGTAGCTGTTCCTTCTTTTGGTTTCTGAGATTGATACCATTTTTGATAATTCTCTATAAGTTCTTTTGTTTTGGGAGATATTCCTGTCATGTTATTTATTTTCTATTTCCTTTTTTATGTCTTTAATAAATTTTTCTGTTTTCACGAGGCCGAGATCTCCTTCCCCTCTTTTTCTTATCCTTACAGATTTCTTTTCTATTTCTTCGTCTCCTACTACCAAAAGATAGGGGATTTTTTGTACTTCTCCCTCCCTTATTTTTTTAGAAACAGTTTCTCTTTCAGTTTTAGCTTCAGCTCTTATTCCTTTTTCTTTTAATTCTTCCTTTATCTTTTCTGCGTATTTTCTATGATTAGCTCCAACGGGTATTACTTGCGCTTGAACAGGGGAAAGCCACAAAGGGAAAGCTCCCGCATAATGTTCTATTAAAACCCCAGTAAACCTTTCAATGCTTCCCAAGAGAGCTCTGTGGATCATAAAGGGTTCTTTTTTATTTCCCTTCTGGTCAATGTAGTGCATGTTGAATCTTTCGGGAAGGTTGAAGTCAAATTGGATAGTGGTGCATTGCCATTCTCTGTCTAAAGAGTCTTTTATCTTAATATCAATTTTGGGGCCGTAAAATACGCCACCTCCTGGATCTATTTGATATTTTAGTTTTTGGTTCTCCAAAACCTTTTTTAAGGTATCTGTAGCTTTTTTCCAATTTTTAAGTTCGCCAGCGTATTTTTCGGGTCGGGTTGAAAGATAAATGTTGTATTCTTTAAATCCGAAACCTTTAAGTATTTTTAAGCCGTATTTTACTAGTTTGGATACCTCTTTTTCTATTTGGGCGGGAGTGCAAATGACGTGAGCGTCATCTTGGGTAAAACCTCTTACTCTTGTTAATCCGTGAAGAGTGCCCGATCTTTCATATCTATAGACAGTTCCTAGCTCAGCAAGATAAAGAGGAAGGTCTCTGTAGCTTCTTATTTTAGAGTTGTAAACTTTGACATGAAAAGGGCAGTTCATTGGCTTTAAAAGATATTTTTCGCTGTCTATTTTAATAGGGGAGTAGAGGTTTTCTTTATAGAAACTCCAGTGTCCTGACTTTTTCCATAAATCTAACTTTCCTATATGAGGAGTGTAAAGCCAGCTATATCCTTGTTTTGTCAGTTCTTCTCTCAGATATTTTTCCATTTCATTTCTTAAAACAGCTCCCTTGGGAAGCCAAATCGGAAGGCCGGATCCCACCTCCTCATCCAATAAGAATATTTCCAGCTTTTGCCCCAGCTTTCTATGGTCTCTTTTTTCCGCTTCTACAATGTTTTTTAAATGGATTTTAAGCTGTTTTTTGTTTTCGAAAGCTATTCCGTAAATTCTCGTTAGCATTTTATTTTTTTCGTCTCCCTTCCAGTAGGCGCCAGCTGTTTTAGTAAGTTCAAATCCCCTAGGATCGATTTCTTTGGTTGATTTTATATGAGGTCCAGAGCAGAGATCTATAAAATCTCCACTTTTGTATATGGTTGCATCTTTTAGCTTCTCTATTAATTGTAATTTATACGGTTCTTTCTTAAATATTTCCTTGGCTTTCTTTCCGGAAATCTTTTCTTTTTTAAAAGAAATCTTTTCTTTTATTATTTCCTTCATTCTTTTTTCTATTTTGGGAAGATCTTCTTCTGAGATATTATTTTTAAAATCGAAATCATAATAAAAACCATCCTCCGTAGCAGGACCTATTCCAAGCTTAGTTTCAGGGTATATCTCTTTTACTGCTTTAGCTAGAATATGAGCTAAAGAATGTCTAATTGTTTCTATTTCGGCCATATATTGATTTTATCATAATTAAGCTTCTTCTGTAACAATCTCCTCTATGTTTTCTGCGACCACCTTAGTATCTCCGTTTCTATTGTCAATCCTTCCTGATATGAGAACTACTTTGTTTTCTTGGAAGGCGGTGGGATTCTGTTGGATAAGGTTGGGGAAAACCACCACTTCTATCTTGCTTGTCAGGTCTTCCACTTTTATAAAAAGCATCGGGCTTCCTTTTTTAGTAAGAATCTTCTTTATTTCGGATATTATTCCTCCTATTCTTACCTTTCTGTTTACTAAGTCAGCTGATATTTTAGATATAGAGAAAGCTCTTTTTTTAAGAAGGCTTTTGTAATTTTCCAAGGGGTGGGAAGTAATATACAGACCGAGTAATTCTTTTTCCCAGCTGAGCTTTTCTTGGTTTTTGGCAGGAAGTGATTTTTCAAGTTTTACGTTGGAGCTGAAATATTGCCCTTCGAAAAGTCCTTTCTGGCCGTTGGCTTTATTTTTTTGGTTTTCTCTTGAAGCTTCCAGTAGTCTTTCCGTGTTAGAGAGAAGCTCGTTTCTTTCTCCCAACTTGTCAAAAGCTCCAACCTTAATCAAACTTTCTAGAGATCTTTTATTAAGATCTTTTGAATTAACTCTATCTACAAAATCTCCTATTGATTTAAATTGTCCATTTTCTTTTTTCTCTTTAACGATGGCATCTATTACATTTTCTCCAACATTTTTAATTGCCCAAAGGCCGAATCTTATCTTGTTTTCTTCGGGTACTACAGTAAAGTTTTTCAAGCTTTCATTTATATCCGGAGGAAGAACCTCAATATCCATTTTTTCGCACTCTTCTATAAGATGAGCTATTTTTTCTACATCGTTTCTTTCAGAGGTCAAAAGAGAGGCCATAAACTCTACAGGAAAATGGGCTTTAAGATAAGCTGTCTGGTAAGCTATTGTGGCGTAAGCTGTAGAATGGGATTTATTAAAACCATATCTTGCGAAAGGAAGTATCCATTGCCAAAGTCTTTGAGCTATTTTTTTATCTACACCGTTATCTACGGCTCCCTTTATAAATTTCTTTTCCTGGCTATTAAGAAGACTTTTTATTTTTTTCCCTACGGCCTTTCTTAAAATATCTGCTTCAGCTAAAGAGAACCCTGCTATTTCTCTGGCCATCTGCATAAGTTGCTCCTGGAAAATCATAATCCCGTAGGTGTTTTTAAGTATGGGTTCTAGTTTTGGGTGAATATAATTAACTTTTTCTTTTCCGTGTTTTCTTTTAATATAGCTTGGAATAAGCTCCATGGGGCCCGGCCTGTAAAGAGCTATCATTGTTACTAGATCTTCAAACTCTGTAGGCTTTAATTCTTTGAGGTATCTTGTCATGCCCTGTCCTTCAAGCTGGAAAACTCCTGCGGTTTTTCCTTCCTGCAAAATTTTATAGGTTTTTTCATTGTCTATGGGTATATTTTCAATATCTACTTTTTTTCCACCTCTTACAACATATATTCTAGCTAAAGTGTCCTCTATAATAGTAAGGTTTTTCAGTCCTAGAAAATCCATTTTTAAAAGTCCCAAATCTTCTATGGCATGCATTTCATACTGGGTTACTATGCTTTGGTCGTTTTGGGTGGGATGCTGGAGGGGCACCTCTTTTGTTAAGGGCTCTTCTGAGATTACTACTCCGCAGGCGTGAGTTGAAGCGTGTCTTACCACTCCCTCTAGTTTTTGAGCTAAATCAATTAGTTTTTTTGCTTCTTCGTCTGTTTCGTATTTTCTTTTAAAATCAGAAACTTTCTCTAAGGTATCTTTTAAACTAAATCCAAAAGGTACCATTTTAGCCAATTGATCGCAATAGTCGTAGCTGTAGCCCAAGGCTCTTCCCACATCTCTTATTACGGCCCTGGAGGCCATAGTTCCAAAGGTTATTATTTGAGCTACTTTGTTTCTTCCGTATTTTTGAGCTACGTATTCTATAACTTCGTCTCTTCTTCTGTCTGTAAAATCCAAATCAATATCGGGCATGGAGATTCTGGCAGGATTAAGAAATCTTTCAAAAAGAAGATCGTGCTTTAAAGGATCAATATTAGTTATGTTCAAAAGATAGGAAGCTAAAGATCCTCCGGCAGAACCTCTTCCCGGCCCCACGACTATTCTGTTATCTTTAGCCCAGTTGACAAAATCTTGAACAATTAAAAAGTAGGAATCAAAACCCGTTTCTTTTATTACAGAAAGTTCGTATTCCAATCTTTCTTTTATCTCTTTTGTAGTTTCTTTATATCTTTTTTTTAATCCTTGATAACAAAGGTCCTTTAGATATTCTGAAGGACTTTTTCCGTTGGGAACTTTAAAGTAGGGAAGTTTTGTTTTTCCCAAGTCTAATTCAAAATTACAGGCATCCGCTATCTTTTGAGTGTTTTTTATGGCTTCAGGCGTATCTTTAAAAGTTTTTATCATTTCTTCCGGTTTCTTCAAAGAAAAATCGTCTGACTGTAAAGTTATTCTTTCAGGGTCGTTTTTATCAGCTCCGGTGTTGATAAGCATTAAAATATCTTGGGCTTCTGCGTCCTCGGGTTTTAAATAATGGGTGTCGTTTGTAGCCACCAAAGGTATGTTATGCTTTTTTGCTATTTCTTTAAGTTTGTCGTTTACAGTTTTTTGCTCGGGTGTGTGAGGATGACTCTGAAGCTCTAGATAAAAGTTTCCTTTTCCAAACATCCTCTGATATTTTAAAGCTAAATTTTCAGCTTCTTTTTTTCTTTTGGAAAGTATTAATCTGGGTATCTTGCCTTGAATGCAGGCTGTCAGGCAGATTAAACCTTCGGTGTGCTTTTCCAGAAGTTTGTCGTCTATTCTCGGTTTGTAATAAAAACCCTCCAAGTGGGCTTTTGTTACAAGTTCTACTAAATTTTCATATCCTTTTTTATTTTTAGCTAAAAGTATTAAATGGTACCTTTTATGGTCAATATTGGGCCTTTTTTGGTGCATTTCCTCAAAGGCTGTATATACTTCGCATCCTATAATCGGCTTTATTCCTTTTTCTTTAGCTTTCTTGTAAAACTCTACAGCTCCGTATAATACTCCGTGATCTGTTAGGGCGATAGAATCCATTCCTAGTTTCTTGGTATAATCTAAAAGCTGGTCTATTTTGGGAAGACCGTCTAAAAGAGAGTAGTGGCTGTGAACGTGTAAATGAGTAAATTTCATGGCTTATCTTCTTATAGTATTCTACTTTTTCAAATTAGAATAGTCAAACAAATCATTTTCTAATATTTGTTTTTGTTGTAAGATAATATTAATGAGATACCCTAATTTTAGAGAAGAGAATAAATTAAGGAGAAAAGGGTTTAGAAGCATTGTTGGCATCGATGAGGTGGGAAGAGGTCCTTTGGCTTCTTCTGTTGTGGCAGCTGCTGTAGTTGTAGGAAAAGAAGTTTCTTTTCCTAAACTAAAAAACTCTAAAGATTTAAGCTTTTCTCAAAGAGAAGAAATATTTAAGAAAGCCAAAAAAGATCCTCGCATAGAGTGGGGGATAGGCAGAGTTTCAGAAAAAGTTATAGACAGAATCAATATTTTAGAAGCTACTCGCTTGGCCATGAAAAGAGCTGTGGTTAACTTGAGAAAAGATGCTGATTTTTTGATTATAGACGGGAATATTGAGATTGATATTAATATTTCCCAAAAAAGCATTATTAAGGGCGATGAAAAGGTTTTTTCTTGCGCCTTGGCTTCTGTTATAGCTAAGGTTGTAAGAGATAGAGCTATGTTAAGATATCATAAAAAGTATCCCTTTTATCGTTTTGACAAGCACAAGGGTTATGGTACAAAGCTTCATAAAAGAATGATAAAAGAGTATGGTTTATGTAAGATACATAGGAAATCCTTCAAAAACAGTTGAAAATTTTTACTCAATCTGTTATGATTAAAAAGTTATGGCAGTACCAAAACAAAGAAAAACTAAATCAAGGAGAGACCAGAGAAGGATGCATATATATTTAAAGCAGCCTACTTTGGCTGTTTGTCCTAAGTGCAGAAAGAAAGTTAGGCCTCATACTGTTTGTTCTGAATGCGGCTATTACAAGAAAAACGAAGTAATAGATGTTACCAAGAAAATGACTAAAAAAGAAAAGAAACAGAGAGAAAAAGAAATGGAAAATAAAAAAGAAGAGAAGGAAGACAAACCCTTAACGATGGAAGGGTTATCTAAGAAATAATATGGCATCGCGTCATCTTTCAAGAAGCATTGCTATGCAAAGTCTCTATGAATGGGACTTTTATGGTAAAAAAGAAGGAGCTTTAGAAGATATTGTCAAAAGAAACCTTAAGGAGTTCGGGCCTGGCTTGGAAAGCGAGGACTTTACCTGGCAGATAATAAACGGGGTTATCGGTCATTTAAAGGATATTGACAAAGTTATAGAGAAAGCGGCTCCGGAATGGCCCTTGGATCAGATTACCATTGTGGACAGAAATGTCTTGAGGATAGGTCTTTTCGAATTGCTGTATGAAGATAAAGAAGAAGTTCCTCCTAAAGTGGCTATTAATGAGGCCATAGAATTGGCTAAAAGCTTCGGAGGGGAGAATTCTGGCAAGTTTATAAATGGAGTACTGGGAACAGTTTACAAAGAAATAAAAGAAGAATGAAAGATTTTTCAAAATTAGAAAAGAAGCTTGGAGTAAAGTTTAAGAATCAAGATCTGCTTATTCAAGCTTTTACCCATAGATCTTATTTAAATGAAAATCCAGGTTTTCACCTTTACCATAACGAAAGACTGGAATTTTTGGGGGACGCTGTAATAGAGTTAGCTGTAACAAAGTATCTTTTTAAAAAATATCCAAAAGATCCCGAAGGCGCTTTAACGAGTTGGAGAGCGGCTTTAGTAAATTCCAAAATGCTAGCTAAAGTGGCAGAAGAGCTGGGTTTCAATGATTTCCTTCTTCTATCCCAAGGAGAAGCTAAAGAGACTGGAAAATCAAGGCAGTATATTTTAGCTAACGTCTTTGAGGCCTTTGTCGGAAGCTTGTATTTAGATCAGACAATGGATCCCTGCAGAAAGTTTTTAGAGAAGCATTTAATAAAAGAGCTGCCCCGTATTATAGAAGAAGGGCTGTCTAAAGGAGGAAAGTCTCTTTTTCAGGAAAAAGCCCAGGAGAAAACAGGAATTACCCCTTATTACAAAGTATTAAAAGAATGGGGCCCTGATCACGAGAAAAGTTTTCAGGTAGGAGTTTATCTTAATAAAAAAATGATAGCTAAAGGTCAAGGGACATCAAAGCAAGAGGCAGAGGAGAAAGCTGCCCAGAATGCATTAAAAACAAAAGGTTGGTAAAACTAAAATAGAAAAAAATATGTTGGTTATAAGATTTTTTAGAGTAGGAAAAAAGAAAAGACCTTCTTTTAAGATAGTAGTAACAGATAAAAAGAATCCTCCCCAGGGAGGGAGATTTGTTGACGAGATAGGTTCTTGGAACCCTATAACAAAAGACAAGAGTTTGGACAAGGAAAAGATTCAAAAATGGCTTTCTCAAGGAGCCAAGCCTTCTCCTGCAGTTTATAATTTATTTGTGGATGAAGGAATTCTAACAGGAGCTAAACTTCCTGTTCATAAGACAAAGAAGAAAAAAGAAGAAGCAGAAGAGAAGCCTGCAGAAGAAGTTAAAAAAGAGGAAGCTCCTAAAGAAGAAAAAGCAGAGGAGAAAGAGGCTCCGAAAGAAGAAAAGAAAGAAGAGCCTAAAACAGAAGAAAAACCTCAGGAAGAAGAAACTGAATCTAAAGACAAAGAGAAAGCTTCTGAAAATAAGGAAGAGGAAGTTTCTCAAGATAAACTTGAAGAAAAGAAAGAAGATCCTGAAAAAAAGTAAAATTATTTCTAGTTTCAGGTGTTAGCCTTGTTGTGTCCGGGTTCAGATAGGTATCCGCTACTAAGTTCGTAATATCATTTTTCTTGACATATCATTTTAAATAGAATATAATAGGGACAGTACCTTATCATGGATTCTCTGAAGGAAAGAGGATCTAGAAGGGAAAGGTCGATTACAAAAGATAAATGATAGAATTAAAGATTTCATGGCCAAGGACGAAACTGATAAGGAGTTTCTTGAGTACGTTGTAAAGACTTTGGTTGATAATCCTGATGATGTCAAAATCGACAGAAAAGTCGATGAAATGGGAGTTTTGCTTACTTTAAAAGTAAACCCCGAAGACATGGGTCAGATTATTGGTCGCCAGGGTTCTACTGCTCGAGCTATTAGGACTTTGGTAAGAATTATTGGGCTTAAAAACCATGCCAGAGTTAACCTGAAGATCGAAGAGCCAGAAGGCGGCAGGAAAGCATCTTCTCAAGGAGAAAAAGAATCTTCTGAATCTTCTGAAAGCTTAGAAGATTTAAAGATTTAATTGTTTAGTTAGTATTTACTTAGGAAACAGGCGGTGCTACCATTGAGGTAGCATCGTTTGTTTTAATGATTATGAAGTTTGATATTTTTACAATTTTTCCAAAAGTATTTGAACCTTATTTCAACGAAAGTTTAATTAAAAAAGCCCAAGAAAAAGGGCTGCTTGATATTAATATTTATGATTTAAGAGATTGGACAAAAGACAATCACAAGTCAGTTGATGATCGTCCTTTTGGCGGGGGAATTGGAATGGTAATGAGAGTGGGTCCCATAGACAAGGCAGTAAAAAGCTTGAAAAAGAAAAAAAAGAGGAAGGTTGTTCTTTTATCTCCAAGAGGAAAAAAGTTTAACCAGAAAATAGCTACTCAGTTTTCCAAGCTAGACCAGCTTATTCTAATATGCGGGAGGTATGAAGGAGTAGATGAAAGGGTGGCTAAAAATATAGCTGATACGGAGCTTTCAATAGGGGATTATGTTTTGATGGGAGGGGAGCTTCCTGCCATGATCGTAGTTGAAGCCGTTTCTAGGCTGGTCCCCGGCGTTATAGGAAAGCCCGAGTTATTAAAAGAACGAATAACTAAATCAAAAGGATTTATAGAATACCCCCAATATACAAGACCTGAAATATATGAACCTAAAAAAGGCATTAAATGGAAGGTTCCAAAAGTTCTTTTATCTGGGAATCACAAGAAAATAAAAGAATGGAAAAAGAAACACGGAAAAGTTATTGAAAAATAACTTCCTTTCTGGTAAACTATTAGAGACATTGGGCAGGTGGCTGAGCAGACAAAGGCATCGGACTGTAAATCCGACGGTCTCTGACCTTCGGGGGTGCAAATCCCTCCCTGCCCACAAGTCGCCAAGGTAGCTCAGTCGGTAGAGCATCCCCATGGTAAGGGGAAGGTCACGAGTTCAAATCTCGTCCTTGGCTCATAATAAACAATATTTAAAATTATGGCAAAAAAGAAAAAATCATACATTAAGCTTCAATGCACAGAATGTAATAGAGTAAATTACTTTACAACCAAGTCCAAAACTATGACTGAGGAGAAGTTAGACTTGAAGAAATTCTGTAAATGGTGCAAAAAGCACACTGTTCATAAAGAAAAGAAGAAATAAGTTCTAAAGAACTTGAGAAGAAGATTTGGGGAGAAAGGACGCGATATGCGCGAATCATTACGCAAAAGACGGAAAGAGATTTACTTATTGCGTTATTTTAAGCAGGAGCAAGACAAAGCTTTTCCGATGAAAGGAGAGGGTTCCGAAGGAGTTTTTGAAAAGATAGGTAATAAGATCGGGGGTATAAGCTAATTGGAAAACTACCAGTTTCCAAAACTGGTTTTCTAGGTTCGAGTCCTAGTACCCCCGCACTATGAAAAGCCTCCTATTGACAAATGTTTTCTCCTTTGTTAAAAAGAAAATAGTTCTTTAAGAGAGTAAAGGAGAGAGAAGAGCAAAAGGAAAGGTTGTAAGGTCTGCCAGGTGTTTCTGCCCCGGGGCCTTCGTTGCGGCTTGCAAGAAACTGTCCCCTCAGCGCAGTACCTAGGCCGCAGTGGTTGTCTACGCCTTTCAGGAGTATGGTCTCCACTTTTTTTCTTCTCTCTCCACTAAGCCTTCAAGGGGTCTTCAAGACCCCTTTTTTTTGAAAAAAAGTTTAAAATGTCATATCATAAGTATATGTCTTTATTAGAGATAAGAAAATTTAGAGATCCTGTTTTAAGAAAAAAAGCAGAGAAAGTAAATGGAATAGACCAAAAATTTGCTGACAGCTTGGCAGAAACTATGGTTAAAAAAGACGGTATCGGACTAGCTGCTCCTCAGGTCGGGATCTCAAAAAGAATAATGGCTGTAGCGGATCCTAAAGAAGGAGGGGTTTTGGTATTGGCAAATCCTAAGATTATCAATAAAAGCAAGGAAAAAGAATTAGGAGAAGAAGGATGTCTAAGTTTCCCCGGTATTTTTTTGAAAATAAACAGGGCTCAAAAAATAGAAGTTGAAGCTCTGAATAAAAAAGAAGAGAAAGTAAGAATTAAAGCAGAGGGTTTAGCTGCAAGAGTTTTTCAGCATGAAATAGATCATTTGGACGGTGTTTTGTTTTTTAACCGCTTACCTCTTTTAAGAAAGATATTTTTTAAATTAAGGCATCCTCTTCTATGAGTTTAGTTGATGATTTAATCAAAGAAGGGTGGCTTAAAACAGATAAGGTTATTGATGCCTTTAGGAGTATTGACAGGGCAGATTTTATGCCAGAAGAAATAAGGAATTTAGCTGAAGTCAATGAGGCTTTTTCTATAGGATTTGATCAAACAATATCTCAGCCCCTAGTTGTGGCTTTTATGATAGAAAAACTTCAAGTTTCGGAAGGAGATATTGTTTTAGATATTGGTTCCGGATCTGGTTGGACTACAGCTCTTTTATCCTATTTAGTGGGAGATAAGGGAAAAGTTGTAGCTTTAGAAGTTATTCCCGAGCTAAGGGAGTTTGGGGAAAAAAATGTTTCTAAATACAACTTTATTAAAAAAGGAACAGCTCAGTTTGCTTTAGCTGATGGAACAAAAGGGTATAAAAGTGAAGCTCCTTTTGATAAAATTTTAGCTTCTGCTGCAGTTCAAGATAAAATACCCTTAGCCTGGAAAAAACAGCTTAAAGAGGGCGGAATAATTGTAACTCCCGTAAGGCATTCTATCTGGGTTTTAGAAAAGAAAGGTGGAAAGCTTAAAAAAGAAGAGCATGAAGGATTTACCTTCGTTCCTCTTATTGAAAAATGAAAATAATAATAATTAGTTTTTTAATAATTACGCTGTTTTTTCTAGCTTTTTTAGCTGTTGGTATTTATCTTCCGGCAAAAAAGGTTTCTGAATCAGAGCAGTTTTTGGTTGAAAAAGGGGAGGGAGCAAAAGAAATAGCTTTAAGTCTTGAAGAGAAAGAGATTATTAGATGGAGCTTTCCTTTCCGCCTTTATGTTTTATTGAAGGGCACAGGAGGAAAATTGAAGGCCGGAGAGTATTCGCTTTCAAAATCTATGAATGTTCCTACTATAGCAGATAAGTTTTTTAAGGGGGGTGTTCTTAAAAATAAGATTACCATAATAGAAGGATGGAACCTTAGAGATATAGCTTTCTATCTGGAAGAAAGAGGTCTTTTTTCAGCTGAGCAGTTTTTTGAAAAAGCAGGCTATCCAGGAACAGATTATCTTAAGACCGATTTGTCTGATAATTTTATTTCCCGGTTTGATTTTTTAAAAAACAAGCCGAGCAATATCAGTTTAGAAGGTTTTCTCTTTCCAGATACTTATGAAATACATCCTTCAGCTTCCTTGGAAGAAGTTATCGGGAAAATACTTAAAAACTTTGATGATAAGTTTAATCCAGAACTAAGATCTAAAGCAGAAAAACAAGGAAGGACTCTTTTTGAGGTCTTAACAATGGCCTCTTTAATAGAAAAAGAAGTAAGAACTTTTGAAGATAAAAAAATAGTCTCAGGTGTTCTCTGGAAAAGACTGGAACACGGTGTTCCTCTTCAAGTGGATAGCACGATAATTTATCTTACAGGCAAAAAGAGCGTTAAAGTTTCTCGGGAAGAAACTAAAATCGATTCTCCTTTTAATACTTATAAATACAAAGGACTTCCTCTGGGTCCTATTTGCAATCCGGGGCTGGATAGCATTAAAGCTGCTCTTTCTCCCGAAGAAAGCTTTTTTTGGTATTATTTATCCACTCCGGAAGGAGAAACTGTTTTCAGCAGAACCTTAGAGGAGCACAATGGAGCCAAAGCCGAACATTTAAAATAGGTTTTATTGTTTTTTATATCTTGCTATAATTAAATAATGGCAAAAGTAGCTTTAATTATAGCCTTTCAGGACTTCAGAGATGAAGAATACTTTATACCCAAAGAAAAACTAGAAAAAGCAGGCTTTGAAACAAAAACGGTAAGCACTTCTAAAGGAAAAGCCATGGGTAGTTTGGGAGGAGAGACTGAAGCGGAAATATTAATCAGTGAACTTAATGTTTTAGAGTTTGACGCCGTTCTATTCTTAGGAGGCCCCGGAGCCCATAAGATGATTGATAATGAAAATTGCCACAGAATAGCCCGAGAGACTCTTGATGGAGAAAAGATTTTAGGAGCTATTTGCATAGCGCCAACTATTCTGGCTAGGGCAGGCGTTTTAAAAGGAAGAAAAGCTACAGTTTGGAGAAGTAATATGGATAAATCAGCGGTAAAGATTTTAGAGAGCAGTGGTGCTATCTATACGCCAGATTCTTTAACAGAGGACGGAAATATTATTACGGCTTCAGGGCCGTCTTTAGCTGAAGTTTTTGCTAAAAAAATAATAAGCAAATTACAATGAATCAATCTTTTGATGTTGTTGCCAATCTTCCAGCTATAATCTTTGCTCTGTCATTTTTTGCGAGCTTTGTATTGTGTTTTTGGGGCGGGATAATTCTTCTAACCGCCAAAGGAACCGTAGACAAGCTTCAAAAAGGAAGGAAGATCTTAATAAGGGGTTTTATTGTTTTTTCTATAACAGCTTTAGTGGTCTTGGTCTTTTATTTTGTAACTTATCTTCTTCAGAGATGGTATTTGTCAGGAGCCAGAAAAGGAAGAGGGGAATTTCCTGCTTCTGCCTCTATAGGTTTTCCTCCCCAGCCAGATTATATAGAAATAGAAAATCTTTATTTCAGAGGGCCTTACAGCTTAAAAGATGTTGGCTATATTGAAAACAAATCAGTTTTTGCTATTCTTTGTCCAAAAGCGGAAGGATATGATAAAATATATATAGGGGAAGGGAGTAGAATAAATTTTGATAGCGCAAGAGGAAGATCATGCTGGATTGAAAACTGCAGCAAAGACCTTAAAATATCTTTTCTTTGGACTCCCGTGGAAAGGTACAGTCTAGAGGAAGTAAAAATTATAAGAGACAGGCTGGAGCAGAAAGTAAATCCTCCCTGCCTGTTACAAAAATAAAAATATGAACACTTCTTTTTTGGATAAATTCACAATAGAGAGAAATCTTTTATACGTTATAATAGTTGCAGTTTTAATCGTGTTTAGTTTTTTGTTTTATCTTTTTTATACCCATTTTACTAAAAATATGGAAATAATCTCTCCTAATGGAAGAGAGGGGTGGCAGATAGGGGAGACATATAATATAAAATGGAAATCAAGAGGAGTAGACAAAGTGGGAATAGTCCTTTTTAAAGGATCAGAGCCTAAATGGATAGCAAAAAACATTGCAGCGGGAAATGAAGAATACAGCTGGAAAATACACCCCGGCCAGGAATACAGAGATGATTACTGGGTTGCTATTTTTGAATATCCTTGGCAGGAGGGGAATGTAATAGATTATTCTGATGGAGCTTTTGCAATCGTTTTCCCGGAACTTGCTACATGCGATGCTATTTCTCTTCAAAACGAATGGCCCTATATTCCAAGCGATTACCCTGACCTAAGGAAGGTCTTTATTACAGAAGAAAAATATACGGGTGATTTGGGGGGAATGATTGGAGCAGACGAGAAGTGTCAATCAGAAGCTGATAATTTGGGATACGAAGGAGAGTGGATGGCTTTTCTAGGTGGAGACGGAGATAACGAGACGGCGCTTCAAAGACTAGAAGACACAGAAAGAGGAACGGAAGGGACGTATGTTGACGCTCAGGCAGAAGCTGTTCTTTTAAGAGGAGATACGTGCCATAGGGTTTTGGGTAAGAATATTAACGAGTTTTTAAAGAAGTTTTCAGACGAGAAAGATTTAAATCAAAAAAGACTGGGAAACTCTTTCTATCAGAAGCTTGGCGAAGTATGGCTGGGGCGGGTTACGGGTCAGAGTAAAAAGAATTGCGAAATTATAGCCTCTGTTGCCGCCGATCCTTATGCGAACCTGGCAGAAAAATACACCTTTACAACTACCTGTCAGAATTGGACGAGATCAGACAAGTTTGTAGAGGGCTATCCTGTACCTGTTGGTGCTTCAAAGCCCTCCTTTCCAACCTGTTATACGCCCCAGGGAAAATCTACAGATGCAGTAGCTTCTGGAGCCTTAGGACTCGGAGAAACAGAAACCAAACTCAGTCCCTCCCAAGGAAAATACTGCAATCTAAGGCAGAGATTGATGTGCATTGAGAAGTAAGGGGTTGACATTCTTTTCAAAAAAAGTAAGATAGAAACATACAATTTAATTATAGCCGCAGACAATGGGTATCTTTTCGGAGTAAATCCCATCGAGGCGCATTTAAAAGTTTTTTTATGCTGTCTGCGGTGACAGCTGTTTTTTATGGCTAAAACAAAAGAAGAAAAACAAAAATCTTTAGAAGAAATAAAAGAAAGCCTTGAAAAGCAAGAAGCTCTTGTTTTTATAAACTATTCAGGATTAAAAGCTGATGATGTTTTCAACCTAAGAAAAGAGCTGAAGAAATCAGGCTGTATTCTTAAGGTGGCAAAAAAAACGCTAGCTAAGCGCGCCCTCAAAGAAAAAGGGCTTGAATTGAAAGAAGGTAGTTTAGAAGGTCAGATTGCTTTAATATTCGGATTTGAAGATCCCGTAATGTCGGCTAAAATACCCTATAACTTCGCAAAAGAAAACGAGAATTTAAAAATATTAGGTGGATTTTTAGAAAATAAATTCAAAAGTTCGGAAGAAATAATTACATTAGCCAAGATTCCTTCAAAGGATGAACTTTTGGCAAAGGTCGTGGGGAGCATATCGGCTCCAATTTCCAATTTTGTAAGCGTATTACAGGGTAATTCAAGGTCTTTAATTTACGCTTTAACCGCTATTAAAAACGCTAAAAATTAATAAATCATGGCAGAAGAAAAAAAAGAAGAAACTCCCAAAGAGGAGAAATCTCAAGAAGAGGAGAAGAAAGAAAACTCCAAAAAGGAAGAATCTAAAGAAGAAATAGAAGTTCCTGATAAGTTCAAAGATTTAGTTGAAAAAGTTGAGAGTATGAGTGTTCTTGATTTGGCAGAGCTTGTTAAGATTCTAGAGAAGAAATTCGGTGTTTCGGCCGCAGCTCCAGTAGCCGCAGCTCCAGCCGGAGGACAGGAAGAAGGAGAGCAGGCAGAAGAGAAATCAGAGTTTAATATTATTCTAAGCTCTATAGGCGATAAAAAGATTGAAGTTATTAAGGTTGTAAGAGATATTACTCAAAAAGGGCTAAAAGACGCTAAAGATTTAGTTGACGCAGCTGCATCAGAACCTCAAACTATAAAGGAGGGAGTTAAAAAAGAAGAAGCAGAAGAGATGAAAAAGAAGTTTGAAGAAGCAGGAGCTAAAGTAGAGCTGAAATAGCTTTTACAGGAAACAAAGAGCGCTTTATAAAGTGCTCTTTGTTTTTAAAAATACGCTTAAAACGCTTCTATTCTGTATATTCTATCTTTATCTAAAATAAAGATGCTTTTACTATCTTTTGATATCTTAAGGTCCTGTGGATTTTCAAGCTCTTTGCTGTATATTTGTTTTATTATTTTTCCTTTTTTATCAGATACGATTATTCTTTTTTTATCGGGCTCTAAAAGAAGAAGATAAGGAAAATCTTTTTTTGTTGCTATTTTTTCTATGTTTTCTGCAGAGGGAAATAATTCAATTGCTATTTTTTCCTCAAAGTTTTCCTGATAATAACGAAGAATAGAGTTGTCGCCGTTTAAAACCCATATTGAGCCGTCGATTGCTAGGGATTTTGGATTTGAACAGTCGCTTTTTTCTTTTAACCAATCCAGAGGAGGCCCCCAGCCGTTTTCTCCTGTCTTATTATATTTTACAATTTCGCAACTTTTTTTATCTAAAAAGTAAATATTAGAAAGATAATATTCAAACTCATCAAAGCTGAATTCAAAAGGAGGAGGGATAAATTGCGAAAATTCAGGGGGAGAGAAAGAAGGGGGGTTTTCTGCTATTTTTAAATTTTCTATTTCCTGAAATTTGTAAATTTCTTTAAGATTTTTTTCAGTTCTTTTTTTCAGCTCTTGAGCTTTTTTTGACTCTAAAGAAGAAAGCTGATTCCAAGCTTCTTTTAACAAACTTTCAGCTTCTTTTGTTTCTTTAAATACAAGAAAATTTTCAGCTTTTTTTATTTTATTTTCTATTTCTTGAAAGTTTTGAATATCAGTTGTGTTTTTGTTAAGTTGAGCTCCCTTAAATAAAAGAAACCCTGTTAAGAGGATTATAATTAAAAATAATATTAGAAGAATATTTCTTTTAATTTTAAAAACCTTAATTGAGTTTCTAACAGCTGTTATGGCCGAAGCTATATTCGAGTAGAATAAAAACTTCTCCCCCCTTTTAGGAAGTTTCTTTTTTTGGGACTTTTTCTTAAAAGAAGGCTTTATTTTTAAAAGTTTCTTTTTTGTTTTTTTAACGGGCCTTATAACGGGATCGAATATTTTAGAAAAGGAGGATTTTTTCTCTGGGTTATAAACCTCTTTTCCCGAAAAAGTTTTTTCTTCTTTAAGAAAGACTGCTAGACAAACCCCCGAGATTTTAGATCCTCTTCCTTTAGTAAAAAGTTTGGCAGGAATCTGTTTCTTGATTTCTTTCGGCCGATAGCTTTCCAGCTGAGCTATTTTATTCAAAACTCCTTCTTCATTTAGAAAGCCGTAAATCTCTTTTGTCAGGATCAGAAGGAGGTCTTTTTCTGCTAATTTTCCTGAAATCGTATTGAAAAATATCTTTAAAGGATAGGGCTCTATCTCCTGAAGCTCTAATTCCTTGCTAATATCTGTAATCTGCCCCTCTCTTATCAGTATTACTTTAATGTTCCCTGTTTCTGTAAAATTAAGCTTGAAATTTTTTAAAGATAAAACAGCAAAGTTTAAATTTCCAAGCCAGCTTACGTTGTCTTTTTTTACTTCTTCTGAAAGGAAGTCATTGGCTTTTTTTAAAGCTCCCGCCAGGGCTTTGTCAGGAGACTTAGAAGCCAATTTATAGTAGTTCTTCTTTATCTCTTTAGCTAGTCCGGCTAATAGTTTTTGGCTGTTGGGCGTGGCGTTTTTAATTTCTCCCACCAAATACAAACTTCCCAGTCTTTTTTCGTAGATGTTTTCGGGTTCAAAGATAAAAGAGTCAAAACTCTTATCTTCTTTTTTGGGATTAAAGTGTAGTTCTAAAAGCTGCATTATTCTATTATATAGTTTTACTTTGATAATTCAAAGTTATAGAATGGTATATCGGGCGCATGGCTCAGGGGTAGAGCGCTATCTTCACACGATAGAGGTCTCTGGTTCGAATCCAGATGCGCCCATATAAAAAAAGCTCGCTTTAGGGCGAGCTCTTTATTTCGTAGCGGTGGCAATAGCCTCCGAGGCTCTTGATTGAAAAAAAGAGAACCACGGCAAGCATAGCGTCGAGAATATAGACAAGATAAAAAAATAGATTCAGTTGGAAATATTTGTCTACTGCCAAGGAAGAAAACCAGAAAGCAATTACAATAAATTCAGCAAACATTTTTACTTTTCCTGCCTGGCTGGCTCCTACATTCCATCTCTTTATCGTGCCGACAAAACCGGCTACAAGGAGGAAAAGCTCAACAATCATAATGCCTGCTACCAAAGCTAGGGTGATGGTGGTCGGAAAAAAGAAGTCCTCTTCTTTTGGCCAATGGTACCAGAAAAGAAGAGGAAAGACAGAGCAGACGAGAAACTTATCTCTGATTCTGTCTAGAAGCTTTCCTACGTCACTGGTAATGTTGAGCTTTCTTGCTATTTTCCCGTCCAGGAAGTCGGTAATTCCCGCAACAAGGAAAAGAATAAACGCCAGCCAGAGCCTTTCGGGGTCGTAAATGATTACCATAATTAGCCACAAGACAAGAAAAAAACCGAAACCTGTTATCAGATTAGCTAGGTTCTTCTGTATCCACCTCATTCTTCCATTCCTTTCTTTTTTTAAGAGCTATTCTTTTTTTAAGTTATTTCTGTCTAAAAGTCAACTGCTTTTCTTTTATTTCTTAAAAAGTTATAATATACAAAGATGACTTCTATAATATCTCAATTTTTAGCTTGGTATTATTATGAGACGATTAGAGAGATCCTCAAAGGATGGAGGAATTTTCTTGTTTTTACTTTTAAATATTTTTCTCTTCCTGTTCTTCTTAAAACATTTTTCTCTCCTTGGCATAAATATTTTTATTCTTACGGAAGGGGATTTAGTTTTAAAAAATATCTCAACGCCTTTACTTTTAATATGATGTCCCGGGTTATAGGAGCTTTTTTAAGGACATTTCTTATTCTCGCCGGTTTTTTGGCTGAAATAGTTGTCTTTATTGCAGGAGTCCTAATGCTTGTTGTTTGGATAATTCTTCCTTTTCTCCTCCTTTTCTTTCTTTTATTCGGTTTAAAACTGATTCTTTTTAATGTTTAATTTAAAGGAAGCTAAAATATACAAGGCCTTAAAATGGGAGAAATTTCCTCTTTTCAGGTTTTCAGAGTTTTTGAGAAGTTTCTTTTTGGGTCTCTTTTTAGTTTCTTTTATTCTATTTCTTTACGGATTTATTCTCCAAAGATTTACAGCTGATCTTTCTCGCATTTTGCTTGGTTTTTCTTTGGTTTTCTTTTCTCTATCAATTTCTGTATGGCTGAAAGGAGCCTTTTTTAAAAAGAAGCTTAAGAATCCAAAACTGGCAGTATCTCTTGAGGAAGCTTCTTTGAAGCCGGAAACGTTTAACTTCGCAGAGTTTCTAAGCTTTGATTCAGCCAAGGCTGTTTATAGAGCTTTGAAATTGTCTGAGGGTTCTGTTTCCTCAACTTATCTTCTCTACTTTCTTTTAAAAGAAAACCCGGAACTTAATTTTGTTTTTTCCAGACTTTTAATCAATGTTGAAGAACTAAAAAAAGCTCTTCTTCAAGAAGCTAAAGAAAAAGAGCCTCTGTCTTCTCAGGAAAGCTTCGACAAGGCAATAGAGAGAGCTTTAGCAAGGGCGGAAAAAGAAAATCATTGCAGAATCGAAGTCGGGGATCTTCTTGTGGCTTTAGCTGAAACAGACAGCGTTTTTAAAAGAATTCTTTTAAGAGCTAACATTAAAAGAGATGACATAGACAGCGTTGTTTTCTGGCTGGAATTTAAAAAGGGAAAACAAAAAAGGTTTTGGGATTATGAAAGCTTGATTAAAAAAGAGACCTTAGCTAGAGAGTGGACTGCCGGATACACAGTCAATCTGGATAATTTCTCTGTGGACTTGAGCAGAGCTCTTAAAAAGGAAAAACTTGAATTCACGGGGCATGAAAAAGAAGTTGATTCTGTAGAAAGGATTTTATCTCGGAGGGAGATCAATAACGTTCTCCTGATAGGGGAGCCGGGCTCTGGAAGAAAGAGCGTAGTTTACAGTTTAGCAGAGAAAAGTTTATTTGGAAAAAGTCTGCCCGATCTCCACTTTAAAAGAGTAGTAGAACTGGACATAGTTTCTCTGGCTTCCCAGATTGAAAGTTCTGAGGAATTGGAATCTACTTTGGATAAGATATTTCGGGAAGTTGTTCACGCTGGAAATGTTGTTCTTGTTATAGATGACTTCCATAATTACATAGGTCAGGAGGCGAAACTGGGCGTTATAGACATCTCAGGGGTAATAGCAAAATATCTCCATCTGCCTCAGTTTCAGATCATAGCTATAACAAGCTACGAAGGCCTTCACCGCAACATAGAGAAAAACAGCACAATTCTTTCTCTCTTTGAGAAGGTGGAAGTTTCAGAATTATCGAGTGAAGAAACGCTCGATCTTTTGGAGAAAATTACTCCTTATTTAGAAAAAAAATACGGGATATTCATATCATATCCTGCTTTAAAGGAGATAATATCTTTATGCGATCGCTATTTTTCTTCTCCTTTTCCTGAAAAAGCTTTGGATATTCTGGATGAGGTTTCAGTTTTTATGAACTCTAGAAAAGAAAGAACGGTTTTGCCAGAGCATGTAGCCAGAATCGTGACAGAGAAAACAGAAGTTCCGGTAGGAGAGCTTCAATCGGGGGAAAAAGAAACTCTTCTTGATTTAGAGGAACTTATTCACAGAAGGATTATAAACCAGAAAGAGGCCGTAGAGGGGGTATCAGCGGCTTTAAGAAGAGCGAGGTCTGAGATAACAGTAAGAAAAGGACCCATGGGAGCTTTTCTCTTTATGGGGCCTACCGGAGTGGGAAAGACAGAAACCTCCAAAGCTTTAGCTGAAGTTTACTTTGGGTCTGAAAAGAAAATGATAAGGCTTGATATGTCTGAGTTTCAGAATACAGATGATATACCCCGCCTAATTGGGTCTTCTTCAGAGGAGGGGATTTTAACTACAGCTGCAAGAGAAGATCCTTTTTCCCTTATTCTTTTAGACGAGATAGAAAAAGCCCATCCTAATATTCTCAATCTTTTTTTACAAGTTTTAGACGAAGGACGCCTTACAGACGGATTGGGCAGGAGAGTTGATTTCAAGAGCTCAATTATTATAGCTACCAGCAATGCAGGATATAAGGTAATTCTCAAGGCGATAAAAGAGAAAGAAGAATGGAAGAAAGTTAAAAAGAAGCTTTTGGAATACCTTTTTGATAAAAGAGTTTTCAGGCCGGAGTTTATAAACCGTTTTGATGCCGTGGTGGTTTTTGGACCCCTAAACAAAGAAAACCTACTGGATATATCAGAGCTTATGCTTAAAGATTTGAAAGAGAATCTAGAAAGTAAAGGGATAGATTTTGAGATAACAGAAAAGCTTAAGGAAAGAATAGTTGATCTGGGATACAACCCTCAGTTTGGAGCCAGAGAAATGAGAAGAGTTATCCAAGACAAGGTAGAAAACAAATTAGCATCAGCTCTTTTGTCGGGAGAGCTTAAAAGAGGAGACAGGGTTAAAGTTAACTCCAACAACTTTAAAGTAATAATCAATTAAGCTTATGAATAAAATAGATCCTCAATTTCCTAGATTTGGAAACCCAGGATATCGGACTCAAAAAGGAGTTGTTTTAATAACGATTATAGCGGCTGTGATTATTTTATCCGCTTTAGGAGCTGGATTTTTTTTAGTGATAAAAGGATAGATTCTTTATCTAGAGCCCGATAGTTATTTTAGTGTTATAGAGGCCCTTTAAAGCAGGGTCTTTTTTGTATCTGTGAATTCTTTGTGGAAAAACTCCTTATTTAAGTTCATTTTAGGGGGTGGTAGTAAGGGGTTGACGAGGTAGTCTAAAGTGGGGTATAAAGGAAGTAAGGTGGTAGATTGTGGAAAACTATGGGAAAACCCCTTAGATTAGTGGATAACCTTATGTTTATAGGAGAATACAAACACACAATAGACAGCAAGAAAAGACTGGCTCTGCCGGCCAAGTTTAGAAAGAAGCTGGGAAAGAAAGTGGTGATTACAAAGGGGGTAGATAAATGCCTTGTTGTTTATCCTGAAAAAGAATGGAATGTAATGTCTAAAAAACTAGAGAAGCTTCCTATAAGCAGAAAAGAAGCAAGGAACTTTGCCAGGATAATGCTGGCGGGCGCAGTGCTAGCCGGTATAGACAGATTAGGAAGAGTACTGATACCCGATTACCTTAAAGATTATGCAACTCTGAAAAAGAACACTGTTGTTTGCGGTCTCTCTAACAGACTGGAGATCTGGGATGAAAAGAAATGGAACAGCTTTAAAAGCAAGATTGAGCCCAAGGTTGACGATATGGTCTCTAATCTTGAAGAGCTGGGAATATAGATGATTCACGAGCCTGTTCTTAAAAAAGAAGTTTTGGAATATTTAGAAGTCAGGAGAAACAAGAATTTTATTGACGCTACGGCAGGAGAAGGGGGACATACCAGGATGATTTTGGACCGCAACGGGCCAGAGGGAAAAGTTGTAGCTATAGAGCGAGATCCTGTTCTTTTTCAAAAGTTAAAAAATCAAAAACTAGATAGAGTTGCTCTCTTTAACAAAAGTTATTCTGAGATTGAAGAGTTTGATAGAATAGACGGCATACTTTTAGATCTTGGACTTTCAAGCTGGCATTTGGAGAAGTCGGGTAGGGGATTCTCCTTTCAGAAGGATGAGCCTCTTGATATGAGGTTTGATCCGGTAAATAATTTCTTAACAGCTAAAATTATAGTTAATGAATACCCCAAGGAAGATATTCACAGAACTTTAAAAGATTACGGAGAAGAAAAGTTTGCCGGAAGAATTACTAAAAGAATCTTAGAAGAAAGAAAAAAGAAAACGATAGAAACCACTTTTCAGCTAGTGGAGATAATAAAAAAAGCTGTTCCTTTAAAACCTCAGAAAATTCATTTCGCCACTAGAACTTTTCAGGCCCTAAGAATAGAAACAAACAAAGAGCTTGATCATTTAAAAAAGGCTCTGCCCCGTCTTTTTGAAATTTTGTCTCCTAAGGGAAGATTGGTTATCCTGTCCTTTCATTCCCTAGAAGACAGAATTGCAAAACAATTCTTTAAAAATCAAAAAGGTCTTAAAATTATTACAAAAAAACCTATAACAGCAAGTTTAAAGGAAGTAAAGAGTAATCCTCGCGCAAGGAGCTGCAAGCTCCGAGCAGCAGAAAAACATGATTAAAACATTATCTCTGAATTTGCCCTTTGTTTCTAAAAAAAACTCTTTTAACCATGAAGGGGTTTTGAGAGCGATCCAATTTCTGGCTGTGCTAACGGTTATGTCTCTTTTCGGGCTCTACCTTTTGCAAGTAAACCAATTTATAGCGGAAAGATATTCTGTCCAAAAACACCAAAGAGATTTAAATCGATTGACCTCAGAAAGTAAGTCGCTAGAAGTTAATTCCTTGGAAGCTAACTCTTTAAACAACATCACGACTTCTCTAGAGGGTCTGGGTTTAGAGAGAGTAAATAAAACATACTATATAAGGGTTTTAGATACAAAAGTTGTAACAAAGTAGTTTTCAATGAAGAACTGGAGGATTAATTTCGTATTAGTTTTTGTTATTCTCTTGGGTCTGGGGTTGATAGCCCAGATGATAAATCTACAGATAATAAAACACGACTTTTATCAAGCTTTAGCCCAAGGCCAACATAAAATGTTCAAGCCCGCTCAAGGAGAGAGAGGGCAGATTTTTTTTAGAGGCGGAGAAGCTTTAGCTATAAATGTAAAAGGAAGCTATGTTTTTGTTTCTTTAGAAAAAGTAGAAGATAAAGAGAAAACATCTCAAAGGTTGGCCGACATATTAGACAGAGAAAAAGAAGAAATTTTAAGTATTTTAAATGAAGAGGGGATTCTGGCAAAAATAGCGGAAGATTTGGATAAAGAAACAGAAGAAAAAATAGAAAAAGAGGATATTCCGGGAGTGTTTATAAATAAAGCGACGTTTAGAAAGTACCCCCAAAACAAAACAGCTTCTCATTTGGTGGGTTTTTTTGGAGGGGACAACCAAGGACAATATGGCTTAGAGGGTTACTACAGCGATATTTTAAAAGGAAAAGAATTTTTTCCAGAAGATGAAAGTTTGATTGACAGAAGCGTTAACGGAGCCGACCTTAATCTAACTATTGACTATAATATCCAGTTTATGTCAGAAAAACTTTTGGAAAAAGCCAAAGACGAGCTCAACATTAAAGGGGGGCATATAATAGTTATGGATCCTCAAACAGGAAAGATTCTTGCTTTAGCAAATTATCCTCGCTTTGATCCAAATAATTATTCTAAAGCTGAAAATTTTGATATTTTTCAGAATGGAACTATTCAGAAAATTTATGAACCGGGATCTGTTTTTAAAGCTGTTACCATGGCCTCAGCTCTAAACGAAAACGCCGTTTCTCCAAATACTACCTATGCAGATAGCGGCGTAATTAAAATAGGGGGATATAAAATATATAACTACGGAGAAAGGTCTTGGGGAGAGCAGTCCATGACAGAAGTTTTAGAGAAGTCGATTAATACAGGAGCTGTTTTTGCAGAAAGGCAGTTGGGGCACGAAGAGTTTTTAAGGTATATTGAAAACTTCGGTTTTTTTGAGCCCACAGGAATCGATCTTCAAGGAGAAGTCTTTTCGGAAAACAAAGAATTCAGAAAAGGATACGAAATAAATTATGCGACAGCTTCTTTTGGGCAGGGAATTGAAATAACACCCCTCCAAATGGCTAGAGCCTTTAGTGTAATTGCTAACGGAGGAAAGCTTTTAAGGCCCTTTGTGGTAGAAAGTATTTCTAAAAACGGGGAAGTTATTGAAACAGAGATAGAGATAGTAAGAGACAATATTATTTCTCCTGAGACCTCTTCTAAGATAATCGCTATGCTTGTTTCTGTAATAGAAAACGGTTTTGGAAAGAAGGCTAAAATACCTGGCTACTATATTGCAGGGAAAACAGGAACCTCTCAGATTCCCTGGTCTTCTCTTGGAGTTAATAAAAAAGGTTATTCTGAGGAAACTTGGCAAAGCTTTATAGGCTTTGCTCCTGCTTTTAACCCTAGATTTTTGGTTTTAATAAAGGTTAATAATCCTGAAACTAAAACAGCTGAGTATTCTGTAGTTCCCATGTTTGCAGAGCTTGGAAAATATATTGTAGATTATCTGCAAATACCTCCTGACTATCAAGACTAATATGGCAAATTTCTTCAAAAAACTACTTTTCTTTTTTCAGAGGCCCCCTCTAATTTTAATTACAGGCAAAGAATCAGAACCTGTGTCTAAAGCAATATTGAGAGTTTTAAAATCTTCTAAAGTAAAAGTAATAGTTAACGGAAATCTTCCTTGGGTTTTGAGTCAAGAGGAAGTAATTATTTTCAAGACAAAAAAGATAAGTCCTAAAATTTTAAACGGGCTCAAGTTTTTTCTTAAAAGATCAAGCAAGCCCGTTTTAATAGTTACTCGCTTGGGAGAAATACCAAAAGAGCGGTGTTTTTTTTCAGGGGAGAAAAAGGATTCTTTCTGCTCTAGAAAACTGGCTGAAGTGTTGCCTGCTCGAGGTTTCTGCATTTTAAACTTTGATGATGAAACAGTTAAAGAAATTGAGAACGAAACAGTAGCCCGAGTTCTAACCTACGGTTTTCAGAAAAGGGCAGATGTTCAGGCTACTGCCCTAAATATTGATTCTGAAGGAATTAATTTCAAGGCAAATTATGAAGGATATACTGTTCCTTTCTGGCTCCAGAAGATTTCTGGCAAATCTTATGTGTATAATGCTTTGGCTGCGGTGGGAGTAGCTACAGTTTTTGACGTTAATCTTGTAGAGGTTTCCCAGGCTTTGAAGGAAATTAACTTTGTCGACAAAAGGCCTAATTTGTGATAAATTATACAAGAGGCCCCATCGTCTAGCGGTTTAGGACGCATGGTTCTCAACCATGTAACAGGGGTTCGATTCCCCTTGGGGCCACCATATTGAATTAGTCGCCTTGCCCTCGCCTTCGGCTCGGACTTCGGCGGGCAGTTTTGCGAGCAAATCAAAAGGCTTTTTGAAATCAATTTCCAGTCGTCCCGCCGCAAGGCGGCGGTTCGAGCCGATTTTTTTGAGATAATTTTTCATTTCCGAAAAATTATCTTGCAAAGCGAGATTTTTGGCTTGGTTGGCCTCTAAAATCCAGTTTCTGGTGAGTTCGAGCCAACGATTGCCTTTTCGCTCAAAATCCGATAATTTTTCCTCTTTTATTTTCTTTTCCGCCATTAAGGCGTTCTTTGTTTGCTGATATTCTACAAGTTCCAATGCTTCGCTTAAATATGCGTCAGTCAGCCGTTCCAGTTTTATTTTAATGGCGGAAATTTCTTTTTTGAGATTTTGAGCGAAAAGGTCTGATGTTTGGCGGTTTTCATTTTTCCACTCTTTCAGCTTCGCAAGATATCTTTCCCGCCAAACATCAGGCAAAGAAACTTTTTGAACATTCTCTTTTATCAGTTCGGCAAATTTTTCTTCTCGCAAAAAGCGGTTTTGAGAACAGTTTTGAATTTTGCTTTTTCGGGTGCAAAAGTAATAAACATATTCTCTGCCGCTCTTTTTAATTTTCCTGTCTGCCGTAATGCAATACCCACACTCGCCGCACCTAGCAAAATTCAAAAACAAAAGTTCCTTTCTTTCTTTCCGCTTTTTGCGGGGTTTGCCGTTGTCTTTCAACGCTTGTTGTATTTGGTCAAAAAGTTTCTTTGAAATCATTGGCTTGTGGCTTCCCTGATGAAGTTCGCCGCGGTAAAGGAAATGCCCGTAGTAAAAAGGATTTTTCAAAATATGCTCAATAGACGACAAAGGCATTTTCTTTCCGCTTCTCGCGCCAACCAAGCCAAGAGAAAACATTTTGCTTTGAATTTGGGTCAGCGTATATTCGCCGGTGGCAAAAGCCCTTAAAATTTCTTTCACTTTGTTAAAGGTTTTCTTATCGGGCTCAATCGTTCGCAATCTCGGTTCGTTGAAATATCCGAGCGGGGCTTTTGCCGAAAGTTCGCCTCGCCTGATTTTCTGTCTGATGCCTCGCAAAATGTTTTCTCGCAAATTGTCGGTGTAATATTTTGCCTGTCCAAAAGCGACACTCAACATGAATTTTCCTTGCGGTGTCGCTTCAAACCAAAATGTAGGGAATTTTAGCGAGGTTATTTTTCCTGTATCCACAAGATAAATAACTTTGCCGCCGTCTATTGAGTTTCTGGCTAATCTGTCGGGGTTCCACGCTAAAATTCCCTCGGCGTTTCCTTTTTCAATTTCCGAAAGCATTTGATTAAATATTTCTCGGCCCGGCTCTTTGGCGGTTTTGCTCTCGGTATATTCGCGGACGATAAAAAGCCCGTTTTGCTTGGCAAACTCTCTTAATTCGGCAAGCTGGGCCTCTATGCTCAAAACCTGCCTTTCCTCGTCCTCTGACGACTTCCTGCAATAGATGAAATATTTAATCATAAAATTATTTGTTTAATTGTAATTGAAAAAAGGAAACGCCACACCGACAATTTAATAAAATCTCGCTTTGCCTTTCGCCAAAGGCGAAAAAAATCGGCTCATTGCCCTTTGGGCAATATCCCGCACTTGCGGGATGAACCGCCACCTTGCGGCGGGACGACTGGAAATTGATTTCAAAAAGCCTTTTGATTTGCTCGCAAAACTGCCCGCCGAAGTCCGAGCCGAAGGCGAGGGCAAGGCGACTAATTCAATATGGTGGTGTCTATTGGACGAAATCCGAACCCACTTTGAGCAAAATCCAGAGGATTTTGCGGATTGAATCCCGCCCAGCGTTTCCGTCCGCCTTCGCTTCGCTTCGGCGAGCAAAACAAAAAA
>CAZDXV010000001.1:0-131918 GCA_964509645.1 uncultured Candidatus Saccharibacteria bacterium | reverse complement strand
TACTTGAAAGCTACTAAGTTAAAAATACATCTCTAATTAATCTTTGTCAAATAAAAACGGAGCCGAAGCTCCGTTATAATTGATTGAGTAAATATTCGATAGTCTCTATGCCTTCCTCATTCTTTAATTCCCTGTCCAAGGAAAGACTCTCCTTATATTCTTCTCTTGCTCTTTCAACATTTCCTAGAATATGGTTTATCTCAGCTCTCCTGAAAATAATCAGGCTTTTTAAAGAAAGATATTTCTCTGTTCTGGGACTCCTTTTTAAGAGATCCTCTGCTATATCCATAGCTTTTTCTAGAGCTTCCAAAGCTTCATCAAACATATTCATCATTCTGTAAAGCCAAGCCATTTCTTCGTAAGCTACGGCAACATTATACCAATTTCCCTTGTTAGGAGAACGAATAGACCTAGTAAGATCGGCTGCCAGAAAGACTTTATATCCTTCAATTCTAGCTGTTACAAAAGAACCGCACATATTACAGGCACCGGAAAAGTTATGACTTCTTACCTTGGGAAGATTAATGGGTGAAGGGCAAACAGGACAACTAATCCTGTAGTAATCGTAGTAATCGCAGAAGTTGTCTGTAAGCTGAAGAGTTTTCTCCACTCTATGAACCAAATCTCCTCTTCCCTGAAGTTTAATCGCTTTTTTAAACCTTCTTAAAGCGTCCTGAGCAAATCCAAACTCTCTTAGGTTCCTGGCTTTCTCTTCGTCGTTTTTAACACCGGGGCGGTAATTGCTCAAAGCCCAGTAAACTGTTCTTGTGCGGGCTTTGTTAAAATCAAAAAGACCCTTAGGGATTAAAACATATCTGAAAAAAAGAAGCCAGACAAGAGGAACCCCGAGAACCACAAAAATAACATAAACTTTGTAGGAAGACTGGTAAGGGTTGATCTCGTAGTACTTATCAAGAATTATAGAAAAAAACATTGCAGAAATTCCGAAAAATAAACCGAGAAAAGCCCTTTTGTTAGCCGGTCTTTGAATTCCGATCTCCAGAATGCCGTACTTTGCCCACTCTGTGGCTATCAACAGATTGCCAATAAAAACAAGAGAATAAAAGACAACGTTGGCCTTGTTCATGTTACGCCTCCTCTCTGATTCTTATTCCCTTTTCTTTCAGAAGAGGTTCTATTACAGATCCGAAAAAGCCGCTTATTGGAATCGTAAATAGAAAAACAATCAAGGTCCCTAAAACTGATAAAGTTATGAATCCAGCTCCCATATAAGCAAGATTATGCCCCTGGGTCCACCAAACTAGAGGAGTAATAACAAGAAACAAAGTACAACCTATGCTCTTTGCCATATGGCCTGTCGAACTCAAAAAGGGGAAAACTAAACCCGCTATAAACCCCACTATCAAGCCAGATGAAAGACCGTACCAGCATACATCTGCAAAGAAAGCTGTTCTTATCTCCTCTGGGGGTGGTTTATTATCTTCAATCTCCCACCAAGGGCCAAAGGCAAGAAACATTCCTTCAAAGCCATAGATCCACATTCCTAAAATAGCTCCCAAAATCAGCCCGGCAATAATGACTAAAATCCTGCTGCCTCCCACTTTCGACTCCATGGGTCTCTCCTTTCATATCTTCTTGTCCATTTAAGATGTTAAAGTGCATATACAAGCTTAACACAATAACTTTTCAAGTCAATAAAAAGGAAACATCTCTCACCTTTCTATTTTGAAAAGCCTACTACACAAGGAATAAAAATCAAAAAACAGGAGGACTACTTCTTTCTAACATCTTCTTCTTATCTGAAGGAAGGCTCTCCCCCACTCTATTGATATAGAAGTTAAGCATAGACATTGCCGACTGAAAATACTTTGCCAGAATGAAAGCAATATATTCAGGGAAACTGTTTCAATCATTTTTACCTAGCAATTCCAAGGTTTCACCGTATTCTTCGACTGTCTTTTTTACCACCTCCTCTATTTCTTTCTTATCTTTATCGGTAAACTCTTTGTCTAAAATACCTCCAAGGTCTTTTCTTTCTATAACATAATTACCGGCTATTTTTTTAGCCTTGATTTTTCCCTTTTTGATTCTCTTGTAAACAGCTATCCTGCTTATACCAAGAAGTTCAGCTAATTCAGTTGTAGAAAAGAATTCTTTATTCATAATCTAAAGTTAACCTATGTTAACTTAAGTTAACATAACTGTCGATAGTTAACCTTTAATACCTTAGTAAAATAAACACTACTTTTTGCCTTCAAATACCAAAGAATCTACACCCGCTCCAAGATCCTTTAGTACTTCAGTTAAGTCCTCTACCATTTTAGGAGGACCGCATAAATAGAAGTTTTGATTAAAATCCTTAATATATTTTTCAATAAAGTTTTTATCTATCAGCTTATTCTCATATCCTTCTTTGCTTTCTTCCGTAAGAGTTAAAACTAAATCAGCAGAATTCTCCTTAAACATATCCTTAAATTCTTTTTCTAAAATAATATCTTCTTCTTTTTTGTTAGAAAAAAACAACCTGTTTCCTTCTAAACTCCCCTCTCTTCTCAACTGTCTTAGAATAGCTATAAAAGGAGTAATTCCAGCTCCTCCTGCAATAAAAGTCCCCTTTCCTTTATAATTTATAGTTCCAAATACATCTTTTAGAATCAATTCGTCTCCTGAAGCTAAACTATGAAGTTTTTGAGTAACTCCCTTATGTTCAGGGTAACCCTTTATGATAAACTCTAATACTAAATCCTCATTTAAAGAAGTAAATGTAAAAGGCCTCTCTTCGCTCTTCCATTTTCCTTCATTAATTGAAATATGAGCTGCCTGGCCCGAGACAAACTCTAAATCTTCCGGTTTAATCAAAACAAACCTTTTTACGTCGTGAGTAACAAAGTCTGTTTTTAAGATTTTTACAATCCTTTCCAGTTTCTCCATAATTAAATATTAACACTATTATACAAAGAAGTCAGGCTCTTTGACCCGAAAACAAAGCCAATCATTTATATCTCCTCTGCAACCTCTTTCAATTTCTTAGCTGATTTTTTAAGCAAACTCTTTTCTTTCTTTGAAATATCAAGTTCGATTCTGCCAACTATTCCTTCTTTGCCAACAACAGTAGGCACACTAAGACAGATATCTTTAATCCCGTATTCTCCTTGCAATAGATAAGAAACTGGCAAAACCGTTCTCTTATCGAAAAGAACAGCTTTCGCTATAGAAGTAACTCCTGCTGAAATAGCGTAATAAGTAGCCTGTTTTCCTTCAATAATAGCATAGGCTGCGTTCTTTGCCTCATTAAAGATCTCTTCCTTCTTTTGAGCAGAAATTTTCTTAAATTTATCAATGGGAGCATTGCCTATGCTTGCTGTGCTCCATAGAGGAAGCTCGCTGTCTCCATGCTCTCCTACTATATAGGCATGAATACTTTTTGGATTAACTTTTAAATACTGGCTTAAAAGCAAACGGAAGCGGGCAGAGTCTAATATTGTTCCCGAACCGAAAATCTTGTTCTTTTTTTGAGGAAACATCTTTATTGAAAGATAAGTTAAAATATCTACGGGGTTGGTTACCATAAGAACAATTATATCTGGATTCAAATTAAAAACTTTAGAAACCACTTCCTTAATAATAAGACTATTCTTTTTAAGTAAATCCAGCCGAGTTTCTCCTGGTTTTTGAGCAGCTCCGCAACAAATAATTGCAATCTTGCTGTCTTTTATGTCTTGATATGTACCCACTTTAACGTTTGTATAGCCCCAGAAAGGAACCGAGTGCTGAAGGTCCATTACCTGAGACTCAACTAATTTCTTTTTAACGTCAATCAAAGCAATTTCTTCCGTTATGTCAGTAGAAATTAAACTGTAAGCTGTAGTGCTTCCTACTAAACCGGCCCCAATGATAGTAATTTTGTTCTTCATAATTTTATAGTTATTTTTCTTTATTCTATCATATTTTATTATGCAAAAACAAAATCTTCTTATGTTTAAAGAAGATCTACAGCTCCAAAAAAGAGTAAACTTTTATTGCTCTATATTCTTTAAATAGTTCTTTACCAGCTCAATATCTTTTAAATCCTTCTCTCTTCCTATATTTCCTAAAAGGATTTTTCTGTCTTTAAAAATCATTACTCGATTCCGACTTTTGGTTTGTTTTCCATAATTAAATTTTCTTTTTCTAAAAATTATTGGATAAATAAGCGAGCTAATCTTAATTCTTGATAAGAAAAACCTTGTCCAAGAACTTCCCGCACCGGTTTTAATTTATAATCTCCTATCTCTTCAAATGCCGTTTTTATCTGCTCAAAACGCTCTTCTGGCATTTTTAAGTATTCTAAATCAATCCTTTCTCCGTTAGCTACCATTTTCTCTAAATGCTGCAAAATAGTATTTTCATTCAGACCTCTCTTTTTGGCAATCTCTTTTATGGATAATTTATCCTCAATAAGAGATTTGGTTTGTTTGTGGGTAGAAATATGATTTTTCCTTTTGCCCTTTCCACTTTCAGGCAAAGAAGACAGAAACTTTCTTTGCTCTTTTTCTTTTTTCTCATAAGAGAAACTCTCAAGCTCTTTAACTGCTTTTTTAGACATTTGCTTAAAGGTTTTATCTAATTCTAATATCTCTTGATTTATTAAAAGAGCTGTTTCGTTAATCCCTAAAAGCTTTAATCCGGAAAATTGTCTTAATCGAGATAAGGCAACATAGCCCATACCCCTAATAAAGGACTTAGAAAGATCAATTTCCGCAGCATCAAGATTCATACCCTGGCTTTTATGGACTGTTATCGCCCAGGCAGGGCGAAGAGGAATTTGACTGACCTCAGCTTTAACTTGCCCGTCTTCTTCAAGCGTCCATCTTGCAGAGTCAGCGACAATATGATTGCCAGAAAATGTTTTTACAACCGGCAGACCTCCTTCGTCAAAGTCTATCACTTTACCCAAGGTGCCGTTAACATAACCTTCATCAAAGTTATTTTTTACAAACATTACCTTAGCTCCCCTTTTAAGCACTAATTCTTCGGGAGCCAAACAATTCTTTCGCAAAAAAGAAGCAATCTTTTCATTGCCCCTTGAATGCATATAATAGACGAATTCCTTTTCGTCTATTTTGCTCAATTCAGCATTATTAATAATATCCACATCTATATTATGGGTGTATAATTTTGTCGGAGCAATAGAGAAAGCGCCTTTTTCGCGCTTTACATTAAACAATATCGCCCTTGCCTCTTCAACTGCATTATTGCGAATACAGTTAAGCAAAAGAGATAAGTCTCCTCCTTTCTGGCGATACTGCCCTTCTAAGTAGCAAACCTTTATACCCATATTCTTCCATGCTTCCGACTCAACAACAAAATGAGCTGTTTCCCTTGTTTTTTGAACTGGAGGAAGCTGAAACAAATCCCCGGAACAAACAACCTGCATTCCGCCAAAGGGCTTCAATCTGTTTTTAAAAGCCCGACAAATCCGGTCAATCAAGTCAAATTGAAAGCTATGAAGCATTGAAATTTCATCAATTACAAGAACATTGGTTTTCCGAAATCTTTTTCTAAGATAAGGCCTTCTCTGTAATTTCCTAATATCTCCATCATTTAAGCTTTCTTTAATGCCCATACCCGTAAAAGAATGTATTGTTACTCCTCCCATATGAGTAGCGGCAATACCCGTAGAAGCTGTAATTGCTGCGCCTTTTCCGTTATCTTTTAAATAATCAATGTATTTATTTAACAGAAAAGTTTTCCCGCTTCCGGGAGCGCCTGTTAAAAATACATTATATCCAAGCTTTAATATATTTAATGCCTGTTCTTGAGTCATAACTTAAATGTTAACCTTCCGCTATTTTTTTCTAACTTTATTCTTTTTGGACTTTAAAGCTTTCTTGTAAATAAACTTGCTTGGCGTCCGATATGCAGTTTTTCCTTTTTTGGCTCTTTTACAAGAATATTTTTTCATGTTTCTTGATTTATTTTATCAAAAAATCGCCTTTTTGGCGATTTTAAATCTCTTAGGTTTCTTTTAAATATATTTCCTTGTTTTTGTCTGAATTTTCTGCATATATATTTATTCTAAAATTCTGTTAAAAAACTTGTTTATAGTATCAATGCTATTGAGATTTTTTGTCAATTGATACATTCTGTCCGGTAGTTTTATATTATATTCGGCATAATACGATAAATGAATTAAAAAAGTCAGTAAAAAATAATTTGAGATGCAGTGTATTGTTGGAATAAAATCAGTTGATTTTTTATAAGAATTCCACACGTTTTTTAAAAAAATTAGATCTTCGGGCTCGGATTGGAAAAATAAATGAGCTATATCTAACGCTGGATTTCCAATTATTGACTCTTCCCAATCAATAATTCCAGAAACATTATAACTGTAACTATTCTCCTTGCTGATGAAAAAATGTGATGGTTTCAGATCTCCATGCAGAAGACAAAGTTTTTTATTGTTTGATTTTTTTAATCTCTTAATAATATCAAATGAGTACAAAAAACTTTCCTTGATGTCAACTTTATTTTTCTTACACCATTTATAATTTTCATTAATGATTCCGAAAGAATATTTTAGATTTTCACCAACTAAATTATCGATAGATTCTGAGATTTTTCTTAATTCCCCTTTTCGGTTAAGCAATCCTTGTGTATCAAATTTAAATGAATGAATTTTAGCCAGAATTTGCCCTATCAATTTAGCTATATGATGAGAACTTTTTTTATCCGCAAGCAGAACTTTGTTTAATGTTTGACCCGACAATCTTTCAAGAAGAAAAGCGTGATAATCTTTACATATCCGTGTTTTATACCAAATAACTTTAGGCACTGGCAGATCTGATATTTTCCGAATTCCTTCTAAAATTTCTGCTTCAGAATAATAATTAACTGGTTCAAGCTTTAAAAAATATTGTTTTCTCTTTGAAAAAGATGTTTTAAAAATTTTACCTCTTAAATTAGAATTATCTTTTATTAATTTAATTTTAAACCCAATTTCCCTGAAAATAATTTTTTCTATTTTGTTAATATCGGTATTACTAATATTAATTTTATAATTGGGTCTAATTTTATACATCGTGTTTTAATGTTTTTAAAAAATCCTGTAAATCTTGTATTGGTTTTCTCTTTAGTAAATCATATCCTTTAAATATTTTTTAAAAAAGACTTGAAGTATCTCCAGTTATAGGATCAATAGATGGTTTTTCAATTACTTTATTACCAAAGCGATTTTTCCATTTATTATATAAATTTATATAATACTTTCTATCTGTTTCTACTAATTTTCTAATCAAAGACTTATTAATTTTTATTTGATTATTTTTATAATAATATTGTAATGCACGCAAGGTAATATATAATCTTAATGATGATGTTTTTAAGCTAAATAAGGAAACTGCAAACACAAAATTAGTTTTTTCTATTTTTGTAGCTAGATTCTCTTCAACTTCTTCGGCAATAGATTTAATAAAAAAAGGGCCTTTCTCAATTAATAATCTTTGAACAGGATCATTATAGATTATTTTTAAAAATTGGGGCCAACTTTTTATTTTATTAAGATTCGGAGCAATATCGGGTACTCCATTATTAATTAAAATATTGCCAGACGCTGGAACATATAGTGCTAATTCCTTTCTGGTTTTATATTTTGGAGTATCATATATTATTTTTTTAATATTTCTTTTCCAAAAATAATAACCATTTAGAATAGTTTCGTAATAATTGTGCCCTTCACCCTTAGGCCCTCTTATGCATGGATTAAAGGAAGTACCTGATCTCTTCTCTGATTTAATAATTTTCCATAAAGAATATCTATTTCGAGCATTTTTATTTTTAGCTCTTCCCATAAAATATAATGGTTTATAAATTATAGGAATTTCTATTTTTTCTTTTTTATCTATTAGCCACCTTGTCGGAAGTCCATCAATAATAGGTAAATTTTTATAAATATTCTTTTTATCTTTCTGGGGTAATAGATTAAAATTTAATTTTTTGGCTAATTTTAAATCCTCATTTTCCCTGTAACTTAATATTGTTCTTATTAAAATACGAATTTTTGAAGAGTCGTTTTTCCTAATTGTATAATTTATTATATTAACTAAATTTTCGAGCGGAATAACTTTACACTGAGAAGAATCTCGGCTAACTCTTAAGGTAATAGTCACTTTTCCAAAATTTTTTCTTTGCCTTCCAATATTAGCAACATTATAAATTTTATCTAGGATATCTTTGGTAGTTTTAGGATTTTTAGCAAAATAACCACTACTTATTATGATTACATCTTTTAGAGATTCAATGTTTTCAATTGCTTGTAACATTTGCTCTAGATTTTCAAACGGTTCCCCACCTCCGGAAAATACAAGCATTTTTAATTTTGCTTGATTAGCAATTTTAACGAAAGATTGCATTAGCTTTTTACTAATTCTAGATTTTTTAAATTTATGTGAAGAGTACATACAATAAGGACAACCAACTGGACAAAAATCAGTAGGGTTCATTACGGCATAAGAAGCCTCTCTATAAGAGATAGAATTCTTAAATTTTATATTACCTATAATCCATTTCCTTATTTCCCGCGAAGATTTATCATCAAAAAAACTCTCCTTAATAGATTTCTTAATATTATTGATAATTTTCAACATTAATTCATTTTTTTCTTGCTATCATTCTACAAACGCTATGTTTATGTAATTTGTTAAAAGTAGGATGCTTATGTTCAATTATATCAGACTCGTAATTAAGTATTTGCCAATCATTATAATGTTTTTTCTTTAAAGCCGTTTTAGACAAGAGCGTCGGATTGAGATAGTCTTGTATTTTGGGTATTCCTAGTTCATTAGTAAAAGTGCAAATTACATTTATCCCCTCTTTTTTGGTTGCTACTTTCATTTTTTTTATTAGCAAGGCTATTTCTTTTTCGGAATTTAAACAATGTAAAAGTCCGTAAGATATTACAACATCGAATTTATCAGCCAGAGGCCAATCTGTTATATCAGCATATATTATATCAATGTTTTCAACTTTTGATTTCTTATTATCGCTTTCCTTAATCGCTCTATTGATAAAATTTCTGATAGCGTATAAAGACACATCAATTGCTACTACCCTAAATCCCAATGAAGCAAGATAAAAACTATTTTTACCTTCTCCAGCTCCTAAATCAAGAACTCGCCCCGAGGAAATATAATTGGGTATTAATTTGACATACTTGCTTGGATCAGATCCCCAGAAACAAGAACAATTTTTATATTCACTGTCGTATTGGCCACGATTTTTCATATTTTTAATCTTTATAAGTTTTATTAAAGTTTTTATTTATCTCTGAGAAAATATTCATTTTTCTGTAATTTTCAACAAATTTATCTGGCTTTTTGACTAAATTCCCAATAAAGTAATCTTTGGCATTTTGAGTAATATAAACATCTCCATTTGGATTCATTAAAAGACACGGGCTTTTATCAAATTCTTTAACCGAATGAGTTGAAATGGATAGCTTAGGGAAGGCACGACGGATTTGTTTAGCTATTTTCAAAAAAGTGCGATCATCAATAATAAACTGATTTTTATTTTTATGAGCACAAGTATGCGCTCTCGGATAGAATTGATATAACTTCCAGATTGTGACATACGGTTGAATTAATTTTCCGATGTCTTTAATATTCTTATAATTTTTCTTAGTTACAACTGTTCCTAATTTTATTTTGATATTATGTTTTTTAATCAAAGGAAGAACTTCTATAGTGGCTCTAAGTTGTTTAGAGCTTCTCATTGTTGCATTAGTTTGCTCATTATAACCATCTAATGAAAGGGAAATCCAATTAATGTAAGGGGCGAAAGAGTTTAGTTTTCTCTTCAATAAAATTCCATTTGATTGAAGAACGGTTTTTATTCCTAAATTTCTCGCAAATTTTAATATTTTTTTAATATCCTTAACTAAAAGAGGCTCACCTCCTGACAACACTAAAGTTGTTGTGTTATATTCTGCTAATTTTTTTATGACCTCCTTTATTTGATTAAAAGAAACTTCATCTATGTTAAGACGTCGAAAACAGAAATCACAATTTAAATTACATCTACTGGTTAATTGAATTGCGGCAAAGGGGATATTTATTTCCTTTTTACTCATAATAAGTTCTTTTTCTGAGATCAACTTTTAATCTATTTGCTATTTTTTGGCATTTATTTACGTCTACATCTTTATATTTCTCGACCACAGTCAGAACAACTTTAGGAGTGACTTTTTTGGTTTCTTCTATAAATGTTAATATTCCCTTCCATGTTTTTTCACCAAAAATAGGATGACAATGTTTTAAATATAAATTTTTATTGTGAAAATTTAAACTTACAGAAATTGTATCAAATAATCCTTTTAGTTGAGGAACTACATTATAACCCGCGATAAGACTGCCAAGCCCATTAGTATTAAGCCTTGTCTTACCGCCATTTTTTTTAATCCATTTAGCTATTTTTTTCATTGTTCTCAGTCGTATTGTTGGTTCTCCATAGCCACAAAAAACAATTTCGTCAAATTTTTTAGGATCATCTATTTCCTTGATTACTTCTTTAGCTGTAGGTTCTTTTTTTAATTCTAAGTAATATCCTTTAACGACTGGCTCTTCAAGGCGCGGACAAAAATCACATTTATTAGTACATCTATTGGTTAAATTGATATAAAGAGAATTTCTTATTTTGTATGTGTATTTATCTTTTAACTCAACAGGTAATCGAAAAAGGGAAATAGCGTTATAACTAACTATTCTAGCAATATCCTCAACGCTAATTTTTTTTCTTATTAAAGCAATTTTCTCCAAGGATTTTTTAATGCTAGAAATAAGTTTACTATAGTCTTCATTCTTATTTTTAAAATTTAGACTTCGTATCAATAATTTATTCTGAGGAATTAAGGGTATAATTTTTGCTGCTTTTTTATTTTTTCTAGATATAATATCGCCAGAAAAAGAAACAAACATGCCGAAATCGATAAAAGATTTAATTTGTTTCTCATTTTCAGAACTAAAATTTATAACTCCTTTTATTTTATCTTTATCTTTATAAATCTTTTTTAAAATCTCATAGCAATCTTGATAGGAGTTTAGGCAAGATATGATTACTGGTAAATTGTTTTCTTTTGCTAAAACAAGTTGTCTTTGAAAAATCTTTTTTTGAATATTTTTAGACGCTTTTTTATTACGATAATCTAATCCGATCACTCCTATAGCAATTATTTTATTTTTTTTAATCAATTTTAATAATTTTTTTTCTATTTCATTATTGTAAATAATCGCTCTTTCCGGTGAAATACCTATTGCTATAAAAATATTTTTATAGTTAACAGACAAAATTCTATCCCATTTTGAAGGATTAGATTCTATATTTATAATATAATCCACCTTTTTTTTAATAGGTGTCTTAGATATTTTACTAATTTTGGCACAACTATCAATCAACATTGCAACATAGATATTTTAGATATTAATAATTCCCAATAAAATGGTGTAAATTACTTTTGTGTAAACCTTTGATTTTTATACCGCCTTTCACACCCTTGTTTTTATTATAAATTACTAGTTTTTCCCAAAGTTTTTTATAATACTTATCACTGGGTTTTCTATCCGAAGTAATTTTTTTAAAAAAGTTTTTTCCAAGAACAGATTCTGGAAATAAAAACTCCTCCATATTCAATAAACTTATCAATTTGCATAAATTCTTTTTGTCATATTGGCCACTGATATAAGCTCTTACAGTATTTAAAATTATTTCTGTTGAATCATTTCTATCAGTTAGTTTAAATTCATCAATTAAATTTTTATAATATTTTAGATGTCCCGGCAAAATCCAATTTGAATCAAAGATTTTCCAAGGAGCAGAACGTGTAATATATTTACACTTCGCAATAGCAAATTTGAAATCTTTATTAAAACAGGGTAACGCATCTATGGGTGTAGTGAAAGCATGAATTTGATGAACCAATTGATATGGACAACTAGTTATACATCCTTCATTAATAATAATCGAGAGTTTTATTTTGTCTTTTATTGTTTTCTTTATTTTTTTTAATATTTCTAAATCTCGTAATAAATCTTTTTGTATTTCAATGGTGGTTAATCTATTTTTCTCTAACCAATTATCAGAAAGTATATTTAATATCTCAATTGTTTTCGCATTTTTAATTTGAAAATTAACAGATGTCTTTATCTCAAGATTTTTTAGTTTATTCCAATTGATAAGTTCTAATAAATAAGGATTACCGATAGTCACTTTGTCTAAATATCCTGTTTTGTATAATCTTTCTAGATAATTCTGAATTTTTTTAATATCACGAACAAGTGTTTTATTGTCATGAGCCATTCCTAGTAAAATATTATTTAATAATAGATTAGTTGTAAATCCATAACTTTTTGCTTCCTTTAATGCTTTAATTAATATCTGATTGAATTTATTATTTTGAAATTTTTTATGCTTTTCTATAAAATTTTCATAACCAGGAAATCGCCTTCCTGCAGTAGATATTAAAGGATTAGGTGCAAAATAAATAGATATTTCAAATGGCAAAGGAGGTTTTAATAATTCTCCTAACTTAGAGATAAGTTTAAAGTCGTTATTAAAGGGCACGGTAATAGTTTTGCCGTTTAAATAATTCGGAAATCTTATGGTATTTTTGCCTTTCATTTGTTTCGCATTATAACGCATTTTTAATTATTTAACAACTTCCTTGAACTTAAAAAATAACCTGCGGGAGATATCGCAGGTTATTTAACTTTGAGTTAAGGAGTTAGTCTTTTCACGCCTCGATAAATAAATGTAGTTTCTCGTATATTATCCAGGTTCAGAATTTTCATCAACATTCGTGAAGGGCCAAGTCCGAATCCCCCATGAGGAGGACAGCCATATCTAAAAAAATTCAAATAGTTACGAATCTGTTCAAAATCTATACCCTTTTCTTGAGCTTGCTTTTTTAGAATATTGTATCTATGTTCCCTTTGTGCGCCAGTGGTAATTTCCAATCCATTCCATAGAAGATCAAAGCTTTTAGTAAGACTTGGGTCAGTTTCTAGTCTCATATGATAAAAGGGGCGAACCGTCGATGGATATTCCGTCACAAATACAAATTCATGCCCTTTTTCTTTTAATATATACTCGCTAAGAGCTCTTTCTTCTTCGGGACTAAGATCTCCTCTTTCTTTGCTGGGTATCCCTAATTCTTGAAGTATTTTTTTTGCCTGCATCATTGTAACTTGAGGAAATGGAATTGTAGGAACAACTAATTTTCTTCCATAAGCCTGCTCAATTTCTTGGCCGTGTTTTTTCTCGACAGCAGAAAGAGTAGCAACAATCATTTCTTCTAAAGCATGCATAACATCTTGATGAGATTCTATAAAAGAAATCTCTGCATCATAAGATGTAAATTCTGTGCAATGTCTTGAGGTAAAAGAGGGGTCTGCCCTGAATGCAGGAGCAAATTCAAATACTTTTTCGAAACCAGCAGCCATTGCCATTTGCTTATAGAATTGAGGAGATTGAGCTAAATAGGCTTTTTGATCGAAATAATCAACTTCGAATAGCTCGGCTCCCGATTCACTGGGGGCGTTCATTAGTTTGGGCGAATATATTTCGATATATTCTTGTTTCATGAGATATTCCCGCCATCCCTGTTCCATAGTTGTCCATACTTCAAAAATTAGGCGTTTTTCTGATCTCCTCAAATCAAGCCATCTCCAACCCATTCTTTTATCGATGTTAGATTCTTGAATTTCTTCTTGGCATACTGGAATAGGCGGAGTTTCGGCTTCGGAAAGTATCTTTATTTCTTTTGAAGAAATTTCCACTTCTCCAGTTTTTATCTTTGGGTTTATCATTTTTGGTGGTCGCTTAGATACAAATCCAGTCACTGTTATTACCCACTCGGGATGAACCTTTTTGACAAGTTCGTAAACTTCTTTATTTTGTGGAACGCAAACCAATTGTGCAATTCCACTCCTATCACGAAGATCAATAAAAACAATCTTTCCATGAGACCTTATGGAATCAACCCAGCCAGAGAGCTTTACCGTTTTGCCTATATGTTTTGTTATTTCTGCGCTTAAAATTCTTTCCATTCTATTTATTTCCTTATTTTTTAATTGTTAGGATACTTTTGTTCAAGATATACATTTTATAACACCAAGCTGTTTTTCGTTAATCTTTAATTTTTGCTTATGTCTTTTTATTGTATTAATAAGACAATTATTTCTGTTTTATATTTAGAATTCCATTGACCTTTTTTGAATTTGGTTATTATTATATTGTTCAGTATATTAAAAATTTTAATAATTTTCAAGGTTATTTTGCAGAATACATTGCGGAGGGTACAATACATGAAAAAATTCCTTATTATTTTTCTTTTCTATATTTTTTACTCCCTTCGTAATGTACTTTGCTCTGCCGGTGGGATTTTTAAATTAATTTTTAAATTTTGGGTTATTTTTTCCAAAATTAATTGGCTAAATTTTAATTATTTTTTTCTTAATTAAAAAACTCTGCACTGCTTCAAATATTCTTTTGTGACCAGCCACATTCGGATGCAAGCCATCTTCTAATAATTCTTTATAATTTGACTCTATCCAGTTTTTAAAAATTCCAACAAAATAAACCTTTTTCTCTTTGCAAATAAGTTTTATAATTTCATCATGTTTTTTTATATTCTCATTTTTATAAGATTTACCAGTGTCCCAAGAAATCGGCGTGGTTTTTGATTCATCAACCGGATTTAATCCTATAAAAATAATTTTTGGGGTTATCGCTTTCGCTTGTTTTATTATCCTTTCTATGTTCGCTTTAAATTTTTTCGGCTGTATCATTAAACCATTTTTACTGCGCACAAAACAAGAATCATTGATGCCAATGGCAAAAATAAAAACAACATCTTCTGCTTCTTTTGTTCTTGCTTTTGCTTCTAATTTAAATCTTTTTAAAATATTCGGGGTCTTATCTCCAGAAATGCCGAGATTATAGACATCGCTGTTATAGTTTTCCCCCATAAAAACCTTCAGACGTTCAACCCAACCTCCCTTCTCAGAATCAGAAGCTCCCCAAGCAATACTATCTCCAAAAATACAAATTATACTCATATACAATAATTTTATCAAAAAATCGCCTTTTTGGCGACTTTTTATTGCCGAGGATCTAAAAGTAGTTTCGCCCGGGATGGATGCTACCGTTACTCTTGATTAATTTTCGAATTTCTTTTGTATGATCCAAAAAGATTTATAATATATTTTAATCTTTTTTGCCATGAATAGTTTGTTTACATCTTTCTTATAATGTATACAAAGTATAGCAACTTGTATACATGCTGTTAAACTTGTAAAAAAAATCTACAAAGCCAACTTTTTCTAATCCCAAAAATATTATTTTCCTTCGAAAACTTCCCCATAAATTCTATTTCTTAATTAATTTTTTGATGTTATCAACAGTTATCCAGGCAGACATAGTTCCATATCCTGCCTTATCTATCTTAAACGGCTTTACTTTCTTGGGATTTTTAAGAAATACCAATAAACAATAGTTTTTATCCCGGAATAATTTATAATATTTATCTAACTCATCTGCTTTTAATCCATCTTGGACCCTGTATTTAAATAATATTTTCTTAACCTCTTCGGGAGTAAGTTCGGAAAGTTGTAAAACCTCCGAAACAGATGTTTTGATCTTTACTGGTTCTCCTGAATTCTTAAAATATACATTATCTCCCCTTTTTATCTTATTCCAAGGAACAGTTCTGTTTTTATACCAACGAGATTCCACTGATTTTTCTCCTGTCAAGATTTTAGGAAGCAACCCCCAAGACTTTTTCATTATTGCAACGTGTTCCATATTCAGTTTTTAAGAAGTCTTTTGAATTTTTCCAAAACTTTTATTGCCGCTTTTCTAAAACTCATAATCTTTTTTTTCAATTAGTTTTTATTAAAAAGCCAAATTCCTTGAATATTCGAGACTTGTCCCTTTTTCCCGATTTTAGGTTCTTTTTAAGTATATTTCCTTGCAGAATCTATTATTAAGCTTATTGCTTTATACTTCTTCTGCATTATTATTTTTGCTCTCGGTAAAGTAATTTTCTCATTCCAGTCCCTTTTAAGTTTTTTATCTATCCATTTAATCATTTCTTCGTATTTAAAGCCCTTTTGAGCACCGAGAAAAATAAGCTACTTGTTTTACAAATTGTTCTCTACTTTTTAAACTTTTTTTCATTTTTATCTAGCTTATTACTTAGAATCTCCTACTATCTTAATCTTTTCTCTTATGAAATTATAGAACTTACAAGCTAATCGACCGATTTTTCCGCAGTCATGAACTTTGGCTTATTTGGTTTTATTTTCTTACTCATATAATTTACAAAATTAAACAAGCCGGTTAACCCCGGCTGAAGATTACAGAGTAATTTTCGTAGTCGGGGCTAAAACCCCTTTTAATTATTCCAATATATCACGATCCTCGAAATAAAATCAAGGAAAAAGCATGTGGAAAACTTTCGGTTTTCTTTCGGTATTATATGATATAATAAATTAAGCTGTTAATAATCTTAATATGCTTACTAAAAGGCAAAAACAGATACTAGACTATATTGAAGAATATATTGAAGAAAATGATTATTCCCCTTCTTTAGAAGAAATAAAAAGAAAATTTAGGTTGTCTTCTGTTTCTACGGTTCACCAACACGTAGAATCACTAAAAGAGAAGGGATGCTTGAGAAAAACCGAAAACCAGCATAGATCTATAGAATTAAATGGAAATAAAAAAAATAATCTAGTAAGCCTTCCTCTGGCGGGAACTATCGCTGCCGGAGAACCTATTGAGGCTATTGAAGATTCTGAAACAGTAGAAGTCTCTAAATCTCAACTGTCAAAAACAGGGAGACATTATGCCTTAAAAGTCCAAGGAAATAGTATGATTGAGGAAGGAATTTTTAACGGAGATATTGTAGTAATTAGAAAACAGCCAACTGCTGAAAACGAAGAAACTGTTATAGCTTTAATAAATGAAAACGAAGTAACCCTTAAAAAGATATATAAAGAAAGGGGCGGTTTCAGGCTTCAGCCCGCTAATCCCAAAATCAAACCCATTTTTACAAAAGAACTCGCTATTCAAGGCAAAGTTGTTAGTGTCATCCGAAATTTTAAAGAATTAAAAGAAAAAACAAAAGAAAAAGAGTTTAACGACGCTACAATAGAATATATGGAAAAAACAGATATAAAACACAGAAAGTCATTCGGACAATATTTCACCCCCAGATCAATAAGAAAGGCTTTAATTGATAAACTTCCGAAAAATAAAAACAATCCAAAAATTCTAGATCCTGCCAATGGAACCGGCGAATTCTTAGTCACAGCTAAAAAACACTTCAAAAATCCTGATCTGTTCGGATGGGATATCGATAAAAACCTAGCTAATATAGCAAGAAAAATTATTCCGGAAGCTACAATTAAAAAAACTGATTCCCTATTAAACGAAGACTACGGTAAATACGACTTTGTAATCGGTAATCCCCCCTATTATGAATTTTCTCCATCGGACGAGATAAAAGATAAATTCAGAGAAATAATCAACGGAAGAGTAAATATTTTTAGTTTATTCATCTATCAAGGAATTAAATGGCTCAAAAAAGGAGGCTGCCTGGCTTATGTTGTCCCTCCCTCAATGAACAACGGAGCTTATTTTTCCAAATTAAGAGAATACATAGTAGAAAATACAAACATTGAATACTTGCACGTATTAGATGATCCTAAGCTCTTTAACAAAGCTCTTCAATCAACAATGTTGATTGTCCTTAAAAAGGGTAAAAATAAAGGAAACTACATTTTCAAAAAAAATGGCATTCTAATTTTTAGCGAAAACCCTCAATATTTACAAAAATCCTTTAAAAAAAGCGTCACGCTCCATGATTTGGATTTTGAGGCAAAAACAGGAAGATTGGTTTGGAATAAAAATAAAGAACTTCTAACCAATAATCCAAAAAAAGGAGTCCCTTTGATTTGGGCACATAATATTACAGAGAAAGGACTAAGGTTATCATTGGCAGAGAGGAAAAAACCTCAATATGTCAAAACAAATAATTATGATATAGGCCCTGCTATAGTAGTAAACAGAATCACTGGATCTGTAAAATCATCCAAGTTGAAAGCAGCCGTAATACCTCCGCGAATGAAGTTTATCGCTGAAAACCATGTAAATGTAATTTTTCCTTCTTCTAATCAGAAACAAATAAGAATGAAACTTACAAAAAATAAAGCTTCTAAAAAAATAACTCTCGGTAAAATTGCAAGTCAACTTTCCTCTAAGGAAAAACTAGAATTTATAAAAAACATTACAGGAAATACTCAAATTTCAAAAACAGAGCTAGAGAAACTTTTTCCTATTAATATTTAGTGAAGATATTACTTGATAAATCAAAAATATTAAGACAGGGTGTTTTAATTCCTTGAGCAATATTTTTCCAGTGAAAAACTATCTGCAAAAGGGGCTGTTGATTTTTCCCTCTTATGCCTATTAATTTACAATGAGTAGTCCTTTTAGGAAAAATTATTCTAAATTCCGAAAAAGTATTAAGTATTTTTCTTATCTTGCTTCCTACATCTTCTCTTCGAACAATAATTTTTCCTCTTTTGGTATTACTGTAATATACAAAAAGATTCCGGGCTTCCCGCAAAAAATTATCATTTTCTATAAATTCTCTAATAGTTTCTTTTCTGTGAATTCCTAACATTATTAAAACAAGAAATCTTCTAATCTTCTCTTTATCTTGTTTAAAACTTTCTAAATAATTTAAATAATCTATTTTTTCTTTCTTATCTTTTTCACGAATTCTTAAAAGAATATCTGTAGCTTTCTTATTACCTTTTTTCCGCAATTTTCTTAAGTGCCTAGCTTTCTCTTCCCTTCTTGAAACAGAGTTTTTTATCCTTAGAACTTTTTTAGGATATCTCATAAATTCGTCTAAATATTTATCAACCCACCTATTATGCTTTCTGTTTTTTCTAAAATCGCTCCATTTCATAGCGTTCCCTTTAAAAAGATTATTATCTGCAAGAGCATCCTGGCCGATATTAGCTTTAGTCCCAACCCCTTTTTTCGTTTCACTCATTTTTATCTCAATAAAAAACTCATCTTTATCAGCAAGGATTAGAATATCTCCTGTATTGTCATAGCGATTTCCCAAGTGCTCGGCTTTTTTAATATTTGAAAAATCCTTTCGGATCCTGTCGGCCATATTAAAAGTATGGCTGACCCAAGGATTATTTTTATCAGCACCATTTATTTTTTTAGAATTTAGGAGTTTAATAATAATTTTCTCCGCCTTTTCGATTTGTTCTCTTTCGTGTTTACCCATTAATCTTTTTATATTCCACCTTACTCCTTTTCCATCTCTTTTTCAACAAATTATAGAAGGTTCCGTTTTGTTACGTGCAACAAAACATTGATTTTTAAAATCAGAGGTGTAATATCTAAAAAGAAAGCAATCTAATGCTAAAACCCATAAATTAAATAACAACTTTGAGAAAAATTAAAGGCTATCTTGAAAAATGGCACCTCTGGATGAAGAAAGATCCTGGAAACAACACAACGCTGGAAGGACTTAACATAATCTTATTTGGAGTTAATAGCCTTTTGCTATCCGATTTAATAATGCCTAATGCATTTGGTGCTAAAGTTAAAGAGCCTTTCATTTTACCAATTATAGGAATAACTATCAGCGTTCTCTGGTGGGGAACCCTTAAAATAATAGAAATAATAACTGAAAAAAAGATAACTATCCCCTTAAAATATAAGTTTTTATTTCTTTTGTTATTTATTCCCCTATTGTTTCTTATAAATAAGGCTATAACTTGGTTTAAGTTTAATCATGCCGAACAAAATAGCAACAATAATTAAACATTTATTATTAATGGCGCTTGTTGTTGTTATTGCAACATACGCAATTTCTTTTTTGGTTGAAAAATCTGAAAAAGATGTCGGTTGTAATAAAAAGCATATATACCTTTGTGATACTGAAAGCATGTGCCAACAGCATGGTTTCTATTGGTGGGACGATTCTTGTCATCTTACAGAAAAGCCCGAACCTAAGCCTTCTGAATATCCAGATTATGATTCTCTTGAAGACCTGAACTCTTTGGAAATAATTAAAAATGTAACCAGCTGGGTCCCTGGAGCAAAAATAGAAAAAATAATTACCTATAGGAAAAAAATGATATCAAAGGGAGAATTTGCACGCATTTATCTATATGCTGAAGCTTCGGTTAACGGGAAGCCCCTAACCCAATATGAAAGCCTTTATGTTGCATTAAATGGCGTCGGTGGTCATCTTTTTAGACCACAAAGCTTGAAAATACCAGCAGACACAATCACCCGGCTACTATACGCAGTAAATAATATTCCCTATTTGCCAACTATTCCCTATTCAGAAAATAAAACTCCTTTAGCTGTTAATTGGTTTCCACTTTTCAAAGATGATTCTGTAATAGTAGTAAATACATTCATTTCTTCTTTAAAGCCCGCCGAAATAGAGAAAATAACAATCTATTACGAATGTGCCGAAGGAAGTGATTGTAAGATTAAATTAGAATAAGAAAAAATATTATCAATAAATTCGTCTACCTTTCACAAGTTCTGTTATAATAAAATTAGTCTGGTATCTATATCACGTAGCAGCTAAAGACGTTTGACACCTTTCTTACCTTTTGCCACACTAAACTTCTCAATCCATTTTGAGGAGCAGAAAATCTATTTTCTCTGACAGCAGAAAGTCCTATCACGGCTCGCTGCCCGGATACTTCTATGAAGTGATCGATGAAGGGATTGCCGTCCTTCTAGAGAAAAGAAAATCTCGGCTAAAGCCGAGATTTTTATTTCAAAAACACGAAATTATTTTTCTACAAACATCTACTGGATTAACAAAAAAGCAAAGTTGTATTAACAGAGACAAAGAAATTAATGCGAAACCTTTTATGGGGGCCATCCTATCACGTATTTTCTTTATATCCTTCTTAGATAGATCTCTGTTCGGTGAAAATTTTTTTAAAAAGTCATCTGCGCTTATCCCAAACAATAGCGCTGAAGCTTTCTCCATTAAGGAGATTTTCTTTTTCCTTAATTTTTTGAGACAGAGAGGGAGAGCAAGAGCATCAAAAAACAAAGACTTAGCAATATAATATGTGCCCAATATATTAAGGAAGATTGATAAACAAAAAAATAACTCTTTTATTAATTCCATACCTTCTACCAATAAATGAGTTTACAATAGTTTACTTTTATACATTACTATTTTAAACTAATTTAAGGGACGTGTAAAAATAAAAATAAAAAACCTGCCTGATAAATCTTCTATAAGATGCGCTTTGATAGTAGAAAAGCTAAAAGAAGACACTCCTTCTCAGTCCTCTTGAAAATAATAGACAAAGTTAGTTCAAACGAACCAAAAGTAAAATAGAAGATAGAAGATATTCAGAAGCAATGTTTTGGATATAAACAACGAAAAAGAAACAGAAAGCAAAATTGATAGTAAAAAGCAAGCAAAACACCTAATTAAAAAATTTATCGAAAAATGATATTTAAAGATGTATAATTAAATAACAACTGAATAGGCTATGCACACTTATCAAGCCCCCGTGGGGCGGTGTGCATAGCCGATAGTCTTCGGACTATAAAACCTCGCGGGGGCTTTATAGTACGAAACTCTAAAAAATAGAGCTGATAATTTAAAAGGTCGTTAACATAACTTAAAAAAATAAATAAACCATGGAAATTCTAAAAGAATACAAAAGACTCGGTTCCAAATTAAGAGTTTATAAGGAGGGAGTAGAATTAGAAGGAATCTCTAAAAAAGAATTCATTAAAAAGAAGCAAATATCTTCAGTTTCAGAAAATAAACTTCTAGGAAAAATTGCAATAACAAGTTCCGGAAACAAAAAGATAGAATTCCAAATTAAAGACTCTAACGAAAGAAAGGCTTTAATAAGTTTTTTGCAAGGGAAAACTGAAACCATCGAAAAAAATAGTAAAAATAAAAATAAGAGAAAAAGAGATAAAACAGCAAAAAAAATATTATTAGGGATATTCTTTTTCTTGCTGATAGTCTTTATCTTGATAATTGGAGGGAAAGATAAAAAGGTGGAGACAAGTAGTAACTCTTCTGCCGAGACTAATATACAGCACACAACTAAAGAAGATACCCCGGAAAGAAAAATAGAGAGCAAAATAATTGAAATTATGGGCGAAAAAACAAATATGGAAGAAAAAAGAATAAGAGAGATTGTTATTGAAAACGATGAATTATGGATAAGCTACACAGCAGACGAAAACCTTACCACTGCTATGACGCGCCGAGGAATGTGGACAGATATTAAAAAATTATTACAGGAATTGCCTGGAGTACTAGACAAAAAAATAAGCAGCATTGTATTTCAACCATACTTGAATTTAGTAGATCAGCATGGAAATGAAAGCATAAGTAAAGTAATGATGGTAACAGTAACAAAAGAAAGCTGGGAAAAAATAAATTGGGAAAACTTTCTTACAAGCGACATCCCTAACACATCTAAAACATACTGGGAACATCCTGCGATTAAATAAGCTGGCATAGCCAAGTACCAACAGACCTATTATTGGGTATTTTTGTGAAAAAATATACTGTGTCCATGAGGAACAAAAACCTCGGCTAAAACCGAGGTTTTTGTCTCAAAACTAACTAAAATATTTATTCCCTATGAATTTTTTCTATATTAATCAACTTTTCTGTAATAGAATTGATCTTCTCGTAAATCGTCGCTATTTTATTCTTTGCTGCACCTATACCTTCTATTTTCTTCCTGCAATGCACAATGTTATGTCTATATTCTTTCACAAAATTCTTTAAAAAATTTATATCTCTTTGAATAACTTCCTTTTCTTTTTCATTTTGAAAACTAGTTATTTTCCCAACCTCCTTCTCCATTCGCTCTATCACTACACCAACCTTATCTGTTGTTTTTGTATTTACACCTAAATCCTCAGCAATTTTAAAAATCCAATATTCTAAAGCCTTAGAGGCTGGCACCACAAGAAAAGAATAATCACCATAACTATTTGACCAATCTTTACTAATTAATTGAAAGGAATCTAATAACCAACGTGCCGGATCTCCAGAGGGAAACCCGTCTTTAATACCAAGATATTTCTTTACTTCTGGAGAAAAAGAATCCATAAAATCATTATCTGATTTTTGCTTAAATGTCCAATTTGTCATTTTTTTCAATTAGAATTTAAACTATATCGATCTCTCGAACCAATCACAAGTTTGCTGCCGGGCTAGGACTCGAACCTAGATACCATGGTCCAGAACCATGTATCCTACCATTAGATGACCCGGCAATTAAATCTTCAAATACTTCCTAACAGCTATCAAACTGGACAAAGCCCCTAACCCTATTCCAACCAACAATTGAATTAACAGCAAAACCCAGAAGTTCCCTACAAAGAGACGGAATATAGAAATATCAGGAGCTATCTCCCTTATTGTAGAATCTAAAAAGTAAGAAAGAACCAAGCTTAAAATCAAAGCTATGACAACTGCAGCCAAACCTGATATGATTCCCTGAATTACAAAAGGACCTCGTATAAACCAGTTGGAAGCTCCAACCAATCTCATAACAGATATCTCCTCTTTTGAATTGTAAATAGCTATCCTTATAGTATTAAAAGCTACCAATACAGCTATAACACCCAATACTAAGCTAAACACCAATCCCCCTTTATTCAAAGAAGAAGTTAAAGAAAAGAGCTTATCTATAACAGGCTTTCTCCTGTAATAATCTATCTTCTCAATTGAAGAAGCAAGAGAAGAATCCTCAAGAAAACTGTTTATCTGCTCGTACTGAGAAGCTTGAGAAGCCCTAATATTCAAAGAAGCTAAAAAAGGATTGGCTCCAAGCTCTGCCAAAGACTCCATTAAAACAGGATCATCCTTGTGCCTTTCCGTAAAAGAAGCTAAAGCGTCCTCTTTGGTAACATACTCTACATTCTTTACCTCTTCCATGTTATCCAACTCCGACTTAAACTCAATTATATCCTGAGAAGAAGTAGTATCTTTAAAATAAACTGAAATATCTACTTTATCTTGAATTGAAGATATTAATATGTCTGCGGCCTGATTAAAAAGATAAAGAGAGGATATTAGGAATATAACCATGAGCATTATAAAAAGAGTGGCTACAGTTAACCCTGTATTTCTTAAAAACCCCTTAAGACCCGATTTAATTACTCTTTTTAAAGATGTCATCATAATACAAATCTTCCTCTTTCTTCATCTCTTACAACCTTTCCTTTGTCTAAAGTAATAACTCTTTTGCCCAGAGAATTAATAACCTCTTTGTCGTGAGTAGCCAGAATAACAGTAGTGTCCATCTGATATATCTTAATCAGCAACCGGATAATATCATGCGTGTGGTAAGGATCAAGGTTCCCTGTAGGCTCGTCAGCTAAGATTACATCCGGCCTGTGTATTAAAGCTCTGGCTATTCCCAATCTCTGCTTCTCTCCTCCTGACAGCTCAGCCGGGAAGTTGCAGTATTTGTCTCCCAATCCTACAAGCTCTAAAACCTGGGGAACATCCCTTTTTATCTCTTTGTCTGAAGCTCCTATAACCTCCATGCCGTAAGCTACATTCTCATAAGCTGTCTTATTCTCAAAAAGCTTGTAATCCTGAAAAACCGTCCCTATTCTCCTTCTCAAGAGAGGAAGCTCCCCTTTCTTAAGAGAAGGAACATCAACCCCGTCAAACTCAACTGCTCCCTCTGTAGGAAACTCCTCTCCTAAAATCATCTTCAAGAGAGTAGTCTTACCCGCTCCCGACCTTCCAACCAAAGAAACAAACTCTTTTCCTTTTATCTCAAAAGAAACATTATCCAAAGCCACTGTAGGCCCGTTTTCAGAAGAAGGATATATTTTACTGACTCCTTTAACCTTTATCATTTAATTTGACTTCAGATAGAATAAATTGGTCTAAATCTCCGTCTAGAACATCTTCAACACTGGAAGTTTCAACATCCGTTCTTAAATCCTTTACCATTTGATAAGGATGAAGAACGTAGGATCTTATCTGGTTTCCCCAGGAAACGGACACATTTCCGCCTTTCACTTTTTTAAGCTCCTTTTCTTTCTTTTCTTCTTCCAGCTTATACAATTTAGAATAAAGAACCTCCATTGCCTTCTCCCTGTTCTTTCCCTGCAGTCTTTCCGCTTGAGAGCTTACTACAACTCCCGTAGGAATATGGGTTATCCTTATAGCAGATTCTCTTTTATTAACATACTGGCCTCCAGGTCCTGAAGCTTTGAAAGTATCTACCTTTAAATCCTCGGGCTTTACTTCAACCTCTTCCTTTCCTATCACGGGAAGAACCTCTACTAAAGCAAAAGAAGTATGGCGCAGGCTCTTAGCTGAAAAGGGAGATATTCTCACCAAGCGGTGAACTCCTGATTCTTTTTTAAAAAGACCGTAGGCATAGGATCCTTTAATCTTTATTGTAGCAGATTTAGTCCCTATTCTCCCGTCAGGGCCTCCTCCTTCTCCAAAAGACTGATCTATAACTTCAAAGGAGAATCCTTTTCTCTGGCAGTATCTCTGATACATCCTTAAAAGTATTGTAGCCCAATCCTGAGCGTCAACTCCTCCGGCTCCTGAAAGTATCTGTAAAATAGCGTTCTTTTTATCATACTTTCCAGAAAGAAAGGTTTTAAACTCTTCTTTCCTTATTCTCTTCTCTAAAGAAGATATTTTCTCTTCTATTTCAGAAAAAAGATCGTCCTCTTCTGAAATATCGCTTAATTCTTTTATTTCAGAAAGCTCTTTTTCTATCTCTTCCAGCCCTTCAACCTCTTCTTTTAAATCTGAAAGCTCCTGGTTTACAGAAGCTGCCCTGTTTTTATCATCCCAGAAATCAGACTTCTGAATCTCATTTTCAAATTCTTTTATTTTCTTTTTTTTCTCCTCAACGTCAAAGACAGTCCAGCAAATGCTGGAGCTTTTTTTCCAATTCCCCTATTTTTTCCTTTAAATCTGCCATATCTTACTTTAAGATACCATATTTTAGAGAATAAAAAAAGGGGCGACCAAAACTTAGATCGCCCCCTGCGAGAAAGCCCCTCGCCATTCTCGCTAAGAACACTATTGATCTTAGCATGGCATGGCATGTTATTTATGTCAAGAGAAAGAATCTGTAAAGCTTACCTTTTGTTCTCAGGCAAGCAGAAAGTCTAAAAAGGCCTTAGTCTCCTCGGAAACCTCCCTTTCAAGATTCACGCTGGAAGTTCCGATTTTTTCTCTTCTTTCTTCCCAAGCCTCATTCATACAGTTGGAAATATAAGATAAGAAAAAGTCAATAAGGCGACGCTCGGCATCAGAAAGCAAGAATTTTAATTTTATCAGGTTTTGAGCTTCTAAAAATATTTCACCTTCTTTTTCCACTCGAAAATAATGCCAACCGGTATCCACTCCGGCAAAAAGAAAACAAAACTCTTTCTCGTAGCAATTTCCAGAAAAATAACATTCGATCACAATCTTGCCCTCAATCTCAGCAAACAAAGGCGAACCTTCTCTCTCAAGAAACCGCCTAATCTCCGTTCTTACCCTCATTCTCATTTTCTCTCTCCTTAAAGTTTCCAATGTACCAAAGTTATAATACAGAAAAAAGAACAGAATGTCAAAAAAAGGGGTGCTCCTTCTAGAGCACCCATTAAACGTCAAGCTTGGCAGATAAGTTCCGGTCTCCCCAACCAGTGCATCGAGGACACTTTCCGAAAAATTTAACGATAACTTCTTCTTCTCTCTGAATCTTAAGCCAAAGCTTTTTTCTCTCTTTAGAACTAAGGAAAGAGATGACAACCCCGTAAGAAGCTATCCATGTTCCGCAACTAGAGCAACTGACTATGCAGTTATTCATTTCTTTCTCCTTTCCAGTTCATTTTCTTTCTATCATTACAAAAAGAAAAGTCAATATATTGAGCCAGCGGTCAGATTCGAACTGACGGCCTACTCTTTACGAAAGAGTTGCTCTGCCCCTGAGCTACGCTGGCTGGAGCGGGATACCGGAATCGAACCGGCGCTTCAACCTTGGGAAGGTTACGTACTGCCGTTATACTAATCCCGCCTTAATAATCCCAGAACTTAAGCTTTTCCCACCACTCTTTCTTTTCTTTCTCTTCCTCTGTTTCTTTCTCTTCCTCTTCTCTTGTAATAACTATCATATCTTCATTAGGCTTCTTAAAGCCCAGATCCTCTCTGGCTTTTTCTTCTATAAACTGTTGGCTTCCTGCTTTAGAAAGATTTTCCTCTAAAATTCCTTTTTTATCTTCAGAGTGCTTGATATTTTCTTTAATCTCCGTTATTCTAGAATTGAGTTCCGATCTCTTTTTACTCAATCGCCAGTTAGTAATTCCTAAAAAAACCGCAATTAAAAGGAAAAACAACAGAAGAAACAATACAGAGAATAAATTAGATTTTTCCTTTTTCCTTTTTTTTGCTACCATAAAACTATGAATCAACAAAAAGTATTCAAAACAGTTTGGATTATCTTAATATCCCTAGTTGTAATAAGCATGTTTTCCTTTGTGCTTGCTCCTTTATTCTAGCCCTTTTTTTCCTTGTTTTCAATCAAGTCAACCCTTAAAAACCTTTAAAAAGACACTGGAAGGAATATTAACCCTTCCTTTTTCTTTTAACATCTTTTTTCCTTTCTTCTGTTTCTCTAAAAGCTTTCTTTTGCGAGAGTAGTCTCCCCCGTATAAAGAAGATGTAACGTCTTTTCTTCTGGCTCTAATGGTTTCTCTGGCTATTATCTTTCCTCCTACAACAGCCTGCAAAGCCACAGAAAACTGCTGAGGCGGAAGATGTTTTTTCAGCTTTTTAACTAAGCTTTTCCCCTCAGAAAAAGCCTTATGTTCTGGAACTATTTTAGAAAAGGCCTCTTCTTTTACTCCGGCTATTAATATCTCCAGCTTTACCAAATCAGCTTCCTTATACCCTATAAAGCGGTAATTCAAAGAAGCAAAGCCTTCTGTGGAGCTTTTCAGCTTATCATAAAAGCCGGATATTATTTCCCTTAAAGGAGCTTCGTAAACTACAATGAGCCTTTCTGTGCCAAGATAGCGGCTCTCTGCGTATTGGCCATCCAGACTGTTGGCAAGCTCTAAAACCTCTCCCGTGAACTTAACCGGACTTATTATCTCAAGCTCTACCCAGGGTTCTTTGGCTTTGTCTATTTCGGTAGGATCAGGCCAGTCGGAAGCCGAATATATTTTCTCCTCTTCTCCTCTTTTTTCTATAAAGTAAACAACAGAAGGAGAGGATATCACAAGGTCTAAAGAAAACTCCCTTTTTAGCCTTTCTGATATTATCTCCGCATGAAGAGTGCCCAAAAAACCGCACCTAAATCCTCTTCCCAAAGCTTCCTTGGTTTCAGGCTCTGCTGTAAAAGAAGGATCATTAAGTTCAAGCTTTCCTAAGGCCTCTTTAAGCAAATCGTAATCGTTTGGCTTCTCAGGATAAAGACTGGTAAAAACCATAGGCTGAGGCTCCTTGTATCCGGACAAGGGTTCTATAGAGTCCCCTTTCTTAAAAATAGTATCTCCCACTCTTCTCTCTCCTGTTTCTTTAATCCCGGTAGCAATATAGCCAACTTCTCCGGCAGAAAGCTTTTTTTTAGATAAAAACTCAGGAACAAAAAATCCTAAGTCCTTAACATCTCCTTCTCCTTTTGTTTCAAAAAAGCTTATCTTGTCTCCTTTAAAAATCTCTCCGTCTACCACTCTAACAAAAGCTATAACTCCTTTGTAAAGATCGTACTCGGAATCGAAAACCAAAGCTCTGAAAGGCCTGTCTAAATTTTCCTCTGAAGGTGGTATTTTTTCTACAATTCTGTCTAAAAGCTTTTCTACGTTAGTCCCTTTTTTGGCTGAAATCTTTAAAACCTCCTCTTTTGGAATATTAAGGAGATCTGCCACTTCTTTTACCGTTTCTTCAACCCGGCCCTGAGGAAGATCTATTTTATTTACCGCCGGAATCACAATAATATCTTGCTTCTGGGCCAACTCCAGATTAGCCAATGTTTGAGCCTGAATCCCTTTTGAAGCGTCAACCAAAAGAACAGCTCCCTCTACAGCAGCCAGAGATCTAGAAACCTCGTAAGAAAAGTCAACGTGGCCGGGAGTATCCACTAAATTCAAAACATATCCCTTGTACTCTATTCTAACGGGCTGAAGCTTTATAGTAATCCCCCTTTCTCTTTCTAAATCCATTGAATCTAAAAACTGGGGTCTCATTTTTTTTCCCTTCAAAGCTCCGGTCAGCTCCAAAAAACGGTCAGCTAAAGTAGACTTGCCGTGATCAATATGGGAAATAATGCAAAAATTAATCTTTTTTTGGTCCATTTAAAGAAAAAAATCTTTTTAAAAAGGATGATTTTAAGATAGCGGTTTCAGGAGACCTAAAAACAAAAACCAGAATAAAATAAACGAGGGCTCCAGAAAGAATTGTAAGCAAGGTCTGCAGAAAAACCTCCCAGAAATTAGTAAGACTTAAAAATCTCCCTGTAAACTGACGGACAAGATAGGATACGGCTATCATAACAAGAGAAGCAGAAAACACTCTTTCAAAAGAATCCAAAATGCCTCTTATCCTAAAATCCCCTATTTTTTTATACAAAAAGAAAAACAAAAGCAAAAGCTGCGAACTGACAGCCAGAGACAAAGCCAAAGGCAGCCCTATAACAGATATGTTTTCAATACCTTTTAGTCTTAAAACTTGGACAAAGAAATCTCTCAAAAAAGATCCTTTCAAGAGAAAAACAAAAAGGAAGCTTAAAACAATATTCAAAGCCATAGAAAAAACGCTTATTAAAACAGGGGTCTTGGTATCCTGCAAAGCAAAAAAAGCGCGTATCAAAAGAGGATTCAGACTTCCTCCGAAAATACCCAGAGCAAAGAGCCCTAAACAAGCTGCTGTTAAACGAGTTTCCCACCATCCAAACTCCCCTGTTCCCAAAACTAGACGTACTATTTGAGCTCGTAATAAAAACATTAAAAAAATAACAGGAACTATTAAAAAAATAATCTGGCGAAAAGACAAAGAAAAGTTATCCAAAAATTCTTTTCTTTGGCCGTTAGCCCAAAAACGAGAAAAAACAGGAAAAGAGGAAACCGCAAAAGAAACTCCGATTAAGCCTATAGGAACATAATGAAGATTATTAGAAAAGTTGAAAATAGCAATGCTTCCTACAGCCAAAGTAGAAGCTATAGAAGTTATTACTATTAAATTAATATGGTAGGCCGCAGTTCCTATGGTCCTGGGAATCATTAAGTATAAAAGCTTAACTAAACCAGGAAACTTAAAGTTTAAAATAAGTCGGTATTTAAACCCGGCAGACAAAGCTGCCGGAATCTGTATTAAGAGATGAAAAAGAGCTCCCAAGATAACTCCGTAAACTAAACCGTAAACGCCGAATAAAGGAACTAAAAACAAAATACCGAATATTATTCCTAAGTTATAAAGTATGGGAGCCAAAGAGTAAGCCAAAAACCTATTAAAATAATGAAGAACGCCAGAAAAGATAGAAGAAATCCCAAACAAAACAGGACTTAAAAACATTATTCTGGTTAGATCAATAGTAAGCTCTCTGCCGGCCTCCGAAAATCCAGGAGCTATAAAACGAATAAGGAAAGGAGTAAGAAGAGCCAGAATACCGCATATTAAAACAAGCAGAACTAAAAAAGAATTAATCACATTAGAAACAAACTCCAAAGCTTTATCGGGCCACTCTTTCCCCTCTCTTTTATTAAAATATTCAGAAAAGACAGGAAGAAAAGCTGCTGTAATTCCTCCAACAATCAAAATACCGTAAATAAAATCTGGAATACGAAAAGCCGCAAAATAGATATCAAGCTCCTCTCCCGCCCCAAAGCGCCCGGCTAAAAGCCTATCTCTAACCAAACCCAAAACACGGCTTATAAAAACAGAAGCCGCTATTAAAAGGGCAGCAAAAGTAACTGTCTTTGTCTCTGAATTAAAGATTCTTTTTATCATCTTAATCTACTATTTTATCTTAAAAGTAATAATAACTCAAACCTGTTGACAAAAAAGCATAATCTGATACAATAAAACTATCCCGGTAAGATGAGTGATCGCTCCTTACACAAGGAGAGGAAAGTCCGAACACCCATTGCTCAAAAAGAGCTCTAAACAGGAGCAGTTGATAAAACTGCCGCTCCAAAAGGAGTAGAGGTGCGAACAGAAACGCATTAGGCGGAAACGCTTAATGATTCCTTCAAGGAATACTTCTGCGGCAACGCAGAAATGAAACGGCTAAATCCTTTCTGGGTGCAAGAACAAACCAGAAAAACGAGAAACGACTCATTTTTCTGGAAAAAGTAGTTCGCAAAGATAGATGATCACATAAAACAGAATTCGGCTTACGGTCTTGCCGGGATATTAAAAGACTGCCTCAAGAAGGCAGTTTTTTAATATTCCTAAAACAACTTCAATTCCTCTCTCTTTTCCTCAACGGCCTTATTAGCCAAACTGTCAGCTTCTTTGTTTTTATCTCTTTTAACAGATTTAAAGCTTACTTTTCTGAAGTCAAACTTTAAATTCCAAATTTTCAAAAAGAGGGGCTGGATTTTTTCATCTAATACCTTGTACTTTCCATTTAACTGTTTTACCAGCAGCTCTGAATCTGAAATTATTTGAACATCCGTACTCTTAGCTAGTTTTTTACTAAAAAGAGCTTTAAACTTTTTCAAAGCAAAGACAACAGCTTTGTATTCTGCTTCGTTGTTGGTAACTTTGTCTCCCAAGTACTCAGAATACTTTTTTATAACCTGTCCTTTTTCATTACAAAAAACAACTCCTATTCCTCCGGGACCGGGGTTTCCCTTTGAAGCTCCGTCTGTATGTATTATTATCTTATTCATTATTTTCAAAATACTCAGTTAAACATTCTTTTAAATCCGGCAGTTTTTTAAGGTCTGTTGAAAAGCCTGCTGCCTGCGGATGTCCTCCGAAAGCTTCCAAATAAGGAGAGCAGGCCTTCATGGCCTCTACTACGTTATAACCCGAAGGAGCTCTAATTCCAGCTCTCGCTTTTTTTCCTTTCTTTTGATACAAAAATATGGGCTTTTCTATTCTTTTCACAATAATGGAAGCTGCCACCCCCAAAAGAAGAACAGGCCAGTCAGAACTTCCTTCAAAAACTAAGGGCTCCTCTTTTCCGTAAATCTTTCTTTCAATCTCATCTATCATTTCAGATATCTTCTCTTTTCTTTCTAGGCCTTTTTCATAAAGCAGGGAAGATAATTCTTTAGCCTCTCTGCTGTCTGGTGCTGTAAGAATCCTGTAGGCTGCCGGCATCCTTTCTTCAATATCTCTTACATTAAGAAGAGAATTAATTTTGTTTACTTTATTCTTTATCTCCAGGTTCTTAAACTCTTTTAAATTCAATAAGGCCTGAAGACCGGGACGCCAGCTGCTCTCTATAGTAGACAAACCCTCCTCTATTATCAGCTCGTTATCGTCTGTCTGGGGCATTTTATCTGCCACGGTAGCTATAGCTGCCAGTTCCAAAAAGTCCTTTCTTAATGCTCCCGTCATTTTATCCCCTAAAAGCTCTTCTGCAAATTTAAAAGCCAATCCGGCAGCGCAAAATTGCTTAAAGGGATATTTATCACCTTTTTGTTTAGGATCTACAATAATAGAAGCTTCAGGAAGCTTATCTAAAATTTCGTGATGGTCTATAACAATAACCTCAAGCCCTAAATCATTGGCTTTTTTAATCTCTTCAAAAGAAGCTATTCCGCAATCCAAAACTATTAAAAGAGCCGGGGCGTAATCTTTTAAAAACTTCAAAGAGTCAAAAGTAAGGCCGTGGCCTTCTATCTCCCTGTCTGGAAAATGAACTAAATCAACTCTTTTTCCGGCATTTCTTACAGCTTCCTCTGCTATTATAACAGAAGAGACGCCGTCCAAATCAGCGTCGCCGTAAACAATTATATTTTCTCCTTTTTTAACAGCTTTTAATACTCTTTTAGCTGCTTTTTTTAAATTCTTTATTTCCATGTTATTTTAACGCTTCCAAGCCCGGCAGTTTCTCTCCTGATAGAAACTGGAGCATAGCTCCTCCTCCGGTAGAAACATGATCAAAACCTTCTAATAAATCAAAAGATGATATAGCTGATATGGTGTCTCCTCCTCCGACTATTTTATACGCTTTGTGGTTTTTGACAATAGCTTCAGCTATTTCTTTAGTTCCCTTGTCAAAGGGCTTCTGTTCAAAATACCCCAAAGGACCGGCCCAAACAACCATTTTTGCTTCTTTAATCACTTTGGAAAACACCTTTACGGTTTCAGGTCCTATGTCCAATAAGTTTTCGTCTTTTCTTAATTTAGCAGAAGCGGCCTCTCTGGTATATTCTTTACCGGTCATATCGGGGGAGGCTATAGCATCCAAGGGAAGGTGCATTTTAGTTGAAGTAAAATCAAGCTTTTCAATCTCTTTTACAGCTTTCTCTGACGGCCACGGCTTTCCTACAATAATTCCTTTTACAGTCAGAATAGCGTTGGCTATTTTCCCTCCTATTAGAAGATGGTCCGCTTTTTCCAAAAACTCTTTTAAAAGCTTGGTCTTGCTCTCTATTTTAGTTCCTCCGACAACAGCTACCAAGGGGCGCCAGGGTTTTTCTCTTACAGAAGAAAGGACTTTTATCTCTTTCTCTAAAAGAAAACCTGCCCCGGAAGGAAGACAGGAAACAATTCCCTTTACAGAAGCATGAGCTCTGTGAGAAACCCCGAAAGCGTCATTAATATATATATCCCCCATTCTAGCAAGATCTTTAACAAAAGAAGGATCGTTTTCTTCCTCTCCCTTGTGAAATCTTAAGTTTTCCAAAAGAAGAATCTCCCCTTTTTCTATTTTTTTTGTCATTCTTTCTATCTTTCTGCCTACGCAATCGGGAGCTTTTGCCACAGAAAGACCTAGGAGTTCTGTCAGCTTGTCTTGGACAGGACTCAAAGACATATCATCCTTCTTTTCCCCACCGGGTCTTCCTAAGTGGCTCATTAAGACAACTTTAGCTTTGTTTTCAATTAAATATTTTATGGTAGGAAGAGCTTTCCTAATTCTGAAATCCTCCTCAACCCCTCCTTCTTTTAAAGGAACATTGAAATCGCACCGAACTAGCACTCTTTTATTTTCAACTTTAAAATCTTTAAGCGTTTTCATCGGAAGACTTGCTCATAGTCTCTTTTAGGGTTTCTCTAAGACCGGGTAAATCAACCTTTTTTTTCTTTTTCTTATTGGAATTTTTTTTAGATCCTGAAAAAGAAACTGTTTGCTCGTCTAAAGCTTTTTCTAAAGAAGCTGAAGAAGAAGCTTTTTCTTCTTTGGGTTTTTCAGGAGATGTCGCACCCTTCCTTACCTTTTTAAGACAGGACTTACAGTAAACCGATCTCTTTCCGTCGGGGGGGAAAGGAACTTTTGTTTCTTTTCCGCAAACTGAACAAACAGCATTATGAAGAACCGGCGCCTGGCTGTTGTCAGCTTTAGCTTCTGCTATAAAGCCTGCCCAGTCAGCAATGCTCTTTTCCACCTCTTCTCTTGGGGTTCCATACCTCTCCCGGGAAACCTTTATAAGCTTGTCCGCATGGGATTCTTGAGGTAGAGGGAAAGGAGGAAGCGTATTGGAAGAGAAGGGTCTTCCTGCTACCCCGTCTATCATTAGTTTTAAGTAAATATGATATTTGGGAAGATTACAGAAATCCTCTGCATAAAACTCAGGAGAAAATTCTTTTTCCAAAAATTCAGCATCTTCAGCTCCCACCCGAAAAGAAGCCAGAGTTCCCACATTACCGAATACAGCGTCTCTAACAGCCTCTTCCATCTGAGCTATATACTGGTGGCCCAAGATAAGAGCCAGTCTGTATTTTCTGGCTTCAGATAAAACATTAGTAAAGGATTCTGTGGCAAAGTTCTGAAATTCATCTACATACAAGAAAAAATCGTTCCTCTTTTCTTCCGGCATATCTACTCGAGACATAGCCGCCAACTGAAGCTTGGTAATAAGTAAAGCTCCCAGCAAAGTAGAATTGTCCTCCCCTATCCTTCCTTTAGAAAGGTTCAGAATCAGGATCTTTTTCTCATCCATAATCTTTCTTATGTTCATTGAGGATTTTACCTGCCCTATAATATTTCTAATAACAGGCGCTGATATGAACTGGCCTACTTTGTTCTGAATAGCCGCCGTAGCTTCAACTTCGTATCTTTGAGCATAGCGGGCAAACTCTTTTTCCCAGAAAGCTTTAATAACAGGATCTGTAATTTTTTCTACGACTTTTGACCTATAATCCGTATCAGAAAGCATCCTGTTTATTCCCAAAAGAGTAGATCCCGGATATTCCAGCAAAGCCAAAATTGTGTTATTTAAAATGTATTCCATTCTGGCAGACCAGACATCGGGCCAGATTTTCTTAAAGACGCCCATTAATCCTCCTGCCACCAAGTGCCTGTGTTCCAAGCCCACCCTTTCCATAACGTTAAAAGCTATAGGATAGTCAATATCTGCCGGATTAAAATATACTACATCGTTAATTCTTTCAGAAGGAACAAAATGAAGCAGTTCTTCCGCCGCCTCTCCGTGAGGGTCAACAAACCCTATTCCTTTTCCGTTCTGGATATCCTGAATAGCCATGTTTTTCAACAAGGCAGTCTTTCCCATACCGGTCTTACCTATAACATACATGTGGCGCCTCCTATCGTCTGTCTTTATACCGAATTTCTTATTTATATTCCGGTAATTTGTCTGTCCGAAAAAATTGATATCTTTTGACATAAATTATTCTGTGGGAAGGGTTGAAGGAGCTTCCCCTTTTCTTGTTTCAACTCTTTTAATAAAGGGGGTGGGAGCCACTTCTCTCCCCGGAAAGTGATACAAGCTAGCAAACTCCTCTACATTCAAAACAAAAGAAGAAGGATATTTGGGAGGAGCAGGAAAAACAGGATAAAGACGAGCCTTGTATTTTCTAAACAGCTTTCTTTTTCTTAAGTAAAGCCTTCTATTCCTTAGCAAATTCAAAGGTAAAAACCAGCTCTTGTGTATTTTGGTAAGAGTCTCGCCCCAGGGAACTAAATAATTCAAGTTTTCTGTTCCATAAGAAGAATAATAACCAAAAACCAAACGAAGCTTAGGTTTGTAAAAAACATCTTTTTTGCCTAGATATATAAAGCGAGAAGTAACTAAAAAGGCGGGTTTTGAAATCTTTTTTTCAATCGCCGAAACTATATCCCTTTCTCCCGGAGTAAGCTTCATTTCTGGAGGAAGAAAATCTTTTGATTCATCTTTTTTACCGCTAGGGGGCTCTCCTGAAAGAACAACATCTAAAGCTTCCAGTATCATCGGCTTTCCTTTTTCGTCTTTAGTTTCCCTTTTTGACAATTCGTCCCTTATCTTTTTTCCTTCTGTAATCCAAGGCACCTCTCCATTTGTTATAGGAGTAGCTATAAATTGAACCCATAACTGCTCTCCTGGACCTACTTTGGCCATGGCTTCAAGAAGTCCGGCCAAAGGATCTATTCTTTTTTCCTCTTTAGCTTCTCTTTCTGTTTCAAAATCCACATAGGTCTTAATGGGATAAGGATTTGGTTTTAGGGGCCTATAATCTGCCCCCCACAGATCCCAGTTCTTACTAGGAATATTACTCGGAACATATTTTGTATAGTCGTCCGCCAAAAATATTTCAGCATCCGGATACTGGGCATATATTGCAGCTTCCACAATATGCTCCATAGAGTCTGGCATTCTTATAAAAAAGTGGGGCTCTCCCTCTATAGAGGCTATTTCAAAGCCGTAAGAGAGCTGAACCTGCCCCTCAATCCACTTTTCCCACCAGTCGGGTGGCTGATAAATTGACTGCCTTAAAGCCAACATTACGGTCTCCATAGCCCTCATTGGTTTTAGTACCTCTTTGGGAATCATTATCTCCAGAATAATGAATTTCTGATTTTTCATCCATGCGTCGTTTCTCCACCAAAGCCAAAGAAATAAAAAAGGCCTCCAAAGAATAAAGGGCAAAGGAAGCCACCACCATGATTTAAAAACCTCCCGGGCAACTGTTAGGCCAGGTTTTGTGTAGTTAAAAAGATTATTAATAATCTCGAAAGTAAATCCAAAAATTTCAGAAAACATTTGTTTCCTCAAGCTAATTAAGTTTTTAAAGAGTTTTTAGCTCTCTCTTACAGTATACCTTCCTTCTGAATCTCTTTCAAAGTTTTTCTTGTCGTGAAGATTTAAAAAGACAGTATTTTCTTTTACGTATCTTCTCTGGGAAACCCTTTCTAAAACTTCTTCTTTAGTAAGGGGTTTCTCAGCTTCTTTTAAAACCTTGGATATGACATCTTTAACTACTCCGGGCTCGTATCCCCAATCTTTCAAGGCATACATTCCTCTTCCTACCAAAACAAACCTAGGATCTTTGATAAGCTCGTTGTGAACTGTCGCCGTATGGACTTTATTGTCTTTAAAGAAAGGAGATTTTTCTATGTTAAAAGCTATTTTAGTAAAGTGAAGAGGCTCTGATTCTTTTTTAAGAACCAGATAAGCTTTGTCTTTTATGCCCCTAGGACTTACTTCAACCCATTCTGTTAATCCATATTTCCCTTCTGGATTCTTCCCCGTCTTTTTAGAGGCCTCTAAAACCGACATAAAGGCTTTTTTATCCAAAGATACATTCTTCTTTATCCTGTTGTAAAGCTCTTCTGCACCTAAAGAAGCGCCTTCTTCTTTGAGCTTCTTTAAGGCTGTCTTCACGGCCCTGTAAACCTCTTTTTTGTCTTGTCCTTTCTTGATCCAGAAAGAATAAAAGTCATCGCTTTCAGGAATCCTTTCCAGATCTTTATTTAAATTAAGAAGGAAATAAATTTCATTTCTGTTTTTGCCAAAAGAAGAAAGGAGATAATCCTCTTTTTTTAATCCTCCCTCTAAATCTAAGCTTTTATTAAAAACTTCAAAAACTTGAGGATATTTCTCAGATCTATCTTTAACAATATTAAAACCCTCTTTTTCTATTTGTCTTACTCTTTCTCTGGTAATTCCGTAAGACCTTCCTATAGATTCCAGAGTTTCCCCTTCTCCGGAATTCAAACCAAACCTCCTCTCTATTATGCTAGAGGTTCTTTCGTCTAAAGTTTTTAACAGGTCTTTTGATACTTTTTTGAAGTTTACACTCATGTTTTTATTCTATTATGTTATTGTTTTTCTATTTAAACATTTTAAAACTTTATTGTCAAGAGCGCCATCTCAACCAGCTTACCAAAAGAGGAGCTGCAATAAAAATAGAGGAATAAGTCCCAGCCAATATTCCCAGAACTAGGGCTAAGGCAAAGAAATGGAGAGTAGCGCCTCCAAAGAATAAAATAGCCAGGGAAACAAATAAAGTAGTCAGGGAGGTGTTTATCTGGCGCGACAAGGTCTGGTTCAGGCTGATATCCACTGTCTCTTCAAAAGTTTCTCCCCTTCTAAAAAGGTTTTCTCTTATTCTGTCGAAAACGACTACAGAGTTGTTTATAGAATAGCCCAAAACAGCCAAGAGGGCTGTAATAACAGGTATTGTAATCTCTACGTTATAATATCTGCCCAATAATGAAAACACGCCCAAGGGAATAAGAATGTCGTGACATAAAGTCAAAACGCTGACTACTCCGTATTTCCAGGACTTTAAGGGTCTCTGTATTCTTCTGAAAGCTAAGGCTATGTATATTATCATAGCCAAAAGAGCAAGAATAACCACTATCTTAGTCTTCTCTTTAAGCTCTTCTCCTATAACAGGACCTATAAGCTCGAATCTCTTTTCTTCCGCTTCTTCAAACTGAGAAAGGATTTTCTGATGAGTTTCTTCTGAAATATCCTTCATTCTCAAAATAACTCCTTTCTCTTCTGTGGTTTGAACATAAAGATCTCCCAAATCAAGCTGAGACAAGCTCTCTTTTATTTCTTTATTTGAGGGCCTCTCTTGAAACTCTATTTCCATTATGCTTCCTCCCGTAAAATCTATTCCGGGCCTCAAGCCGAAAACGAGAAGAAAAACCAAGCTTGCTAAAATTAAAATCCCGGAAAAGGCAAAATATATTTTTCTGTATTTTGTAAATCTTATCATATCCACAGTTTTTTAAACTTAGTAATGCTAGTCTTAGCTATCATTCTTAAAAGGGTTTGAGTTATAAAGATGGCAGAAAACATACTTACCAAAATACCTATGCTTAAGGTGAAAGCAAATCCTTTTATAAAGCTGGTTCCAAACCAGAAAAGAATCAAAGCTACAATCAAGGTAGTAATATTTCCGTCTCTAATAGAAGGCCAGCTCCTTCTAAACCCTTCCTCTAAAGCCACTGAAAAGCTTTGGTCTTTCTTAAGCTCCTCTTTTATTCTGGAAAATATCAATACATTAGCGTCCACCGCCATTCCAATAGAAAGAATAAAGCCCCCAATCCCGGCCAAAGTCAAAGTAACAGGAATCAGCTTGAATAAAGAAAGGATAATCGCAATATAGATTGCTAAAGCCAGAGAAGCCAAGAGTCCGGGCAATCTGTAAAAGATTACCAAAAAGATTATAACAGCCAGAAAACCGTATAAACCGGCCCCCAAACTCTTTTCTAAAGAATTGCTTCCCAAGGTAGGTCCTACTGACTGCTGGGAAACTAGCTCTATTGGAACAGGTAAAGCTCCCGCATTCAGATTTCTAGCCAGTTCTTTGGCTTCTTGAATCGTGAAATCTCCTGTTATCTGAGCCTCTCCTCCTGTTATTTTATCCTGAACTACTGGAGTTGAAATAGGAACTCCATCTATATAAATAGCTAAAACTTTTCCTACATTTTCTTCTGTTAATCTTTCAAATACTTCAGCCCCCCTATCGTCAAAAGTAAGAGTAATTAAGGGCTGGCCTGTAGTCTGGTTAAAGACCATCTCAGCTTTCTCTAAATACTGCCCCGTAAGCTCTGTAGATTTGAAATAGGGATCTTCTAAAGGAATCTCTCCCTCTTCTGTCTCAGATAATATTCTTTCCGTCTCCTCTTCAGATCTCGCTTTTTTAAACTCCAAAAAAGGAGTCTCCCCTATCATTTTGATAGCTTGAGCAGGATCTTTTATTCCCGCCAGCTCTACAATTAGCCGATAATGATCCCCTGTTTTTTCTGTCTGAACTACGGGCTCTTGAACTCCAAACAGATTAACTCTTCTCTCTATAATATCTCTCAATCCCTGCATAGCAGAACCATACTTTCCAGTTTCAATATTAGAAAGGTCTGCCTGATAAACCAAATGAGTTCCTCCTTGCAAGTCAAGCCCCAGCTTAAAAGGTTTTTCTGGAAAATGAGGAAAACTTATTCCTGTTTTGGATTTAATAAAGTCTATCCCGTTATTAAAATAATTAGGATAACTTAAGGTACCAGCCAGAAAAGCCAGTACAAGGATAAGTATAAAAGTTGTTGTAGTTCTCTTTCCTTTCATTTTTGTATAGCGTTATCATAACATAAAGATTGATAATTGAAAAGCAAAAGAAGGAATATTATTTGACAATAGTAATATTTCTGCTATAATACCAGAAAAGGAACCTTGAGACCTAAATAAGGAGAGAAGGGAATGAAGGTAATCGACGAGAAAACTAGAGTAGTGGTAATCCAGTTCAGTTTTTCTAACAAAAAGCTGGTCCCGCCTTCCGTAAAAGAAGAACCTTTTGAAAAATTCCGGGAGCAAAGCAAAAGAAGGAAACGGGGCGGCACAGGTGAAAGAGTGCTAGATCCCGTGGAGCGATGCTCTACCTACAACATCATTGAAGATCTCTTCCGGCACGGGTTCTCTCTGGTGGGAGCTTTTTCCCAGCAGAGGCATCACCCTGATGACCATCGGGGCAGAAAGATGTATCAAATGGTAAGATTTTCTTTTGCCAGAACCAATGCCGCCTCAAAGGAGTTTCTGCAAAGGAGAGATGATGTCCTCCGGGGTCTCCAGAAACTTCTTGCAGACTCCGCCTGGAGGGTGAGGGTGTTCCTAAACCCCTTTTTCCAAGACGGAGAAAGGGTACCGAACGCCCGCCACCTAAGCGTCAATTTGGAAGCTCGGGTCCCTCTGGTAGAGCCCGACGGAAGACGCCGCCTTGTCTGGCGAAAAGACGAGGAGGGCAACAAAGTCGGCGACACCAAGATTCCAGTCCAGCCGGACCACGTCTTCCGGCTGATCAGAGGAGAACTGGAGATTAGGTAGCCAAAGGCCGGTATGCAAAAACACATACCGGCCTCTTTTTTTTAAGCTAACAAAGCAGATATTATCCCCGTCAGGAAGATTCCGTCAAAAACGCCAGCTCCTCCGATAGAAATAAAACCCTCAGTCATTCTTCTAGCTTTCCTCAGATTCAAAAGATCAGCTCCTATCAAAGATCCCAAAACTCCTGAAACAAAAGCTGTAGGCGCCATATAATTAGGAGCTACAGCAAAAGCTATGAAAGCTGCAAACAAAGGAGGGATTAAGGCAGGAAGAGCTATTCCCCTTTCGGGAATTACTTTGGATAAGAATTTACAAATAAGAGTCATTGAAAGAATGCCCATAAAAGCGGGAAGCAAAGGAATTTTAAAAAGGAAATAAAGAGATATTAAAAGGGGTATTACAGCTCCTCCTATATTTACTCCAATCCCAGACACCCTTACTTTTGGAGATTTGAAAAGACCCCAAAAAGATCTATTTTCATAAACCAGTTTCTTTTTAGTCAAAGGAATATTAATTGCCGAAGCTATTATCATTAAAAGAAAAACAGCCATTGTCATTTCAGGAGAAAATCCTAAGTTTTCAAAACCTATAGTAATAACTTGAAAATAGCCCAAAGCCAAAAGAAGAGGCAAAAAAAGAATAAAAAGAAATAGTACTAAACAGCCTACGGGAAAAAATATCATTGTATTAGTTTAAGCTCTAAATTGTTATTGTCTGTATTAAAAATCGCAAAAGAAGGCCTGAATATTATCCCGGCTATGTTTCCGGGATTTACTAAAAGACAATTACCAACCTTTTTTTGAGAAGGCTTGTGGCTATGCCCAAAAAAAACTGCCTGATATTTTTCTGTTTTAGCCAGCTTTTTAGCTTCCCAAGGATAATGGGTAAAAGCTATTTTTCCCGTCTCCCCTATCTTCTCAAAAACCTCTGTTTTGGAAGTTTGGTAATCTTCTAATTTAAACTGATAAACATTGTCCGCATTTCCTAAAACGCCTTTAAGCTTTCCCGAAAAGCTCTTTAAGGATTCTTTGAGAGTATTGGGGTTTGTTATGTCTCCGCAGTGAATGATTAAAGGAATATTGTTTTTTTTAAACCAAGAAACTGCCTTTTTAAAATTAGGCAAGTTGTCATGAGTGTCTGATATTATCCCTATCTTCATATTCTTTATTATAACAAAGAATAAAAAAAGGCCTAAGAGATTGTCTCTTAGACCCTATAAACTTAACGACAAGCTGCTCGGAAGGACTGACCCGTCAGCCCTTTGGGCGTTTTAACAGCAAAGATGCCCAAATGGGGCTCCTTGTGGTTGCAGGCGGTAACAACATTGTTAACGCCTACTTCGGGAGCGCGGGCTTTGTGGTGCCCGTCTCGAGTGGTAATAAAGACCTCTCCTTTTTTTGTATCTACGGTAATAATCTCCCCTTCTTCAGCTATTCTCCCGTCGATCATCTTTTTCTCCTTATTAGGGTTTAATGTTCAGCTTGCTTCTATTATACTCTCATAATTATTTTTTGTCAAACAAAAAACCCTTTGTTTCCAAAGAGTTTTTTGTTTGAATAACAGTTAGGAGCGAGCTACATCAGTGGCTTTTGGGCCTTTATCTGATTCTCCCATTTCGAATTCAACTTCGTCTCCTTCATTTAACTCTTCAAAGGTAATACCTTTAAGATCGTTTGAATGAAAGAACAAGTCCTTTTCTTCTCCTTCCGGAGAAATAAATCCGAATCCTCTGTCAGTAAGCTTTTTAATTGTGCCTTTCATGAGATTTAATTTTAGTTTTAATTTAGTCTAAAGAAATCCGACTTCATCTCCCGACAACAAATACAATAGTATCAGAAGTAAAGGAATAAGTCAATACTTATGCACACATATTATCCTTTTTCTTGACAAAATAATAATTATATATGATATAGCGATAATGTGATTGTCCTTTGGGGCAAGGGTTTCTGCCGAATAAAGCCCCGAGCTAACACGCTTGGGGATTCTTTTAATTATATTTAGGCCAACAACATTTTTTATACTTCTTGCCAGAACCGCAAGGACAAGGTTCGTTCCTTCCAACTTTCTTCCTTTTCCCCACTTCTTTTCTTTGGGGCTGGGAATTTTGTCTTTGAAGCTCTGCTTTTAGAATATTGTGGGCTATGGTAGTTTCCACCGCCTCTAAAAAGCTCCTAAACATCCTATGCCCTTCTTTCTTATACTCTACTAAAGGATCCTGCTGCCCGTAGGCTCTTAATCTTACAGAGTCTCTTACCTGATCCATGTTCTCTAAATGCTCTATCCATAGGGTATCTAAAACTTTAAGATAAACAAACTTTTCTATTTTTCTCATATTCTCTTCCCCTACTTCTTTTTCTCTTTTCTCGTAATCTTCTTTTTTAAATCCTGACCTCTCTATAATCTCAATTATATCTTCTTTTAACTCTCCCCTTTCGGATTTTTTTAAAACTTCTTGTCTCTTTTTATAAAAAACCTCTCTATGCTTGTTCATCACATTGTCATATTCTAAAACATGCTTTCTAGCGTCAAAGTTTAAACCTTCAACTTTGGCTTGAGCTGACTCTATAGCCCGGGAAATCATTTTAGCTTCTATGGGTTCTTCTTCTGGAACCCTTAAGGTTTCTAAAATAGATTTTATTCTGTCTCCTCCAAATACTCTCATTAAGTCGTCCTCTAAAGAAACAAAGAATTGGGAAGATCCGGGATCTCCCTGTCTTCCAGCCCTTCCCCTAAGCTGATTATCTATTCTTCTGGCCTCATGCCTCTCTGTTCCTATAACGTGGAGCCCTCCTAAGTCTTTCACTTCTTTCTGTTCTTCTGGATCGGGAGGATTTCCTCCTAAAATAATATCAACTCCTCTTCCTGCCATATTAGTAGCTATTGTAACCGCTCCTTTCTTTCCTGCTTGAGCTATTATCTCTCCTTCTTTTTCGTGGTTTTTAGCGTTTAAAATATGGTGAGGGATTCCTTCTCTATCTAAAAGCTTTCCTAAATATTCGTTGTTTTCAATAGAGACAGTCCCCACCAAAAGAGGTTGCCCCTTTTCATTTCTTTTTTTTATCTCCTCCACTGTAGCTTTAAACTTAACCTCTAGATTTTTATATATCTTATCTGACAAACTCTTCCTTATTAAAAGTTTATTGGTCGGAACTATTATTACTTCAAGGTTGTAAACTGTATCAAACTCTTCCGAGGAAGTTTTAGCTGTCCCCGTCATACCCGAGAGCTTATCATACATTCTAAAAAAATTCTGAAAAGTAATCGTGGCGTAAGTTTGAGATTCTTTCTGAACTTCTAAACCCTCCTTGGCTTCAACCGCCTGATGAATGCCTCCGGACCATCTTCTGCCCGGCATTAAGCGTCCTGTAAATTCGTCTACTATTATAATTTTTCCTTCTTTTACCACATAATTCTGATCTCTGATAAAATAGGTTTTAGCTTTTAAAGCAGCTTCAAGCTGATGAGTGGTGGTAATATCGTTCTCCCCCCAGGGATCAGATCCAAGCATGCTGACTATTTTATTCTGCCCCTCTTCTGTAATAGCTACAGATTTTGTCTGCTCATCTAAAGTATAGTCCTTTTCCGGTTCCAAACGGGAAGCTATCTGAGCAAACTCTTTGTATTTTTCTGTAGATTCTTCTGAAGCTCCTGAAATTATTAAAGGGGTTCTGGCCTCGTCTATTAAGATAGAATCTATTTCGTCAATAATGGCGTAATGGAAGCCTCTCTGGGACTGCTTTTTTTTGGAGTAAGCCATGTTGTCTCTCAGATAGTCAAAACCTAGTTCATTGTTTGTTCCGTAGGTAATATCGGCAGAATAAGCTTCCTTTCTGGAAACGGGCCTTAAATAGTCCTCCACTACCTTAAAGCCCCCCAATTCGTCTCTTTCTTCATCTTCTTCTTCTGATTTAAATTCAGGATCATACAAAAAACTTGCGTCATGGGCAATACACCCCACAGACAGGCCAAGCAAACTATATATCTGTCCCATCCAAACAGCATCTCTTTTGGCTAGATAATCATTTACTGTTACCACATGAGCTCCTTTTCCCTCTAAAGCATTTAAATAAACAGAAAGGGTGGCAGCCAAGGTTTTTCCTTCCCCTGTCTTCATTTCAGCTATTTTCCCTTGATGCAAAACAATGCCTCCTATAAGCTGGACGTCGTAATGCCTCTGGCCTAAAGTTCTTTTAGAGGCCTCCCTTACCAAAGCAAAAGCCTCCGGGAGAATACTATCTAAAGACTCCCCTTCTTTAACTCTTCCTTTGAATTTTTCTGTTTTTCCCTGAAAGTCCTTATTAGAAAACTTTTCAACCTCTTCTTCTAAAGAATTGATCTTATCGACTAAGGGCTGTATTTTCTTTAAGTACTTCTGGTTGGGATCTCCAAATACCTTTTTAAATAAAGACATAATCCCTAATTTTAGCTTCTTTTTTAATAATTTTCAAATACAAAAATAAAACTAAAATGCCCCAATCGGGGCATTTTTATTACTCTAATTTGTCTTTTTTTCTAAATCTGGCTAGAGGAGATATATTCCTTAACTTCTTTATAATCCTCTTGCTTCTTCTTTCAATGGTATCTTTCTTTCCTTTAAACTTTTTTACTTCTCTTTGGAGTTCGTCTTTAACATCTGTAATGGAAGTTTTTAAGTCTTCAGATTCAGATTCCGCTCTTAAGCTTTTTCCTCCAATGCTCAATTGAACTTCTGCCCTGTAAACATCTCCCTTTCTGTGGTGAAAAGTAGTTCTTCCTACTTCAACCCATGCTTCAACGGGAGATCTTCCTCCTTCTTTCTTTCCGTCTTCGGGATAGGATATGAATTTATCAAGCTCTCCTATCTTTTCTTTTATGTATTCTGCAATATCCTCTGAAAGTTCTATATTTTTTGTTTGTATATGTATTCTCATAGGTTTTATTTTACCAAAAAATCATCAAAGAAACAACTCCGCTTTCAAGCGGAGCTGTTTTAATTCAAAACTATTTTTTCTTTTTTGCCTTCTTCTTGGCCATTTGAGTAGCTCTTCTAAAAAGAGCATTGAAAATAACTCTTGCAATAGTTGACCGAGCTATTAACAAAAGCCTTATTTAATTTTCCTATACCTGCCCTTTTTGTCAATTGTTAATAACGCTACCTTAGAAAATTCTGGGTTTTTTCTTCAATTTCTTTTTTTACTTTCTCCCAGTCAGTTTCTTTAAGCATCAAGGGAGGCGCTTCTTTGTCTGCCTCTTTAAAAAAAGTTAAGCTTCTTAAAAGATGTATTTTATTATATTTTATTCCTTCGTATTTTTCTTCAAAAAAACCAAATAGTTCCTTTAATGAATATTTTTTAAGAATAAAATAAATATCAATAAAGTCCTTTCTGCTACCCCGTGAAGAAATAGCACTCAGCTTCATACAAGCTATATCTCTTTCATCTGCTATCTTTAAACCTTCAAACTCTAAAAAGGGATAGAGAACTTTGTAAGAGTACTCAAAAAAGCTAAGTCTTACTCCTTCTAGGATACAATTCAAAGTATCCTTTTCTTCTCGAACTATACTTAGCTTTCCAAGAGAAAGAAGCTCCTTTTTTATTTTCTCAACAGAAAAGATTTTTTCGGAAAAAAATATAAATCAATCGACTTTCTGTGACCGTATTGCAAAGCCAAGGCAGTATCTCCGGCTAAATAAAATTCCTGAAATACAGAGGTTTCTTTTATCTTCTCAAGAAGATATTCTGTTTTGGGTTCGAAAACTTCTTTGTACATTTAAAATAATTAATGGGAATATTTAAAATTAAGCTCCAAAAATTAAGAGTTTTCCAATCGATAAAATCCACTTCTTTAGCTAATTCTTTTATTTTTGAAATTCCGTAGATTCTTTTAATTTCCCGCCAATCTTTTTCATCTCCATAATTTAAAACTCTTTTTACAATAAAATACTCGTCTTTTTTGTAATCAAGAGCTTTGTAATCTACATCCCAAAAAATACCTTTACTTAAAGAAATTTTACTCATTCTAGTCTTATTTTACCATAAAAAACCTTTTTATCCATCGATAATTCTAATTTCCTCTTCCAGCTCTATGCCAAATTTTTCTCTAACTTTTTCTTTAGCCAAAGAGATAAGTTCTTTAACATCTTCTGCTTTAGCTCCCCCTAAATTAATTATAAAGTTGGCATGTTTTTCTGAAATCTGAGCCTCCCCCATTCTTTTTCCCTTGAGCCCTGCCGATTCTATTAGAAACCCGGCGCTTTTACCCGGAGGATTTTTAAATACAGAGCCTGCAGAAAAACCGGGAGGAATCTTTTCTGTCCTAATTTTCAATATTTCTCTTCTTTCTTCTTTTAATTCTTCTTCTACGCCTTCTTCAAGCTCTAAAAAAACTTCTAAAATTACAGCCTCTTTAATTTTCTTAAGCTTTGATTCTCTGTAGCCAAAATCAAACCATTCTTTATCTTTTTTTTCCGCTTTTCCCTCTATTAAAATCTCTCCTTCCTTAAAAACATCTTTTATGCTCCAATCGCTTTTTGGCCATCCGGCATTTCCTGCAACAGCCCCGCCTACGGTTCCGGGAATACCGCTGGCTTTCTCCAGTCCTTTCAATCCTCTTTTTACGGTTTCCTCTGAAAGCTTATCTAAAAGAGCTCCGGATTCTGCCCTTAAAAGATTGTTATTTATAACAAAATTATCAGCTTTATTTTTAATAACCAAGCCCTCAAAACCTTTGTCTGAAACTAAAACATTGCTCCCCAGCCCTAAAATTAAAGAAGGAATATTTAATTCTTTAGCTGTTTTAATTGCCTCTTTAAGATTTTCTTTGTTTTCTGCAATAAAAAAATAACGAGCAGGACCCCCTATCTTAAAGGTCGTATGCTTTGAGAGCAGAACATTTTCTTTTACATTCAATTTTTCTTTAATATCCATTGTTTAATCTTCTCTTTTTTAGACAAAAAAATCAAATTAAAAGGCCAGGAGAGTTTACTCCACAGAGAAGTCTTTGTGAGTGCATACCTCCTGACCTGGTAATATTGTAATATATTCTTATTAAAAAAGCAAAAAACCTCGCATGATGAGGTTTTTTGCCGACTTCGTGAAGTATCCGTAAAGGATCACACTCACATTTGTATCTTAGCAAATAAAATGTCTTTTGTCAAGCTTCCTTCAGCTTTTTTAACAATTTATCGACTTCCTCAGGAAACTTTAAAATTTTCTTGTAAACTTTATCAGCTGTTCTTTGGTTATAAATATGGCTGATAAGGTTACGGTTATCCAAGAACTCAAACCACTTTTCCAATTCTTCAATCAACTCCAGCCTTCCTGCCTCCCTTAAACATCCCTTAGGACTTTTATAGTCCAAACCCTGCTCTCTGACATAAGTTTGGACAGCTTTCCAGGATAATTCAAAGGTAAACTCAAATCTTTTAATGGTAGCGTCCTTGTTCATTCTGGTAGGGCTTTCTTTCACTGCCTCTTTTAATCTTTGATTGGCCTTATTTAGATTCTTAACTAAGTTTTCTAATTTAGTCATAAGTTTCTTGTTTTTCCTAAAGCGACTTCCTTAAACCCGGAGGAGAGCTGGCTAAAATCAACGATATCAACCTTAAAGGGCAAATCTGATTCTTCTAAAGCTTCTTCAATTAAAACTTTAATTTTAGAAGGAAGCGGTTTTTTCCCTATAATTCCTATGTCGTAGTCAGAATATCTCTTGGCTTTTCCGGTTGCTCTAGAGCCAAAAACAAACACTCTATACTGACTGGAATTAATAAAGCTATGTATAATTTTCTTTATTTCTTTTTCAGCTTTCTTCATATACTTTATTGTAAGAAAATATTAAACAACGGTCAAATAATTTAAGACAAATATTTTCTGACCAAACTCTTAATATCTTCATTTCCCTGTTTCAATCTCACTAAAATATCGTTAATATGGTTTTCTGAAACAGAAGTTAATCTGGCTTTAAATATTCTCTGGTTTTTAGTGGACTCTGTTCCTTCTTCTGCTGTTAAAAGCTCTTCAAAAAGCTTTTCGCCTTCTCTAGGTTCTGTAAAAACAATAGGAATCTCTCTGTCTGGTTCAAATCCTGAAAGCTTTATAAGTTCTTTTGCCAAATCCAATATTCTAACGGGTTTGCCCATATCAAGAACAAAAACTTCTCCTCCCTCTCCCATTTCAGAGGCCTGCAAAACAAGGAGAACAGCTTCCGGTATCATCATAAAGTATCTCTTCATTTCAGGATGGGTAACCTGTACCGGGCCTCCTCTTTTTATCTGCTCTTTAAAGACAGGGATAACGCTGCCTCTGCTGTCTAAAACGTTGCCGAATCTTACAGAGATGAACTTAGTGTGATTTTTCTGATTAAGATTTTGGCATATCATTTCCCCTATTCTTTTGGAAGACCCCATAACAGAAGAAGGGTTGACTGCTTTGTCTGTAGAGATAAAGATAAATTTCTCCGCATTGTTCTCTAAAGAGGCCTCGGCAACATTCTTGGTGCCGAAAACATTATTCTTTACAGCCTCTTTGGGCTGCTCTTCCATTAGAGGAACATGCTTGTAAGCTGCAGCATGAAATACAACATCGGGTTTCAGCTCGGAGAAAACATTTCTTATCTCCTCTTTATCTCTTACATCTCTTACTAAAGAGTTTATCTTAATATCGGGAAATATCTCTTTTATTTCTTTTGAAATATTAAATATTCCTGTTTCATCCTGATCTAAAAGAGAAAGTTCAGAGGGAGAAAACTTCACAATTTGGCGGGAAAGCTCCGCCCCTATAGATCCTGCAGCTCCTGTAATTAAAACTTTTTTATTTCTAATAAAGCTCTCTATAGCTTTTGTATCCAGAGAAACAGAATCTCTTCCCAGAAGATCTTCTGTTCTTATCTCTCTCAAATCTCTTACAGAAACCCCTCCTTCTATTACCTCGTGAATAGGAGGAACAATTTTTATCTTTCTAAGCCCGGCTTTTCTTCCCAAACTTACGGCTCTTTTGGTAGCTTCAGATCCCGCAGAAGGAAGAGCTATTATCATAGAATTTATGCTCTTTCCCTCTATAATCTTAGGGATATCTTTTATCTTTCCTAAAACCTTCAAACCGTGTATTAAAACGCCTTGTTTTGCGGGATGGTCGTCAACAAAACCCATAGGAGAATAAGAGCTGCTTTGAGAAAGATTAATGCTTCTTAAGATTTGCTCTCCTGCCTCCCCCGCTCCTACAATTAAAGTATTCTCTCTTCCTTTTTTATTCTTTCTAAAGAGTTCTAAATAAACTCTTTTAGCAAAACGCATAGCGCCTGTAAAAATAAACATTAGAAAATAGGAAACAAAAAGAGTAGATCGGGGAAACCCGCTGAAAGCTTCTGAGTCCCTAAAAATCAGAAAAACAATAGATACGGCCAAAAAGCTCAATAAAACAGCTCTGAAAAGAGATATGAGCTCTGTAGCGCTTACATAGGACCAAGTAAAAGAATAAAGGCGGGAAAGATAGAAAATAATAAGCGTGGATATAACGGCCAGTCCCGCAAAAAAGAATATTGAGTTTCTTTCAAAATACTGAAAAGGAATATTGCCTTCAAATCTAAGCATAAAAGCCAGCCAAACAGAAAAGCATACAAAAACAACATCCCAAAAAAGGAAAAAGAAAAACCTTTTCTTATCTAAAATATATCTTGGAATTTTTTCTGAATACTCAAACATGCTTAATTATCCTATCAATTATTGACATTAATGTCAACATAGGATATAGTTAAAGAGGAACCTTAAAAAAGAAAGGGAAAGAAATGAGAGTGATGGTAATAGCACCCCATCCGGACGATGATTTAATCGGATGCGGAGGAAGTATCCTCAAACACCTGTCTCAAGGAGATAAAGTAAGCATAATCTATATTACAAACGGCGACGCGGAAAATCATGATTACAAGCCAGAAAAATTCACGCAGCTAAGAAAAGAGGAAACTCGTAGGGCTGCCAATGTTATCGGTTTAAGCTCTATCATTTTCTTGGAACAACCTGTTTGGGAAATTGATCCGGGGCAAACCCGAAAAGAACTGTTAAAACTGATACGCAGCATCAAGCCAGATGCCTGTTATATTCCGCCTAGCCGAGACAATCATCCTGATCATCGACTTGTTAATAGAATTGCCCTTGATGCATTATCAGCCAGTCCAAGCCGTTGGTTTAAGGACTATAACGCCCCTCCTCAAGATTCTTGGGAGGTTTCTACTGTCCTAGCTTATGAGGTCTGGTCTCTTTTCACAGACGAAGAGATAGACTATGTTACTGATATCCAAGATTTTATGGAGCAAAAAAAAATAGCTCTTTATCAGCATGAGTCGCAAAACACAATGGAAAGAGTGCTTGCTATCGCCACCCTTCGCCTAACAACAAAAGGCAAGGGACGCTATTGCGAGTATTTCCAAGTTCTGAAAACAAATAATCCGTTCAAAAGCCCCGAATAAACGGGGCTTTTTTATTTATAAAATTCCTTTACTGCCTCTATAACATAATCTATCTGTTCATCAGTTAATTCAGGATACATAGGTAAAGATATTACTTCATCTGCTAGTTTCTCAGATAGAGGAAGATTGAAATGAGAAAGACCTAATCCTTCCTGTTTGTGATTTGCCACAGGATCTTTTATTAAGGTTTCTACTCCTTTTTCTTTTAAAAACTCGTAAAGCTCATTTCTTTTTTGGGCCCTGACAACATAATTCTGAAAAACATCGTGGTGATCGGAATCTGAGTCCGGAGGAAGTTTTATTCCTCCAATGCCGGATAAACCTTCCTTATACCTTTCAGCTATTCCTCTTCTTCTCTCAATCCAGGAAGGTAGCTGATCTATTTTAATATTCAAAACAGCTGCCTGAATATTATCTAATCTGGAATTCCAACCGAATTCAACTATGTTAGTCTTAGTTTTCTGACCATGATCTCTTAAAAGTTTTACTTCTTCTGCTATCTCCTCAGAATTTGTAGTTAAAGCTCCACCGTCTCCAAAACAACCCAGTATTTTAGCAGGATAAAAGCTAAAGCATCCTGTAATGCCCGTAGAGCCTGCCTTTTTATTCTTAAAAGAAGATCCTAAGCCCTGAGCTGCGTCTTCTATGATATAAAGGCTGTGTTTATCTGCAATTTCTTTGATCTTTTCCATATTACACATTCTTCCATTGTAATGAACAGGCATAATAGCTTTTGTCTTCTCTGTTATAGCTTCTTCCAGCTTATTTTCATCCATTAAATAGTCTTCCTTTACATCAACTAAAACAGGAGTAGCTCCCGCCTGAACTATTGTAGAAATTGAAGCTACAAAAGTGTGAGAGACAGTTATTACTTCGTCTCCTTTTCCTATCCCTAAAGCTTTTAAGGAAAAGAATAAAGCGTCCGTTCCGCTGTTTAAGGAAACAGCAAACTTTGTTCCTACAAAATCAGCTAATTTCTTTTCAAATTCTTCCACATCCTCTCTTAATATTAAATCTCCCCCTTCTAAAACCTTGAAGATAGCTTTATCTATCTCTTCTTTTAAGTTTTTGTACTGTAATCCGTAGTTTACAAATGGAACTTTCATAATCTAATATAAGCAGGACCCTTCTTATTATATGTTTTTAAAATAGTGTCTCTTACCTTTTCAGGGTCTGAAACAACAAAGCAGTCAATAGAAAGCTCTTCTAAAGCTTTGATATCTTCGTCATCTGAAATTAAATTATGAGAAAAGCCAAGAAACTTATACTTCTCGCTTCCTTTTACCCCTATAACCTTAACGTTGGCGTTATGAAGGCAGACAGCATTTCTTAGCATCTCATAAGGCCTAAAAACTACAAAATTTATCATAGAATACACATAGGGTTTTAGACCGGATAAAGCCATACCGGCTGCAATTGTCATTGTTGTTTGTTCTGTCACCCCTAAATTGAAAAATCTATTGGGAAACTTCTTCCTGAATTCTTCAATATAGTTAAAACCCACATCTGGCACTATTAAAACAACCCTTTCGTCTTTTTCAGCTAACTCGATTAAGGTATCTATAAACTCTCTTCTTGTGTCTTTTATTTGAACTATTTCTGACATAATTCTTCGATTGCTTTTTTATACTCCTCTTTGGAAGGAGCTTTGTAATGCCATATATTGTCATTTTCCATAAAGCTTACTCCTTTTCCTTTTACTGTTCTAGCTATAACAGCTAAGGGTTTGTCAGATTCTAAAGTTAGGGCTTCTTCTATCTCGCTAAAGTTATGGCCATTAATTTCTCTAGCATCCCATCCAAATGCTTCCCATTTTTCCTTCAAAGGTTCTGTATTAAGTATCTCTTCAGATTTTCCCATTCCCTGTAATCCATTAAAATCCACAATAGCTATTAAATTATTCAGCTTGTGGTGAGCAGCTATTAAAGCAGACTCCCAAGTAGTACCGCAGTTCATTTCTCCGTCTCCCATTAAAACAAAGGATTTTCCTTTTTCTTTTTTAATCTTTTTTGCTAAAGCAAACCCTGTTCCAAAAGGAAGGCCAAAACCCATAGATCCTCCTGCAGCTTCTACTCCTCTAATCGTGGGCTCTAAAAGCCCTATATACTTGCTTCCTTCTTTATAATATTCTTTAAGAGCTTCTTTAGGAATTATCCCTTTTTCTGCTAAAAAGTAGTATACAGAAGCTGCCACCCATCCTTTAGAGATTACAATCCTATCTCTGTCTTCTTTTAAATCCTTGTCTACATCGGCTATATTATAAAGGACAGAAAGAATATCTATGCAAGAAAAATTAGATCCTATATGAGAAGATTGTGCCTTGTAAATCATATCTAAAACAGCTTTTCTGGCTTCTTCTGCTATTTTTTGGTAATCTTTCATTTAAATATCTTTAAAATAGTTTTACAAATTATTTTAATATCCAATAGCAAGGAGCTCTCTCTGACATATTTTTTCTGAAGCTCCAGCTTTTTAGGCCTTATTTTCTCCTGATAGGTCTTTTCGGGATCAAGACTTCCTTTCAATATCTCTCCTTCATGGAAATTCCATAAGGAAGCTAGGTCTGTTATTCCCGGCCTGATAGAAAGGATAATATTCTTATCTTCTTCTGTCATCATATTAACATAAAAGGGAACTTCAGGCCTAGGACCTACAAGGCTCATATCGCCTTTTAAAACATTAAATAATTGAGGCAATTCATCAAGTTGGAACTTCTTTAAAAACCACCCTATTTTAGTTAGCCTTTCATCATCCGCTGCAGTAGAAGGTCCACCAATTTTATCAGCTCCTACAACCATTGTTCTGAACTTTAACATATTGAATTCTTTGCCTTTTTTCCCTATTCTTTTAGATTTGTAAAAAGCAGGTCCTGGAGAAAAGATTTTTACCAGAATAATTGATATCAAAAACAAAGGAGAAAGAATTATTAATCCAAAAAAAGAAAAAAATATGTCAAATAAACGCTTACTCATTTTTTAAATTAACAAATAAATCTTAGTATAATACATTTAATTTACCTCTTTTGCGCCTTTTTTTCAAGCCATAAAAAAGTATTATTCGTCCTAAAGTTTCGCTATAAAAGCAAACCCTAATACGAACAAGGAGATTTTCTTTTCTAGTAAGAATTCATTTCTGGCAAATCAAAGAATCTTTCTCTTAAAATAACTTAATTTTAACAGAAAAAGTCAGTTTTTACTTTTAAAAATCTTAAACCCGCCATTATTCTTCTTGCTGATTTTTTAGACAGGTTTTCTCCTATTTTTTAGGTTTTGAAAAAATAAAAACTAGCTTAAAAGAATATTTTTTAAAATAAGGGCAGATTTTTAAAAAGAATTTATCAATCTTTTCCATCACTCTTAAAAAAATCTTCCCTCCCGGCCAATTTAAAAGAGGAAATGCTATCCAGGAAAGAAAATGAAAGAAATAAAGCTCTGTTTTACCAAAATACTTTTCTACTGTTTCCAGGTCTTCCATCCGGAAAATGTGTTCTACCGCCCAATCTGTCCTCTTGCCCCTTACTTTGTTAATCTTCCTTTTGAGGTTAAGTATGGGATTGTGACCAAGAGTTTCAATGCCGATTAAGAAGCCCTCGGGTTTTAAAACTCGGGCCATTTCAGAAAGAGCTTTGTTTAAATCCAAAGAAGAGAAAGTTCCTCCGTCAAAGATAATATCAAAGGAATTATTCTCAAACTCCATATTCTCACAATCCATTAACAAAAAACTGACTCCCTTTACATTTTGTCTTGCAATATCAAGAGATTTTTTGGAAAGATCAATGCCGACTAATTCATCCGCTATTTCTTTTAGCCAGCAAGAGTGAATTCCTATTCCACATCCGTAATCTAAAAAAATTCCTGATTTTCCTTTTAAAATCTTTCTCAAAAACTTGTGGCTGGCCAAAAAAGAAGGGCTAAAACCTTCGAAATCCCCTCTTCCCTTAAAGCTATGAGTAGCTTTGTCATAGTGCTGTATTTCGTTCTCTTTTCTCCTTTGCATTAAAATATCAGCTTTAATAAACCAAAAAGAGAACCCAATCCATATCCAATATGGCGGATTCCAAAAACAAGTGGCATCACAAAAAAATATCGCCAATCTTTATCTCTAAAAGCAATCTTCAAGGAGAAATAAATAGAAAGAATAATGTAGGGCCAAATACTCAAGGGCAAGGTTAAAACAAAAATAAGGGGGATATAATGCCTTATTTTAAATGGCGTTTTAATAAACTTTAAGGGAAAAATAGACCATATTCCATCTTTTATGTTATGAAGAAAAAAATCTTTTAAATTACTTTTGGGGTAATAATAACTCACAATATCAGGCACTAAAAGAATTTTACCTCCTGCTTTTTTTAATCTCAGGTTAAATTCCATATCTTGAGACCTCACAAGATTCTCATTAAAAAGCCCTATTTTTTTGAAAACTTCTTTTTTGTATCAGGGTTTTGTGACTGTATCGCTTGATCCGACCTTTTGAGGATTCAATCTATATTTAACATTACCCATGCCAAAAAAAGAGCGAAGTACTATTGCTATACTTCTAGAAATTAATGTATTCTCTAGAACCAGAACTTTAGAAATACCTACTTATGCAATCCATATTATATTTTTTTATGGCTTTAACGCTTCTACTTGTAAATTTTCTACTGATTTCAGAACAAGCTCCGATAAGCATACTAAATCTCCATAAAAGTTTTTTACTCCAAGATTAAAAGCAACAGGAGTAATCTTTTTAGGATTATTTAGAGTTTTAATAAAAGAATACTTATCTAGATAATTCTTTAAAATCTTTCTTGTTTTATCTACGCTTATCCCCTCTATCACTAAAACCTTTAACTTTTCTTTTAGATAATCATTAGCAATAATAGAATTCAGGTATTTTTTAATATATTTCTCCTCATTTCTGCAGGGTATAATAATTGTAACAAAAGGGTCATTATTTTTCATGGAAACATTATTTTTTCTTTGGTTTCCAGAAAGCCTGATCCATATATCTCACCATTTTCCTACCGTAATCAATTTTATCTTGGTATTTTGCTACTTGAGCTGGGATTAGCTCACCTAAGGCTAACTTAATAGAAAGGTAAGGAGCAATCAAATCATCCTGATAAATAAAAGTGGAAACCCGAGGGTTTATTTCTATAAGTTTATCTTCTATAAACTGAAGGTTTACATTGTAACTTAACTTAATAGAACCTAATATTTTCTTAGTTTGCTCTACTAATTTTGGTCTATCTACTAACTCACCCCTAACAATAATTCCCCATCTGGCCTCTTCTACTGTTTTAGTGGTGCACATAAGCATTTTGCCGTTCAAAGCAATAGGATCTGTAGTATACTCCATTCCTCTCACTCGTTCCATCAAAAGAAGATCTGGAAAATTCTTCTTGTTTTTAAATATCTCAATAAATTCTTCTAGGGACATATATCTGCTGTTTGGTTTATATTTCATCAATAATTCCTCTCTGTCTACGACAGCATCAATAAAACGGAAACCCCGACTTCCTTTTCCTATGTGAGGCTTAAAACAAACTGGCCTTTTAGGATATCCCAACTCATAAACAAGATTGACAAAGTCATCTAAGTTTTTAGGATAGTAGTACTTTGGCAATTTTATATCTGTTTCTTTTCTGAGTATTTCATACATTTTATACTTATTATTGGCGATAGCTATAGGCTCTGGATCAGAAACTATAACCTCAGTTCCCAGTTTTTCAAACTTTCTTTTATTAATAGCCAATGGATACATTTCATAACTTGATTCTGGAAATAAAACATCTGCTTTCTCTTTTTCTGCCAAGTCAAGCATAGCAGGAATATATTCTTTGGAGTCAGCTAAGGGTACTTTGTAAAATTCATCAACTAAAAATCGGCCTGTGGCCTGACTATCTGCATCTACGCCCACAATCTCTATTTCTCTTTCTTTATTATTTTTTAATTTTTGAATAAAAGTAGATGCTCCAGGACATCCACAAGCAGTAAGGATAACTTTAATTTTTTTCATATTTTTATCAACCATTAAGGAGTACTAAAAATTGTATAATTTGTCTTATTTTCCATCAAAAATCCATCTCATTACCTCAAAGGCCTCAGCATATTCTCCTTCTATTTGTACTCCTCTAGTTTTCGCCAAACTCCAAATTAAATCTTGATTTAAATAAGCCCGATGTTTTTGAGACCGGTAACAGTTCAATGCTTCAACTTTTTTCTCCACATGTTTTTTTTCTAAAGGAATAAAACTTCTTGTAGCAAAAACTATATTATTCCAAGGCTCTTCATATCCCAAGAGGCTTTGTCTTTTAAAAGCTCTTAATCCTTCCTCGGCTATAACCCGATGATCTTGATGAATATCATTTATAGAGGGAATAAAAACTAGATTGGGGTTAATTTTTCTCTTAAGTTTTATTAACTCTTCTAAAATCTCTTGCCGGTATTGAGGAAAACGACGGACTGGATAATGATAAATAATTAAGTTTTCAGGAGAAATTCCCAATATGCTTGTGGCTTTTTTAACTTCAATCTCTAAAATATTTTTAGAAAATCCTTTTTTAACCGAGGTCTGAGCCGTAGAAAAAACTATATAATAAATTTCCTTTCCTTCTTCTAAAAACTTAGCAATGCTCCCTCCACACCCCAATTCTCCATCATCCGTATGAGGAGCTAATACTAATATTTTTTTAAAATTATTAAACATGTTTCAATAATTTTTATCCAGTTTTCTTTCCTTTTTAACTTCTTGATCCAAAAGAGAAAGAGCTCTTTTTCTAATAGTCAGATATTTTTTTCCTGAGTAATCTCTTGGCCTTGGAATATTTACCTCGATTACCGCTTTTATTTTACCTGGTCTAGCGGTCATTACAAAAATTCGGTCAGCAAGATAAGCTGCCTCTACTACAGAATGAGTAACAAATACTACCGTTTTTTTAGTTTTCTGCCAAATTCTTACCAATTCCTGCTGCATAATCTTTCTAGTCTGGGCATCCAAAGAAGCAAATGGTTCATCCAACAATAAAATCTCTGGATCATAAGCTAATGCTCTAGCAATAGCCACTCTCTGTTTCATTCCCCCAGATAAAGTGTGAGGATAAGATCTTTCAAACCCTTCTAATCCTACCATTTTAATATATTGCCCAGCTACCTTTTCTGCTTCCTTCCTAGAAAAACCCTGATTTCTCAGTCCAAAACTAACATTTTTTAAAACATTTAACCAGGGAAACAAAACATATTCCTGAAAAATAAATCCTCTGTTTGGACCCGGTTTTGTAACCGGTTTTTGTTGAATTAGAACTTGGCCACTGGTCGGCTGGTCAAAACCACCCACCATATACAAAAAAGTGGACTTCCCGCAACCAGAAGGCCCTACTATTACTGCAAATTCTTTTTCCTTGATTTCTAAATTAAAATTATCTAAAGCCAGTACTTTCTTATTTTCACTATCCACAAAACTTTTTTTTAGATTTACAGCAGCAATTTTTATTTTTTTGTTACCAATCCCCATTTTTCTATGGTTTTCTTTTCTATTGTTCTTATTATTAATTGATCTAAAACCGTCCCTCCTAAACATATTAATATTAAACCCAAAAACATTGTCTCTATATCACAGAAAGCCCTAGCATTGTAAATCATATAGCCCAAACCCCAGCTGGCAGCCGCTAACATCTCCGCTCCGACCAAAGCTCTCCAAGAATAACCAAGTCCCAATCTTAAACCGGTTAAAATTGAAACCAGAGAGCAGGGGAAAAGGACTTTAGCAAAAATAACTAAATTCTTAGCTCCCATTGTTTTGGAAGCCCAGATATAATGCTTATTCACTCCTTTTATCCCTTCCATTGTATTATATACTATTGGGAAAAAACAGCCAAGAAAAATTGCAATAATAATACTTTTATTTCCAATGCCAAGAAAAATCAATAGTATAGGAACCCAAGCAATAGTAGGAACGGAAATAAAAAAACTAATTAGAGGAGAAAAGGCCCGTCTTACCCATCGGAAACTCCCCATTAAAATTCCCGACAAAACACCACCACAAGCCCCTAAGATAAAACCAAAAATCAATCTATAAAAACTTTTACTGAGATGAGTAAGCAAAATTGGCTCTGGATAAACCAGGGAAAAAAAATGCGAAACTACTTGCCAGGGAGAAGGAAGAATTGAGGATTTAACCAAACTAAAATCCACAATTAGTTGCCAAATAATAATCACTACCGCAAAAGGAATCAAGAAAAAAATTAACTCTCTAATTTTATCTTTTAGTTTCTTCATTGTTGCTTTTCGTTAATTTCTCTGACCATCCCCCATTTGGTTACAGTCTTTTTTTCCATCCAGCTAATTATGACTTTTTCAATAAAAAGATAGGTAAAAGCTAAAATCATTATACCTCCGTAGATAACAGAGGACTGTAAATATTCTCTCGCGTCAAAAATCATAAAACCTAAACCCCAAAGAGTAGCCGCTATCATTTCTACAGCAATAATCGTCCTCCATCCTCGAGCCAATCCAAGTTTGAAACCGGTAAAAATATAGTTTAAAGAAGAGGGAATATATACTTTTATTAAAAGAGATAATTTATTAACTCCTACTGACTGAGCCGCCCAAACCAATTTTTGATTAATACTTCTTACTCCGGCTGCAGTATTATAAACAATAGGAAAAAAAGCAGCCAAAAAACCAACAGTAATAATAGTAAGGTCACCAAATCCCAGCCAGATTAAAAAAAGCGGGGTCCAGGCTATCCCCGGGATAGGTGCCAAAGCGCTCAGCAAGGGATCAAAAAATTTACGAACATAGCGGTTAATTCCCATTAAAATTCCCAAGCTAATACCTATCAAACTAGCTAAAATTAAAGATAAAAACAAACGGTAAAGACTAGAAAAGATATGGGTTAATAAGACTGAATGTTGAGCATCAGTTTGTTCGGTAAGTAACCTGTTAAGCACTCTCATTATTTCGGAAGGCCTGGAAAGCAAAGCAGGTTCTACAATCTCTAATCTAGAACATATCTCCCATCCCACAAAAACAAACGCAAGAGGAATCAAGCAATATAAAACCGTGATAAACTTTTCTTTTAATTTATCCATAGATCAAACAGTTTTGGAATTAAAAGCGCTTTTAGGATTTTATTCCTGCCGAAGTTTTTTTGCCTCCTCAATAAAACTAGTATCCCATTCTAACTCCGGTTTCTCTTGAATCTTTCCTTGAGACACTAAAAAGTCAGCAGTTTGGTTTATGGCATCAATAATCTTTTGGTCGAACTCAATGGTAAAATCAATTCTGCTAAATACTTTTTCAAATGCTTCAGAAGATACGGTAATACCTTTTTTAGCCGCAGCAGTACTAGCAATCTTCGCGGCTTCTTTGGGATTCTCCCTAATTAGTTCCGCTTTATCTAATTGAGCTGCTAAAAATCTGACTATCTCTTCTTGATGTTCCCTAGCATACTTTCTGGTAGTATGGATTGATACCGGCACTAAAGCTACATCTCCATAGGTTCTCATCACTCTCCCAATTCCTTTTGCTTCGACTATGCCCGGAGTAGGTTCCCAGGCAGTAAAAGCCTCAATCTGCCCGCTCTCTAGAGCAGCAGCCATATCTTCTATCTTAAGATTCACATACTGAAAATTTTCCCAGGAATAACCTTCTCTTTCGTAATATTTTCTCAACACTCCCTCTGCTCCAGTACCAAATCTAGTAGCTACCTTTTTACCAGCTAAGTCGTTCCAGCTGTCATAATTAGAATCTTCTCTTACTACAGTAGCATATCTGTCCCCTCTCTGAAGAATACCAATAATCAAGGCCTTGTTTGGAATAGCGTTGAATATAGCAACGGTTTTGCTGTCAGAGCCACAATTAATATCAAGGTTTCCTGCAACTAATGCTTCATTATTTTCAGCGCCTGAGCTAAACAAAGTATGCTCTACCTCTACGCCTCGATCTGACCAAAAAGAAGGTTCGCCAAATAGCACAAACTCCCCAGGATAATATTGCCCTCCGTATCTAATTTTTTCCAGCTTATCCCCTTCAGTTTTTTCTTCTTCAGGCGCAGTCGATTCCTGAAAAGAATAATATAAAGCAACTCCGATTCCTATAACCAAAATAACAATAACCCATAATACAATTTGAGATATTCCTTTCATTTTTTTAAAAAAAGATTAATAATTTTTAATTCAACCTTTTTACATATATTCTTTATATCCTATTATTAGATTTTAGTAAAATTTTTAGTTTAATCAAAACTCTTTTTTTATTAATTAATTGAGAATAATACTTTTCCATTAATTCTATGTTTTTCTGACGATCTTCTTTTTTTAACCAGTTTTTGATTTTTTTAACTACTTTTTTCCTAATATCACTAGAAAGAAACTGAGAAAGTCTTCAAAATCTTTTCCGCTAGTTGGAGATAATTTCTAGGTTCGCAAAAAACCATTTACTTCGTCCTTAGTCCATTCCTCATTGGCCGGAATACGAGTAACCACTGGAAAACTACCGCTAAACATCGCCTCTATCAAAGAGAGGGAAGAACCGTCAGATAAAGAAGTAGACACATAAATATCGCTTAATTTTAAGTAATCTGGAATCTGTTTTTCAAAAAGCTGACCCACAAACTTAATATTCTTTGATATTCTTAAAGATTCTGCCAGCTTTTTTAGTTTTCTTCTCTCAAATCCCTCCCCTGCAATAATAAATTTTGTTTCAGGCAACTTATTTAAAACAAAAGGTACTGCTTTAATTAAGGTCTCCACACTATAAATCCATCCAGCTTCTTTAACCAAGCAATATCCGTAACCGCCGCTATATCAGTCATTTTGTAATTATACCTTATTTTGAATTCAGTATGACCGTATAGTCTCTTAACTCTCTAACTATATCTGCTATTTTCTTGTCATCGGTAATAATTATACCGCCTTCGCCGATCGTTAGCATCTTTGTGGCATTATGCATTAATTACTTCTTTTTAGGATTTGAGAGAATAAACACTATTTTAAAAGAATGTTTCTCTAAAAAAGGAAATAAACTAATTAGAATTATATCTATCTTCTCTAAAAACCTCAAAAAAAACTTTCCTCCAGGATATTTTAAAAAAGGAAAAGCCAACCAAGAAACAAGATGAAAAAAATGGGCTTCTGCCCTGCTAAAATGGTTTTTAATCATTTCAAAATCTTTCGTTTTTAGTATATGTTCTGTTGCCCATTTAGTTCTTTTTCCTATCAATCTGTTAATCCTTCTTTTCAAATTAAGAAGTGGATTGTGGCCCAGGGTTTCAATCCCAACTAAAGTTCCGTTAGGCTTCAAAATTCTTACTATCTCTTTTATAGCTTTGTTTAAATCTAAAGAAGAAAAAGTTCCTCCGTCAAAAACCATATCGAAATAATTATCGTCAAATCCGGTTTCTTCGCAATCTTTCACCAAAAACTCAACGCCTTCCACCTTTTTCCTAGCAAAATTAATTGATTTTTGAGAAAGATCAACTCCCATTACTCTCTCTCCATGCTCTTTTAGCCATTGAGAATGTACTCCTGTTCCGCAACCGTAATCTAAAACATTACCGTAATTATCATTAAAAATGCTTCTCAGAAAAGCATAACTGCCTAAAGAAAAAAGACTCAAACTTCTATTCTCAAACCTGTTCGCCGCTTTATCATAATGCTGTATTTCTTTCTCTTTTCTCCTTTGCATTAAAATATCAGCTTTAATAAACCAAAAAGAGAACCCAATCCATATCCAATATGGCGGATTCCAAAAACAAGTGGCATCACAAAAAAATATCGCCAATCTTTATCTCTAAAAGCAATCTTCAAGGAGAAATAAATAGAAAGAATAATGTAGGGCCAAATACTCAAGGGCAAGGTTAAAACAAAAATAAGGGGGATATAATGCCTTATTTTAAATGGCGTTTTAATAAACTTTAAGGGAAAAATAGACCATATTCCATCTTTTATGTTATGAAGAAAAAAATCTTTTAAATTACTTTTGGGGTAATAATAACTCACAATATCAGGCACTAAAAGAATTTTACCTCCTGCTTTTTTTAATCTCAGGTTAAATTCCATATCTTGAGACCTCACAAGATTCTCATTAAAAAGCCCTACCTTATTAAAAACTTCCCTTCTATAACAACCACAAAAAACAGTATCTACCCATTGTGGTCTTTCAGAGCCTGTTCTGAAATAAGAATTTCCAGCTCCAAAAAAATGGCTCAAACAAAGAGCAATAGCTTTTGCAATAAAACTGCTAGAAGCAGGTTTTGTTTTTATCACCCCCCCGACATTATCAGCCCCGTAATTTTCTAAATAATATATACATTTGGAAATATAGTCTTTTCGATAAACAGAATGAGCATCCGCTATTAAGATATATCTCCCTCTTGAGTTATTAATCCCTATATTCAAGGCAACAGGCTTTATTTTTCTAGAATTATTAAACAGTTTAATAAAAGGATATTTTTCTATATAGAAACTAACTATCTCTTTGGTTTTATCTTCTGATGACCCATCTATTACTAAAATCTCAAGGTTTGCTTTAGGAAAATTATTTTTAATTATAGAATCTAGACACGCCTTAATAAATCTTTCTTCGTTACGACAAGGAATAATTATTGAAACAAACGGTGAATTAAATTTTATCTTATTAGAATTCATATCTTAAAATTTCTTTTTTCTCCTAAAATAAATATCCACGGTAATGGTTTTTTAATTTTTTTTACTAAAAAAAGGGGCTCTAAAAAACGCACTAGGGTTTTTTCTGACCAATGTTGATAGTGATCTGGCGTATTACCCAATCGCTTCAGATACTTTAACCTAATAACATTTAGAAATCTCCAAAGGGGTTCATTGGGAACACTTATTAAGCAATAACGATTAGTTGCACGATGAATTTCTTCTAGAGCTAACTCAGGTTTTTTTAGATGTTCTAAAACCTCTAAAACCATTATCAAGTCAAAAGAATTATCTTCTCTCTTCAAATCATAAACAGATTCCTGGATTATTTTCACACAAGGGTTTTTCTTTTTTGCCTTTTTTAATAAGCGGTCATTAAATTCTGATGCCTGGAATTTTTTATTTTCAAACATTCTTGATAAATACTCTGTGGAAAATCCTAAACCACAACCAACTTCTAGTACTTTTTCAACATCAAGATTGGAAATAATATCATCAATATTATTAAAATAATTTTTAACCAATTTCTTAATAATGAAACTCTTTGACAAATATTTGCCGCTAAATTTTTCTTCAATTTTCATAAAATTTTTTTTTCTGATAATATAACAGCTTTTCTTGATTTTTTCTTAACCGCAAAAGCATATCAGCTACTAAACCAAGTATAAAAATCCCCACTCCTAAAGCATTTAAAAATCCTCCGATAAAAGCTAAAAATTTATAAGGGGTAAAAAATCCTGTCTTTAAAAAATATATAAAAATATAAACATCCGCAAATATACCCAATAAAAATATAAAAATCCCTATTGAACCAAAAAATTTAAGGGGCTTATAATCTCTAAGTGTTTTAAGAATAATTTTAAAAACTTGAAAAATATACTTAAGTAAACTCTTTGTAACTCTTGATTTTCTATCAGAAAAATACTGAACTCTTATGGGAATTTCTTTTATTTTTAATTGTTTAAAACTTAAATCTAAAAAAGTTTCCTGAGTATAAGTAAAATCACCGAATAAATTAAGATTTAATATAGCTTCTTTCGAATAAGCCCTAAAGCCACAAGTCACATCATAAAATTTTTTTCCCACCAAAAAACTAACTATCCTACTTACTATTTTATTTCCCCAAATTTTAATCTTGGGCATATTGAAAGGAATAAATTCTTTTTTTAAAAAACGAGATGCCGTAACAAAATCTGCTTCTTTTTTAATCACCGGCTTAATCAATTCTGAAATATCACTTGGATTAAATTGCCCATCTCCATCAATAGTTACAACAAGATCCGCTTTCCTTATTAATGACTGTTCTATTCCTGTTCGAAAAGCTATCCCTACTCCTTTATTTTCTTGATGAGAAAAAACTTGAGCTCCTGCCCCTTTTGAATTCGAAGCCGTATTGTCAGAAGAACCATCATTAATCACTACAATTTCTTTTTCATCAATACCAAAAATATCATCGGGTATTTTATTAATTACAGAACCAATAGCATCTTCTTCGTTATAGGCTGGAATAAGAATAATTAATTTCATAGATGTTTGTTTCTATATTTAAAATTTTAATTCTTTTATAGATTTTAATCAAGAAAAATTAAAATAACTATTTTTAATAGATAATACCGCCCCAGGAACAGCAAAGAGAATGTTTAAAAATAAAATAAGCAATGAAAAAGTAACTGCTTGAAGAGGGTTTATTCCAAAAATGGAAAAGAAAAAAATATAACTTGCCTCCCTGGTTCCTAAGCCCAGAACGGTAATAGGAAGAGCAAGGATTAGCCAAACTAAAGCTACAATCAAAAACAAAAACCAAAAAGGAACACTTATTCCTAAAGAAATTGCCACGAAGTAATAAACAAGAACAGCCGTAAAATAATAGCCCATCCCACAGACTATAAGTTTTAAAAATAAAGTGAAATTAAGTTTTTCCAACTCTTTAAAAAACTCATCAAAAAACAAATTAGTTTTTTTCTTTAAAGGCCCTGGAAGAAAGATTTTTATAAAAAATTCAAAAAATCTTTTGATATTCTCTTTTTTTGTTAAAAAATAAACAAGAAAAGTTCCTAAAACTAAAACTAAAAATATTATTAACCAGCCTATTTTTATTTTATAAAAGAGAGATAAAACAGAAATGCTTATTAAACTTATCGGTATAATAATAATTAAATCTATCAATCTATCTATTAAAGTAGTATAGAAGGCCCTTCCCCGAGAAACCCTAGAAACTCTAGTTAGATATTCAGCTTTCCAAAATTCTCCTAATTTTCCGGGGGTAATCATTCCTAAATACTGGCCTAAAAAAGATATTTTATAGAAATCAGTCCGAGAAATTGTTATGCATTGAGAATTAATTAATATTTTCCATTTTAAAACTTTTAAAATAAATACGAAAAACCATAAAATAAGCGCCAACAAAAAATAAAAATAATTTATATTCTTCAAGATAAAAAATAATTCTTTGAAATTAATTTTAGAAAGAATATAAATAAATAGAATTAATCCTAAAACTTTTAAGCACCTTTTAATCAGCATATTTTTTCTTAAACCAACTTAATATATATTCTACTGAAAACGCTGAAAAAATAAAAACTAATCCCATAACGGGAACCATATAACGCAATATCGAAAGAGCAATAATAGTCATGCCCCAGAAGAAAAATATTATAACTAATAGTAAAAGAATATATTTAATTTTTTCTTTATTTTTCTTAAACACATGCACCAACCCCAAAACAGCAAACGCAAGATAGAAAAGTTGAACTGTTAATATTTCCTTTTCATGCCACATTTGAGAAGTGGCATACCAGGCTCTGGTTATCTTTATTCCTATAAGCTTAAAAAATGATATGGGTTTGTTTTTTAGTTCATGATTAAAAAATTTGAAAACTTCTCCCAAGCTGCTCGGTTGTTCTTTTTTAATTTTCTTCATAAGAACTAAGACATCGTCAGGAACAGGTGCTCTTTCCCCGCTTTCAGTCGGTCTGAGCGCAAAAGCAAAACCACCAACAATAGAAGAAGATCCGTTCGTTGAAAGAGGTATAATGTTTCCCGTTTTTAATAAAATATATCCTTCCCAGGGAATAATTGTCACCAGACTGCCTAGTAATAAAAATAAAGCTAGGAAAATCTTAATTTTTCTTGAAGATTTCTTTAATAAGAAAAAAACTAAGAAAAATAAGAGGAGAGGAAGAAGCATGCTTATGGGACGAATTAAAGAGGTTAAACCAATAAAAACTCCAGCAAGAAAAACAAACCCAATATGTCTTTTTTTAACGGCGAGAATATAAAGCCAAATTCCCAAATACAAAAAAAAGATAAAAGGAATTTCAGTGTTTGGATTTTTAATAAACCAGAGATTAAAGGGATAGCTCGCCCATAAAATTGCGGATATTAACGCTATTTTTTTATTAAAAATAGAATTCACCAAAAGAAATAAAAAACAAACAGCTAAAGCGCTAATAAAAATATTAAAAAACACTATTAATTGAAGCTCTTCAATCCCCAAGAAAAAAGATAAACCAAAAATCACCGACAAGAAAATGGGATAACCGGGAGGGATTTTAGTAATTAGCTCTCCTTCTTTGGTAAAACCCTTTCCCTCAAGCAAACTCTGAGTAACTGGCTTGTATAAGCTTAAATAGTCAGTACCAGGAATATTATGTTGAGACGGTCCTACATTTTTTAATAACAATAAAAAAATTAGCGAAGCAAAGAGAGAAATAAGAAAAATCAAGAGTAATAATAATTTCTTATCTCTATAGATATACCCGAATAGGATTGATATTGATTTCATTTCTTAAAAATTGATTAGTAAAATATTCTTTTTTCTTTTAGAATTTTATTAAAACAGAAAGAGATTTTTACAATTTTAAGATATGATTCTGATATTTTTTTCTTAGAAGTCATTAAAGAAAATAAGGAAAGAAAGGAAAAGATAAATATAATTATTCCTCTTAAAAAACAATAGCTTACTATGTTTTTATGCTTTCTATAAAAGTTTAGCAGTCCTTTTATTTCTTCTTCTTTTATATGCAAATGTTGTTTTTTGGTAGTTTGTTCTCCATAATGAATTATGCTGGCTTTAGAATAGAAAACAACTTTCCACCCCTTTTTTTTAAATCTATAATGCCATTCTGTTTCGTCCCCGTAAGCTAAAGAAACTTCATCCATTAATCCTACTTCTTCTACAGCCTTTCTTCTTACTAGAACACAAGCTCCTCGCAAGGTATCTACTTGACATGTTTTATCGTGCGACCAGAATCTTGATTTTCCTTTCTTATAAAAACAAGACGCTATTTTATATGTAAATTTATTAAATGGAATTAACCTTCTAATTCCAAAAAACTTTAAGAAAATTGTAAATAAACTGGGAAAGCTATAAGTAGATTGCTGTAAAGATAAATCTGGATTTAAAAGTTTTGGGCTAATTACTGCTACCTTAGGATGCTTGTCCATATAATCTACAATTTTATCTATAGCATTTTTTAATACTATTGTATCATCATTGAGAATAAGAATATATTTCTTCTCGGTTATTTCTATGATATTATTATGATTTTCAGCAAACCCTTTTTTCTCTTTATTCATTTTAAGATAAACACGTGGAAACCGATTTTTAATTTCTTTTATTGTATCTTGAGAGGCCAAATTAGATATAACAAAAACTTCCGCCGTTTTACTATAGTTTTCATAAATTGACTGCAAGCAAGGTAAAATAAATTCTTTATTTCCCTTCCCGACAACAATAGAAATATCAATTTTAGACTTTTCTTTTTTATTCATTTTTGATCTTTCGATACTTTTCTATAACTTTACTATAAAAATTATGGCCGAATAACAAAACGAAAAATACCAGCAATATTTTAATATTCCAAAAACAAGCATGAAAAGCCTTTTTAAGGTATTTCTTTCCTTCTCTAACTTCCCCATTAGAGCAAAGATTAACACTAATTCTAAAATAGTAATCTGATAAAAGTTTTTTGTTTTTGGAAATATCTTTGAAATATTTAGCTAAAATAATTTTAAATGACTCGATTAATGCTTCCCTGTCACTGGAAATACTATTTGATGTGTAGGATGAAATTACCAAGGGTTTATTTATATATTTAAATTTGCAGTATCTTGAAAGATTTATAGCCAATTCCCAGTCTTGAAGTCGCGATAATCTTTTATCGAACATGCCTGCTTTATCAAGAAATCTTTTAGACACTAAAATAGTCGGAGCAGCCACAAAGTTTCTTTTAAGAAGTTCCTTGTAAACATCCCCGTCTTTTTTATTTGCTCCCGATGGAATATAGATCTTCTTATCTCCTTTTATTTTCCAAAGACCGGTATAGACAAGACCTATTTCCGGCGGCGAATTTTCAAAAATCTTTATCTGTTTTTCTAGTTTCATGGGTAGCCATCTATCATCACTATCTTGAAAAGCAATATATTTTCCTTTAGCAGTTTTGATCCCAGTGTTTCTTGCAATCGCTCCTCCTTTATTTTTTTTATGCCGAATATATCTTATTTTATCAACGTTAAAACTTTCAACAATTTTTCTAGTATTATCAGTCGAAGCATCATCCACAACGATAATTTCAAAATCTTGATAAGATTGACTCAAAATACTTTTAATAGATTGTGATAATAAATTTTCTCTATTAAAAGTAGGAATAATAACGCTTATCTCTGGTTTCTTTTTCATCAATAATTTTAAGATTTAAAACTCATAATCAGCTCTATTTAGCTATAATACTCATCAAAAGCACATTATGAAACTTTCCATTTTTAAATACTTTGTCCTTCAGAACACCCTCTTTTTTAAATCCAATCTTTTCATATAGCTTAATTGCTTTCTTGTTTGTAGTAAAAACTTCTAGATATATTCTATGCATTTTTAGTTCTTTAATAGAATAATTAATTATCCTTTTTGTTAAGATCTTTCCGTACCCTCTCCCCTGAAACTCCGGGGCGACACAAAAACCTACCTCGCAAGAATAATTATGATAATCTATATGGTTTATCTGACCGTATCCAATGGGAGTTTTTCCATCGAAGGCGATAAATATTAGGTAGCTTTTATCTTTTAAATAATCATCCTTATACCATTTTTTTTGCTTCTCCGAAGAGTTATAAACATCCGTAAATAAATGCTTATTAATTTTTGGGTTAGTTCTTACCTTTCTTAAAAATTCTATATAATTTTTTTTTAAAGGCTTTAAGCTTATGTTCATATTACCAACCTTGATTAATTATTTTAGCTATTTCAGAAACATCTTTTTTTGATAATAACGTATGCATTGGCAAAGAAATGATATTTCCCGATATTTTTGTAACAACTCCTATGTCGGCCTTATACCCATTATACATAGGGTAAATATTATTCGGCCTATAATGAACTCCTGGAGCAATACCGTTAGCTTTTAACTTAACAATGAGGCCATCTCTTTTTTTAACCTGAATTACATATAAGTGTTGAGAAGTAACCACATCTGGCGATACGTGGGGAAGAGAAATAATATCCGGGTGGCTCAACCCCTGATTATATATTTTAGCTAATTTTCTTCGGTAAGCATTTTCTTTGTCTAACAGTTTCAATTGTTCTATACCAATCGCTGCATTAATATCATTCATATGATATTTATATCCTACTTCCGGTACATTATATTTCCAAGCATAGATATCTGAATTTTTTTTATCAGCTTTTGTCCTCTCATAAGTACTCTTATCTATGCCTAACCACCTTAATTTCTTTAACCTTTCGTAATAGTTTTTATTATCTGTTGTTATCATTCCTCCATCACCCGTAGGCAAGTTTTTGACCGCATGAAAACTAAAGCAAGTTAATCCAAAAGAACCTATTTTTTTACCCTTATAAGATGAACCACAAGCGTGAGCTGCATCTTCAATTACTTTAAGATTATGCTTTTTGGCTATTTTATATATTTTATCCAACTCACAGGGATGGCCTCCGTAATGCATAACTATTACAGCCCTTGTTTTCTTTGTAATCATTTTCTTGATTGATTCTGGATCAATACAGTAAGTTTTAGGGTTTACATCAGCAAAAACAGGAAGTGCTCCTTGATATAAGATAACATGATTGGTAGAAACAAAAGTAAGGGGAGTAGTAATAACCTCATCTCCCTCTTTTACACCACTGATGATTAAAGCAAGGTGCAGAGCAGCTGTACAAGAATTGAGAGCTACGGCATATTTTGCTCCTACATATTCAGCGAACTTTTCTTCAAATTCAGCTGTTTTAGGGCCTAAGCTGAGCCAGCCAGAGCGCAAAACCTTAATTACTGCTTTTATAGACTTTTCAGATATATTTGTTCTAAATAATTGAATATTTTTCATATTTTTAAATTATTTAATACCTACATTTTTTAAAATTATTTTTACGCTCTTATCATAAGTATATTTGGCGTAAACCTCCTTCTGGCCTTCGCGGGCAATTCTTTCCCGCTCTCTTGGATTCTCTAAATAGTAATCAATCAGCTTAAATAACTCTTCTTCATTTTCATACCAAACCAAATGCTCTCTATTAGTAAAAATGCTTTCCAGATTCCGACTATAAGGATTAACATAGAAAGAACCTGTGGCTAGAGTATTTATCAAGCGGTTAGAAAAACAGGCCTCTAATTCAGCGCAAGATGGTTGTTTTTCTCCTAAACATATTTTAGCTTGACTGCAAATCCGGCTAAAATCTTTTCCATAAACCGGGCTACCCCAGTCAAGCCCTGTTTTCTCCCAGCCATTACCGAATACTCTCAGATTGTATCTTTCAGCTATTTTTTTAAGGAGAATAAGCCGTTCCGACCGATTATTATTACCGATAAAAATTATCTCGTATATTTTTCTACCTTTTTGATGATTAAAAATGTCAGGGTATGTAGGACACGGCATATACTTAAAATTATTCAATCCTCTCTCCTGATTGATTTTAATGTGAGTTTTATTCGACAGATAAATATAATCAACAATCTCTGCTAATTTAAAATGATAAAAAGAATATGATCCATCTCCATAAAAGGCAGAAGCGGTAAAGTTTAATTTTTCTTTTAAACCAGCTAGAAACTGTGGAGTAATATGATTATCCTTAACACTACCCCCTAAATGAATATGATCCGGTTTAAAATCTAAAATCTTGCTTTGAAGTTTTTTAAGATTATCTTTACCAACATCAAATATCATCACCTGCCCAACTTTTCTAAAAGCTCTTAGCCAATAAAAATTAGAATTCTCAGGGGTAAAATAATCTATATAGAATATCTTTATATCTTTCCGTTTTTTATATTTGAATAGATTTTTCAGAAAATATAAGGGTTGATGTTTACTTAAAATATAAACCAAGAGGTTTTTAGAAAAACCGAGTAATTCTCTCGACTTGTAACTCTCAATAAATTTTTTTTCCTTCTTATTACTTAACATTTTTTCTTTTTATAACATTTGAAAATTGTTCTGCTCTTTTTCTCCAAGTATGAGAGAGAGCTACTTCTCTCCCTTTTTTCATTAATTTTTCCCTTTCCCTTGGATTTTTAAGATAAAAATCAATAAGCTCTTTTAAATGCTCGGGGGATTTATATTGAGGCACCGCATTTCCAAAAATTTCCTCGATGCCTGAATTTTTATCTGAGATGCAAAAACCCCCACTAGCTAAGATGTCGAATACTCTTACTGCGACAAAACCTTCTCGAGCCATATCCTCATGATGATCGTTTAAACTAATCAAAGAAGAGGCGTACAGTTTATCTAATTTTCTATTATCAAAATAGTCTCCCCCGTAGCACTTTTCGGGTATTATATTTTTCCATCCCTTACCCCATAATTTAAAATTACAGGGGATTCCTGCGAGATACTGAATAATCTTTCCTCTTTCAGGAGCCGAATGGACGTTTCCAACAAAAACAACATCATATTTTACATCCTCCTGAGCGGGCTTTTTATCTGTCGCCCCAATCATCAACTCTGTATTTAATCCCCATTTCTCAATCTTTTCTGCAAAAGAAGAAGATAAACAGAATATTTTATCATACTGCTTAAGAATGTAAGGACTAACCCAGTTCGGATGGCTATATATCCAGGCAATATTAAAAGTGTTTTTAGGCAGTTTAACGGGGCTACCAAAAAGATGAATAATAATATCGGGATCTGTATCGCCGACCGCATATCCCAATTTCTCCAACTCTTCGGTTAATCGATATTTAACCCAGTAATCTCCCCATTGCGGTTGCTCTTTTTCGGACGCTATATCAGAACAAGCCGCTATGGCTATCCTCGGCCCTGAGGAACTGTTTCCCTCCAGACTTGTCTTAGGACAATATTCCGGATAGCTAAGCGACTGATATCTTGCCAAGATACGAGAAAAAACTGATTCTTTATTTTTAAATACAGTTCTTCTTAGGTAATTATGAATTTTTCTTTTTTTTATCATAGTCTGGTTTTGATAGCGTTTCTAATTATGAAATATAAATTTAAATAATTATTAAGGTCTTCTTTTTTAATCAAAAGAGTATCTCGCCAAGAGCTTTTCGAAAGCTTTAAAAATGAAAGCAATAATACAATGGTTGCTGTTAAATAAGCTACCGAAGAAGCGAAAGCTGCTCCCGAAATACCCCATTTTGGAATTAAAACAATATTTAAGGGAATATTAATCGCCAAAGAAATCAAAGCAGAATAAGTACAAAATTCCGGTTTGCCTCTACCAGCTAAATCACTAGCCAATATTTTAGCAAAACCAAGAACTATTATGCCGGGCAGTAAAATTAAAAAGGGGGTAACGGAGGGAAGAAAATTAATACCATACAATAATCCGACGAAAGGCTTCACCAAAAAAATAATAGGAATAGAAATAAGAAGAAGACTAAACAAAATATTCCGAGCTATTTTAGGAGTAAATAAGTTAGCTCTTTTTCCTCCTACTGAAGAAACACGAGGAAACAAAACTAATCCTATGGAGCCAGGTATTAACCAAATTCTTTCAGCTAGTCCAACAGCAATTACATAATATCCCACCGCTACAGGAGCTAAAAACCAAGCGACTAAAAACATGTCTAGACGATAATTTAAAAACTGAACAAAATCCCCGATATAGGCTTTACCGCCGTATTTAATCGATTCTTTCATTAATTTAGAATTAAAAGAAAAATTAAGCTGACCCATTTTTCTTACAAGTAAAAATATTATTAAAGCAACACCCAAAGCAGTAAATATAAAAGAAATAACAGCACCAAATAAGCCCTTGTTTAAAATTATTAAGAGCAGAATTATCAAAAAAAGTTCAAAGATTTTTTCAAATATACCTATCTTATTGAAATTCTTAATTTTTTCTTTTCCTAAGATAATTTGCTTTAAAAAATTTGACAACAAAAGAATTGGCAAAAGCAACACTGCCCACCATAAATAATTCAAGGGAATTTTATTTGATAAAAGATATTGCTGAAAAATTTTTGTTTCAGTCGCTCCCCAAAAAAATAAAATAACAATAAAACTCATCCCAAAAGCAAAAATTAAAGAATTCGAAACAATATCGTTTATTTTATATTTTCTGCTGCCCGTAAAATAAGTATTAGATGTTCCTACCCCAAAGCTGCCAATCATTGAAAAAATCGCGGGAAACAAAAAAATCAATGCATAGACCCCCCTTTCAGACGGACCCAAAACTCTGGCCAGAATAATAGAGCTTAAAATCCCTACCACTATCATAATTATTCTGCTTACAAAAGTTATCAAGCTGTTTCTGGATAGATTTTTTGTATCTTCTGTCATATCGTACTAATTAAACAATATTTTTTTAATTTTCCTAATGTTTATGTTTTTATCTAAGGTACAAATAGCAAAAAAATTAAGGCAGGATTTTAAATTTTCTTTTATCACGATCAGCGATTGCTTGTCATCTAGCTTGCCAAAGGATTTTTCCTGTGTCCCTTGATTTTTTCCCTGAATATATTTTTTCTTTTCTTTACCAAGAAGAAATTTAACAAAACCAGCTAATCGAGGAGTAAAAATCATTGTTCCATAAACTCCCAGTATATTTTGTTTCTGCTTTTTTAAAAACAAATCATGTAAATTTCCTCTTCCAAAAATACCCAATATTGTTGTATTTGAAAAAACAGATTCTAATTCTTTCCGAAATTCTTTTAAATAATATTCTCTTTTGTGTTCGGGATTCCATGGTTTTTGTAAAGGAAGTAAACGCACCTTTCTATTCGGCGTTGTCAAGAACGCAAATCCTGAGGACTTAAGAACTCTCTTGATCTCTCTTAAAAAGATATCAGGATTATCCACGTGCTCAATAACCTCAAAGGAAATAACAACATCAAAATTATTATCTTCTAATTCTAATTTTTCGGCATTCATTTCTTTAAAAACAAGATTTCCTTTGTTTACATACCTCCTCTTATTCTCAGATATGGTATCGGCTGAAATATCAATAGCTACTACTTTTTCAGCATAATCCGCTAACACACTAGAACCCCGTCCTCGCCCACAACCAAGATCAAGCACTCTTTTTCCAGAAACCAAAGGAAGCACTGCTTTATATGGAGCAAGTAAACGTTTCACTTCATGGTTATATGAATTATTCTTTTTCTTCTCTTGATTCATAATTATTTTGCTTATTTTTAATTAATTTCCTATATATTCTATTTAATGTCCAGCCGACTTTTTCGTAACTAAAATTTTCTTGTGCATAATTAGCTAATCTTTCGGGTGAATAATCCTGATAATGATCCAACATGTAATCGATTGATTTTGCTAAATCTTCCGAATTTTTTGTAGCGGCTAAAACACCTACTTTTTTATCTATAATTTCATTAGGTCCTCCAGATTTTGTAGCAACAATAGGTTTCCCACAGGCTAAAGCTTCTATAATTGATACCCCAAAAGTTTCAAAAAGACTAGGTGATACTAAAAAATCACATTGTCTTATCAAATGAACAACTTCTTTTTTTCTTTTAAAACCACAAAATTTCACAAAATCCTGTAACTGCAAGTTATTAACCATTTCTTCATATTCTTTCTTCTCTGGACTGTCCCCTATAATGTTAATACAAAAATCGTTTCTTTTGTTTTTAATTATTGACAAAGCTTCTAGCAGATATAGGTTTCCTTTCTTTGGCTTAAAAGAAGTTATTGTCAATATCTCTTTTTTCTTTGATTTTTTCCCATTAAGAAGAAGGGAAAATAGTTTTGTATCTATAGTATTTGGAACTACTTGAAATTCATTTTTAAAACCATAATCCCCAATACTCTTTTTTAAAAAATTACTAACAGGAAGAACCAGATCTGCATTGTTTATAGCAAACCTAGCTTGTCTTTTCTGATTAGGCCTTAAAGCTCGTCTCGGGAAAGTTGAAGAATGAACTGTAAGAACTACAGGAATATGATAAATTTTACCCAAAATTACTGCGGGCACACCTGCCACATAAATATGAGCATGAATTATATCTGGTTTTCCATTTTCCTTTCTTAATTTTCTAAAGGTAAAAAAAATACTAGAAAGATATAAAAAATAGGAAAAAAACTTTGAAATAGAAGAAATTTTATGTTTTACTCTAATGGTGCTAACTCCTCCTTCTTCTTTATCAGAAACAACGCACCACAACTTTTTTTGATTTCCAACCTTCTCCCCACTGTATAAGACAGTAATCTGATTGTATAAAGAAGCTGCTTTTGCATGTTCTCTAGTAAAAATTCCCTCCAGAGGACTCCTTTTTTCTGGATAATGACTGGCTATAAAAAGAATTTTCAACCTTTTATCTTTTGCCATAATTTTTCAAAACATTCACAAAGTTTTTGAATAGTTTCACCGGTTTATAAATAGCTCTTGCAAAACTTACTGTTTTTGCGTCAGTTTTGTAATCAAAATGACTTTTAATGGGAAGTTTCATTATCTTCTCAAACTCCTTTTTGGTAAACCCAAGCTTCTTCAAAACTGTCTCTTTGTCTTTTTCCATCATTCCCTTGTCCGGATAAGGATCTTTTTCTATTTCTTTTAGGGCCTCTTCCCTAGTCATCTGGCCCGAGTAAATCAAACTTGATAAATGAGCTCTTCTTTTATCAATATTAAACTTTCTGGGGAGGATATAAGCTTGGTAAAATCGAGTAAAAATAGACTCATAGTGTTTACTGCCATAATCTCTCCATCCAATTTCTTTAACAAGAAAATCTTTAACATCCTTTTTAACGTAAGGAATATAATTCAAAATTGCTATTCTCTGAATTCCTTTAATTTTTTCATAATACCTTTTTTTCCAAAAACCTAAAGTAGGAAATGTCTTCAGCTTAAGCGTACCGAAACGACCGTATATATCTTTCAGGTTTACTAAATCATTTTTATTATGAGCCCACCCCTTGGGTAAAACTCCTTCGCTTGCAATATTTCCTCCGCTCAAGATATATTTAATATTTCTTTTTTGGGCAGTATTATACAAAAGGGCTTTTATTGCATGGTCTGTAATAGCTTCTATATCAACCACTGAAGATTTTAAGTATGCTAATTGTAAATCTTTAAATTCTTCCCAGTTTATCTTATAATTATAGAGGTCGATATTAAGCTTTTTTACAATATCATTAACGTTATCAACTGCCATCTCAGCATCCCATCCATTATCTAAGTGAACAGCCAGAAGCCTTAAGCCCATTTCTTTAGCTATATAAGTAAGATAAGTGCTATCTACTCCCCCGCTAAGTCCTACAATGCAGTCATATTTTTTACCTTTTCCTTGCTCTTTGATTTTATTGATTATTTTCTTTAATTCTTTTTCTTTTTTTTGAGGTGATATAGAAAGATACTTTTTTACAAAAGATCCTTCTTTTCTGCAATAATTACAAACTCCTTTTTCATCGAAATGAATATAGGGAGCCGTAGTGTCTAAAATACATTTTGTACAAATTTGATATTTTTTTGCCATTTTAAAAATCTATAAAATTCTTTTATAAAATTCTTTTATCTTATTAACAACAAAATCTTGATTTTCAAAACCGGGATAAATGGGCAGAGAAAGAACATCCTTAGCTGCCTTTTCTGTTTCAGAAAAATAATTTTTATCGACTTTTAAAAAATTTAAAGCTGGTTGAGAATATAGGGGAAGAAAATAATAAATTTTGGTCTCGATTCCTTTTTCTTCTAAGAAAATTTTTAATTCATCTCTTCTTTTAGCTCTTATTGTATAATAATTAAAAGAATGATAATCGTCTTTCGCAAAAGAAGGCGTTTTAATTTCTTTTATTGCGGACAGTCTTTTGTTATAATTTTTTGCAATATTTCTCCTTTCCCTAATCCAACTTTCAATATAGTTTAATTTGGTTCTTAAAATAGCTGCCTGGATAGAATCCAATCTCGAGTTAGTTCCCAAGATTAAATTTCGATATTTATTTTCGAAATCAGAACCATGATTTCTTAAAAGTCTTATCTTCTCAGCTAATTTTTCATTATTTGTAACCGCCATGCCTCCGTCCCCCAGCGCTCCTAGATTTTTTGTCGGAAAAAAACTAAAACATCCTATATCCCCCATAGAACCCGCTCTTTTCCCTTTGTATCCCGACCCAAAAGCTTGAGCTGCATCTTCTATCACATAAAGACCATGGTTCCTAGCTATTTTTAAAATTTTATTCATTTGAGAAACTAATCCAAATAAATGAACGGGGATAATTGCTTTTGTTCTATCTGTAATTTTCTTTTCTATCTCTTCAGGAGAAATATTTAAATCTTTATTTATATCCGTAAAAACAGGCCTCGCTCCCAAATTAATAATGGTTTCTGCTGTAGAAATAAAAGTGAAAGGAGTGGTTATTACTTCATCTCCTTCTTTTATGCCAAAAGCTTTCAAAGAAAGAGAAAGAGCATCGGTACCGGAGTTTACACCAACAGCTTCTTTAACACCACAAAAATCAGCTACTTCTTTTTCAAACTTTTCCACTTCTTCTCCGTTTATAAAAATTTGGCTTTCCAAAACCTTTTTGAAACCTAGTTCAATTTCTTTTTTTATTGAGAAATGTTGCTTTTTAAAATCTAAAAAATTTATTCTTGCCATACTTTATTTTCTTCTTTTTTATATTTTCTATGACAAATTGGACATTCTGATTTTCCTCTTTCAAGATTAAGTTTATTACCGCATTCACAAACCCAACCAATAACTCTTGCAGGATTACCCACTGCAATGGCATAATCAGGTATATCCTTAGTTACTACAGCACCAGCTCCTATCATTGACCAGCTACCAACAGTTACACCACAAATAATTGTAGAGTTAGCTCCAATTGAAGATCCCTTCTTAACTAAGGTAGGTAACCATTGCCCATATTCTTGATACTCCGATTTCGGATATTTAGATCTAGGATTAAGATCGTTAGTAAAAACAGCTGAAGGCCCCACAAAAACATAATCTTCCAATACAATCCGATCCCAGATATCTATGTTTGATTGAAGTTTTACACCATTTCCTAATCGTGCCCCAGATCCAATAAAACAATTGTGGCCTATTGTACAGCCCTTGCCTATTTCAGCCTCTTTCAAAACTTGAGAATTATGCCAAATTTCAGTACCTTTTCCTATTTTGGCACCCCTCTGAATTTTTACCGTCTTGTGAAATTTATTTTTCATAAAGCCTTTCTACTAATTTAATTGATTCTATCTCCTCTTTTGCTTTAACTCCTTTTCCTTGAACAAAATCCTTGTAAACAAATTTATGAAGATTTTCATAAGAAAGATTATCTTTAGAAGAAAAATTATAATCTTCGCCATTTATCCTAAAAATTCTTCTTTGGTTATCTCTTCTCTCGTTTGTACTTATTCGCCAATTACAAACATAATTTTCTCCGCGAATAATCCCTTGCCCACTCTTTTCTTTTAAGAAAAGGGTTTTTGCTTCTTTTTCTTTCCCAAAAAGATATAAGAGAAGATCAAAATAATGAATACCTAAGTTAAATAGTAAGCCTCCGGACTTTTCTGTATTTCCTTTCCAACCTCTATGGTAATCCCTATCTCTAAAAACTGAAACATCTATATCTATTTTGTTTTTTTCGGTTTTACTTATCTTTTTTTTAATTTTCTTAACCAGAGGATGATACCTTAGCTGTAAAACGCAAAAAACATCTTTTCCTATTAATTCTTTTGCGTTGTTTGAATTTATAACTAAGGGTTTTTCGGAAAGAACTCTTTTTCCCCTACTTAAAGCTCTTTCTATCATTTCATAATGAAGATAGTTGGGGGTCAGAATAGAAACATACTCAGCTAACGTATTATCTAAGACTTCTTTCCACTTTTCTTCACCATCCTCCTTACTTACTATATCTATTATCTCACCGCCTATACTTTCTATAGCATTCTTATGGCGCGGAAAAATAAATCCTTTTCCTATTAAAAAAAATTTCATAATTATAGCCAGAAAACATTATTATGATCCCTGGATTTAATCGCATTTCTAGTATCTACTACCAAATTAGAATTTTTTGCTATCTTATTGTAATCAAAATCAGAGTGATCAGTTATAATTAAAACCAAATCGTATTTTTTTAATTCTTTTAACAAATAATTTATAGAATTAAAAACCTTCCTTCCTATGTTTAGTTTTTGAACATAAGGATCAAAATAAGAAATCTCAGCTCCTTTTCTTATCAAATCAGGGATTATTCTTAAAGAAGCTGATTCTCTGATATCTCCTATATCTTTTTTGTAGCTTACTCCCCAAATTAAAATTTTAGATCCAGAAATAGATTTTTTATTTTTGTTTAAAAGATAATTAATTTTTGTAACCACAAAATGCGGCATATGATCGTTAATTTCTCCCGCTAATTCAATAAATCGAGCCCAAAAATTATATTCTTTTGCCTTATAAGAAAGATAAAAAGGATCAAGAGGAATACAATGCCCCCCTATCTTGGGAGAGGGATAAAAAGGAGTAAACCCATAAGGCTTGGTTTCTGCGGCTCTAATTACTTCCCAAATATCAACTCCCATTTTGTCGCAAAGAAGAGACAGTTCATTAACCATAGAAATATTCACTAACCTATAGGCATTTTCTAAAAGTTTGGTCATTTCCGCTGCTCTAGAGGAGGATACAGAATAAACTTTTTTTATAAATTGTTCATAAAAAATTTGAGCCAGTTTCGTGCTCTCTTTTGTCACTCCTCCAACTATTTTAGGAATATCATAAAAAGGCATTTTATTTCCGGGATCAATTCTTTCCGGAGCAAAAGCTAAATAAAAATCTTGATCTACTTTTAACCCCTCTTTTTGAAGCATAGCCAGAATAATTTCCTCTGTTGTGCCAGGATAGCTAGTACTTTCAAGAATTATTAATTTTTTATCTTTCAATCTTTTTTTAATCTCTTGACTCGATTTTTTAATATAAGAAATATCAGGGACCTTGTGCTTATCAAGAGGAGTAGGAACACAAATCAAAACAACATCAACTTCTTTTAATTTTTCAAAATTATTAAACGCCTTAAATTTACCTAGAACACTTTTAAGATCTTCGTCTTTTACGTCCCCAATATAAGAATCTCCTTTGTTTGCTCTATCTACTCTCTCCTTCTTAATATCAATTCCAAAAACATTAAATCCTGCCTTAGCCAATTCCACGGCATGAGGCAACCCCACATATCCTAAACCTACTACAGCAACTTTAGCTTTTTTATTTTTAATCAAATATTCTAAATTTTTCATTTTTAAATTCTTAGAAATTATTTTTCACAAAGCGAATAATAAAATGTGTCCGTATTTTCCGGATCATAAATAGTATTTCGAGCACTTACTAAATAAATGGTTTCTTCTCCTGTGTTTTTTACAGCATGAGCTGTTTTGGGGAAAATAGTTATTACTTTAGGTTTCCCAGAGGAAATTTCTAAACAAATATTTTCTTTGTTTTCGGGATTTCCAAGATATAGATTAGCCCTGCCACCGACAACAAAGAACCATTCGGTTCTTTCTAGGTGATAATGATTACCCCTAATATAACCCGGTTTAATGGTAGCAACATAAATCTGCTTTATGTCTTCTTTTATTTCGTTTCTTTTTAATACCTCTGCCAACCAACCCCTTTCATCTGAATGGAGTTCTATTTCTTTAACTTTGTGTCTAATTTTTTTATTACCTAAATGTTTATCCATTCTTGATGATCTAATGTCCATTTAATAGTTTTTTTTAATGATTGCTCGAATGTCTTAGGAAGCTGCCAACCCATTTTTCTCATTTTTTTACCGTCCAAGCTATATCTTAAATCATGCCCTGGTCTTGAAGAATGAAAATCGATTAACTCATATTTTAATTCTTTTCCAATAACCCTAGCTATAAACTGAGCCATTTCTAAATTAGTTACTTCTTTTTCCCCTACTATGTTGTATTTGTCGCCTGGTTTCCCCTTTTTTGTTAGAAAAAATAGTGCTGAAAATACATTTCTAGCATGTATCCATGCCCTACTTCCTGATTTTGTTTTTGTCTTGTCGGCATGGATAAACACTTTTTCACCAACTAGAACTTTTTTAATAACAAGAGGGATAAATTTCTCTGGATGTTGTCTTTCACCAAACACGTTCATAGTATGAGTAATAATTATTGGAAGTTTATAAGTGTTTTGAAAGGCAACACATAATTCTTCAGCACCGGCCTTGGTGGCAGCATAAGGGTTGCCTGATTTATATCTATCCCACTCTTTATAAGATACTCCGCTCTTAGCTGGTCCAAATACTTCATCAGTGGAAAAATATATAAACTGCTTTAAATTTTTGAGTTTTTTTGAAAAATTCAAAAGATTGCATGTTCCTACTACATTATCCATTACAAACAATAGAGGATCCTCTATGCTTCTATCTACATGACTAGAAGCGGCTAAATGCCAAATATAATCTACCTCTCCTATCTCTTTTTTAATAGAATTATTTACCTCTGATTTTAAATCCCACCAAATAAATTTAATTCTATCTTTTTCTTCATCCCAAAGCTCAATATCTGTTAGTCTTTTTGTATTTCCTGATATATCTAACCTATCTATTATAACAATTTCCCAATTCGTATCCTTCAAAATACCCTCTATTAAATGAGCGCCGATAAATCCTACTCCGCCCGTAATTAAAATTCTTTTTTTCATAATATTTTATTTTTTAATTTATTGTCTCCGATTACCATTTTTCTATTTTTTCTCTAGTTTTATCTTTGGCCTTTTTATAAACTCGATAAACACCCGACTCTAGCTTGGGAGAAACAAGCTGTAATATTTCACTACCCCAAATTCTATATTGCCCCCCGACCTTGTGAGCCTTAATTATACCTTTCTTTAAAAGACGTTTCATAGTGCTCTCTGATATCTTCAAAAAACTTTTCGCTTCTTTTGTTGTATATAATTCGTCTGGTTTAATCTTTCCCATACAGCTTCATCTTAAAAAAAGAAAAACCTCTTGTCAAGAGGTGTCAAAAAGGTTCATATAAGATTAATCCATTAGTTCGTTGGCTACTTCCCGACTCCTGGGCCCAAAATAACCTGTTCCCTGACTTAAATTAAGCGGAGTCAGTATTTGGTCTTTATGTTTTTCCTGAAAACGAACTACGGCTTTTCTTGTCAGAGAGAGATAGTTACCGGTTACTAATCCTTCAGGATAGATGTCAGAACCCTGATTTTTTAAAAATTTCTGTAAACATTTTACTTCATTATTATTTCTCATTCCGTAATAAAGATTGTTATCAATTCTCTGACAATAAGAATCCCCTGAAATAATCTCAGCTATTCTCTCTTTTACCAACTCTAAAAGGCGTAAAAGCCTGCTAAGCTTTTCTTCTTTTGTTTCTCCCACCTGATCTTCTATAGGAATATTGTTTTGGTGCTCATCAACAGCATCATCTTTCAGCCCAGAGGAATTAGCTTGCCAAGAATAGCTGTAATTAGTTTCTGAACCGTCAAATCCTGAAATTTTCTCTCTAACCACGGGAATGATAGTAAAATAATTGTAATCTTCTCCGAAATCGGATATTTTAATCTGTCCTTTTTGTTTGCTATCTAATTCCAAATAATCTACTGAGCAGTTATTTCCCTTTCTACAAAGAATAAAAGGGGCCTTAAAACTTATATCATCTTCTCCGTCAAATTCAAATTCCAGGTTGCCCTTCCCTCCGAATATTTTATGCCATCTTCCTGTCCAATCTTTTGTCTGATAAAAAACGGAAAGAATGCTTTGGGATTCTACCGGCAAATAATTACTCTGGGGGAAAACTCTCAAGTTTTTTAGGTTACTATTTAAATAACAATATTTCTCGTTCATAGAACAATCATTTACAAACACTGCTATTGTCCAATCAATAAATATTTCTGAAAATCTTTTATTAGATCCATTGTCTCTTAAAGCTTCGTTTATACTCTCAATTCCTATTTTAGAAGATCTAATACTTTTGGTAAGAATCTCTTTACCGTAATGATCCGCCAAATAGTGAATAAACATAGAAAGAGCACCATAGTCGTCAGTTTTTCCCTGCCATTCTGTAATAGAATCAGAAGGAGTTTTTATAAAATCATTTACTCTTGATTCAAGATAACTTCCCTCGTACTCTTCGTTATATCCACACAAAGTAGAAGCATATTCTGCTCTTGCTTCATTCAGCCACACTTCTTCTTGAATATTATTTAAATTTTGCTTCTGATTAAAAGTAATCAAGTGAGTAAACTCATGAGCTAAATAGCTTTCTACTGCCTCATCTGTAATACGCCTAACATCTAGATAAACCATCTCTCTTTCGTTAGAAGCCGAATTTTGGTAAACACTATACTGGTCTCCACTATTAAAATATCCCGTTACCCCTCCTTTCATCGGATGGATTAAAACTGTAATCCTGTTGTCATTATCAATGCCAGGGTTCCATTCAGATCCATAATCTGAAGTTAAAATAGGATAAATATTATCATCAAACTCTTTCCCTAATTTTTCCAAAGAATCCTTTATCTTCTCTTTTTCTTCAGAAAAAAGATCTTCCCACCAGCTGTTATCAATATAAAAGTACAATTTGTCAGATGAATCAATTTTTACTGCTTCTATTTCTTTTCTTTTAAAAAGATCGTAATCTGGATCCACATGGAAACCTTCTGAAGCTAAAACTTTTCCTCCAATAAAAAGAGAAAATAAAATAAAACCCAAAAGGATTGTTTTCTTAAAAAAGTCTTTCATCAAGATCTATGTTAACAAAAAATTAGAAACAATTAAAGATTATCAAAAATACTTTTATATTCTTTGTACCCCTCTTCTATTTCTAAAGCTTTGTAAAAATATTCTTTAGCTACATCATTTTTACCTATTTTCATATAACCCAAAGCTATGTTGTAATAAGTATTAGCCAGTTTTTTCCCTTCAAGAAGACTTCTATTTTTTTCTAAATAAGCCTTGGCTGCATCAATAATTTTTTGGTAGTCGCCAATCTCCTGAGCAGATAAGAGATAACGAGAATAAGATCCTTCCGTTTTTAGAAAATCGTAACCTTCTTCACGCGCTCTTTCATAATATTTTATAGTTAACTCATAATTTCCTTGATTAAAATTTATATTACCCAAAGTAAATAAAACAGTAGGATCTTTTCTACCTGTCCTCTCTAAATATTCTTTAACTAATTTTTCCGCTTTTTTATATTCTTCCATCGCTAATAAAACCTTAGCATACTCATTGTAATAATCGGTTCTTTTGTCAGAGTAGTTTAAAGACTTTTTAAAAATTTCTTCTGCTTTATCTAAGTCGTTTATTCCTAATTTTTCAAATCCTAATTGATAAAGTACTCCTAAAACATAATAAACCCTAGAATTATAAGGAGAACTAATCACTACTTTTTCTAATTCTGACGTTAAAAGACGATAAAGATCCTTTATAGCGGGCTTTATTTTTTCGGGAGGTACACCCTCTTCTATGAGAGCTAATCCTGAAAAGAAGTCCCAAGAAACTCTAATTCTTATCGGAACAAAAGAAAAAGGCGTATCATTGTCAATCGCTTCTTCTAAAAACTCTTTTGCTTCTTTAAAATTACCTTCTCTTGTGGCCATCAAACAGTTTAAAGCCGAAGCATTTGCTTTATAAGGAAGCCAGACGGTCGTATAAAGCAAAAAGATAACAACCAAAACAGTTACCCCTGTAAAAAATTTAAACAAAGAAGGATTTTCTTTATTTGTTTTTCTGTTATTTTCCCCGGAAGAAAGATATAGTCTTTTGTATTCAAAAGAAATAAAAGCTAAGAAAGGGAAAAGTGCTAGATATAAATGGAGAGTATCAAACAAAAACATTCCTTGGACTAAATAGCCAAAATAAATAGAAGTCAAAATAACAGCTAACAGTTTCTCTTTTTTAAATATTTTAAATATTAAATAAAATACGGAAAAAATTAAAAAAAGATAAATAGAAAAAAGAAATATTCCTCCCGTAGCTAAAACTTCTAAAAACTGATTATGGGCTTTATCAAACCAAGGCTCTGATAAACCAACCTTATAATCATAGTGCCTGTTAAAAACAGCTTCAAAGTTCTCGGGACCCCAGCCAAAAACAGGTTTATCCTTAAATCCTTTTAGAGCCATATTCCAAACAGACAATCTTTCGCTAACCGAAGAAATCTCTGTTGGATTTTTTAAATCAGCTATTCTTTTAAGATTTGAACGGCTTCTTACAAAAGAATGATCTGAAAAAATGAATATTAAACTTAAAAAGAAAATTAAAAGAACAACAACAAAAATCAAAGAAATAAATACCTTTTTGTTCTTTCTGAAAAAGAATATAGAAAAAATAACCATTAATAAGAAAGCAACGGCGATACCTGCATAACAACCTCTAGTGCCCGTATAAAATAAGGTTATTAAGAAAAATAAGATTAAGGTTATTAAGCTAACTTTAATATATTTCTTTCCTAAAAAGCCGTTAAAATTTCTGAAGCTTTCTCTTAAACCGACGGCAGAAAACCCTATAGCAATTAGCAAAAAAGCACCGAGATAGGAAGGGTTCCCAAAGAGACCGGATAATCTAGTCTGCTCTCCCTGACTTATCCAAGAATAAATAGAAATAGCAAATGCTGTCAATAAAAAACTGCCAATCAATACCTGCCAATCTTTTTTAGACTTAAACACTGAAATCAGCATTAAAAAGTATAAAACGAAAAAAGAAAACTGAATTGTTCCATCGTGCCTTTCAAAGTTAGAAAAAAGAGAACGCATAATACCCACTCCCGTAAAACTTGTTACCAGCATTCCAATAACAAATAAAATAAGGGCAATTGTTAAAATATTCATCTGAGGCCTAAATTCCCTATTTCTTAACATTAAAATAACCCATCCTAAAAGAGCTAAAAACAAAAAGAAGCGGAAAAAAAACACCTTTCCTGAAGAAAAAGGAAAAAATAAATAATCTGTCTTAACAAAAGGAGGTATTATTAAGGCTAATAGAATTAAAAACTTTGTAATTTTTTCTATCATTTTAGCTAAAAGTTAGGATAAAAAAATCTCTAGCTTCTAATAGACAGTATACCAAAAAAAACTTAAAAGAAAACCCTCCGATTGCAATCGGAGGGATTTCCCCTGGCTTTAAAGTTCAACCAGAAACTTGCTTTCAGAGCATCAAGTATATCAATTGGGAAAGGCAATTACTACTTAGCGTAGATTATTACCGGATCTGTCTTAAGATCCTTTTTGCCCCAATTCTGATATACGTAGTTACTAACATTAGTCGTATTAGTCAATATTCCTCCATCTGCTGAATCAGTAGTGCTCCATCTGAGATAAGGCACAATGCCTCTAACGCTGAACTTTTCAGCTACACCCATAGTACCATAGACTTCGCTACTTGCAATGTCGAAAGTAACTGTAAATGTCTCTGTCTCACTAACCACCCAGTTGTTATTGCTTCCCGTGTCTGCGTTACTAACCACGCTAAAGGTAGTTGTAGTGCTGGCAGTTTCACTTGAAGTTGCGTACACACCACTACTAGCAGCGTTAGCGTCAGAATCATCCTTGATATAAACGGTTCCACCAAAAGCAGTAACATCTACTTTCATAGTACCTGTAGCTCTAATAGGACCACTACTGGAACTAGCACCTGGCAAATCTACTGTTGTTAATGAAGGAGTGCCGTTCAAGGCTAACCTAACACCCTTGCTGTAAAGATGCTGATCTTTACCTGTGCCATCTGACCCCGTGGGCGTAATAGCAGTATAGTTGTCTGCATCGTAAGCAACAACATTAGCTGAAACATCTAGAAGAGCTGAAGCGGCAGCACCCTCATTGTAATTAGTCATCAGGCGCTTTTTTGCGTCTGCCTTTACAGTAAGAGTTACTGTTTCGTCTTTTTCAACAGTGTAATCGCCCCAACCAGTGAATACAGCTAAACGACCAACAGTGCTTGGAACACTGGTGCTAGCTAACAAAGTATCGTCAGCATATAAGTACAGCGTTGAGAGAACAGTGTTTGGAGTAGAAGTAGAACTTGATATTTCACTTGCTACCTTATTGATCACAACATTATTGTTCTTAGCTTTAAGGTCGTGCCTCAATAAAACAATATCCTCTGTGGTACCTGACTCAGAAACCTGTACTGACTGCTCGTCAGGATTATCTGTATTGACAGAACCCTCTAATGCAGCAGTATCACCCTCTTTGACAGTAAAGTACTGGCTGTCAAGAAGCATACTTGTCGGTTCGTAAGAAGTAACACCTGTTCCGTCAGTTACTCTCACGGCGTTTGCTAGAACGTCAACATCACCTATGTAAGAAGTAGCAGTACCTCCATCAGGAAAACTCTTGCCACTAACTTTAATGGTGACTTCTTCTGTTTCATCTTCCCTAACTATAATGTCAAGACCGGTGAAACGAACCATGTAATCTGAAGCTGTTGTTACTGTAGTAACACTGCTCTCAGTAATACTTTTTCTAGCTGCCTCTTCATCGCCATTCCAAATTGAAATCTCGTCAACATAAAGCCATACTCTTGCATTTCCACTGTTACCAGTTCTAAAGTTAAGATCTAACCTTTCGATTCTGGCATCGCCTTCTACAGCCTGTGCGTTGAAAGCAGCAACTGCGACGTCGTTATTTGAAGTGTACAGCTCTGTACCTGAAGCAGGACTAGCTGCTGCGGTAAGAGTAACTGTAGCTTCACCACCAGAGAGTTCTTCATCATCTTCATCATCTTCATCCTCATCTTCATCTTCATCCTCATCTTCATCTTCTGTATCTGCGGCAGCTAAAGCATCGTACTTGGCCTGTGAAACAGGACCGAAGTAACCTCTGTAGTTACCGTAAGCTACGCCATTAGCGTCTTGCCAGTTGCCTATTGCAGCCTGGGTAAGAGAACCATAATACATGGTCTCACTTCCCGGAGAACCTGCGCCTGAAGAAGCTACTGTGAACCCTTCGGCATTCAGGTACTGCTGTAAGCACTGAACGTCAGCTCCTGTACTTCCGGGATAAAGAGGTCTGGTAAAATTGCAGGATACTGCAACTCCATCTCCACTTGTATCTCCTGAAAGAGCAGCGATCTGGCTTTCAATAGCTGCAAGTAAATCCTGCAACTCTGAAAGATCCATTCCGCTGACATCAACAGCGCTAGCTGCTACTGGAGCGACAACTGCAACGACGGCTAATGTAATAGCTGTTGCAATTAATTTTTTCATGATTTGTAATGTGTAATTACCAACCTTTTAATCTGTCGATCTTCAGTTGATAATTATTTAACTTTTTTTGACCTTTTATAATGTGTCGTCGTCGACCTTGTCTCGAACTTTTGAGTATAAATATTTTTGGCTGCCTCTTGCGAGGCGGTTTGCACCATACAGGTGCGAGTTAACAGAACCTTTCTGTTTACCCTATGCACCTTATAGTGCATGGGCCCAATACTCAAAAAATCAAGAAAACAACGACTTTTTCAACCCGCGAGACTATCTGATATTTTTGGTATCAAATAGAACTGCGGCGGATTAATACAAATATTCTTTCATTATACCAGTCCTATAATAATGTCAATGTGGAAAACTCAACTAGTTTTTAATGCTCATCAGCTTTACAAAAGCCTGATCCAATTTGCCTTCTTCAATCAGCTCTTTAACTTCTTTTAAAACAGAAACATTTTCTTCAATCAAAGACCTGTTTTCAAGATCTGCTACCTCTCTTTTCAATAACCTCCCCATAGCTGCGTTATATGACTCGTTTTGGGGTATTTCAACTCCTTCTTCCTCCAGTTCTACTCTTTTTGAAGCTAAAACCTCTATTTCTCTAGCCAGCTTGTCCGCAGAGCCTGATTCCGCTTCCCTTTTTATGCTTTCTGCCGTTTCAGAGACTGAAGTCTGATATTCTTCTATGGCTGGAGCCAGCTTATCTATATTATTCTGATGGGATATGAGGGTTAACTCCTCTAATCTTTTGTTTGCTATATCAAAACTCCTTTCTACTTTGTCTGAGGCAAAAATACTCATTCCCTTTTCTCCCGCTTTCTTAATACTAAAAAACATATCTCCCGGCATTGAATTCTGAGCAAAGCCGAAAGTTCCTATAATAACAAGAAGAACAACTAGAGAAGAAAAAGCGGCTTTATGCCTTAAAACCATTTTAGCTCCTAAAATAAGCTCTTCTATACTGAAAATAGAAGGATTTTCGCCTAAAATCTCTTTTTTAGTCAAACTAACCCAGTCTTTTCTGGGTTTAATCTCTTTTAGTTGCTTTAACTCGTTGAGAAGCTTTTTGTCCTCCATTGTATAGTTATGACGAAATAAAGGGCTTTTTGTTACACCCCACAAATTAGCACATTTCTATATTTTTTTCAAGGGTTTTTCTCAAAGATTTAATAGCCCGGTGAAGTTGGACCCTTACAGCTCCTTCTGATTTATCTAAAGCTTGAGCTATTTCGGGTATTTGAAGATCATTTAAATAGTGCATCACTATAATCTCTTTATAGTCCTCATTTATCCCCTCCAGAGCTTTTTTAATATTGTTAAAGTCAGAATTAACTTCGGACATTTCTTTTATGTCAGTATCCGGATCGGACAAGGAAATATTTTCAACAGAAACAAACTCTACCCTTGTCCTAGCTTTATGATGGTCAGCTACAAGGTTATGGGCTATCCGATACAGAAAAGCTCTGGGATTGTCTATTTGATCATGCTTTTCTTTAAAAGCTTCCCATCCCCGAGTAAAGGCTTCAGCGCATATATCCTGAGCTATTTCCTCAGATTCTACTTTAAAGTAAATAAACCGATATATTTGATCGATGTTTTTATCGTACAGCTTACTGAATGTTTTTTTAGGGTTTGCCATTTATTAGGACAATTAAGACAGAGGTTAGGACAGTTAGGACAGAAACAAAAGATATTCTGTCCTACTATCTGTCCTACTCTGTCCTGCTATACTTCTTTATTTCTTAACCTGTAAAAGGTGTTGTTTTTGTCTCCTACCCTTTCAACTGTCCCCTGCTCCACTAATTTATGGAAATCACGCCTTAAAGTTCTTTTGGAGACACTTGGAAGAAGATCTGTAATTTCTCCGACTTGAATCCTGTTAACCTTTTTAAGAATCTTGATTATTTCTCCTTTTCTTCCATCTAAATCTTCCTCCACAACCTGCTCTGTTTTAACCTTTTTAAGCTCTTCCCCTTTCGGACTGTCTTTTTTAAGCTTTCCTATTTCTTCTTTCAACGCTCCCTTTATCTTATCATAGTCTTCCTGAAGCTCCAATATGTCAAAATAGTTTACCCAGTTCTGCCATTTGGCTACCTCAAAATAGCTTCTTATTATATCAAAATCTTTTTCCAAAGAAAAAAGAATTTCTCTTTCATCTTTTTTAGTTCCCAAAATGCTTCCCGGATTCGGACTGCAATAGCTTTCCCAAGCAACAAAACCGGCCAAAAGATCATTTGCTTTTTCTCTTACCTTATACCTTAAAGGATCCTTTTTTGGGAAAAGCAGGGTAATTTTGTAAACCTTGTTAGTTAAATCTGTAAGCTCTTTTTTGTTCATAAAAAAACAATTAGTTGAACCTAATTTAATTATTCTATATCAAAAGAATAAAAAAGTAAAACTGTGGAAAAGTAATAAAAAGCTCCTTTGTCAGGAGCTTTTTTGGAACCGTTAAATCTTTTCTAGGGGAGTAAGAATCCATCCCCTGGTATTTCCGGTCCATTTTTCAACAAACAGCTTTGCCTTCTCTCCGCAACAGGTAGTAATAGCTCCCAGCTCTTTTGTGGCCTCTCTCAAAGAGGGGGCCTCCTTATATCCCAGAATTCTCCTGTTAGTAAAATCCCAAGATCCTGAGACGTTCTTCCTCACCTCCTCTACAAGAAACATCATTCTCTTTCTCCTTTTTCCAGGTATTCTTCCAGTTCTTTTTTGAGTTTGGCAAGAGGTTTTTCTCGTCCGGGAGAAGACGAACTTCTTAATCTTTCCACTCTTTCGATCAAAGCGGGAATTTCTTCTCTTGGAATGATAATATTTCTTAAAGTATCACAAAACAATTCAATCATTGCTGTCATAACTTCGCGAAAAAAGGCGTTTCCTCTAGACTGGGAAAGATCTTCAATTTCTCTCATAATAATTTCGTGAGCAGGGTTTTTGTTTACCATTTCCTCCCTTTCTGTTTTTAAGGTTCATAAGAAAAATACTATTATATCTTTAACTTAAAGTCAAATAAAAAACTGCCAAAAAGCAGTTGAATATAATATTCAAAATCAGCTTTGAAGCTGATTTATTCTCTCTTGAAGGCCGTTTACCCTCTTTTGAGTTTGATTAAGCTCAAGCTGGAGAACAGTTATTTCATTCCTAAGCTCTTTTACTTTGTCTCTCATCTGCTCTGTCTGAGACTTTTGAACGGGGTTTTCTTTTTTTCCGACTTTTTCCTGAAGATTAACTCCTTGAGAAACTTCAGCTTCCATTTCGGCATTGTTCTTTTCCAGAGCCTCTAAATTAATATTAAAGATTGCGCTCTCTTCAAAAAGCTCTTCTGTTTTAGAAGAAGCTCCGGGAAGCAAAAAAGCGAGATTGTTGTAAACCTCTGCTGTAAATTTATTTATATCCACTCTGTCTGTAAGCTGAAGAACAACTACAGCCAAAGCAAGGAAAATAAGGAAAAAAGACAGTATTTCCTTATAATCTATATTGGCAAGAAAAGATTTTCTTTCAAAATCCATAATCTGTGGTTTCTTATTTTACACAAACTTGTTTCTCTGTAAAGTTTTTTCTGTGGAAAACTTTTAAAACGGCTACTTATAAGCTTTTTGGCGATGAGCTATTCTTATCACAATAATTAAAAGCTTCTTTCTGTAAACCTTATAAATAATCCTGTAAGGATAAATTCTTAAAAAATAAAGACCCTTTAGTTTTCCTTTTAAGAGTTTTCCCAAAAAAGGATCTTCTTTTAGATCAAAAAGAGCCGCGATAATTCGCGGCTTGTACTTTTTGTCAATTTTATTTATGTCTTTTTCCGCCCTTTTTGGAAAAACTATTTGATACATTTTTAGACTGCTTTTTAGAAAAAATAAAGCCCTCTTCAGCCAATACTTCTTCTAGGGAAGAAAAATTTCCTTTTTCAAGATCCTTTTCAGCTCTTTTAGCTTCTTTTTCAAGATTAGGAAAATCTTTTATTACTTCTAAAGTTTCTTGCCAAGAATCAAACTCTTCTGCAGAGATAACTACAGCTTTGGGTTTTCCCTTCTCGGTCAAAGTATAATAATTAGAGGGTTTTTGAACTTTATCTGCAATCTTAAATATTTCCTTTCTTGCTTGTGAAATTGGAAGAGTATTTTTAGGGCTCATATTGTTGTTCTTTATTGTGTGTACATTATAACGTACAACTAAATATATTATCAATAGCCGGCAGTAGAACTTGCTGAACCATCTTCAATCTTCTCTGTCTTTAATTCCTCTACCGCAGAAGATGATCCTGAAACAAAAGAGGTTTCTTGCGTAGAACTGCTATTTTTTTTAAGAAAAATGTCGGGAGTAGAAGACCCGCTTTCTATCTGCACGCTTTCTTCTTCTTTAAGAACAGTGGAGCTACTGCTCTCTTCCTCTTTTATTTCAAAAGGAATAGAAGAAGAATCAAGCTGAGTAGAAGAACTTGAAAGAGGAGCAAGAGACTCTAAGGGAGGAACAGAATTTAAATTATCTGTTTCGACTTCTGGAACGATACAGGAGCCGTCATCAGTAACAGCTTCTGGGTTATAATTTAAAGCTTCGGGATCTGTACATCCTTTTACTTTCTTAGGCCCCTCTCCAAAAGCTTTGAGCATTATTTTATCATTATCTTTTACTATAAAATAAATGTGGTTTTCCCCCGCTGAAAAAGAAGACAAAAACTCTCCTGAGATATCTATTTTCTCCAAAGAACTGTAATCAGCACCGAAAAGCTCTATTTCGTTTTTAATAAATGGAAATTTCCATTCTTTATCATAAACTTTTCTTTGAGTTAAAATCTTATTCTGGTTTCCAACTAAAATATTTTTGTAAAAGGTAAGGCTTTTCTTTATTTCAGACTCCCAAACTATGTCTCCATCAAAGTTATACGATGTCATATTAGAAACTGGCTGATAAACTTGGCTTCCCCAGGACCATCCTACAAACTCTCCCCAGCTGTCTGTTATAATTATCCTATTATCAGAACTTAAAAGAGGAATTTTAATACTTCCGTCTGAAGCCTTTTCACTCCTCCACGCTTCTTCTCCTGTGTCTGGATTAAAAGCTCTTAAAGTGCGGTATTCATGTCCCGCCCAGGGATCTCCCGCTATAAGATATATTTTGTTGTCTGCTCCTACAACGGGAGATGTAGCATCATGATCAAGAAGAGTATGCCATTTTTCGCTCCCGTCCACTGGGTTGTAGGCGTACAAAGCTCCTGTCCGTGCATCTTGAAAATTCTTAAACCCCGTCCAAGAAACATAAATTGTTCCATCTTCCCCTATGGCAGGACCTAGATTAGCCGAACCCCCTCTTGTTACTCCCGTATTCTTCCAGTTGAGATCGCCCTTAGAGTCAACGCTATAGACATACTTGTAATCTGTAAAATAAATATTATGATATTCCCCTATCGAAATTTTAGATATCCAGTCTTCCTCTCCCGTATCAAACCTCCATTTTTCTTTTCCCTGAGGGTTAAGAGCATAAACAAAACCTCTATGGGTGGGGACGTAAATTGTTCCGTCCGAACCTATACTTGGTGCATAAGGAAAATCTCCATCTAGTTCATAACTCCATTTTCTATTGCCGTTTGGATCTACAGCACAAATTCTGCCCCAAACATTGTCTGAGGACTCTCTTAAAACATAATAAACAATGTCATCTTTTCCTATTATCGGCTGATAACTCGCTCCTATGTTCCTTCCTGAAATAGAGTCTTCTAAAACCAAACTCCATTTTTCTTCCAAGTTTTCTGGAATAGAATGCTTGCTCCTGCCTGTATGTTTTGGATTTTGTTGAATCATGGGCCAGGCAAACTTATCAGAAGAAGGAATAGAATACGTTTCATTTTTTGAATTAATGGGAGTTGGTTCTTTTTCCTCAAAGTCAAAACTGTTAAAATCTGTATCCTGCCCGTTAATTCTATTTAAGCTTTTTCCCTCAGAGACAGAACCGCAACTCTCGCCTTCTTTTATAGAAACATTTCCCCAGCCTACTGCATCTATTCTTCCTTCTTCCGCCTCTTCTGAGGACTTTTCTAAAGGATTCCAAGGAAATATAGCTATACTTCCTTCAGAGTCGCTTAATTGGGAAGAAGAATAAATCTGCCAATCGCTAGCAGGATTGCCTAAAACATCAGGGTAGCCCTTAAATCCTATTAAATAATGCCCCTTGGCAGAGATAGTTGAGCTTGCAGAAAACTGTTTGTTGCGATAAGGATTATTCCACTCTTCTCTACTGGAAGAGTAATAAGAGAAGTAAAAGGAAGAAAGGTCTATATCCTGGTTTTTTGGATTGTAAAGTTCTACAAACTCTTTATCTCCCAGTTGAACCTCTGAAATAACTAAATGATCTAAAGGTTTTATCTCCGGCTCAACAATTAAGTCAATTTCTACTGTTTCTTCCAAATCCTCTGTTGAAAAGATAATATCGGCAGAATAATCGCCTGGAGATAAATTACCGCAGTCAACCGATACGCTAACATCCTGAGAACTGGTAGCGGAAACAGGGTTTATCTCAAGCCATGCCGCAGAAGAACTGGCAGTCCACCCCAGATTCTTCCCCTTGGTGTCTACTCTTATTATTGCAGAAGAAGATGATTTACTTTCAAATAAAAGGGTTTTAGGTGAAACATCTAAAACAGCTACAGAAAGAAGAGAGCTATTCTCCGATTTCGGCGTTCCATTGCCCTCTCCTGAAAAAGTATGCCAATTCAAATCCGGTCCCCTTTCCATTGTTTTTTTATTCTCGTTGTTGCCTGCCGGCCAATCAGGATCAGCTTCTACTTTATCTTGAAGCTGACAATTATTGTCAAAAAGATAAAGAGCCTCATTTGTATTGTTTAAACCTCCTGTGTAAATAAGATCGGCTAAAACAGTTGGAACCGAACTATCGTCTGTTCTTTCTAAAAGATAGAATTCTCCTGGCTGAAGCTCTTTAGAAACTAAAATTTCCTTTATCTGTCCGTCCCTGTCTATAATCTGCCATCCGTTTACATTAACAGCTTCATCTGAAATATTCTTAAGCTCAATCCATTCATCATTAGAAGAAGATTCTGTTCCCATCCAAGCTATTTCGTTTAAAATTACCCTTTCTTTCGAAGGATCTGAGGCCGGAATATTACAATAATCAGGCTCTGAAGATCCTCCGCCTCCTCCTGTATTGCTTTCCTCTTGGTTTTCCTCTTCGTCTTCTTCATCATCTTCCTCTTCTTCGTCTTCTTCTTCCTCTTTTTCGTCTTCTTCATAATCTCTATCCTCCTTCTCTTCTTGTTTCTCCTCTCCAGAACCACTATCTTCATTTTTTTGATTTAATTTATCAATCCTGCTGTTTAAAATATCTATTCTTTCTAAAATATCATCCATAACATCCTGTCTTGATTTTCCTTCTTTTTCTAAAACTTCCCCGGATTCTTGATCCAGTTCCTCTTCCGGTTCTTTTTCTAGTTCTTCTACCTCTGAATCTTCTTGAGGAGTCTCAGAAGAAGGCTCTTCTGCTTCAATTTCAGAAAAATCTACTTCCGAGTAGCCTTCCGGAAAAAGGTTTTCTGGATTAACTGTAGCCTGAAATGGATTTAAATCAGATAGAACAGACCTAAATTCCTCCCAGAAATCTCCTCCGTATTCCTGCCCTTTTTTGCTTATTTCCTCTATTATTCCCTTCAATTTATCAAAAGCCAACAGACTCTTCTTTATTTCAGCTCTCCACTTATCAAAAAAGCCAATCTCTTTAAAAGTAAACTCTGGCACCCTCTGATCAAATATGTAGTTCATTTCAGGTCCCTCTGTCCAAACATAGCTTCCATATCTATCTTTCTTAACCATTCCTTCTATTTCAAGTATAAAGGGAGGTAATTTATCTATGCCTCCTTCCCATTGAAAATAAGGTCCAGGATAAGGAATGTTATTAATAACAGAAGAAGAGTAGATACTAATATTTACTCTTCCCTCATTAACAGCTACCGGTCTATAGATAATGATATGCTGAAACTCTGCTTTAAGAGAGTAATAAGAAACAGAAAGATTTCCCCCAATAACTTTAATCTGATTCTGTAGAAGCCACTCCATCACATATTCTTTTGCCTTCTCTACAGATAATTTCTCTATTTCCTCTAAAGCCTCTTTGGTAATAGTAGAAGGATCTCCCCCCCAAACTATAGCTACTATTTTCGCCCCTATTTTAATAATTTCTTTCCCTATTTCTTTAGGGGCCTCTAAAAATACATAATTGAATAAATCTTTTTGAACAGCTTTCTTTACTGCAAGTAAAATAACTTCCTTTTCTTTAACTTTCTCTCCTCCTTCTACTACAACAGCTTCCCATTCATCATGAAGTTCTTGTAGAAGAGATCTTAATATATGCTTTCCCTCGTCCTCTTCTAGCTGTATTTTCTCTGAATTGGCGATCAAATCTTCTACCGAAATTTCCTTAGCTATTCCAATTTTAGGCAAAAACAAAAAACTGCCTATAAAAATTAAAAGAAAAGCATAGGAAATTGCTCTTTTAGCTAAAATCCGCACAAATAAATCAAGGTTAGTTTTAGAATCTAATTTCTATAAAGCTTGATATTCTTATCTTAAAGAACTATTAGAAAGAGCTATAAAAGAACTATTTATTAATCTCTACAGTTTCCATAATGCTATTAAAAGCATCAACACATTTTTCTGAACCAATAAAACCACTCGTAAAACCATAAATTGTCTGATTTATAGGCATTTCTATATTAACAAAAGAAACCTTTTCTTCATGAAACAAAGTTTTCTTAATCCCTTTGTTTCCATCAATTAGGACAACCTCTTCTCTGCTTTCTGAATCTTCTCGGGGTCCGCTATTCTCCAAGGATTTAATCAATTTATTCAAATAATCAGCATAGGTTGTAGACTCTGAGCTGTTTTTTTTATTTTCGTAAATCTCAACTCCCATACCGCAAGCTCCCTGCCTCGCGCTTTCTAACAGATTATCTTCATCAGTATTAGGATCATAAAGAGCTACTCCATTATAAATTTTTACAGTCCAGTTCTCGGGAACTTTAACCTTTAAAGAATATTTTTCGCATTTGACAAACCTCCCCTCTAGCTTCTCTATAACCTCAAACTCTTCTGCCTTCACAAATTCATTTTCATAAGAAAGATCAGGTCCTTCAGATATTTTAAAGTATATCCATTCATAAAGAAAATAAGCTCCTCCAAAAAGAAGAAGCCAAATAAAAATAGACAAAGATATGACAACAATCTTTTTCTTTTTAGTCATAAGTACGAGTTAATTTCTCTATTCTACAAACAAAAAACACAAGGTTCAAGCAAAACCCTGTGGAAAACTAACTTTGTGAAGAGTTTTTCTTCTATAGAAAATCTATAAACGTTTTAGAATCTCTTCAATATTAACCCCCCCCTTTTTTTCACTTTAGTAAAATCTATTATCTCTTTCTGGTAATTTTCTTTCTTAATATCTCTTTTTATCTTTCTTTTTGATTTTCTAAACATAAACTTATGCCTATTGTATCATATGTACCTGGACCTAGACAGAAATAAAAACTCTCCCGTAGGAGAGCTCTTTTTCTTTCAAGAGGGTTTAAGACCAAGCGTTTTAACGCAGAGATCGTGAAACATAATCTCTGTCCTTTTGTTCAGCCCCCTTGCATCAGGGTGCTGAAAAGAAAGATCTGCTTTAAAATGATTTTCCAGAATATTCAAAACGTCTTGCGCTTTATCCTGCTCTGCGGCATAAAGCAAAACATTAGTCACGTCCCATGATAATCTGGGACCAAATTTTCGAAAAAGATCCAGAGTCCGGGAAAACTGCAAAATGTTAAGCTTTTCTCCCACCAATTCCACGAAATTATCCTCCGAAATCACTCGATCCTCTGCCAGAGCTTTCTCCTTTTTTAAACGTAAATTCATGTTTGAAGTAGGACACTTGGTGGTGTAAAATACCGCCATGAGAAACTACAAACACATAACAAAAACAGAGCGTCTGGAGATTGCTCTGTTAAAAGGGAAAGGGTACAGCAACAGAGATATTGCCAAAGTACTCAAAAGAAGCCCCAACACCATTTCGCTTGAAATATCTAAAAACAGCGTCAGGGGAAAATATGATCCCTACAAGGCCCAGCACAAGGCCTATGTAAAGAGGAAATATTCCAAATATCAAGGAATGAAAGTTGTTGAAGATGGACAATTAAGAAACTACGTTGAGGAAAACTTGAAAACAGACTGGTCGCCAGAAGAAATAGCCGGCAGACTAAAAGAAGTTGACAGACACATTAAATACGCCAGCCGGGAAGCCATCTACAAATTCGTCTATTCAGTCTACGGCAGATCTTTGGAACAGCATCTTCGCTACAAAGGTAGAAAAAGAAAGAGTGGCAGAAGAGTAAAAGTCAACCAACTAAAAAACAGGGTCTTTATTGATGAAAGGCCTGAAATAATCGGGAAAAAGCAAAGATTCGGCGATTGGGAAGGAGACTTCATCGTCTCCAACAAAACTGGCAAAGGAGTATTAATTGTCCTTTACGAAAGAAAAGCGATGTATGTGATGATTAAAAGATTAATGACTCGCAGCTGCGCAGTCGTTAATCGCTACCTGAAAGAAATGACCGGTGGATTTGTTTGTTTTAATTCTCTAACCATAGACAATGACATCTCTTTCAGAAAACACGAGGAATTGTCTGAACTTCTAGGAGCTCCGGTTTACTTCTGCCATCCTTATCATTCCTGGGAAAAAGGAGGGGTTGAAAATATCAACAAACTAATCAGGCAATATATTCCCAAAGGCAGCGACATTTCTAAATACAGCGACGGCTACATCAGAGAAATTGAAAGAAAACTCAACAGCAGGCCGAGAAAAGGTTTAAAATACAAGACACCCCTGGAAGTAATGTTAGAAAATAATCAATTTAAAACATTAAAAGATTTTGGTACTATTACAAAACAAAAAAACACCTATCGCAGGTGTCCTATTTGAGGACTGAATGTTCTTTAAAGGTTCCAAGCTTATTCTATCCAAAAAACAATTTTTGTCAAAAACAAATTGCTAAAACTGTTTGTTTTTATCGTCCCATCCCTTCCTAAAACCTAGCACACAAAGCAGTATAAAACCTATAAGGAGAATGATTCCCGCTATTTTTATCATAAAATTAGCCAGGATTTACCCTTTATTCCATTCTAAACCCCTAAAACACATTAATCAACCAAAACAAAAAGGGCTACTCTTTCAAGCAGCCCCTTAATTTTGAATCCAAGAGCCAAGATTCCAGACAAGAACCAAAGCCCAAAATCCAATTTACTGCGGCAGGAAGGCCGACACAGAGCCAAAGAGGCCGTAGGCACTGCCAGCCCAGCGGGCAAAGAACCCGTCCCCACCGCCGTGAAAGCCAAAGTAGAATGCGTCGACAAACTGGCCGTCGACAGTCGGAGAATATTCGTCTCCGGGACAGTCAACCCAGAGATCTTTGTAATCTGTCAGGCGGTGTAGATGAGTGAGGAGCATAATCCCCACTTCGAATGCTCCCAGCCCGAACTCTTGGGCTGTAAACATCTCTCTTGCCCTTCTGATAGACCTTCCTCGGTGTCTGAGACCGAATTGGGCGGGAACCACAAGGATGTCCGGATTTCCTTGCTGTTAAGCCAGGGTTTGGAGCATTCTCTCTGTTTTTTCGTTTCTTCTGAGATAGTCGGTTCTGAGGCTATGGAAAGCTCTCTTTGAGGCAATAGCCCCGAAAACCTTCTCAACCGCTTCTTCGTAAGTTTGGCCAAGCTTTTGCCATTGGGGAATGGCGAAAAAGGCTTCTGCTCCCTTGGGAAGAGAAGCTTTTGCCAGTTCTTCTTTGGCTCGTCCTAAACCAGAGAAGAAGGATTGAAGGATATCTGTCTGAGCTGTGATATCCTTGTGGCTGTAGCCTGAAGGATAAACATGGTCAGACTCCGCTTCTTCGTCGGAGAATTTGCCTTTTCCCAGCTTCCTGAGAAGTTCAGGGAAATCTTCACGAAGCTCGTTCCCTTTGTTGATAATAACCTGAGCTTCCTCTCTGCTTAATTCTCTTTAACAATTCCTAAAGCCCATCTTCCTCCCTCCTCAAAAAGCCGAACAATCTCTCTTTCTTGGCCTTCGGTCATCTTGAGCGCCGTCGATTCTCTCATCGCGACTGCTCCTTTCTACCCGCCTTGCGGGTTATGACAAAGAACTAATTTAAAACACATCAGGCACCGTACCTGATGTGTTTTGATTATAAGGAGAAGATTTTATTCTGTCAAGTTAAAATCCCGCAAATTCTCTTATCTTGGAAATGGGAAGAGCTGAAACCTGCCCGTAAGAATCAACCCTAACTAATCCTACCAAAAGACCCTTGATATTAAACAAAGGGCTTCCTTCAAGGTTCCGGCTCTCTAATATATTTGTTTTAATAACTGTTAAATCGTATCTTTTAATAATCCCTTCGTTAACTGTTTCAACAATTTTTCCTTTTTCTAAGCTTTTTCCTATTAAAAACACTCTTTGCCCGAATCTTAAACTTCCAAACTCGGTAAATCCCACTGTAGCCAAATTGTTTTTATCCAGCTTTATTAAGGCAAGATTGCTTTCTTCGTCTCTTTTTAAAACTTGGTAGGAAGGAGTTTCTCCTTCCACGTAAAAAGAAAATTCCCCTCCTCTGGGGATTAAGTCGGAAAAGGTAACCATCAGGCCGTCTGTAGTTACAACCAAACCAGATCCTTCTATTATCCCCGACAAGGTTTCAGTCCTTACTCCGACAACAGCTTTTTCTATTTGGGAAACGCTATCTTGCAAGGCTGTATTTTCTTCTATAATAATCTCTTTTTTCTCTACTATCTCTACAGGTCTCTCATATTTGATAAAGTAATTTTGAAAAATGTGAGTAGCAAAAACGCCTCCGGCAGAACCGAAAACAAAAGCTAAGATCAAATAAACTATTTTTTTCATTTTAAAACAGTGGTTTTCTTCTTTGTTTCAGAAGGAGCTTCTACTGTAATCTTCTTTTTTTCAACATCAATCAAAACCCTTTCTCCCTCCTTTATAACACCGGCTACAATCTTTAAAGACAAGGGATTTAAAACCTTCTGCTGAATAATTCTCTTCAGCGGCCTTGCTCCAAGATTAGGATCAAAGCCTTGCTCCGCTAAAAGACCTTTGGCTTTTTCTGAAACCTTTATCTTAATATTTTTCTTCTTTAAACGAGCTTTGACTTTATCAATCTCAAGTTCTACAATTTGCTTAATCTCTTTTTGGCTCAGATAATTAAATATAACGATATCATCTATTCTGTTTATAAACTCAGGCCTAAAGCTTTCTTTTAAAGCTCCCATTACTTTATCTTTCAAGCTTTCTCTTTCCTGGCCCTTACTGTCTCCCAAAAATCCCAAAGAACCCATCTTTGCTATATGCTCAGAACCAATGTTGGATGTCATTATTAAAATAGCGTTCTTGAAAGAAGCCGTTCTCCCCTTAGCGTCAGTAAGCCTTCCGTCTTCTAAAATCTGAAGAAGGATGTTAAAAACATCTGGATGAGCTTTTTCAATTTCATCCAAAAGAATAACGCTGTAAGGCCTTCTCCTTATCTTTTCTGTAAGCTGTCCTCCTTCGTCAAAACCAACATAACCAGGAGGAGAACCTATCATTTTGGACACGGCGTGCTTTTCCATATACTCTGACATATCAAGGCGAACTAAGGAGTTTTCGTCGTTAAAAAGAAACTCAGCTAGGGCGCGAGCGGTTTCCGTCTTACCTACACCGGTAGGACCTAAAAACATAAAAGAACCCAAAGGCCTATCTTCCTCTGATATCCCGGCTCTTGCCCTTCTTAGAGCGTTAGATGTGGCAGAGATCGCTTCTGACTGCCCTATTACTCTTTTTGAAAGTATATCTTCCATCTTTTCTAGCTTTTTGGCTTCAGCTTCTATAAGCTTGGTAACGGGGATTCCTGTCCAGCGAGAAACAATTATGGCTACATCCTCCTCTGAAACTTCTTCTTTAAGAATCTGCCTGCTTTTTTGTATTCTGCCAAGCTTTTTTTCAGCTTTCCTTATATCTTTTAAAAGCTCTGGAATTTTGCCGTATTTTATTTCAGCTACTTGCTGCAAATCGGCCTCTCTTTGAGCTATCTCTGATTGAAAGGTAAGATCGTCTATTTTCTTTTTCTTGTTTCTTATCTCATGAATAAGATCTTTCTCTGACCTCCACTTGGTTTCAAACTCCTCGGCTTTCTCTTTCAGATCAGCCAAAGATCTTTTTATGGCCTTCAATCTTTTAGAAGAACCTTTTTCTTTTTTAATGGCTTCTTTTTCTATTTCCAACTTCTGAATCTCTTTTTTAAGATCGTCAAGCTTAGTGGGTTCTGATTCTATTTCCAGTCTTAAAGCAGACATGGCTTCATCCATTAAATCCACCGCTTTATCCGGCAGAAACCGGTCTGTAATATATCGGGAAGAAAGCTCGGCTGCAGCTACTAAAGCTGAATCTTTTATCTTAAGGCCGTGATGAACTTCGTATTTTTCTTTAATGCCTCTTAAAATAGATACTGTATCTTCTACGGAGGGCTCTTTTACATAAATAGGCTGGAATCTTCTTTCCAAAGCTGTATCTTTTTCTATATACTTCTGGTATTCTTTCAAGGTTGTAGCTCCTATAGCCTTCAATTCTCCTCTGGCTAAGGCGGGTTTTAAAAGATTGGAAGCGTCGATAGCTCCTTCAGCTCCTCCGGCTCCCACAAGAGTATGAAGCTCGTCTATAAAGAGGATGTATTTTCCTGAAGCTCTGGCAACTTCCTTTAGCAAAGCTTTTACCCTATCTTCAAATTCTCCCCTGTATTTTGTACCGGCAATTAAGGCACCCAAATCTAAACTGATTATTTCTTTATCTTTTAAGCTTTCAGGAACATTTCCCTTTATTATTCTCTGGGCAAGCCCTTCTACAATAGCTGTTTTTCCCACACCGGCTTCCCCTATCAAGACAGGATTATTCTTGGTCCTTCTAGACAAAACCTGCATCAACCTCCTTATCTCGTCTTCTCTTCCTATAACAGGGTCCAATTTGCCCTGCCTGGCAAGAGAGACAAGGCTCTTGGTGTACCTCTCTACAACTTGATATTTGGACTCAGGATCCGGATCTGTAATTCTAGAATTGCCTCTTATCTTAGATAAATTTTTGAGAACCGCTTCATAATCAAGATTGGAGACCTCCAAAGTTCCTGCGCTCCCCGATCCCTTAACAAAAGTGGCTTTATCTAAAATCTCTTTAGCTTTGGTCTCAACAGCTAATAAAGCTAAAAACAAATGTTCTACTGAAATAAACTCATCTCCCATTCTCATAGCCTCCTTGCTGGCTCTTTCCAAAACTTTCGCCATATCTTGAGTCAGATAGAACTGTCCCTGTCCTTTAGCAGCAGACACGCTGGAAATTTGAGTTAAGGCTTTTCTCGTTTTTTCTTTTAAGTTGTCCTTGTCAACACCCAGCTTGTCCATCAGCGTCAAAACAATGCTTTCCTGCTGAGAAAGCAAAGCGCTAAGCAAGTGCAAAGCATCCACCTGCTGCTGACCGTTATTCTGGGCAGAATTCTGAGAAGAAAGTATTGCTTTCTGGGCTTTATGGGTAAAATTTCCTCCTTGCATATTCATCATAATACCTCTTTTTAACATAAAATTAAGCTAAAATCAAATAAAAGCGGCCTCAAACAAGACCGCTCTAATTTTAATTTTTTCTACAACGAGGAGGTACGCCGGAAGGAATCCAGCCTACCATGCGCTGCAAAAGATCTCCTCTACAGCGCTTGTATCTTCCGCATCCGCTCGCAGTTTCAAAAATACACCCCATACATCTTCGAAGATTGACTTCGCTCCAATCGATTCTTTTTAAAACTTCGAGGTCTCTAAGATCAAAAACCCCGCCAGAGAGAGGACCCAGCTCAACAAGAATTGTGTCGTTACAACAAACTTTTTCTGTGTCCGGAATTATTACGCCAAACTCTCCTTTCTTTCTTCCTTTGTTGATTAGCACTTTTGTTCCGGGCTTCAATTTTTCAGACATTTTCACTAGCTCACTCATTTTTTCTCTCCCATCCTTAATGTAAAAGAACCTTAAAAAAAACAGCTCTTCTCCGCAAAGAAGCTGTTTCAAGCCGCCTTCGTGAAAGCGGTTTGAAACAACTTCCTGTAATTATTTTATTCCTCCTAAAAAAAATGTCAAATAAAAGCCCCTCATTTAGTAGTGAGGGGCCTTCCCGAAGGGTTGACTCCGGGGGAAAAAGCTCAAGGGGGGTGTCCCTTGTGCTTTAATTTACCTCCGGATTTTTTGCGGAGGTTAATTTTTTAAGAACAGAAACTAAGACCTGGATGATTTCCTTCTCTTTTTCTTCAAGGTCCATAAACTGAAGCCCAACTAAATAGTCTGTTCCCTCTTTTGAGCACCATCTCACCTCAGATTGCGCACTAAAAGATTCTTCTGGCAGCTTAATCTCCAGACTAATAATCTTTCCCACGGGAAGAGGGTGAGTCACTTTAATGCAGGCCCCTCCCACGGAAATATCCTTCAAACCCCCCTGTCCTTCTAAAACAAAATCACCCTGAAAAAAATGAGATTCTCCTCTTTCTTGCGATCGCAGCATGTCTTCTCTCCTTATTTAGAGTTCTTAGATACCTAATTACAAAGTATACTCTTTTTAAAAATAATGTCAAATAGAAAGAGCTTCAGTTAAAACCTGAAGCTCTTTAACTTAGACCATCAAAGAAGAATAGTTTCTCCAGTCCTTTCCATATTGAATAATCAGTCTTAAAGCTTTCACTCCACGGATTAAAAGATCCAGACAGATTCCAGCAAGAAAGACGACCCAGGAGCCTACAAAAAAAAGAATCATAAAAGGAAAGCCCCAACAAAATCCGGGAACAATAAGGAATGTTACGGAAAACCTCAGATTCATGTTCCAGGAAAGACCCATCTCTCCGTAAAGAAACCTAGTTAAAAAAGCAAACAGAAAGGGAAAAATCAAAGCAAAGAAAGCTATGAAAATAAAGGGGTTCTCTACCAGAAAAAAAAGGCTGAAAGAGAGTATGGCCATCATAATCCCCATAACGATACCGAAATCCCTTAAGGCTACCTCGTCTTCCAGTTTCTGAAAAAATACCAAAGCAGAAAGAGGAATCAACCAGAAAAAAGAAAGGGCAATAAAATCCAGCCATCGAGAAAATACAAATGGCATTCTAAAAGATTTTTCGTTTATCGTAATCTCTTCCACCGGCTCTATTATTTCTGCCGAAATGAAAAACCACCAAAGAGCAAAGAATAAGACCAAAAAAATGCAAACTTCCCAGCAAAACACAGCAAGTTTTGACGCGTTTTTCATTTTTTTCTCCTTTTTTGAAAGAGCTTTATTTAAAAAGAACTCAAAATTATCCGCTCTTCTCTCCTAAAATTATGTCCTGATCAAATTCCTGTCCGTTTCTTAAAATCCTTAAAGTTATCCTTTCTCCCGGGTTGTATAACCTTACAAGATCTCCCAAAGAATTTTCTTGTCTAATCTCTTCTCCGTTTATTCTCAAAATAATATCTCCTTCTTTAAGGTCCGCTCTGCTAGCAGCAGAGTCTTCCACTACAGCAGGTTCTCCCTGTGAACCTGCTACAATCAAAGCTCCGTAATCAATTGGAAGTTCTTCTAACTCTTTAATTTCTTCTGTAATTAAGGTGTAGCGTACCCCTAAAAATGGATAGACAATTTTCCCCTGTTTTTGAACTTGGTCTATGTCTCTTTTAGCTTTGTTGATTGGAATAGCAAAACCTATGCTTTGAGCCTGATTAACCATTGCTGTATTTATTCCTATTACTTCTTTGTTAAGATTCAAAAGAGGCCCTCCTGAGTTTCCCCTGTTAATAGCGGCGTCTGTCTGAATAACATTCTCTAAAGTTTCCACAAAATCTCCGCCAGAAGCTGTAACAGTTCTTCCCAAGCCGGAAACAACCCCCACAGAAACCGTGTTTTTAAATTCTCCCAAAGCATTTCCTATGGCTATTACTGTCTGCCCCATTTTCAAGCTGTCAGAATCTCCTAGTTTTACTGTAGGAAACTTTTCTCTGGTAATCTCTCCTTTTTCATTTACCCTTTCTTCCTGAGCTATCTTAAGAACAGCTATATCCTGAAAAGGATCTTTAGCCAAGACCCTGGCAGGATACCTATCTCCGTTTTTAAAAAAAACAGTATATTCTGCTTCCTCATCTAGAACAACGTGCTTATTAGTAAGAACCAGCCCCTCTTCTGAAACAATAAATCCGGTTCCTCCTCCGATCTCCTGTCTTTCAAACCCTTTTTGTTCTGGAACTTCTATCTCAAAAGGGCCAAACTCTTCAATTCTTCTTTCTATCACAGGAACATCTTTTGAAATAACAATGCTTACTACCGCAGGAGATACTTCCTTAACAGATTGGATAATAGCTTCCTCGTGGGTGGTCTGAGGAACATATTCTATTACGGTCTCCTTTTCCACTATTCTAGGAATGCCCAAATCTTTCCCGATAATATCTCTAGATTGGGGAACAAAATAATAGATAGAAAGAACTCCTGCTCCAAAACCGAAAACAGAAGAAAATATAATAATCAAAAAGGCAAAAAGAACAGTTTTCTTTTTTTTAAGTTTTTTTAAAGAAGATTTCTTTTTTTTAAAAACGGGGAGTTCGTACATAATTATATTATTATAACTTATTTCTTTCTGTTTTTAAAATAGTCGTCAAGATTTGCAACCTTGTCCGATTTTATAGGTCCTATAAAGATAGTGTAAAGCTCGTAAAACAGATACTTTAAAGCTGTTTTAATCCAGCCCTCTTTTTCAAATCTTCTTTCGGATACAAAAAGAGGAACAGACCTTATTACCCCGTAGCTAGCTATTTTTTTTCCTCTCCTGGCAAATTCATGATCTTCTGCCATTTTTATTGTTTCGTCAAACCCTCCTATTTTCTCAAAAACATCTTTTTTAACTAAAATTCCCATAGCGGCATGAGGCAGAACTTTTTCCAAGAAAATCATGGGCCGATTATAGAAAAAATTAAAAAGAAAAGAACCTCTTTTTTTAGGAAGCAAATTAAAGGAAGCGATATCAAGCTTTCTCTTTTTAAACTCCTTTAAAGCGGAACTCAGAAAAGCGGGAGGCAAAACTACGTCAGCGTCAAGAAAAAGGATAATTTCTCCCGAAGAAACAGAAGCTCCTTTATTCCTTCCTTGAGCAGGAAGGCCCCCTTTGATTATTTTACACCCGTACTCTTTGGCAATATCAAGGGTTTTATCTCTGGATCCTGCGTCAGCTAAAATTATCTCATAATCTGAAAAGCCCTGAGCTTTAATGGAGTCTAGCAGAGAAGAAAGTTCTTTTTCTTCATTTAAAGAAGGTATGACAATGCTTAACATCAAGTTCACTATACATTATCTTTTAAAAAAGATAAACTTATTCTGTTAATCTTTTAATTTCCTCCCAAAAACGGGGGTCTCCCCTTTCTTTCATCCAATACCACCACTCTCCTCCCCATAGATAAATCTCTTTAAAGCCTGTTTTTTTAGCAAAAGATATATTTTCTTTTAGCTGGTTAAGATCCATGCTTTTTAACTGCTCTTCTAAGGGAGAATCATATAAAAGCCTGGGTCCCCAAGGTTCTGCCTGCATTTCAACGCAAATAACTTTTTTGCCGAAAAGCCAATTAACAAGAGAAGCTTTTCTGGAATAAAACAGAGGAGGAAAAATATGGGTAAAATGTCTTTTTAGCTGATCCGACCAGACCTTTCTGTAAAGAGTAGTCCCAACAACATCACCAAGCTTAGCTGCCTTAAACCAAAAAGAAAACTCGCCGGACTCTGAAACAACAACAGGTCTTTTTAAGGAGTCGAAGAACTTAACTCTGGCTATCTCTTTTTTCAAAAAATCCTCGTCTATCTCCCAGGGGCATTCTCCGAAACGGAAAAAGGGCTCGTTTTCTACCTGCCAAGCCCAAACAGCTTCCTCTTTTTTATACCTTGAAACTGTCTTTTCTATTAAGTTTAAAACTCGTTCTTTTTGTTCTTGCTCTTCAAGCTTTAAAACCCAGGAAGGAATATGGCATTCAGGCCATCTAGAGGTCTTTATCCCTAAAATCAGCATAACCTTAGCTCCCCTTTTTTCCGCTTCTTTAATCTGCCAATCCAGATTGTCAAAAAAGAATTCGTCTTTCTCTGGCTCTAAAAGATCCCAGTGAGCCGCTACTTTAATTCTTTTAATATTTAAATCGTCCAGCAAAGATGAATAATTTTTCTTCCAATCAAAACCCATCTGAGAAGAATGCTTTTCAGAAAAGCTGACTCCCCACAAAATATCTTCTTCTTTTTCAGAAAAACCTATAAAAAAGAAAATAATAAAACCTAAAACTAGAAATAAAAATATGACAAAAACTGTTTTAAATTTCATTTTTTAATTCTAGTATTTTTAAAACAGAAGAATCAATCCTTTCTTCTGCAATCTTCCCTTCCTCAAAGGCTTCTTTAAAAACCTCAATCCCCTCTTTTACGGGAGATCTCCAGCCGGAAAAAAGAAGGATGTCGGATCCTGCCAAAAAAGGAGAAACCACGATCTCTTTCAAAGAAAGCTCCTTTAAAAGAGAGTTTTGAGATAAATCGTCCGTTATCACAACAAGATCTGAATTCAAAAGATTAAAAACGTTTTTTGAAAAAATTTCATCTCCGTAAACAGCGTTGGAAATCATTACCATCTCAGGACCTTCTTTTAAAACCTCTCTAAAACGATGAAGAGAAGGAATCTTTTCTTTAAAAGCTAAATCTTCTTCTGGATTAAAATCAATCCCTGTGTATCCCGGAAAATGCTTAACGCAGGTTAGGATTCCGGCTTCCTTCTGTCCCTTAACCAGGCCTGAGGCTTTCTCGATAGCTTCCCTGTCTTCTGCCTGAAAAGATCTCTCGTAAATAAAGTCGGAAAGAAAAGCTTTCTCCACTAGAGGAGCCAAGTTTAAATTAACACCTGAATCTTTTAACTGCTTTCCCCTTAAAAGTCCTGTTTCATACCCATCTCCAACTTCAGACTGGGGAGTGCTTTCTACCCAAGAAAGGCGGGAAATTAATCCTCCTTCTTGATCTGCTGCCACAAAAAGAGGAAAACCTGTCTCAGCTAACGAGATCTCTTGAAGAGAGGAAACAAGCTTTTTGAGCTGTTCTTTATTCTCAATGTTTCTTCCTAGAAGAAGAATCCCTCCGGGCTTTACTTCCCGCATCAAACGCTCAGTTTTCTCGTCTAATTCTTTGCCCTCTATTCCTATTATAAAAAGCTGCCCTATTTTCTGTTCCAAAGAAAGGTTTTCCAAAAGATCTTTTTCTATAATAATATCGTCCTTTTCTTTAAAAATATATCCTGATAAAAGAAGGCCTGCAACAAGACAGAATAAAAAAATAATTAAGCTGTTTTTTAAAATCTTCATTTTAGGGACAGCAAAACTAATCCTCCGGCTATCAGAAATATAGCCAAAGCTTTTCTTAAGACCTTTTTCTTTGAAATCTTCTCTTTTAAAATTCTGGGATACTTAAAGGAAAGAAGAAAAGAGAAAAGAAACAAAAATACGTACTGAATTCCCATTAAAGCGTTGATTACAGGCAGAAAAACCATGCCCGCCAAATCAACCGCCCAGTTCTGAAGAACAAAAGCCAGGGCTCCGATAAGCTGGATAAAAAGAAAAAGAGATCCTGTTTTTTTGTTAAAGGCAGGCTTTTTCCTGAAAATATCTTCTCTTACATCTTTAAAAAAGATAAAGAGCAACGCCGTTAAAAATGTTCCTATTCTCATCCAGATAAACCCTGTCCAAAAACCTAAAAGGAGATAAACATATTTTGCCAAAAGAAAATAAAGGGAAGCAGACAAAGCTATAACAAAAGCAATTTTTAAAGCTCCCAAAGAAAACTCTTTTACCGGATCTCTGGTAATCAAGAAGCTGCCAATAATCAAAACAAAGAAGGAGACAAGATTCCAGCCCCCTAGAACCGTATTTCCCCCGGAAAAGAAAAAAGTTAAAGCAAAAGTAAAAACGGGAAGAAGGCCTCCGAAAGCGGGTACGACGGTAGCAGCTTCGTATTTTTCCAGCCCGGTAAAAATAGAGAAGATAAAGAGAACAAAGACAGCTCCGGCTAAAAAGCAAAGCAAAAGTTCTAGAAAAGAAATTAAAGAAAAACTCACAAAAGGAATCAAAGCAACCGCTAAAACTCCGAGAACTCCTACGTAAAAAGAGTAGTTTTTGGGATTGGGAGAACCTATAAGAAGGTAGCGGTCCCCTAAAGAATTAATAGAAAAAAGAAAATAGGCTGAGATTATAATTAAGATCCAAAGCATATTTTTTCAATATTATAGCTTCCTTCGGTTTCAGCGGATATAAAGCCCCTCATGGCAGCTTCCGCAAACCTCCCGCTTTTTAAATAATCTATAAGCCATTGGTCAGCATATTTTGGGTTCTCTTGCAAAACACCAGAACCCAAGCTTAAAAGCCACTTCCTATTAAAATCCTCTTGAGATCCGATGGGAGGAGCTAAAAGCATGGGGAGACCCAAAGCCGTATAAAAAGAGAGTTCTGAGGGCTTTGTCCAAAGAATATCTGTCTCTCTTAATGCCTTGTTAAACCTACCAAAATAGTCCCATATATCTTTATCAAAAATAATTTCAGCAAATTCAGAATCTTTTAGGCCTTCCTTCTCAAGCTCTCTGGCAAAATAATTCCTTACCTCTTCTCTAATTCCGGCAGAAAGAAAAACCTTTATTTCCCCCCTCTTTATCTTATCGGAAAGACTTTTAACAAATTTAAAAGCCATTTCCTTTTGGGCTCCGGCTCCCCCTATTGAAAAAAGAATGGTAATAGGACGGGAAACAGAAGAAGGAATTCTGCCCAAATACTTTCTGATTAAGGGGCTGTATTTTTCTCTGTACTCTCCTGAGGGATCGAGCTTTACAATTCTTATGCCCAAATCTTTCTTAACTTTTTTGGCATTTTCCTTGGGAAGAGGGAAGCCTGTAAGATGTATATTTTTATCTTTAACTCCGTAAAGCTTTAACCTGTTGACTACCCAGTTATTGGGCGCAAAGTATTTTATCCTGCTTTTCTCGGGGTCAAGAGAAACCCAGCTCCTAGAAACATCAGCATCGCATATTATACAATAAATATTTTTTGGATAGTTAAACTCCTCTGCCATAAAAGAAGATACAAAAAATGAGGATACAAAGGGTAGAGGGCGCTTTTTTAGTCTTTCAATAAAATCTCTCCCCCATCCCTTTTCGATAGTAGAAAAAATCTTCTTAATGCTTAAAATGGGCTTGGAAAGATCTCTTCTAGGATAGAACTCGGGTATTTTCTGAAGCTTGTCATAAAGCGAAAAAAGAAAGTTCCCTATTAAAGGAAGATCTTTTAATCTGGAAACAAACTCATAAAATCTTCTAGTATTAACCCAGATTCTCTTGTCTTTTTTTGGAATTTTAGGATAGTCGTTGGCGTTTAAAATTTTCCCTTCGTAAGCTATATCCCTTAATGGATGAACCGTTCTTTGATGTCCGTAACCCATATTAACGCCCACTACCCAAGCTTTTTTCTTCATATTCATATATTATATCTTAAATTTAATATCTCAGAAAGCTTAATTTCTTTTTTCTCAAAATAAAGGCGAGAAAGAAAAGAAAAAGATAAAAAGCCAAAAGCCATATCCAATGGATCTTAAGACCGGAAAAAAAGAAGCGAGAAAAAATATCTGCCACGAAAGAAAGATAGGACAAGAGAATAAAACAAGGAAAAGAAAGGATAAAAGCCAAAGAAGAGGAAAGTAAACCCAAAAAAAGAAAAACAAACCCCAAAATCATAATCCAATAAACTATAGGAAGAACAAAAAGGTTGGAAAGAGGAGTGGCTAAAGAAAAGGTTCCGAACTGGTAAATCAAAAGAGGCAAAGTGAAAACCTGAGCTGAAAAAGTCACAGCCGTAATCTCCTTAAAAAAGGAAGGGAGAAAAGAAAATAAATCCTTGAAAAAGGAGTTGAAAAAAATAATTCCCAGAACAGCCAGAAAAGAAAGCTGAAATCCGGCGTCATACAAAAGTAAAAAAGGATTAAAAAGAAGCATTAAAGCCGCAATAAAAACTAAGATCCTTGACCCAGATCCCTTTCTTCCCAGCTTCTCTGCTAATAAAAAAGCTGCTGCCATTAAACCCGCTCTTACAGCTGAAGCATGAAATCCCACAAAAACTACAAAAAGAAACATAACCGCAAAAGAAAGATAAAATGCCTGGCCCCGCCAAAAGCCTAAGGCCAGAAGAAAAGACATTAGAATACCCGATAAAACCACTATATGAAACCCGGATACTGCCGTAATATGCCTAAGGCCTGATCTGTTCAGTTTTTCCTTTAAATAATCTGGCATTCTTGATTTATCTCCTAAAACCATGGCTCCAAGCACGAAGCTGTGAGGAGGAGAAAGATTGTCGTAAAGAACGTTTCTCATTCTTTCTTTCAAAGAAAGGATCTTATTGTAAAAAGAAGATCCTTTTTCCAGCAGTTTTATATCGGGATAATAAACAACAGAAGAAATACCATCCTTTTTCAAGTAATCTTTGTAATTAAAACTTTCAAAAACAGGAGGAGCTAAAATCTTTCCCCTAAACTCCACTTTATCTCCAAAGCTGTAATCTGAAAACTTAGAAACTGTAGCTAAAACTTTTCCTTGCTCTGTCTCTATTTCAAGTTTTGTATTATTTTCTCTTACATCGGGCTCTTTGGATATTCTGCCCTTTAAAAGCGCCTCTTTTCCTTGGTATTTTTCTATTTCCTGATGATAATCAAAAGATCCCCGCCAAAGGCCTAAAAGCAAAAAAAGAACAATAATAGCCAAAGAGGGTTTTTTAAAAAACAAAAAGGGCAAAGGAAGAAAAACCACAAAAGGAAAATTGAACTTCAAAGACAAAAACAATCCCAAAATAAAAGCTAAAGAAAGATAAAAAAGAGTTTTTGATTTAGTCACGAATCTGGCACAGTTCGAACCAAGGGCAGACAATATCTTCTATGGCTTTTAAATACTCCGTAGAATAAGGTTCTATTTCTTCAAAAGAAGGATCAATTGTTTTTTCCGCCCTAAAGTTTTGGATATAATATTTTTTAGCTCTTTTTATCCATTGAGCGATTCCAACAACATCTTCTTTTTTAAGCACGCCCGGAACAACAGTTGTTCTGAACTCATAATCTACTTTGCCTTCTTTTAAAATAGAAATACTTTTGTCTATTTTTTCAGGATCTACACCCAAAACCTCTTGGTATTTTTCTTTTGGAAGCTTTACATCCATTGCAATATAATCCAGTAGCTTCTTATCTATTAAATCTTTTAAAACACTTGGATTCGTCCCGTTGCTGTCAAGCTTTGTTTTAAAACCCATTTCTTTTATGCTCCTCAAAAAAGAAGGGAGTTCTTTGTTTGTTGTGGGCTCCCCTCCGCAGACAACAACACCCTCCAAAAGCCCCTTCCTTTCCTTTAAAAAAGAGAAAAACTCCTTTTTAGATATTTCCGGTTGTTTTTCTATTTTTTCCGGCAAAACCAGCTCTGAAGAATAGCACCAAGGACATCTTAAGTTGCAGCCAGAAAGAAAAACTGTACAGGCTATCAGACCCGGATAATCTATTAAAGTGTTTTTTTGAAGACCTCCTATTTTCATATAAAAACTCCGCGGGCAAGCGGAGTAAAAACTAATATTTTTCTAAACATTAAGACAGAATTTTCTTCTGTTGAGATTTTTTCTTAGAAACTTCTTTTACTTTAAACTCTTTTCTTTCTTTGAACTCCTGCTTCTTTCCCGTATTCCACTGCTGAACGGGCCTAATATATCCTACTATTCTCGAGTAAACTTCGCAGGGCTGCTCAATTGCGCATTTGGGGCAGTAAAAATGCTCTCCTGAAATATATCCGTGAGTAGGGCAAATAGAAAAGGTGGGAGTAAGAGTAAAGTAAGGCAGATGGAATTTTTCAGCAATCTTTTTAACTAGAGCTTTGGCCATTTCAGGATCATTTATTCTTTCTCCTAAAAATCCGTGCAAAACAGTACCTCCTGTATATCGGCACTGAACCTCATCCTGAAGTTTAAAAGCTTCAAACACGTCATCTGTAAACCCTACTGGAAGCTGAGAAGAATTGGTGTAATAGGGCTTTTCTTTAGTTCCTGCTGTAATAATGTCGGGGTACTTCTCTTTATCTATCTTGGCCTGGCGATAAGAAGTTCCCTCAGCCGGAGTAGCCTCTAAATTATAAAGATTTCCTGTTTCTTTTTGAAAATCTACCAGTTTGTCTCTCATAAAATCTAAAACCTCCAAGGCAAATTTCTTTCCTTTGGAAGTTGTCATATCTTCCGCTAAAAAGTTCCTCAGGGCCTCATTCATACCCATCAATCCTATAGTTGAAAAATGGTTTCCAAAGTAAGATCCCCTTATTTTTTTAACCGGATCAAGGTATACCCTTGAGTAAGGGTAAAGACCTTTTTCCGCAAAGTTATCCAGAGCTTTCCTCTTAATCTCCAGGCTTTCTTTAGCAAGCTCCATTAGTTCTTTTAATCTTTTGAAAAATTCTTTCTTAGTCTTAGACAGATAGCCCATCCTAGGAAGATTGATTGTAACTACTCCTACAGATCCCGTAAGAGGATTTGATCCGAACAATCCCCCTCCTCTCATTATTAATTCCTTGTTATCCAACCTGAGCCTGCAACACATTGAGCGAGCATCTTCTGGATTCATATCTGAATTAACAAAATTAGAAAAGTAATTTACCCCGTATTTTGCTGTCGCTTCCCACATAGATTCTAAGGCAGGGTTGCTCCAATTAAAGTCTCTGGTGATAGAAACTGTGGGAATGGGAAAGGTATTATGAACTAGAAGTTGATCGGCAACAAAATTCTCGCTTTCGGTAGAAAAATCATAAACCATTCCATTAGAAGAAGGAACTTGCTTAATTTTTTTAACTCTTAAGAAAGAGAGTTCTTTAGTATCCTCAAAAACAGAGGGGATTTTAATTTTCAGTTTTTTAGCATATTTTATTATTTTCTCTGCTTTTTCTGGAGAGACAGAGGATTGATGGGAAACTCCAAATTTCTGAAAAATCCTATTCTTTGAATTTTTATATTTTCGTCCAAGAGAATCATGAAAACAATGCTCCTTTTTTAAAATTTCATCAATTATGCCCCCCAACCCGCTTTCTTTAATAGGAATTTTAGAAATAGAATGGGAGTCTTTTGCTTCTAACTTTTGGTTCTGCCAAATACTTACCCTCCATCTTTTCCTTCCTTTCCAGGTATACTCCTCTAAGGTATGAAAAACATTCAACTGCTTCAAAAGAGTTGAAACTCCATAAATTAATTCTCTGGAAATAGAAGTGGCTATAATATCTTTTGTTATCCAAGCATCACCTTTAAAATAACTCTGAAGGAATATTTTCTTCATTTTGGGAGAAAGTTCAAAAATAACTTGAGGGACTTTCCGCTCTTTTCCCTTCTTTATTTCAAATATTTCTGTGATTATTCTTCTTACCAATTTTGAATGAATTCGCACCTCGATTAGATTTCGATTTTTTATCTCCCGAATTTTGCTTGGTGTTCTAAATATTTTCTCAGCTAATTTAGCTACACGTTGTGCCTGCTTTTTTTCTTTTTTCAAGTTAAAACTAAGGCTTACTCCTCCACACCTTTTGTTCTTTTCTGCTGAACCTTCCGCACAGTACCAACCTAAAAACTCCATTAAGCCCCCTGTAACAGGAAGACAATTAGGGATTTTAAATGCTGATCCCCTGAGACTTAATTTGCTTCGCGAAAGATCCAATTCATCTAGCTTTTCTTTAATATCTAACAAAGGAAAAACTAAAACCTTATAAGAAGAACTATCGCAAGGTCTAGTTTTTTTCTCCGTATATGCTTTATTATTTTCCAAAACATTTTTCGGGCAGGTTCTTATATAAATTCCTTTTCCTTTTTTTCTTTTTAAAAATTCTTCAGCCAATGAAATCTTTAAAACTTTGTTTTCTCCCTGAGGAAAAGTTTTAGGCATTACTAAGTGGTCACCGGATTTTAAACTTCCCGCCTCAAAATTCTTGATTTTGCCGTCCCGCAAAACCAAAACCGAATGAGAAGGAGTAACCTTGACGCTAAATCCGCCTTGAGATTCAATTTTTAAAAGACTATCTAGAGGGTGACGGACTAAAAAGTTAACTTTTTGCCAGCTTATTTTCCCATCTTTCAAACCCAAAGACTTTATATTCAAATCCTTCACATCTAATACTTGGCAATTGTTTTCCCTAACATACATCGGCTTACTCTTTCTCATTAAATTATCAATATACTCTCCAATTTTTACAAGCTTTATCTTTTCAGAGTTTTTAATCGGGCATAAACTATCACTATCCACACTAAAAGGCCTTCCTTTGGCGTCTCCCTCCATTAATCCCTCATAAAAAGCCTTTATAATCATATTCATCTCTTCTTGAAAATCACCATATGTCTCCTCCTGAGTCTTCCCCCCTATAATAACTGGCTGATCAGCCAGATAGGAAGGAGGATTAATATCCAGAGTTACGTTAACAAAAGGAGTCTGAAATCCTGTTCTAGTGGGAACCATACAATTATACAAAAACTCCTGCATAGCCTGTTTTACATGGGGATAGCTTAGGCCGTCATAACGAACAAAGGGGGCTAAAAGAGTGTCAAAATTGGAAACAGCCTGAGCGCCTGCAGAATTGCCGCACCAGCAGGCCTTCCCTTTTCTTCTAACATAAAGTGTGTGGTTGGGAACTTCCAAACAATAAACTTTGCCCTGATAGCTCACCTTTTTTATGTTCTCTTTTGTAAATCTAAAATGGGCGCTTCTAGAAACACTGACATCATACCAATTAAACTGCTTTTTTGTCCTCTGATAAATGTCAGCTGAAAAACCAAGTTTTAGGGTTATCTCCTGAAAGTCGTCTGCCAGCTTCTTGCTCTTTGTTGAAAATTCAACGTTTCCGTTGTCAATATAATCGTCTCCTTTCGTCATCCAATCAAAAAGTATGGCTAAAAACCTTTTATCCAATTTTTTAATTTCTTCTGGAATAAACTTATTTCCGCTCCCTTTAAGACTTTTGAGATATGAGAAAAGCTGTTTGCTGGAAATTACCCATTCAATCTTGCCTTCTTTTCTTTTTTTTGAATAATGGAAGGGCAGTCTCTTTAAGACTTTTTCAAATTCTTCAGCTATTTTCCCTTCGTTTTGAGCAATTCTGACATGATATTCATAATAGAGCTTGCTTCTCCCCTTTCTTTTGTATAAAGATCCTTCTGCCAGCCAAAAACCGAAGAACTTGAGCCAGTCTTCTATTGGTATTTTTTTAGCTTCTGCTTTTACAGCTTCGCAGCTTTGACCGGAACTCTTATAATAACTAATTTCTATTTCAGGAAGAGTGAATTCTTCACCGGAGTTGGGGCCTACAGCCACCAGTTCTCTTATTTTAATTTGGCTAAGAGAAGCTTTTTCTAGCGAAAAAATGCGATGAGTTTTTTCCTCTTGTCCTTTCCAGTTTCCTCTCTTCGGAATAAAATGGATATTGGGATTTAGATCTTTTGCTTTAACAAATTTTCTTTGATAAAGCCTCCCTTTGTGTTTAGGACAATACTGATCTACCACCATATTGTGATTTGGAGTAACTAGAAGATCAAGCTTTTTGGATTTGAAATTATAAAGAGGGCCGTTGTGGTCAAACTTATAAAATTTAACAGGTTTTTGAAGCTCGATCTGGTCGTTTTCGTTGTTTAAAGTAAAAACCTTATCTTCTTCGTCCACCTCATAAAAGTATTTCCAGCCGGACTCAGTCAGAACTTGAGTATCCTCAGAATAACACTCCCCCTGCAAAGTAAAAAAGAAGTTAACCAGCTGTCCCAGGGCTGTTCCAAGATGTTTTGGGGGACGACATTCCAGTTTTCCGGGAACTCCTCCAAAACCTTTTTTCAGCAGATCATACAAATCCCATCCGCAGCAGTAAGTACTTAAGCTGTTTAGGTCGTGAATATGAAAATCTTCTTCTGCTGCAGCCTTTCTTATCCTCTCAGGATAAACCTTGTTAAGCCAGTATTTTTTGGAAACATCCGATATTGCGTATTGATTCAGACCCTGGAGAGAAAAAGTCATATTGGCATTCTCGTAAATCTGCCAGTCAAGCTCTTTTAAGTATTTGTCTATCTTTTCTGTCGATTCATCTAAAACCTTGGATTCCCTAATCCTTCTTCTCTGTTCTCTGTAAAGAATATAGGCCTTGGCTGTTTCAACAAGGCCCTCTAAAATCAACATTTCTTCTACAATATCCTGAATCTGCTCTACCTGAGGTATTTCTTTTTCCTTAAAGCGCCTGTTTAAAATTTCAATTACCTTGGCTGAAACTTTTTTGGATTTTACGCCGTCGCCCTGTCCTGTAGAAGTAATAGCTTTGTAAATAGCTTTAGTAACTTTTTCCTGATCGAATCTTACTATCTCTCCGTTTCTTTTTTTAACCTTGGTAATTTTATTTTCCATAAGATATTGATTAAATTATTCCATTCTATCTTATAAATAAATAGCAGGTCAACCCTGCTAAGCTGTGGATAAACTATTAATTATGGGTAATTATTAAAAACTAGAACCCGGTGGCTATAATAGTCACTTTTATTTCCCCTTTCTTTAGTTTTTCATCCTGAATAGCGCCAAAAATTACCTTGGCCTCAGGAGAAATCTCTTGAGTTATGGCTTTTGCTATTTCATCTACTTCGGATAAGCTGATATCCTTGCCGCCGGAAACATTAAAAAGCACCCCCTTAGCTCCTTTACAGGAAACATCAAGCAAGGAAGAGTTCACAGCCCTTTTGGCAGCCTCAATAGCCCGTTCAGGCCCCTTAGCCTTGCCTATACCGAAGAGAGCTGTTCCTGAATTTTCCATTATTGTTTTAACGTCGGCAAAATCAATATTGATTATCCCGGGCAAAACTATTAAATCCGATATGCCCTGGACTGCTTGCCTCAAAATTTCGTCGCAAAGCCAGAAGGCGTCGGTAACGGAGGTCTTGGGTTCTAAGATAGAAAGAAGCTTGTCGTTGGATATTTTAATTAAAGTATCTACTTTCTTTTTAAAGCTCCTCAAACTGTTTTCTGCTATCTCTTTTCTGTGAGATCCCTCAAAAGAAAAAGGGGTTGTGACAACAGCTACGGTCAAAGCCCCCATTTTTTTGGCTATGTCAGCCACTACAGGACCCGCCCCGGATCCCGTACCTCCTCCTAAACCACAGGTTATAAAAATCATGTCAGCTCCTTCCAAGGCTTTTTTAATTTCTTCTCTTTGTTCTTCGGCGGCTTTTCTTCCTATTTCAGGATTCATACCCGCTCCTAAGCCCTTCGTAAGTTCGTTGCCTATTATTACTTTTTGATGGGCTCTGCATCTTTGAAGGTCCTGCTTATCTGCGTTAACAGCAACCAAATCAACCCCTCTGACTTTGCATTTGGCCATTCTAGAAATAGCGTTTCCTCCGGATCCTCCTACTCCGACTACTTTTATTTTTGTATTAAACTTCATGGTATAAAAATTCTGAAAACCTTTTTAAATCCGCTCTTAAAGAAATTCCAAGCGCCAGAAGAATCACCGTCCTCTTCTTCCATTTCAACCCCTTCCAAAATCAAACCCCATAAAGTAACTAGCCGGGGGTCAGAATCAAAAGCCTTTTCATTTATACTTCCCATTCTACAAGGAAGCTTTAGTTCCTTTTTAGCGATATCCTTAATCCCCAAAAATTCAGATCCTCCTCCCGTTAAAACAACTCCGGCTGGAAGCTTCCCGTTCTTTGATATTTTTTTCAGCTCTTTATTGGCCAAACCAAAAATTTCACAGATTCTAGCCTGGACAATATCCGAAAGCTCTTTTTGGCTGAATTCGAAAGAGTCGTCTCCTTTAATCTTTATTTTCTTCTTGGAGCTTTTGCACTCGGCAAACTCAAGCTTTATTTTCTCAGCCGTATCAATATCCGTCTTAAGACAGATAGCAATATCATTGGTTATATGTCCCGCTCCCACAGGAAAAACTTTTGTATGGATTAGATCGCCCTCTTCAAAAACCGCCATTCCTGTAGTTCCCGCCCCTATGTCCAAAACGCAAACACCAAGCTCTTTTTCCCTTTCTGACAAAACAGCCCTAGCCGTAGCCAGGGGAGTAGGAACCATATGCTCTATTTCCAAGCCAGAATCAAGAACAGCTTGAGTGGAATTTCTAAGATAAGGAGTAAAGACGCAGAGGGCTAAAACATTAGCTTCCAATCTTACACCCCTCATTCCTATCGCTCTTTTAACGGGGTTTTTGCCATCTACAATAAATTCTCGGGGAAAGACCTGAAAAACCTCATGATTTTCGGGAGGAGAAAATGTCTGAGCTGCCTGAACAACCCTGTCTATATCTTCGCCTGAAATTTCATTGTCAGCTCGAGAAACCGAAACCAGCCCTTTTGAGTCTGTAGAAAAAATATGGCCGCCTCCTACGCTGGCCAAAACCCCTTTTATCTTAATCCCGCTTTCTTTTTCTGTCTTCTCAACCAAAGAAGAAATAGTTTCCGAAACTTTTTGAACATCAACCACGACTCCCCTTCTTATGCCAAGAGAAGAAGCCTGGTTGCAGCTCAAAACCTTGTATTTATTTTCTCCGGGTTTTTTAGAGACGACAGCGATTTTGATGGAATCAGATCCTATATCTAAAGCTGATATTGTATAAGGTTTAGCCATTAAGATATTCGTTGGTTTTTCTCTCCATAATCCGGGCTTCGTCTATATTCTTCTCGTGGTCATATCCCAAAAGATGGAGAATACCGTGTATTAAAACCTTTTTTAATTCTTTTTTAAAATCATTGCTGTTTTCTTTTACAAAATCAGGGCAGATAACTACATCTCCTACCTTATCTTCGTTCAAGGGATCTATAAAGTTCTTATCAGCTTCTCTTAGGGAGAAAGAAAGAACGTCTGTCTCCTTGTCTATATTTCTGTAGTCCTTATTCATTCCTTTTATGTCTTCTCTGCCAACCAAAATAATATCAATGCTCCCCCTTCCTACATTCTCCTCCTTTAAGATATTTTTTGCAAGTTTTACCAGAGAATCCTCCTCAACTGAAAAATTTGTTAGATTAATTACTTTAACCATATTAAGAAAGGATTTCTTTCACAGCAGAGCTTACTCTTTGTCCTTCCGCTTTTCCTTTTACCTTGGGCATTACTTCGGCCATAACTTTTCCCATGTCCTTTAAAGTTTCTGCTCCGGCACTCTCAACTGCTTCCTTGATTATCTTTTCCAATTCCTCGTCTGAAAGCTGTTCGGGAAGATAGCTTTTCAAAATCTCCATTTCTATTTCTTCCTGCTTGGCTAAATCTTCCCTATTCCCCTTCTTGTACCCCTCAATAGATTCCCTTCTTTTTTTCATCTCAGAAGAGATGATCTCTATCGTTTCTTGATCTGCTAAGGAGGCCTTCTCTGAAAGTTCTTCTTCTGAAAGATTCTCTTTAGAGAAAGAATACCTTTTTTCTTTTTCTTTTAACTGTAAAGAAGCTAAAACTCCCCTCAAAACAAGCCGCTCTGTCTCTTTACCTCCCTTTATGGCCTTTTTAAGATCTTCTTGTATTTTTTCTTTTAAGTTTTCCATTACATCTTCCCTAGTTTTTTCATTTTTCTATATTTTTCCCTTAACTCTTCTTTTTTTAGAGCTGACCTCTTTTTCATTTGTTCGCTTTTTTTCCTCTCATGGTATCTTGTCTTTCTAGCTCTTCTCAAAAGACCGCTCTTTTTTATTCCTTTAGAAAAACGCCTTATTAAGGACTGAGATGATTCTTTTTCTTTTTTCTTTACTTCTAATGGCATAATTTATTCTTTATTACCGCTTAATAAATGTATATGTAGATGGTCGACCAGCTGGCCCGCTTTTCTGCCTACGTTAACTTGGAGCTTGTAGCCTTCAAGTTTTTTCTCTTCTGCCACTTTTCTCGCTGTTAAAAACAGCTCCCCCAAAAGCTCCTTGTCCTCTTTTTCAACCTCCTTGACAGAAGATATGTGTTTTTTGGGAACTATTAAAAGATGAACAGAAGCTTTTGGATTTATATCCTTAAAAACAACTATATTCTCATTCTCGAAGACAATATCGGCCGGTTTTTCTTTATTAACAATATCGCAAAAAAGACAACTCATTTTTTCTTTTTTAATTTCTTTTTAACTTCTTTTACAACCTTGTCTAGTTTTACCTCTTCCTGTTTTCCAGAATCCATATCCCTTATTAAAATAGCATCCTCTAAAGCTTCCTGCTGTCCTATAATCAAAGTATAGGGAACCTCGCTCTTGTTGGCTCTGTTCAGCTGGGACTTTAAAGAGTCTCTCCCAAAAGACTCCACAACTCTTATATTAGATTTTCTAAGTTCTTCGGAAAGTTTTAAGCTCTTTCTTTTGGCTAGATCTCCTAATTGAGCAAGAAATATTTGGGGTTTTTTAGGAGAAGCCATCTTAATTTCTTTTCCTTTCATAAGCTCTACCACCCTCTCTATGCCGGCTGCGGCTCCAGAGGCTGGGGTTTCTTTCCCTCCCAAAAGCTTGACCAGCCTGTCATATCTTCCTCCCCCTGCCAAGGCTAAAGATTTACCGCCTTCTTCCTCATAAAAAATTTCAAAAACCGTCTTAGTATAATAATCCAACCCTCTTACAAGATTAGGAGTTAACCTATAAGGAAGATCTATCTCGTCTAAGAACTCAAGAACCTTTTTTAAATGGTCTTTACAATCGTCGCACAAATTATCCAAACCTTGGGGAGCGTTAGCTTTTAAGGGCTGACACTTTTCCTGCTTACAATCCAATATTCTCAAAACATTATCTTTTAATCTTTTTTTACAATCGGAGCATAAGGATTTCTTTCTAGAACGAAAATAGTTTTTAAGAAGCTTCTTGTAGTAAGGCCGGCACTGGCTGTCCCCTATGCTGTTTATCTCTACAATCAAGTCCTTTAATTTCAGTTCCTCCAATATATTCCAGAATATCTGTATAATCTGGGCGTCTACAACAGGGCTCTGCTCTCCTAAAATCTCAAATCCAAACTGCCAAAACTGTCTGTATCTTCCCGCTTGCTGCCTTTCGTGCCTAAAACAAGGACCGAAATACCAGAGCTTAACAGGCTGAGGCCAACTTTTCATTCCCTGCTCAATGTAAGACCTAGCTATAGGAGCTGTCATTTCGGGCCTCATGACCAGAGAATCGCCTCCTTTTGTCTTTAAAGTATACATTTCTTTTTCTACAATGTCTGTAGATTGCCCTACTCCTTTAGAAAAAAGCTCCTCTTTTTCTAAGATAGGAGTCTCTATTCTGCCAAAACCGTAAAACTCAGCTATACCAGAGACTACATCAAATATTTTATTGTAGTATTCCCACTCCTTAGGCAGAATATCATGCATTCCCGAGGGAGTCTGAAGCTTTGTTTTTTTTGTCATATCAATAGCTTGGCATTTCAAATTTATTAATACTTTCAGGGGGCCAAGCCCTCAAAAAAACTCTTCCTATTATATTTTCTTCTTCTAGGGGCCCGAATCTTCTAGAATCAAAAGAATAGTTTCTGTTATCTCCCAAAACAAAATATTCGTCTTGCTCTAAAGTAATTTCAATACCGCCAAGCGTCTCAAGATTAGGAAGATAATCTTCTTCATCTAAAACCCTTACTCCTTCTTTGGTAAAAATCTTTATCTTTCCTTCTTCTATCTTTAATATCTCTCCTGGCAAGGCTATTATTCTTTTGATAAATCTTTGGCTGGGGTTTTCCGGATATTTAAAAACTATCACCTCTCCTCTTTGAGGCTCTCTTAACCTATAAGACAGCTCGTCAACAATTAGATAGTCTCCGTCTCGAAAATTAGGCTCCATTGACTGCCCCCTTACTAAAAAAGGCTGAAAAAGAAAATACCTTATAGGAATAACTATCAAAGCGGCGACAGCAACTATTTTTACCATCTCCCAAACAAAGGATAGAAATTTATTAAAGGTTTGTTTTGCTTCCATAATGTATAGTATATTCTAGCAAATTAATTAATATTTTCAAGTGATAAAAAGCCCCACCTAAAATAAGGTGGGGCCTGGTGTTTCAGGAAATCCTTCTTACGCAAGGAGGATCATTGTCCCGCAAAGACGGAGGAGAGTTGTTTCTCCTCTGCTTTCTTTGGGCTTTGGTCATCAGCCTCCTCACGGCTTTCCGAGGAAGAAGAATCCCCTTTCCTGCCAGAAGCTTTTTTGCTTCTTTTACATCGCTCTGTTTCTTAGGATCAAGAAACTCCCTTGATAGGAGCTCCTTTACGGAGCCGAGAGCTTGATCCTGCAAGGAAGTGCTAGCCATGCCATTCTCCCCTTTCTGATTTCTTGCTATTTTGTCCCTCTTGACGATAAGCTTCAGGCTAGGGGCCTTCCGGCATTTTCATAAATTCCCTCCTTTCTTTTTTAAAAGAACCATTTTTTAATAATATCTCTCTTAAAAAAGATGTCAAGACGGGAAAAAACTGCTAGAATAGAACAATGATTATCGCAGGACTGGGAAATCCAGGAAAAAAATACGAGGGAACAAGGCATAATATAGGGTTTGAAGCCGTAAACCTTTTTGCTAAAGAAAGCGGTTTCTCCGAATTTAAGCTTTCTAAAAAGCTTAATTCTTTAATTTCAAAGAAGAATAACATCCTTCTCCTAAAACCCCAAACTTTTATGAATAAATCCGGGGAAGCTGTGAGGGAAGCTGCCGATTACTACGATACAAGCTATTCTGAAATTATAATAATACACGATGATATAGATCTAAAAACAGGAAGAATTAAAATTTCAAAAGGAAAAGGTTCTGCAGGGCATAAAGGAATTGAGTCTATTATCTCCCATCTTAAAACAAAAAACTTTACAAGGATAAGAATAGGTATAAGTCCCGAGAAAAAACCTGAAAACACAGAAAAATTTGTTCTTCAAAAATTCAACAAAGAAGAAAAAGAAATTCTAGAAAAATCTCTTAACGAGGTGAGTCAAGAAATTCTCAATAGAGCTTGAACACGAAAGAGCTCTGAAGTATAATGGCAAGACAGCAATGCCAATAGAAGAAGAAATTCTGATTGTTTCTGTAACCCCCTATTTTTTAGAAAAGGGGAACTTTTGGTTTGAAGAAAACAAAGAAGAGATAAAAAAAGCAAGGAAAACCCAGTCTTTTTTTGAAGACAATACTCTTTTAATAGAAAAAGACCAATTGATACCGTTTTCCAATCTTTTAAAAAAGCTAGATGATATGGGATATGAGAAAGTACAGACAATATCAGATCCCGGAGAGTTTTCTGTGCAGGGAGGGATAGCAGAAATATTCCCTGTTAATTTAAACCACGCTGTCCGTTTAGACTTTCTGGGAAACAAAATAGATAGCATAGAAAGACTTTCCTTAGAAGCCGAAGAAGAAAAATCAAAAAAGCTCTTAAAAAAGAAGTTAAAATCTCAAAAGATCTTTTCTGATTTGAAAAACCTCAAGCCCGGAGACTACCTTGTTCATTTAGACCACGGCGTAGGAAAATATACCGGGCTAAGTCCAGAAAAAAAATATGTTTTAGAATACGCAGAAAACGACAAGCTGTACATACCTTTAGATAAAAAAAGAAAGCTTTCCCGTTACGTGGGATTCAGAGAACCAAAACTGAATAGATTAAGTTCTCCCCTCTGGCAAAAAACAAAAAGAAAAGTAAAAGAGGAAGCAGAAAAAATAGCCAGGGATCTCCTTCATATCTACGCCAAAAGAGAAATATCCCTCAGAACTCCTTACTTGGCAGAAGACGACTTTGATCTTCATTTGGCTTCCGGCTTCCCTTACAAGGAAACTCCTGACCAAAAAGAAGCTATAGAGGATATTAAAAAAGACCTAGAAAAGGAAACTCCTATGGATAGAATAGTGTGCGGAGACGTAGGATTCGGAAAAACAGAAACCGCCCTAAGAGCTGCTATAAAGGTGGCTAAGTCCGGTTTTTTGACAGCTTTAATCTCCCCCACTACCATTTTAGCCGAACAGCATTATCAAAACTTCAAAAAAAGAATTAAAAACCTTCCCTTTAAGATAGCTCTTTTAAGCCGCCTTCAAACTAAAAAAGAACAAAAGGAGATAGCAAGAGAGTTAGAAGAAGAAAAAATAGATATTATTATAGGAACCCACCGCCTTTTGTCAGACGACATAGCTCCCCTGCTTTTTAAAAAGAGACAGGGACTCTTAATAATAGACGACGAACAGAAATTCGGAGTAAAACAGAAAGAAAAATTAAGAAAAGAAAAAGGGGGAATAGATGTTCTTTCTTTATCTGCTACCCCTATTCCCAGAACCCTGCACCTGGCTCTTTCTTCCCTAAAAAACATCTCTTTAATTCAAACTTCACCAGAAGGAAGACAGCCCGTTAAAACTTTTGTAAAACCTTACAATAAAGAAATAATTAAAAGAGCCTTAAAAGAAGAATTAAAGAGAGGGGGACAAGTTTATTATCTTTACAATAAAGTAGAAACCATTGAGAAAGCTAAAAAAACAATAGAAAAAATAGTTCCTGAAGCAAGAGTAGCTATGGTTCATGGAAGAATGAATGAGAAAAAATTAATAAAAACAATGAAAAACCTTAAAAAAAAGAAAATTGACGTATTAGTAACCACCACTATAATAGAGAACGGCATAGACCTTCCCAATGTAAATACTTTAATTGTAGCAGACAGCATAAGGCTGGGGTTGGGGCAGGCTTATCAAATAAGAGGAAGAGTGGGAAGATCTCACAAGAAAGCCAAAGCCTATTTCCTTTACAGCAAAAATATTACAGATAAAGCTAAAAAAAGATTAAATTTTCTTAAAAAGATGGAGGAGCCGGGCTCCGGCTACAGAATAGCCCTAAAGGATCTGGAGATACGGGGAGCCGGAAACATACTGGGCAAAGAACAGTCAGGAAGCATAAACCAAGTAGGATTAAACCTTTACTGCCAGATGGTATCTCAAGCTGTGGAAAAAATAAAAGCCTCGTCTTAAGACGAGGCTTGAGAATTCAAAAAAGATTGAGGAGAAAGAATCACTATTTTCAGAGATCCTATGCTCCCCTTCTTTTCCTTCTTCACTCTTACCGAAATATCCCTAGCTATCAGAATAATCCTGAGAGTTTCTTTTTCGGGCCCTCCAAGAATCCTCTGCCTTAACCTGCTGGGATCGATTTCAATAATAAGGGTTTCTCCGACAAAAACAGGCTTTCTGACTTTAACCTTGTCAATTCCGTTAAGCATTCCCATCATCTCTCTGTAATCGTGGTGCTGATAACCCCAAACAAAACCTGCCAGCTGGGCTGCCATTTCAGAAATATCCACCCCGCGGAAAAGAGGGGTTCCGGGAGCTACTTCGTGCCCAATACAATGTTCATCTCTTACCCTAAGTTCTCCACGGAAAACTTTGGGAGAAATAACCACCCTATCAAGCAAAAGTTTGCTTCCTCTGTGAGGAAGGATCTTTTCAATATCTTCCGATCCAATAAAAATTTCTTTTTTTGGGAACCAGCTCCTTATTGTCTTTCCGATACTCGGCACACCTTTCTCCTTTCTTTTTAAGTAGCTGTTTTGAATTTTAAAGGAATATTACAAAAAATCAAGTTTTCTGATATAATAACAAAAGCTTATGAAACTTGTAATCGTAGAAAGCCCGACAAAACAAAAAACCATTCAAAAGTTTTTGGGAAAGGACTTTAAAGTAGAGTCCTCTTTTGGGCATGTAAGAGATCTTCCTAAAAGCAAGCTGGGAGTAGACACAGATAACAATTTTGAGCCAAAATACGTAATTCCCCCAAAATCAAGAAAAGTAATCAATTCCCTTAAAAAAGAAAAGGCAGATGAAGTTGTTTTGGCCACAGACGAAGACAGAGAAGGTGAGGCTATAGCCTGGCACCTAGCTCAAGTTTTAGAATTAAAAAATCCAAAAAGAATAGTTTTTCACGAAATAACAAAAGAAGCTATAGATAAGGCCTTTAAAAGTCCGAGAGAAATAGATATGAATTTGGTAAATGCCCAGCAAGCAAGAAGAGTTTTGGACAGAATAGTAGGATACAAGCTCTCCCCCTTCTTGTGGAAGAAAGTAGCCAGAGGACTGTCAGCCGGAAGAGTTCAGTCGGTAGCTGTAAGGTTAATATCTGAAAGAGAAAGAGAAATTGAAGCTTTCAAACCGGAGGAATACTGGAAAATTACAGCTTTGCTTAAAAAAGAAAAAGAATTTGAAGCTTTATTAATAAAAAAGGAAGATGAAAACATCCCCAAGCTGGGAATTAAAACCCAAAAAGAAACCAAAGAAATACTAGAGGATTTGGAAGGGGCAGAATACACCGTAGAAAAGGTAGAGTCAAAAGAAACAAAGAGAAACCCTTTTCCTCCCTTCACTACAAGTACTCTTCAGCAGGACGCCTGGCACAAGTTAAGATTCCCCGCCAGAAAGACAATGAGCACAGCCCAGAGATTATACGAAAAAGGATATATTAGTTATCACAGAACAGATTCTTTAAACCTCTCTCAAATATCTTTGAATACAGCAAAAAAATACATCACAGAAACCTACGGGGAAAAATACTGGAAGTTCAGAAAATTCAAGGCTAAAGGCAAAGCCCAAGAGGCCCATGAAGCTATAAGGCCTACTTTTCCAAAAAAAACTCCAGAACAATTAAAGCTGGAGAAAGACCAAGCCAAGCTTTATCAGCTTATCTGGCAAAGATTTATGGCCTCCCAGATGTCCCCGGCTCTTTTTGATTCTAAAAAAGCAGATATTAAAGCAAAAGAATACACTTTCAGAGCAACAGGACAGATATTAAAGTTTGACGGGTTTTTAAAGGTTTACCCTCTAAACTTCAAAGAGTCTGAAATCCCAGATCTCAAAGAGAAAGACAAGCCGGACCTAATAAAGATTACTCCCTCCCAGCATTTTACCCAGCCCCCTCCAAGATATACAGAGGCCAGCTTAATTAAAACCCTAGAAGAAAACGGCATAGGAAGACCTTCAACCTACGCTCCCATACTCTCTACAATACAGCAGAGAAACTACGCAGAAAAAGAAAAGGGAAGGCTCTCCCCTACGGAAATAGGACTTGTTGTCAATGATCTTTTAGTAGAACATTTTCCTAAAATAGTAGATATTCAATTTACAGCTAAAATGGAACAAGAACTAGATAAGGTAGCTGAAGGAGAAAGAAAATGGAAGAAGACAATAGAAGAATTTTATCCTCCTTTCAACAAAAACCTAGAAGAAAAATATGAGGAGGTCTCCAAAAAAGACATAGCAGAAAAACCAACAGATAAAAAATGCCCAAAATGCGGATCTCCTTTAATAGAAAAACTGGGAAAGTACGGCAGGTTTTACGCCTGCTCTAACTTCCCGGAGTGTAAATATACAGAGTCCTTGGAAGAAAACAATTTGGATGTCGATTGCCCTAAGTGCCAAAAAGGAAAGTTAACGGAAAAAAGAACAAAAAAAGGAAAGATATTTTACGGATGCGACAGATATCCTGATTGCGACTTTGCCTTATGGGACAAACCCACAGGAGAAAAATGCCCTCAATGCGGCTCTTTATTAACAGAAAAAGGAAAACGGGTTAAATGCTCCAATAAAGATTGCCAATTTAAGAAATCTGTGTCAGAATAAAGCGGCAAAGCCGGAGTGGCGGAATCGGAATACGCGATGGATTCAAAATCCATTGTCCGCAAGGACTTGAGGGTTCGAGTCCCTCCTCCGGCACCAGAAAGACTAATTGACAAACAGCACTATTATTAAAAACAAATAAGGAATCGTCCGCTAACCTGTGAGAGGAGAAGGATGTCTACCAACCCAAAGCTCTGGAGCTATTACAGTCCAGGGCTTTTATTATCCAACAGAAAAAAGGCCTTCATTTCCTATTCAATTCCACTAAATTCTCCAGCAAACAAGCTACAGTCAAAGGCCCTATTC